>CALKCP010000038.1 GCA_938083445.1 uncultured Ulvibacter sp. | reverse complement strand
GTATGTTTGACTCGCTGGGTCTACCACATTGAAGTTCATAAAAATGGTAACCGAATCGAAAGCAAGCGCTCCTTCAGAACTAAAATCAAATAGTACTTCTTCCCAAGCTCCTGAAGTTGTCATAGTTACTGAACGCTCGACCGGAGGATTTCCACCACCTTCTAATTTCAATAATACTGGTGTATCAGCTATTGGTGACCAAACGTTCATTGAGTAAATCTTATCATCTGTAAGATCTACAGGAACCACAATATTTACACCAGCGAATCCCGCAGATCCCGGAACCACATTTTCAGCAACTGTTGCCGAAGTATTAGCACCTGTAGCATCTGGATTAGCAATCTGCTGAGTTGCAGATCCATTAAAATCGTTAAATGTAACTGTCTGTCCTTCGAAGGTGATTGGTAACGCCAATGCACCACCAGCTTCTTCTCCAACAACATTCATCACTACGGCCATATCAAAAGGTCCAAGAGAATTAACATCCACAGGATCTGCTAATCCGCAGGCTACCGATGATATCCAAGTCACCCCTGTTTGTGCTAAATCATTAGAACCAATACGCCAGATAGAACCATCGGCCTGTATAAACTCAAAAACCATGACTGCACCTGCAGGTATCGTTGCAGTAACAGGAACACTCACAACTGTTCCCTGATCGGCAGGAGTACTATTATAGACAGCAGTTCCTTCAAGTACCAAGGCTCCCGCTGGGAAAGCTGCACCCGTAGAAGACCAGATATTTACTGTAACTACTACAGGATCGGTAGCATCTTGAACACCAAATTCGGCAGATGTAACGTTAAAGTCTCCAACAATACCAAAATCATTGGCTAGGTCAAAATCCCGATAATAATGATTTTCCGCATTTACACCTGCAGTACCACAAGCAATAGCATTAACTCCAATAGTTTGTGAAGCACTATGCGTAATGGTAACTGGAGCCCGATTCTGGCTCGTGGTAGTTGTCGCTAACCTAGTGGCCGTACCTGCAACCTCATTCCAAGTGCTAGGAATCGCAAGACCAGAATTGTCTAAATTAAACTCATAAGAGGCAGCTGTACCGCTGTCTTCTGTTATTTGTTGAGCCTGCACGAAACCTACAGCACAAAAGCACAACAAAAGTAATATTGTAATTTTTTTCATAATTAAGTTAGATTAGTTATATTATTAATAGATAAAGTTACATAATAAAAAAGAACGCACGAACATTTTTCGAACATTTTTCGACAACTGACTTCTTTTATCGATTAAGAATTGAGAACAGTACTATTGACGCAACAAAAAAGTGTCTCTAATGAACAATTAGAGACACTTTTTTAATACGTAAAATTTATTTTGCCTCTATTGCTTCATAAAAGCTTCCATTACCTCATTACTCACCCCCATATTCGAAAATCCTCCATCATTGTATAAGTTCTGAAGGGTCACCCTTTTTGTTAGATCACTAAACAAAGAAATGGTATAATTTGCACAGTCCTCGGCTGTGGCATTTCCTAGTGGTGACATTTTTTCGGCATAACTTATAAAACCATCAAACCCTTTAACTCCTTGACCCGCTGTTGTTGGCGTTGGAGATTGAGAGATTGTATTTACTCTTACTTTTTTATCCTTTCCGAAGAAATAGCCAAAGCTTCTAGCAATAGACTCTAAATATGCTTTATTGTCGGCCATATCATTATAATCTGGAAAAACTCTTTGCGCAGCCATATAGGTTAAAGCAACGATACTACCCCACTCATTCATGGCATCTTTTTTATACAAAGTCTGCATTGTTTTATGGAAAGAAACAGCAGATACATCCCAGCCTTTATGAGTCCAAGCATAGTTTTGATCGGTATAGTGCTTTCCTTTTCTAACATTCACAGACATACCAATTGAATGTAGCACAAAGTCTAGCTTTCCGCCTAATATTTCAGTTGCTTTGTCCACGAGGTTCTCAAGATCTTCTATACTAGTTGCATCAGCAGGAATAATTTGAGAATTTGTTTTCTCAGCTAATTCATTTATTTGACCCATTCGCATTGCAATTGGAGCATTTGTAAGTACAAAAAGACCACCCTCTTCGTGAACCCTCTCAGCTGTTTTCCAAGCAATAGAATTTGCATCTAACGCACCAAATATAATTCCTCTTTTCCCTTTTAATAAATTGTATGACATCCTTTTTATTGATTTTCTAATCGTTTTTAATCTTCGTTATAAAGTAATTCTAAATGTTAAAACGCGACAAAGATACATTTAATTCAATAATTCTTTTGCATTCGCTAAAGCAGCATCTGTAAGAGTATTACCGCCTATCATTTGGGCAATTTCCACAATGCGCTCATCTTCATTGAGACCCTTAAGGCGTGTTCGTGTTACCTCATTCACATCTTCTTTATACACTTTAATATGGTGTTCTCCTTTCGCAGCAATTTGAGGCAGGTGGGTGATACTTAACAACTGTGTCGAAGCACTCATTTCGCCCATTATCCGAGCCATCTGGTTTGCAATTTCTCCTGAGACCCCCGTATCAATTTCATCAAAGATAATGGTAGGAAGCTTTTTATATCTCGCTAAAATCGCTTTTACGGAGAGCATAATCCTACTCATCTCACCTCCGGATGCAATCTTCTTTAAGGACCCAAAGGAGAGTCCTTTATTGGCCGTGAATAACAATTCTAGTGAGTCTGTTCCGTTCTTTCTGAAATTTTCGGATGCCACCAACTCAAACTTAAACCTTGCATTAGGCAAGCCAAGCTCTGCTAGGTAGGCCTCTAATTGCTGTTTTAATATCGGTATTGCTTTTTGTCTCTGCTTATGAATAAGCGCGCCTGTTTTCATAACATGAGTCCTAAATGTTATGCGTTCTTTATCTAAACGCTCCAATTTCTCGTCTATATCACCTACGCTCTCAATCTTAGATTCCAAATCCTCCTGAATCTCAATCAATTCCGTTACCGTTGCCACCCCATGCTTCTGCTGTAATTTATAAAGAGTCTGAAGCTTTTCATTAATCTCCAACAACTTTGATGGGTTTGCCTCCAACGATGTTCCAAGGTCTTCGATACCATCAAAAACATCTTCTAATTCAATTATGGTAGAATTTAAGCGATCCCAAAAGTGCTCGTATTTTGAAGAAAACCCTTTAATTTTGCCCAGAACAAGTCTAGCTTCTTTCGCTGTTTCCAATGTTCCAATTTGTTCTGCTGAAAAAACTTGAATAATTTGAGAGAAGGATTCTTGAATGATTTCAGCATTATTTAATGTTTCGAAAGTTTCTTCTAACTCCTTCTGAATCATTTCTCCGACATTAGCATCCACCAATTCGCTGCATAAAAATGTATTATAATCTAATTCCTTGGCAACGCGTTCCTTATCAAGTTTTAAGTTTTTAATCGTTTCAGAAATAGTCCTGAATTCTTCCAATTTTTCCGAATAGGTTTCGAGTAAAGACTCATTCCCTGCAAGTACATCAATAATTTCAATTTGAAAGTTTTCGGAAGAAAGAGACAGCGTTTCGTGCTGACTGTGAATATCCACCAAATGAGTCCCCAATTTTTGTAACTGTGCGAGAGAAACTGGTGTGTCATTTACAAAGGCTCTTGACTTCCCACTGGGTAATATCTCCCTGCGGATGATTGTGTGATTGTCATAATCCAAGTCATTTTTCAAAAACATGTCTTGAAGACCATAATTCTTTATCGAAAACTCACATTCAATAATACATTTTTTTGAGGCAACTCTCACACTACCGACATCGGCCCTTCTACCCAATATCAAAGCTAATGCACCAAGTAAAATAGATTTACCGGCTCCTGTTTCACCGGTAATTATGGTAAGTCCTTCTTGAAGATCCACACGGATATCTTCAATAAGCGCATAGTTCTTTATAGCGAGCGTTGTTATCAAAAAATAAAATTAAAGGATTCTTTTAAACGATTTGATCTTCTTATAGTTAGAAAAAAAACCTACGACTTATGGCTTTATTTCACGCCAGTTACTTCTTCTGGTAGGGGCCATTCTATTCAAATTGTCTATCAATCCTGCGATATCAACTTTAGGTCCGCCACTAAATATCGATTGGATTTCATCACTTTTCGCATCAAAAAAAGTGCGCAATAGATATGAATTGGGTCTACGGTCATTAATACCTTTGAGCGTTTTGATAGATTCAATTATAGTGTTTTTCGCTTCTTTTCGGTCTTTTTCCATTACATCCAGCCCAAGACGATGGTAATCGTAAAGCGCCGTCTGAAACTCTGTATATACATTTGAGAGGATTGCATTATTATATTGGTAACGAGACTGCGTACCGTCGGTTGGCCTCCAACCTGGAAATTTACTTGAAGCCGCTGTGTTAATAATTTGTTTTGCAATTGCAAAAAATCGCTCTCCTCCATTCATTTTATAGGTTGCATGATCTAAGCCAATCATTGTGTACACGTGATAAGCAACTACAGAAATCAAATTTGAATCAAAGGAATTGATATTGAAATCCAATGGGTCAAACTCCTTATAGGTAAAAGACACCTGCTTATCGTTGTAGTTATAAACAGGGCTATCGTAGGTTGAATTGAAAATCGGTCTTGATGATCCAATCTGCATTGTACCTGTGAAGGTGTTTCCTTCTACACTCGATATAATAAGGGTTATATTACAATCAATTCGCTCTTGATTTTTATATTCTACATTTATCCAACTTGTATTATTGATAAACTCTGTGAGTTGATTTTCGAGAGTTCTATATATTTGATTATTGGATTGTCCCGTTTGTTGCGCATCAATTACGACCGTACAATTAAGCTCTTGGCCACTTGCAGTTATAACTCCAACTAATAATGAAACTAAAAGTAAAATTCTACGCATGAAGTTGATCTATAATGTGAGTTAAAATATCTTTCGCTACTTCCTTCTTATTTTTAACTTGAAAAGGAATCACTTTATTGCCTTTTGTTATTAAAGTTACTTTGTTTGTATCTTTTCCGAATCCAGCACCTTTATCTCTTAGCGAATTTAATACAATTAAATCTAAATTCTTTTTTTTGAGTTTTGTTTTTGCATTTTCGAGTTCATTCTCTGTTTCTAAGGCAAAGCCAACAAGAAATTGGTTTGTTTTATTTGCGCCTAATGAGGCAAGAATATCCTTGGTTTTTTCTAGTTCTAAGGTTAGTGTACCTTCTTTCTTTTTAATTTTTTCTGAAGCAACTTTCTTGGGCCTGTAATCGGCTACGGCTGCACTAAGAATTGCAACATCACAATCAGTATAGAATTCATGAACCGCCTCATACATTTGTTCAGCAGAACTAACAGAAACCACGTTCACCATAGGATCCTCTAATCGCAAACCTACGGGTCCAGAAACAAGAACAACTTCGGCACCCAAATTGGCGGCTAACGACGCCAATGCATAGCCCATTTTACCACTAGAGTGATTGCCAATAAACCGAACAGGATCTATTGCCTCAAAGGTAGGCCCTGCTGTTAATAGAACTTTCTTCCCACGCAATGGTAGACCTTTCAAAAGGTCTTTTTCTACAAAGGACACGATATCTTCTGGTTCGGCCATTCGACCTTGCCCAATTAAACCACTTGCCAACTCCCCATAAACCGCAGAAATAGCAATATTTCCAAAGCTCTCAAGTGTTTTAAATGTAGCCAAAGTACTTGGATGTTTATACATATCCAGATCCATAGCTGGCGCGTAATAAACAGGGCATTTTGCGGAGAGGTATGTAGCTAAAAGAAGATTGTCGCAAGTGCCATTAGCCATCTTGGACATTGTGTTTGCCGTTGCCGGAGCAATGATAAATAAATTTGCCCAAAGGCCTAACTCGACGTGGTTATTCCATTGGGCATTTTCATCTTCTTCATTCGTAAATGAGGAAAAAACTTCATTTTTTGAAAGTGTCGAAAGCGTTAAAGGTGTTACAAATTCTTTTGCCGATGGCGTCATTACTACCTTTACACTTGCACCACTTTTCACTAGTAATCGAACTAAGAATGCAGACTTATAAGCGGCTATACCGGCAGTGACACCAAGTAATATGTTTTTTCCGCTTAGTACAGACATATTCTAGTCTTCGTTTTCTTTGTCCAGTGTATTACGATGGTATATCTTATTGTTCACCCACTCTTCTACTGCTAGTGCGTGCGGCTTAGGAAGTTTTTCATAAAACTTAGAAACTTCTATTTGTTCTTTATTTTCGAAAATCTCTTCCAAACTATCATTGTAAGTAGCAAATTCATCAAGTTTTTCAAGCAACTCTTTCTTGATGTCACCATTAATTTGGTTTGCTCTCTTAGAAATAATAGAGATCGCCTCATAAATGTTATTTGTTGGCGCATCAATAATATTTTTATCAATAGTTGTTGTATTGATGGGCGCTTCAGAATTTTTGATATCTGTCATAGTATATAATATTAACTTGTGGGTTCTTCTATATTGAGGCGTTTGTTAATGTCTTCCAAAATCACATCTGCCTCAACCATTAATTCGGTGTCTTTATAATATTTAACAAAGCTATTGTAGTATCCTAAAGCAATCATAAGTCGCTCTTCAACCAACCTCGGAACACTATTAACTGCTAGTTGATAGCCAGCATCGAGTCGTCCAAAAAAAGCATTCTTACGAAAAGTGGACCCTGGATGATCTGAAATAAAATTTTCAAAAGCACCAATAGCGGGCTTATAATCTGATATTTTAAGGTATTGCCTGGCTATTTGTATATCCTTATATTCAATCTTAGTTCGCAGTTCTGAAACCAATTCATTCGCCTCTGTTCTGTATTGCGTATTTGGATAAGCGTTTATAAACGCTTGTAACTTACCTAATGCCATGTCCGTATCTTTTTGATCCAAAGAAAAACGAGGAGACAATTGATAATAACTTTTCGCAGATTTAAATGAGGCAACTTCTACACTATCACTTTTTGGATAAGACGTTTCAAATCGCTCAAACTGATAGCCAGCAAGGTAATAATCTCCCATTTGGTAATATGTATTGGCATACATGAAAATAAGTTTTTCAGCCTGAGGCTTGCCCCGATAGGCGGGCACTATTTGCTCCATCAATTTTAATGCTTTCTTATACTTACCTGCCTTATACAAGGAGTCTACGGCATTGTATTTAGCAGTTGTATTATTATTGCGAAACACCTGCTGATATTCACTACATGAAGTGAAAAGCACGGCAAAACAAAAAACTAGAATTACGTTTATTTTCATCTAAATATTCCTCTTCTTTTTTAATCGTTGAATAGTAATTGAACGAACGTCTTTGTTTAACATCCATGATATTTCTAGGATGCAAAAAAAAGACCTAAAAAAACATCTTGCAAAAGTAGTGAATTCTACCTGATTACAAAAAATTATTAGGGTACTAAATTAGTCTAATAACCCCATGGCAAGGTCCTAGTTTTGAAAAAATTAACTCAATAATTTTTAATTACGCCTCATGGCCGTCAATAAAATCTTCAATATTTTTAAGTAGTGTATCACTTATTCCAACAAGAGGGAGGCGCACTATGCTTTCACAAAGTTCCATCTTATGCAACACAGCCTTGATTCCTGCTGGGTTCCCCTCTGAAAATATATGATCAATTACAGGCATGATTTTATAGTGAATTGCGTTCGCTTCACTCACTTTGTTTTCCAACCCATACCGTACCATATTTGAGAAGTCCTTCGGAAACCCTTGTCCAATTACAGAAATAACACCGGCACCTCCTGCCAAAACCATAGGCAATGCTAGCAGATCATCTCCTGAAATAACTAGAAAACCTGCAGGGCAGCCTAAAATCAATCTCATTGCCTGAACCATATCAGCTGCTGCTTCTTTAATTGCAATGATGTTTTTGAAATCTTTCGCCAACCTAATAACCGTTTCCGGGAGCACATTTGAAGCCGTCCTTCCTGGCACATTATAGATGATAATCGATTTTGAAGTTGCATTTGCGATTGCCCTATAATGTTGATAAATGCCTTCCTGAGTTGGTCTATTGTAAAAAGGTGAAACTGATAGGATAGCTGCAAAAGCGGATAGATCTCTGGTTTGAATTTCCTCAACTACTGCGGCAGTATTATTGCCGCCTATACCAAGAACTAGAGGCAATCTATTCTTATTGGCCTTGATGACGGTATCAATAACAAGCTGCTTTTCGTCTTTGCTAAGGGTTGCACTTTCAGCAGTTGTACCTAAGATGACTAGATAATCTATACCATTCTGGATATTGTAGTCGACAACCTTTTGCAGTCCCTCAACATCAACGGTTAAATCTTTATTAAAGGGAGTGATTAATGCAACTCCAGTCCCAACAAGCTCCTTCATTGTAATTTATTTAAAACAGTTAAATACTTTTTTGTTTCACTTTTAAAGGCTTCCATATTTTCAAGCGCAACAGCAATGGTTAAATCAAAGAGTCGCTTATCGGCAACAATTCCTCCAATTTTAAACTTCGCTTTACTTCCAGAAACCATCATGTCTAAAAACGCATTGCTTCCGCCATAATACCCAATCAATACATCAAATGGTTGATTTAAAAATTCTTGAGCACTTCTGTTTTTCACAGTACCATCCCAAGCAAAATCTTTGTCACTAACCTGATTTTGTCTCAGCGAAGGCGTGTTTTTCTTATAGCCCAGAAACGAAAATATTTTTATGTCTTTACGCTGAACTCCTAATACATTCGAAAAATCATAAAGCGTCTCAAAATCTTGAAAAAGAGATTCGTCTACTAAAAACCCTAACGTCTTTAAGGGTGCATTTATTTGAGACAAATCTCTGTTAATTAAATTTTTATCCGTGATTCTCTTTAAAGAATACTGTTTCAATTTCTTGAACATTCTCGGCAGTTATGTTTTAGTAAAAGTACGTTTTTTAAGAAATATTTAAACGCTAATGCGCAATCATTTGTAAAAAGTCATCTTCTGAAATAATTGAAACTTCCAGCTTTTCAGCTTTTGCAAGTTTACTAGGTCCCATATTACTTCCAGCAACAACATAGGCCGTTTTTGCGGATATAGAACTTGATACCTTGCCACCATTGTCTTCTATTAATTTTTTAAGTTCATTTCTTGAAACGCGTTCAAAAACCCCCGAAACTACGAATGTTTTACCTGCCAAAATATCGGTCTGGTTTTCTAATTTTTCTGCAGATACTTCAAGCTGCACACCATACAATTTTAAACGCTCAAGGGTTGTTGCATTCTCTTCTGAACTGAAGAAAGAAACCACACTATTTGCAATTCGATCTCCAATTTCATCTACCGAGATCAATTCCACTTCTGAAGCATTCGCTAAAGCATCAATATTTTTATAATGCTTTGCTAGTTTTTTAGCAACGGTCTCTCCAACGTAGCGAATACCGAGTCCAAACAAAACTCTTTCAAAGGGAATTGCCTTAGAAGCGGCTACCCCAGCTACTAAATTATCTGCACTCTTTTCTGCCATCCGCTCAAGTGGCGTAATCTGCTCGGTTGTTAAAGTGTACAAATCGGCATAATTCGTTATCAGTCCGTTCATCACTAAAAGAGCTACGGTCTCCCCGCCTAAACCTTCAATATCCAATGCTTTGCGAGAAATATAATGCTGGATCCTACCAATAATCTGTGGTGGACAACCCTCATAATTTGGGCAATAATGCTTGGCGTCGCCCTCTTGCCTCACAAGAACTGTGTCGCATTCGGGACAGGTTTTTACATACTCTGTTGGCACAGATTGCGATGGTCTTTGGGTAAAATCAACCCCAATAATTTTTGGAATTATCTCCCCTCCTTTTTCAACGTACACGGTATCTTGTTCCCTAATGTCAAGTTTTGCTATCTGATCGGCGTTATGCAGCGATGCTCTTTTTACAGTAGTACCAGCCAGCTCGACAGGTACTAAGTTTGCCACTGGCGTAATGGCTCCTGTACGTCCAACTTGATATGTAATTTCATTTAGTTTGGTAGAAACCTGTTCTGCTTTAAATTTATATGCCATTGCCCAGCGGGGAGCCTTGGCTGTGTATCCCAGCTCTTCTTGCTGTTGTAAATTATTTACTTTAACAACGACCCCATCTGTTTCGTAAGGCAACTCGTGACGGTGTATGTCCCAATAACTCACAAACTCCATCACCTCATCAAGGCTTCTAGCAATTTTCGCAGCTTTAGGCACTTTAAATCCCCACCGACTTGCCTTTTCTAAACCTTCGAATTGCGTATGGACAGGTAATTTTTCACCAACCAGACTGTACAGTAAACATTCTAGCGGTCTTTTAGACACCTCACTGCTGTCTTGCAACTTTAGGCTACCAGATGCTGTATTACGTGGATTTCGATAAGGCTCTTCTCCTAATGCGAGACGTTCTTCATTCATCTTCTTAAAGCCTTCAAAAGGCAAAACGATTTCACCTCGTATTTCAAAAAAAGCAGGGTAATCTCCTTTGAGCTTTAACGGAACCGACTTTATCGTTTTTATATTTGCAGTCACATCGTCGCCTTGAAATCCGTCACCCCTTGTTACCGCTCTAACGAGGCTGCCGTTCTCGTAAGTAAGGCTTATAGATGCGCCATCATATTTTAATTCGCAGGTAAAGGCAACAACTCCATCTACTTGTTTTTCAATTCGCTTTTCCCAATCTTCCAAATCCTCTTTCGAGTAAGAGTTATCTAAAGAATACATTCTAAAGGCATGCGGAACGGTCTGGAAATTTTTTGTGACCTCTCCTCCCACTCGCAGCGTCGGGGAGTCGGCATCGTGATATTCGGGATAGGCTCCTTCTAACGCTTGCAACTCCTTCAGCTTTATATCAAAATCAAAATCAGATATTGTTGGATTATCCAAAACATAATAATTGTAATTATGGTCTCGAAGTTCTTGTCGAAGTTGATTGATTTGTTCTTCAATATTCATAAAACAAATATAAAAATTGATTTTTAGTTCGGGTGAAAATCAGAAATAGAATATCAACAAAAAAGGTCGCACACCGATGGCATGCGACCTTTGATACATTTATGGTTAAAGTTACTCTTTAATAAAGCGCTTGGTAACAGCTAACCCATTAGAAACAAATCGAATAAAATACATACCACTTGATAATTGAGAAACATCAATACTTAATCGATCGACGCCTGTTTCGGCTTTGTGAACAATACTTCCTAATGCGGAAAATACGGTAATTTCATCATAGCTACCCTCTAGTATTTCGATGTTTAACATTTCCTTCGCAGGATTAGGATACAGCTTGATGTTATCATTGGCCGTTCTTGTAAACGATCGAAGCTCTTTAGCGCTTTCATCAGCAGCGAGCGGTGCCATCGATGAAACACTATCACCAGAAATAATTACTTGATCAAAATATATTTTATCATTATTTGCGGAGGCATCATTACGAAACCTAAATCTATTGTTCGCATTGAAATTATATGTCGACGCATCAAGAACAATGGTATCGGTAAAGAAAGCATTGTTATTGAAATCTGTACCTCGAACATATTGCCCAATTACTTGGTAAGTTGACCCATCAAAGAACTCAACAAAGAAATCTTCACCATTTTCCATACTTTGCGAGTAGGTGTTGAACTCAATGGTTACTTGGCTGTTCCCACTAAGGTCTAAAATTGGTGATCTTGCGTTCGAAGAGTTACTATCATCTCGAAGTCTAATGGAATAACTTCCCTCAAAGGCATAAGAATCATTGAAGAATCGCACACAATCACTTCCGCCATCAATCCATCCATCAAGACCCGTTTCAAAATAATACCCAGCAATGATACCAGGACCGCCACCTCCACCGCCACCACTGGTGGTTGCATTTACTGAATTACTAAAATCTGAGCTATTACCATCGGCATCAAAAGCACGAACATTAAAGACATAACTTGTGTTTGCAGTTAAACCACTCACGGTTGCTGTTGTTCCTACGCTTGTGCCAATACTAACTCCACCTTCATAAATCTCGTAACCCGTTACGGCAACATCATCTGAGGAAGCATTCCAAGAAAGATCCACTGTAGTTTCAGTAATATTTGAAGTGCTTAAACTTGTTGGTGCAGTGGGCGCAGTGGGCGCAGTTATGTTATCACCAGAGATAATCACTTGGTCAAAATATATTTTATCATTATTCCCGGAGGCATCATTACGGAACCTAAATCTATTGTTCGCATTGAAACTATAGGACGATGCATTAAGAACAATCGTATCGGTAAAGAAAGCATTGTTATTGAAATCTACACCTCTTACATACTGCCCAATAACCTGGTAAGTTGACCCGTTAAAGAACTCTACAAAGAAGTCTTCCCCATTTTCCATGCTTACGGAATAGGTGTGGAACTCAATGGTCACTTCTGTATTACCACTAAGATCGATGATCGGCGATCTTGCGTTTGATGTGCTCGTATTATCACGAATTTCAATTGAATAAGCCCCTTCATAAGCATAAGTCGCGTTGCTAAATCGGCGACAATCACTTCCCCCATCAATCCATCCCTCGAGACCTGTTTCAAAATAATACCCAGCAATTACGCCAGGACCACCGCTATCTCCCGTTGTGGTTTCATTTACAGTATTACTTAATGCAGAGTTATTGCCTGCAGCATCAAAAGCACGCACATTAAATGAATAGCTTGTATTTGCTGTTAATCCAGTCACAGTGGCTGTTGGCCCAGTAGTGATTGCAACACTAAACCCACCTTCAAAAATCTCATAGCCTGTTACGGCTACATTATCTGAAGAGACATTCCAGGATAGACCTATTGAAGTATCCGTTGTATTTGAAGCGACCAAGTTTGTTGGCGTGCTAGGCGCTTGTATGTCTGGGGCAGCATCTGTTGCGAAAGTTACTGCATTACTGTCGCCAGAAACATTTCCAGCAGCATCTCGCGCACGAACAGTATAGGTGTACGATGTAGAAGCTGTAAGGCCCGTAGCTTGGTATGTAGTTCCCGAAACAGTGGCAACATTTGTCGTCCCTTGATAAACATCATATTCAGTTACCCCAACGTTGTCTGATGAAGCAATCCAAGAAAGTTCTGCCGTCGTTTCGGTAATACTTGAAGCAGCTAGACTTGTTGGATTCGTCGGAGCCTCTATATCTAGAAAGGCATCTGTTGTAAACGTTACTGCATTGCTGTCAACAGAAACATTTCCAGCGGCATCTCGAGCGCGAACAGTAAACGTATACGTTGTAGAAGCCGAAAGGTCTGTAATTTGAGCAGAGGTATCAGCGACCGTTCCAATATTTGTCGTACCCTGATATACATCATATCCAGTTACACCTACGTTATCGGATGAGGCATTCCAAGATAACGCTACCGTTGTTTCAGTAACATTTGTAGCTATTAAATTTGTTGGGGGATTTGGAGCCTCTGTATCTGGAGAAGCATTTGTGGTAATCGTTAACGCATTACTATCGCCAGAAACATTGCCAGCTGCATCTCGTGCCCGCACAGTAAACGTATACGAAGTCGAAGCCGTAAGACCCGTTATCTCCGAAGTAGTTCCTACTATGGTTCCTAAATTTTCAGTGCCTTGATACACATCATATCCAGTTACACCTACGTTATCGGATGAGGCATTCCAAGATAGCTCTACCGTGGTTTCAGTAACATTTGTAGCTGATAGGTTTGTTGGATTACTTGGAGCCTCTGTATCTGCTGCAGCGCCACTTAAGTTAACTGTATAGTCTTCAACCTCTCCATAAGTAAATGTCTCACAGGCACTTGGAATCCCATTATACTTCATCGAAACTCGCATTCTTGTTGAAGTTCCTGACGTTCCAGATGGCACTGTAAAGGAACCACTATTAGGAGTGTTTGTTGATGCGGCTTTTGACCACACTAATTCACCTCCGTCTGCAAAATCTCCATCATTATTATAGTCAATCCAAACAGCATACCCTTCAGAATAAATTGTTCCTGTCCAAGTTGGCGTAACAGTGACCGTATATAAATCTCCCTCAGTTAGGCTGGTTGCAATAGACGTAAAGTCTGTGTAAAACTGCCCTCCCGAGACGTTATCAATAGTATTCAACTGAACACGACCAATAAACTCATCACTTATATTCGTACTCGCTGAAGCGCAGTAAGTGACATTACTACCGTCCAATGTAGAAAATGAAACAGTAGCACTTCCAGAAGTATTTCCAGCTGCATCTTGTGCAATAATAGAGGCTGCATACGATGTTAATGGTGATAAACCTGTAACCGCAAATGTTGTATTAGTTGTTGTGCCAACAACAGCACCGTCTATTAGAACGGAGTACAAAGACACCCCAACATTATCCGTTGAAGCCGTCCAAGTAAGCGTTGCACCGCCAGATGTGACATTGCTTGCCACTAGATTGGTAGGCGTGCTCGGATCCTCGAGGTCTGGCGGACCAGCCTGAATGGCAAATTTACCAACAACACCTTTTCTACTATTATTAATATATTCAGTGATAAACCAAAAAGAAGAATCATCTGAGGGATCTACATCGATTTTACTGTAATCACCATATCTAGTTCCACTAATATTTGCATTCCCATTTGAAATGAGCCCTTCAGCTGAAGTCATTGTTCCTAGGGGGTCTGAACTCAACCTACCTGTAAAATAGGAACTCACGCGAACCGTGCTTTGTGTAGACGGTCCAGACATAGAAGTATATCCCATCCCTATATTACCATTGCCATCCATTGCCAAACTTGCATTCCAAGCATGTCTTCCATCGGGTGCGGTATAGGTTCCCTCTTGATATAAAGACCAAGGTTGGTTATCACCACTCTGGCGGAATTCAACCCAACGCACACCAGCCAGCTCACCATTTGAACCATCTGCATCAACTACAAAATTAAAGACAGCAGAATTATGTCCAGAAAATTTTCTGAATTGTGCTTGATTCATAATGGTAGCCTGCAATGCATCAATAGCAGAGCCGCCTCCTGGCTGTGATAAATTTGAAAAACTTCCGTTATCAAAAACACTGATAAAAGCCGTCAATGGAATTTCTTGAGGGGATGATATGGATGAATTTCCAGTATTCCCCCAATCGACATCTATGGTCCACAGCTTTATATGATCATTAGATACTCCCGACCAGGCATCATCTTGCAAGTATACAACCGTAGCACCGCCTGTAGCTGGTAAATTACTATCTGTTACATTTAAGACTTGTGGACTAAAGAAACCACTTGTTGTAATACTAGGAAGGTCAAAACCTAAAATTTGTGCTCCTGGACTCCCTGCTAACATAGCCGATCGTTCTAACGCCCATACTTTGTTTGAGCCCCCTGTATTTTCAGTAATATAATAGCCATCGCTCCAAACGGAGAGCTTTTGATAATCCTGAATC
>CALKCP010000037.1 GCA_938083445.1 uncultured Ulvibacter sp. | reverse complement strand
ACATGATTGGGACCAATAGCTAATGAAGGGTCTGTTGGCTGAGAGTTAGAAGCATAGGTGTCGAATACCAAACTTGCAGGAGCACGACCAACGTTACTTTCTAATTGATGTCTATTTCTAACAAAATAGTCGTCTACAGTCTTGGGCTCTTGGGTTCTCGATATCTGATTAGAAATAGATCTTTTATCTCTTGCTTCTCTAACAGAATTATCTGGTGGAAGTAGATCACCTGGCCGAGAAGCCATGGGTGAAACATACTCTACAAAGGATACTCTTCCTTCGAAAGTTGGATTTGACTCTGAATTGGTCTGAGCCTGAGAAGAATAGAAAAATAGTAATAAAAAAACAACGGAAAGTGCGTATTTAATTTTCATATGTGAGGATTATATTAGACCTGTTCGCTAAAGTACAAATTATGTCAAATTAAAACCCAAAAAGAGGCATAAAATAAGTGCATATTTAAATTCTCTACCTAAATAATATACCAACATTACTTTCATCACTTTCGATTTACACATCTTTAGATGTCACATAATTAGGCAAATCTGGTTGTTTAAATCTTCTCATTTTTTCAAGAAGGCTATCAATTTGGGTGTCGACAAGCAGTAATTGATAATTTTCGCTAGAAACGAATTTTTTCTTTACCATATTTTCAATCAGTTTTATCAAGTCATCATAAAATCCATTTGTATTGAGCAGGCCTATCGGTTTTGAGTGCAGTCCTAACTGCAACCAAGTAATGATTTCAAATAACTCTTCGAGTGTTCCAAATCCCCCAGGCAATGCAATAAAACCATCACTTAGCTCCTGCATTTTCATTTTGCGTTCGTGCATGTTTTTGGTTGTAATTAACTCCGTAAGCCCTAAGTGAACAACTTCTTTCTTTTTCAGAAAACCTGGAATAATACCAACCACAGTACCGTTTCCCTCTAAGACGCTTTTTGCCACTGCACCCATTATTCCAATTTTAGCAGCGCCATAGACTAAGGTGATATTATTCTCAACAAACGCTTTTCCCAAAGAAAGCGCAGCTTGATATATTTCGGAATCGTTTCCTTCACTACTTCCGCAGAAGACACATATTTTATTAAGCTCTTGCATTTTTGGTACATTTTATCATTCGATCCTTTCCGAAAAAATCAGTTTTAACGGAAATATCCTTAAAATTAAATTCGTTTAACATGGCCACCATATCTTCAGAAAAATACTCATTAATCTCGAAATAAAGCATGCCATTTGTTTTAAGATGTGTTTTTGCCAAGCCTGCGATTTTTTTATAAAAAACCAATGGATTATTATCGCTAACAAACAATGCGGAAGCCGGCTCGAAGTTCAAAACATTGGGTTGCATTGACTGCTTCTCTATACTGCGAACGTATGGCGGATTTGAAACAATAATGTCATATTGACCTGGAAGCTCCTCTTCTTTCAATATATCGCATTTAAAAAAATCAATAGCTGCATTATTTAGTGAAGCATTAGACTCAGCAACTTCTAAGGCATCTTCAGAGACGTCGATGGCAGAGACGCTACTCCCAGCTATATTTTTTGATAATGAAACCGCAATGCAACCCGATCCTGTGCCAATATCAAGTATCGCGCACGGAGCTGGGGTCTGGGTCTTGGCCTCCGAACAAATCCAATCGACAAGTTCTTCCGTTTCAGGGCGCGGGATAAGTGTATGCCTATTTACCTTAAATTGCAACCCATAAAATTCGGTCTCACCTAAAATATATTGAATTGGTTCGTGAGTCTGCAGTCGTTTTAGAGCTGTTCTATATTTTTCTGAAATAGCTTCTGAAAGAATCATTTCTGAATTAAGTGTTAGCTCCAAGCGCGTCATACCGAGGTGTTTTTCAGAAAGAATAGAAAAAAAAGACTGTATTTCTTCTGACGGGTATTGTCCGTAAAGAGCTTCTTCAAACTGTCTTTTAAGTATTTTTACTGTCATAGGGAGTCTTCATTTAAAGATCAAGAAGCATGTGTACCCCGCAGGAGTAATGACCTGTATCGCCTATTGGACCTTCCAAATATTCAAAGCCATATCTTTTGTATAATTTTTGTGCGGCCTCCATATAAGACATCGTTTCTATATAGCATTGCTCGTAGCCAAACTCCCTGGCCTTATTTAAACACAAATCGATCATTTTCGAACCAATTCCAAGTCCACGAGCAGGTGGCAAAAAATACATTTTCTGAAGCTCACAAACGGCGCCATCATAGTGATCGAGTTGCGAGATTCCGGCGCCTCCTATAATTACACCTGCCTCCTCTACAACAAAATAGGTGGCTTTGTCCTTTTCGTAATTTTCAAACATCGCGTCTAATGCTTTATCTTCATATGCCGTTCCAACCTTTGGTGCGCCAAGTTCAACTAAAACCAAACGAATTACATCGGCGATAGCCACATTGTCTGTTCTTTCTATAGTTCGGATAATAGGTGTGTTCATATGCTTAATTCATTGTATTTTTACGACCTTCGACAAAGTTGATAAAATTAAAGTGAAAATACACGAAAAATACATGTTGCGCTGCATTGAGTTAGCTAAAAATGGATTGGGAACTACCTACCCAAATCCTTTAGTAGGCAGTGTTATTGTGTTCAACAACCGCATCATAGGAGAAGGATGGCACCATAAAGCAGGATTGGGTCATGCAGAAGTCAATGCCATTTCAAGTGTTAAAGACAAAACCCTTCTAAAAGATGCAACGATTTATGTGAGCCTAGAACCATGCAGTCATTTTGGAAAAACACCCCCTTGTGCCGATTTAATTATCACCTCTGGAATAAAGAAAGTAGTGGTTGGTAGCCGTGATCCTAATCCAAAAGTTGCAGGTCGGGGAATTCAAAAATTAATAGGCAGCGGCTGCAATGTAAGAACCGGTATTTTAGAATTAGAATGTGACGCACTCAACAAAAGGTTTTTTACATTTCATCAAAAAACAAGGCCCTTTATTTTTTTAAAATGGGCAGAAAGCGCCGATGGTTTTATCGCTCCTTTGGCATCAAAAAGAGCTTCAGAAAAAGCACCTGTTTGGATATCGAATCAGAACTCGCGGCAGCTCGCTCATAAAATGAGAGCTACGGAGCAAGCGATTTTAGTAGGCACCACTACCGTAGAATTAGACAATCCCTCCCTAACCGCTCGCGACTGGGCAGGCGCAAATCCATTACGCGTTGTGATTGATAGAAACTTGCGCTTGACAGAAGACGCTTCCGTTATGGACAGGGTGGTAAAAACCATCATTATTACCGAAAAAGAGCACATCAATAGGGACAACCTATGCTTTGAAAAAGCAGACTTTTCAAAAAATCTAGCTTCTCAAATATGTACCATACTATATGAGTACAAAATTCAATCTTTAATTATCGAAGGAGGAATGAAAACCATTCAAACTTTTATTGACGAAAACCTTTGGGATGAAGCATTCATTTTTAAGGGAAATGCAAATTTCGAATCTGGAATTTCTGCACCAAAATTTTTAGGAAGTCAGTTATCCCAGGTAAAAATAAAAAAGGATACACTACAACAATTTAAAAACGACTCCAAGTGATTTATTTAGTTCTAAGCATCATATCCTCCGTAATCATTTTTGTTATTTTCAAACTATTTAGCAAGTATCAAATTAATACGCTTCATGCCATCGTTGTGAATTATATCGTAGCCTGCGTAAGCGGAATAGTTGCCTATGAAAATTCTGTTAATTACGCCGAAACTCATCTGCACGACTGGTTCTACTATAGCTTAGGCCTAGGAGCACTATTTATTATCGTTTTTAACTTAATGGCATTAACAACGCAACGCAGTGGCCTTTCTGTTGTTTCAGTAGCAACCAAAATGAGTGTTGTGATCCCGATAATTTTCGGTTTTCTATATTATAAAGAAAGCTTTGGAGTGTATAAGATAATAGGTGTTACGCTCGCTTTAATAGCTGTTTATTTAGTCTCGTCCAAAACAAAAGATGGACTTTCACTAAGCGCAAAAGGTTGGATTTTCCCCTTACTTGTCTTTGTTGGAAGTGGTATTATAGACACGAGTCTTAAATTTCTTGAAAATTCATTTGTCGCTGAAAATGATGTGCCTATTTTTTCGGCAACTATTTTTGGGGCAGCAGCATGCATAGGCATCATTGTGCTGTTATTCAACGCTGCAAAAGGAAATTTCACATTTCAATTTAAAAACATTTTAGGCGGAATAGTCCTTGGAATACCCAATTACTTTTCAATATACTTTTTGGTAAAAGCACTTCGAAGCGATTTATTAGATAGCTCAGGAATCTTTACCGTAAATAACGTGGGAGTTGTTATGGCATCAACACTCATCGGTATCATTTTATTTAAGGAAAAATTATCTCCCAAAAATTGGTTAGGTATTGTGCTTGCCATACTTAGCATTCTTTTAGTAACTCTTTCAGGCTTTTAATGGAAAAAGACGCTTACAAAACAATTCTAGAAGCCTCACCTGATTCATTATACAGAGAAAAAGGGAGTAAATTTATTGGCTATGCCTTCCCTGTGACCGACGAAGATCAAGTCAAGCAACATATCACCCAATTAAAGAAAGTGCATTACAATGCGCGCCATTGGTGTTATGCGTGGCAACTTGGAACATCTTATGAAAACTATCGCGTAAATGACGATGGCGAGCCGTCAAATAGCGCAGGCATGCCCATACTTGGGCAGCTGCAGTCTTTTCACTTAACCAATACGCTAATCGTAGTCGTTCGTTATTTTGGCGGAACGAAGTTAGGTGTTGGCGGATTAATGCAAGCATATAAAACGGCAGCGCGTATGTCGATCAAGTCGTCCAAAATCGTTGAAAAAACGATTGATGCGTATTTCATTTTAACGTTTGACTATCCCGAAATGAATGTTGTTATGAGAATAATTAAAGAAGAAAAAATAAACCTACTGCACCAAATAATGGAGTTGCGTTGTGAGTTTAAACTTGCTGTGAGAAAAAAGGAAGCTGAACGTATTTTTAATCTATTTCAAAACACTTACAAAGTTTCAATCAAACAAGCATGAAATCGAATTTGTCTATTTGACACGAAAAATTACTTTCATTCTACAACTTTTTTAACAATTAACCGATTTTTTCCAACAAATAACTTGGTGCCCTTCTTATCTTTTTCGTGACACTATTTATGAAGACTAAGGAAGTGGAAGCTTTTACTAGAAGCTGCCCATCCTGATTGTGAATTTCGTATAAAAATTCAATCTTAAAAGTTGGAATTGACTTAAGGGTTGTTGTAACAGTTATTAGGTCGTCATAGTGAGCCGGACGCTTATAGTTAATAGTCATATTAACAACAGGAAGATGTATTCCATTCTCTTCCAGCCATTTATAAGAAAACCCCAAATCCCTTAACCATTCTGTTCTTCCTTGCTCTAAGTAAGGCGCATAGTTGCCATGGTATACAACTCCCATCTGATCTGTTTCTCCGTAACGTACTCGGAGAATTGTTTTTGTTTTTTTCAATATCTAGTGTTTAATAAAGGATGCTTTTTATTCAAATTTAATCTGTTTTCATAATGAGAAAAAAAAACTACAAATTCAATACCGATTCTGTTTTTTTTTCGCTTTTTTGTTCACATATTTGTAGAGGACAAGACGAAAAGGGTAATGTGCTTTTTATCTCTCCAAAAAATAACACGTAACACGAACCAAAAAACAGCGAATTAGAACTATGAGCAAAACTGCCGAATCAGTTTGGAACAATTGTTTGTCCTTTAT
The DNA here is from genome assembly GCA_938083445.1 of uncultured Ulvibacter sp. GTDB lineage: Bacteria > Bacteroidota > Bacteroidia > Flavobacteriales > Flavobacteriaceae > Ulvibacter. The sequence goes on along the minus strand of CALKCP010000037.1, from coordinate 20,758 downwards.
TGAAGATAACATTACATCTCAGGCCTACAAAACATGGTTCGAGCCAATTAAAGCAGTTAAACTATCTGATAGTTCTCTGAATGTTCAAGTACCTAGTAAATTTTTCTACGAATGGCTAGAAGAGCATTATGTAAAGTTGTTAAAAGTTGCGCTTACAAAGGAGTTGGGAACTTCAGCAAAGTTGGTGTACATCATTCGAATGGAAAACACCTACGGTAACAAGCTACCGTTCACAGAAAAAATTCCAAGTTCTAACAGAGGCAATTATCAATCTTCACAGGAAGTTGACGTGCCTTTGAAAAATAAAAGTCCCGAATTAAAAAATCCATTTGTAATTCCTGGGATTCGAAATGTAAAAATAGAATCTCAATTAAACCCCAACTATAATTTCGAAAACTATCTCGAAGGGGAATCAAATCGATTAGCAAGATCTGCAGGTTTAGCAGTAGCTAATAAACCTGGAGGAACATCGTTTAACCCTCTTTTAATATTTGGAGGAGTTGGTCTCGGTAAAACGCATCTTGGCCATGCTATTGGTGTGGAAATTAAAGATAAATACCCTGAAAAAACAGTATTGTATATTTCGGCTGAAAAATTTACTCAGCAATACATTGAATCTGTAAAGAAAAACAACCGAAATGATTTTATTCATTTTTATCAAATTATAGATGTATTAATCGTTGATGACATCCAACTGCTTTCAGGTAAAACAGGTACCCAAGATGTATTTTTTCACATCTTCAACCACCTACACCAAAACGGCAAGCAAGTTATTTTAACAAGTGACAAAGCGCCCGTCGATATGATTGATATTGAACAGCGCCTGTTATCTCGATTTAAATGGGGTCTTTCTGCCGAATTAAATCATCCCGACTACGATACTAGAGTTGCTATTATTAAAAACAAATTGTATCGAGATGGTGTGGAAATGCCGGAAGAGATCGTTGAGTTTTTAGCAAATAATATAAAAACAAATATTCGGGAATTAGAAGGTGCAATTATTTCATTAATCGCGCACTCTTCTTTCAACAAAAGAGAAATAACCATCGATCTGGCGAGAAAAATTGTTGATAACTACGTAAAACACACAAAACGCGAAGTATCTATAGACTACATTCAGAAAGTAGTTAGTGATTATTTTCAAATGGACGTCGATACCTTACAATCAAAAACACGAAAACGCCATATTGTGCAAGCGAGGCAGTTGGCTATGTTTTTTGCCAAAAAGCTCACAAAAGCATCTTTAGCATCCATTGGATCACAAATTGGGCAACGAGATCACGCTACTGTTCTTCACGCCTGTAAAACCGTAGATAATCTCTCAACTACAGACAAGCAGTTCAGAAAGTATGTTGAAGACCTCAACAAGAAATTAACACTCTAGTTTCTTTTTAACCTAAATTCTTTTCTCTTAAACGTGTAAAAAATGCAAAGGAAAATACTCATGGTATGTCTTGGAAACATTTGCCGCTCTCCATTGGCCGAAGGTATTTTGACTTCTAAGTTAGATGTAGACAACGTGATGGTCGACTCGGCAGGAACCGGACATTGGCATATAGGAAATCCTCCAGATCCACGAAGCATTGCCATTGCAAAAAAACATGGTGTCGATATCTCACAGCAACGTGGGAGACAATTCTCTGCTATTGACTTTGCCACTTTTGACGAAATATACGTCATGGACAACTCGAATTTGGAGAATGTTTTATCCCTTGCTACATCCAATGCAGATAGAGCCAAAGTAAGTCTCATCTTAGACCATATATTTCCGGATGAAAATGTGGATGTTCCAGATCCGTATTATGGTGGAAATTTAGGGTTCGATAATGTGTATCAAATGCTTGACAAGGCCTGCGAACAAATAGCCCTCAAATTGAAGTTCTAGTAAAAAAATACCTTTGTTTTTTGACGAATTTGAATCTTGATTTAATTTTTACTTGTATTTCAAATTCCACCCCGAACTTAATACAGTACCAAACTATATATCCTTTTTTATTGATTGGATTTTACTATTTTAGTCATCCGATAAAAAACAGGTTATGAAAATCATTTTTGCAACACTCTTCTTTTTTCTTTTTGCTCAGATAGCTGCTCAAGATATTGATATTGAATTATTCAAAAATGGATTCTCCTCCCCTCTTGATTTGCAGCATGCAGGTGATGACCGTCTCTTTGTTGTAGAACAAGGTGGAAGAATTAAAATTTTACAAGCCGACGGAACTATTAATGCTAATTTTTATTTGAATATTTCTTCTCAGGTGTCGTCCGGCGGTGAACAAGGGCTACTAGGTTTGGCTTTTCACCCAGACTATAGCAATAACGGCTACTTTTTTGTGAACTATACGAAAACGAATGGTGACTCAAGAATCTCTAGATTTTCAGTAGACCCAACAAACCCAGATATTGCGCTCTCAAGCTCTGAATTCATAATTATAGAATACGATCAGCCATTTTCCAATCACAATGGGGGTGGTATTGCTTTTGGAGCAGATGGCTATCTTTATATTGCAGTTGGAGATGGAGGTAGCGGCGGAGACCCAGGCAATAGGGCTCAAAATACGAGCCTCCTTCTAGGTAAATTGCTCCGTATCGATATTGACAATCTATCCACAGGAAGAAATTATAGCATACCAACCGATAATCCTTATGCAGGAAGTGCCGTAAATGCGGAAGAAATCTGGGCCTACGGGTTAAGAAATCCATGGCGATTTTCATTCGATAGCTTGAACCAAGACCTTTGGATTGGTGATGTTGGACAACAAAACATTGAAGAAATTGACAGGGCAGGAAGTACAGAAGCTGGCCTCAACTATGGGTGGCGTTGTTATGAAGGATCTTCTCCATACAACACGAGTGGCTGTGCACCAATGCAAGACCTTACATTTCCCATAGCAGAATATTCATCTAGCTCAAACACTTCAAATTGCTCCATTACGGGAGGTTATGTTTATAGAGGTAGTACCTACTCAACCATGCAGGGTCTTTATTTCTTTGCAGATGTATGTAGCGGACTAATTGGCACAGTCGATGCTTCAGGAAATTTAATAGAGCACGGTACCTTTAGTGGTTCGTGGGTTAGCTTTGGAGTTGACGCAAATAAAGAACTGTATATTGTGGGGATTGGTGGCAGTATCTTTCGCATTATTGATACCGCTATTGCCGGCACTTTAGAATTAGACATTCCGCTATCAATTGCAATGACACCTAATCCAGCTTCAGAAAACCTTCACATTGCGGCTAAGAACCATCAAATGAGGTCTATTTCCATTGTCGATATAACAGGAAGCCTTATATTGAAAGAAGATAGCTTGCTTTCTTCTTCTATTGACATCGATGTTTCATCTTTAAATCAAGGTTTTTATATCGTTAAAATTGATTCGGAAAACGGAAGAACGATTACTAAAAAATTAGTTGTAAAATAATATGCGACCAGAAAAAGGGACCCTTTATTTAATACCGTGCACCTTAGGCGAAACCCCGCCTTTGGAAGTTCTGCCGCTGCTTGTAAAAAAAACAGTAGAGGAAACCAATCATTTTATTGTTGAACACGAGAAGAATGCAAGGAGATTTATTAAAAGTATTGATTCAAAGAAAAACCAGAATGCTTTGGTAATACAGGAGATAAACAAATTTACCAATGAAGATGATATTCCTCAAATGCTATCGCCCTGCCTAGAGGGATATAATGTAGGTGTTATTTCAGATGCTGGCTGTCCTGGTATTGCAGACCCGGGTGCAAATGTCGTGATGGAAGCGCATCGACAAGGAATTAGAGTAGTGCCCTTGGTTGGACCATCCTCGATACTCATGGCAATGATGGCTAGCGGGCTCAACGGTCAAAATTTTGCTTTTAATGGGTATCTTCCTATTGATAAAGGAGAAAGGAAATCGGCAATTAAACGACTTGAAAAGCTATCTATAGACTTTGGTCAGTCTCAGTGCTTTATTGAAACTCCTTACCGTAACAATCAATTAATAGAAAGTCTACTTAGAACGTTGCATGGGCAAACAATGCTGTGCATAGCTTGCGACATAACGCTTTCTAGCGAATTTATTAAAACAGCTTCTGTAAATGATTGGAAAAAAACAAAGGTAGATCTTCACAAAAGAGCCACCTTATTTATTATTCAGAACTAACGATTCTAAGTTACAATACTTTTGCTTTTCGGTTCGGGACAATAGTAGACGTATCATAACCAGAAAACTTCTTTAAATAGTTTCTAATTGAAGTTCCATTCGCATCTTCGAAACCATCCGCTCCGTGACTTCTTAAAAATTTCTTTACGTTACCAGCCCCTGCAAGGTGCGCAGCTGCTAAGATTCCAGATTCGGTTACCTCAACACCACCGATATAACGTCCATCGAAACGTTTAATATCTCGCCTCAATATCCACTTATTTCTGGAGGCATAAGCGCTAAAAGCTTTTTCCTGAAGACTCGCATCTTCCATAAATGTCTCAGCATTGTAAATGCCAATCATTTTTAAAGTAGATTTTGAAAATTGATATTTGCCCATATATCCGAATCTATTTACAACAGTATAGCTACCACTCGATTCCTTAAAACCAAGCGCTTCTTTAAAACCGATATACGTTTTACCTAAAAACAAATCAAAAACAACAGCCTCGTCTTCGGCTGCAGCCATATCACTTTGGATGGGCACATGAAAATTAAGTACCATGCATTCGGTCTTATAAGTTGATAGATCAACTTTCTTGAATGACAACGTACTGGCCGTAAGGGCCGAAATAATCGCAATTAAGGCAATGTGCAATATATTTTTCTTCATTATTAGAATTTAAGTGAGAAAATTCACACTTTATTTTTGGGGTGCAAAGATAAGTAATTTTTTAAAAATCTGACTTATAGATAGTTAATGAATTATTAAATAAAAAAACTGAATCATTCAATGTATTTTATATCATATTCAGGATCGCAAAATTCTTTGGACACATGAGCTATTCAATGATGAGACCATTGATATGGACTCTTTCTGATACTCGTTATCTACTCAAACATGATTGAATAAATGCTTCGATAAAGATCAAACTAAAAATTATTGAGATACTTTTGAAAAGATGTATTAGCGTTTCACGCCATTTGCATTCACCCAACGCACATATTCTTGCTTATTTCGGCTGTGCTGTGAAAAAGTTTTGGCAAACTTATGATAGCCAAAGTTAGTAACATCGGCAACAAAAAACACATAGTTGTGTTTTTCGTAATTTAGAACACCGTCAATAGCTGAAATATCTGGCATTGTAATCGGCCCTGGAGGAAGACCTGCATACTTATACGTGTTATAAGGAGATTTTATCTCTAAGTCTGCATACAATACTCGTTTTATGATTTGATCAAAATCATTTTCAGTTGCTTTTTTTGAATAGATGACGGTAGGGTCAGCCTGCAAAAGCATTCCTTTTTTTAATCGATTTAGATACACTCCTGCTACGCGCGGACGCTCATCAATTTTAGCCGTTTCCTTTTGAACAATGGCAGCAAGAGAGATAACTTCCTCCCGACTTAGATCAATAGCCGCAGCCTTTTTTAATCGCTCAGCAGTCCAAAAAGTATTGTATTCTTTGAGCATTCGATCACGAAAATTTTCAGGAGTTGTGTTCCAATACACCTGATAGGTATTTGGTATAAATATAGCCAAGGCTGTTGCTTCAGTTAACCCATTCTTCTCTAGAAATGCTGCATCCTTGAAGGCCGTCAAAAATGAGAGACTGTCTGCTTCGATACTATTAGAGATATGACCCGCTAAATTTTCTAAACGCTCCTGATTGTTATACTTCACAAAAACCGGCGTGTTTTTACTTCTTATGGTATTTATAATATCGTTATTATTCATTCCCTGCTTCAAAATATAATGGCCGGGTTTCACAGCACCGGGATATCCTTTTCTATTTGCGACTGCTTCGAAAGTGTCACTATTATTGAGTAGTGGTCTTAATTCCTCTACAACATCAGTAAATCGTGAGCCTGTTGCGATATAAACGTGCGCCTCTTCATTGTTAAATGCCGTATTCGAAGTAAAAACACTCGTATAGACATAATAGGAAAAGCCCCCCATTATTAATAGTCCGATAAGGGCTATTGCCCATAAAATTTTCTTAAAGTACATCTTTAGTTAATTGAAATACATGTTCATCTTTAAATTTTTCTTCAGAATAAATCCAATCTTTTTTAATCCCAGTTTGCAAGAAGCCTAATTTCTTGAATAACTCAATACTCTTTTCGTTATCTGCTGTGATATTTGCGTATAATTGGTGCATATTTAGATGTGTGAACGCATAACTACAAATCATTTCAATAGCCTGAAAAGCATAGCCTTTTCGCCTATTGGCTTGCTCAAAAATGACGATACCTAGCCCTACTCTTTGGTGTTTTGGTTCGAAGTCAAACAGATCTACAAACCCAATAGCACTTTCATCTGAGGCCAACGTTATTACCATACGCAGTTGCTTTGCTGAATAAATATCTTGTTGTGAATTATCTAAGTATTGCTTCAGAACATGTCTTGAGTAAGGGGTCGTTGTATTACTGATTTCCCATACAGCTTCGTCATTTTCCAATGCATAAAGAAAATCTAAATCGGATGGCTCCAAAGCCCTCAGCACTATGTCTTTCCATTTTAACGTCATCATATCCAAGTTCCTTTATAAACGAAGGTTGCAGGACCTTCCAAATATATGTTCTTATAAACACCATTGTCATGATCAAACCGAACCGTTAACATCCCCCCTAAGGTTTCTAATGTCACCGTGTTTGAAGTTACATTTTTAGTCTCAAAAAGTGACAATGCAACTGCAGTTACACCAGTCCCGCAGGACAATGTCTCATCTTCAACTCCTCTCTCATAGGTTCGCACTGAAAACACTCCTTCTCCATTATTTTCAACAAAATTAACATTGGCGCCTTCCGTTCCATACGTTGTGTGTCGTATGGAAGCCCCATTAATTTTAACGTTGAAATTCTTTAAATCTTCGACAAGTTCTACATGATGAGGCGAGCCTGTATCGAGAAAGGTATGGTTTTCTGAAACAATAATGTTTTTAACATCTGTCATTCGTAACAGTACACGATCATCTACTACTGTAGCTTCATGAATGCCATCCACCGCTTCAAATTTTGCAAGATCGCCTATGACACCTAATTGTTTTGCAAATTTAACAATACATCTTCCACCATTCCCGCACATTGAACTCAGGTTTCCATCGGCATTATAATATATCATTCGGAAATCCAATGAAGGATGTTCTTCTAATAATATCAAACCATCTGCACCAATACCAAACCTTCTATCGCATAATTTTTTTACAAATTCGATATCCTCTTTTGGAAAACGACTGATACGATTATCAATCATCACAAAGTCATTACCAGTGCCTTGGTATTTATAAAATGAAACCTCCATCTTAGCAAAGGTATAAAAAGACAAATGGAGTTTAACTCTTTTATGCTGTCAATTCAAAGACTTAATTGAAAGCTAAATATTTGTTAAATAGGCGTTAAAACTGAAGTACCATTAAAATATAGCCTCACTAATTAGGTTACATTTAATGAATCTAAAAACACCATAGCTATGAAACAGTTCATCCTCTTATTTTTAGTAGCCTTGTTGGCAGGAGCAACAACCTTGGGAGGCTACACCTATTTTATTCAAGAAGAAACAGCAACATTTAACACGGCAGAAAGAACTTCTTCATTTATTCCAACTACTTTTTCGTCACCCTCAAACCCTACGGATTTCGATTTTACTGGAGCTGCAGAAAAGACAATTCACGCCGTTGTACATGTAAAGAACACAACCCTTAGCAGGCAACCAACCAATGCGATGGAATATTTTAATGGTGGTGGACGAGCCCTCGAAACTGTGGGATCCGGAAGTGGTGTTATTATATCGCCAGACGGATATATAATAACAAATAATCACGTTATTGACAGAGCAAATGAGCTAGAGGTTACCTTAAACAACAATAAAACATACACAGCCAAACTAATAGGCACAGACCCAAAGACAGACATTGCGCTCATTAAAATTGACGGTGAAAACAAACTGCCATTCGTAACCTTTGGAGATTCAAATGACCTCAAAATTGGGGAGTGGGTCTTGGCTGTTGGAAATCCGTTTAATTTAACATCAACAGTAACTGCAGGAATCGTTAGCGCAAAAGCCCGTGATCTTAATGAATTTGACGGCAATCCTCAATCATTTATTCAAACAGATGCGGCTGTAAACAGAGGCAATAGCGGAGGTGCATTGGTAAACATTAATGGAGAGTTGATTGGTATTAACACGGCTATTTCCTCAGAAACTGGATCTTATGTAGGATATTCATTTGCAGTACCTTCCAACAATGCAAAAAAAGTAATCGAAGATATAATGGAGTTTGGAGATGTGCAACAAGGTATTTTAGGGATTCGCGGAGGTAATTTGAATTCAAAATCCGCAATTGAATATGGCGTTGATGAAACTCAGGGAGTGTATGTTGCGGGAATTGAAAAGGGCAGCGGTGCAGATAAAAGTGGTATTCAAGAAAATGACATTATCAATCAGATTGACGGTTTAAACGTTACAAAATTTTCCGACTTGACTGGTTATTTAGGCTCCAAACGACCCGGAGAAGTGGTTCAGCTTAAAGTAGTACGTAATGGTGACGAAAAAATAATTCCAGTAACTTTAGTGAAACTCGAAACTTATGAAATTGACTCCCTTGGATTAGAAGTAAAAAATGCAAGCACCTCCGATTTGATTGGCAGAGGTGCAGAGAACGGCGTTATTGTTACAAGGTCATTAACAAGAGATATCGCTCAATACAATTTAACCGGAGTGTTGATTACAAAAATTAATGATATTAAAATATCGAGCATTGATGATGTAAAACGCAGCATAAAAAGCAACAACTTCGGGGCACCAATAAAGATAACTTTCATGAAGCAAAATGGTGAATTAAACACATTTATCTTCAGATAAGCTTTCATATTTATAGAAGGAAATACCCCTCAAACAAAGATTGTATCAGAGGGGTGTTTTTTTTTTGAAAATCACTTACGAAAACGATTGAAATAACTACTTTTGCCCAAAATTTACAACCTTTAAAAAACCAAAATTATGAGTTTCGATGACGTTTATGAAAAAGAACTGTCTTTTCAAACGGATCGCCGCAAGGCTACTGTAGAGTTTATTAATATTATTAGTGATCTTTGGTATGACAAATCAATCGAGTTGATAATATTCCGTAATCAAATTATTGACCGTAACGTGAGTGAAATTCTAAACATTCATGAATATGCAGGTGAATTTGTACAAAAGCCCATTTCAATATTCGACTCAGTCGAAATTGCTCAGGCGATACAAACATTGGATCTTCCGCCCGCAAAATTAGACATTGGTAAACTAACGTACGAATACCACCTCGAGGACAATACGTATTCTAACGCACTCGCGTTTGTCTCTGATAAACTAAAAAACGCGAAAGACACCGCATCGATTACTCCAAAAGACGTTGTTTTATACGGCTTTGGAAGAATTGGCCGTTTAGTTGCCAGGGAGTTAATGACAAGAACAGGTCAAGGGAATCAAATGCGTTTGCGTGCCATTGTTACACGCGGTAAAAGCGACGCTACGATCCTAGAAAAAAGAGCGTCCTTATTACAATACGACTCCATACACGGAGATTTTCCCGGAACGGTAAGAACCGATGCAGAAAACAATACGTTAATCATTAATGGCACAACAGTACATATGATTTCAGCGAATAGTCCTGAAGAAATAGACTATACTGCCTATGGTATTGACGATGCTTTAATAATTGATAACACAGGGGCGTTTAGAGACAAAGAAGCCTTGAGCCGTCACCTTTTACCAAAGGGAGCTTCAAAAGTATTACTTACTGCTCCAGGAAAAGGAGTTCCAAATATTGTTCATGGTGTAAATCACAAAGAACACAATCCAGACACGGTTGATATATTCTCAGCGGCATCTTGTACAACGAATGCGATAACACCAGTTTTAAAAGCTATTGAAGAAACATTTGGGGTAGTTCAAGGACATTTAGAGACCATACATGCCTATACAAATGATCAAAACTTGGTTGATAATATGCATACCAAGTACAGACGTGGAAGAGCTGCAGCACTCAATATGGTGATCACTGAAACAGGTGCTGGAAAAGCAGTAACGAAGGCATTACCATCATTTGAAGGTAAATTGACTTCAAATGCAATTCGAGTTCCTGTGCCAAATGGATCATTGGCAATTTTAAAACTTGAATTGGAGACTGAAACTTCGGTTGATGCACTTAATTCAACTTTAAAAAAATATGCCTTAGAAGGTGACTTGGTAGAGCAGATAAAGTACTCGCTGAATAATGAATTAGTATCTAGCGACATTGTTGGATCGTCTGCGCCGTCAATTTATGACAGTAATGCTACAATTGTAGCAAAGGATGGAAAAAACGTTGTGTTATACATTTGGTATGATAACGAATACGGGTATAGCCATCAAGTGATTCGCTTGGCGAAGTATATTTCCAAAGTTAGAAGGTATGCTTATTATTAGTGATTACTAAAGTTAAAAAAGAAAGCCCGTTGGTTCGACAACGGGCTTTCTTTTTTATTTATCGTATTGTGGCAGGTGTTATTAAATCTCCCATCCTTCGCGGTAGGCTCTTTTTACCCATTGATTTGCCATATCATAATTGGTTACCTTCATTGCATCGCCATCCCATTTAATCGTTCGACGTCCTGGATAAGTGAATGGATCCCAATCACCAATTTTTTTACCTTCTTTAAGCACCTTTTGCTGATATGCTTTTATTGCAAGATTCCCCATTAATACCGCCTCTGTTAAAGGGCCTCCATATGAAAATGGTGATGAAGTAACTCCACCATTTAGGCAAGCCTCTACCCATTCGCCTTGGTGCGTAGTTTCCACTCTTTTTATCGTCTTCGCAGGTTGTTGAAAATCTTTCATACGCTCGGCTGGCAATAATCTTGGATTCGCTGAATAGGTGTCAGTTACCATGATCCCATCACTTCCGTGAAAAATACTTCCGCCACCTTGTCCCCCTGGGCTCTCGCCATCTTTTAGTTCTACTGGAAGGTCTGGCATAATACCACCATCGTACCAATTAAGTGAGACATCGCCATGCTTCTCAGTGTCGAATTTTAATCGCACTATTGATGAAGGCGGACAGGTTCCTTTATAATCTGCTTCTACAAAATCTCCCGACCAAACGGTTGTACAACTTGCTTCAGCTTCATAAGGAAAATGCAACCCTAATGCTTTAAATGGAGTTTCCATAATATGGCATCCCATGTCCCCCATTGCGCCCGTTCCGAAGTCCCAAAACCCACGCCATTTAAAAGGCAAATAGTTCGTGTTAAAACCCCGCATTGATGCAGGCCCCAACCATAGGTCCCAATCTAAGGTGTCTGGAATTGGCTCCTTTTCTGTAATACTTCTAAAACCTTGCGGCCAAACGGGACGGTTGGTCCAACAATCTACACGATGCACCTTACCAATGACACCGGCATTAATCATTTCTTGCGCTACTCGTATGCCTTCCCCTGAAGCCCCTTGATTTCCCATTTGAGTTACAATACCTTTTTCGGCTGCTACTTTTGCCATAAGCCTCGCTTCATAAATATTGTGCGTTAGTGGCTTTTCGCAGTAGGTATGCTTTTTCGAGTTCATAAACGGCAATGAAATAGATGCATGTGTATGGTCGGGCGTAGAAACGGCTATTGCATCTATGTCCTTTAAATGATTGTCGTATATTTTTCTGAAATCCCTGTATCTTTTCACATCAGGATAGGCCGAATAAGTGCCGGCAGCTCGCACATCATCCACATCACAAAAAGCAACAAACTTGACCTTTCCAGTCTCATGAAGGCCATTAATAACGCTTTGCCCTCTACCTCCAACCCCTATGGCTCCCACATATAAGGTGTCACTAGGTGGAATATGATTACCCCCTAAAACAAAGCTAGGGACTATAGTAAAAGCAGCTCCAGCGGCTGCAGATTTTTTAACAAAGGAACGTCTTTTCATTTTTACTGTTTTATGATTGCTCTCTAAAGATATAAAAAGCATTCCAAAATTTTATAATTACAGTGTCTCGATAATAAAAATTTAACATTTAAACAGAAAAGCGTATGCCCATAAACGTTATTTATGCAACTTCAGAGGTGACTAAAGCGCGCTCTAGAAACCTATACCTGAGTTTTTACTCTGTGTCGATGATCTTTGTATTGATCGTAAATGATCTCTTTGTCGCTTCCGAAGCAAACACAAAAAGGTGTATGCGAAGCACGAATGGAAAAGACAAAATACTTTGCTATCTCACAAGGTAGAACGAGACTCACATTAGAATCTGCCCTTGATAATCCTGCTCAAAAATTATAGGTATCTATTGGATTCAGAAAAGACTGCGATGTGAATCATTATACTTGGCAGGTGTAATTTACTTTAATTACATTATTTTTACACTTTAGGATAAAAGACGTGGATCACTTTATCTACAATACATAATGAAGAAAGAATTACGCGAGACCCTATGCGAATAGATATAATTACCGTACTACCTGAATTGCTTCGAAGCCCATTTGAAGCCTCTATATTGAAACGTGCCATTGATAAAGGACTTGTTTCAATACATATGCATAATTTAAGAGCCTTTGCTACGAACAGTTATAATCAAATTGATGATTACCAATTTGGCGGTGGAGCAGGCATGGTGATGATGATAGAGCCCATTGATAAGTGTATTTCCAAACTTAAGTCTGAACGGAATTATGATGAGGTTATCTATATGACTCCCGACGGTGAAACTTTAAATCAAGGCATTGCGAATCAAATTTCATTGAAAGAAAACATTATTATACTTTGTGGGCATTATAAAGGGGTAGATCAGCGCGTACGTGATCATTTTATTACAAGAGAAATATCTGTAGGTGATTATGTTCTTAGTGGAGGTGAGCTGGCAGCAGCCATTGTTTGCGATGCTGTAATTCGTCTTATTCCTGGGGTATTAGGAAATGAAACAAGCGCCTTAACAGATTCCTTTCAGGATGATTTACTTGCCCCACCTATTTATACAAGGCCTTCAGAATACAAAGGCTGGAAAGTTCCTGACATTTTACTAAGCGGCCATACCTCAAAAATTGAAGCCTGGCGAGAAGCCGAAGCACATAAAAGAACCGAAAAACTTCGTCCTGATTTATTGGAAGAATAAAAACAGCCATCATCCTTGTGACTCAAAATACTCTTAAAAAAGTAGAAACGTATTGTGTCCCTTTGATGGATCATAGAATTCGTCTTTCAGATGTCGCGGCTGGAACATTCAAAACAATTCAGTCTCGGAAAGGTTTTAAAAGTGCCATCAAAAAGAGACTCGTAACCTTGAACGGAAAAATGGCTATAACAGCCGACTACATTTCAGGAGGCGAAATTATTGAGTTGTTTCAAAATCCAATTCAAAATAAGAAACCGTCAATAGCCTTAAATCTAGAAGTCATTTTTGAAGATGATTATCTGGCCATTGTTCAAAAGCCACCCGGTATTGTTGTAAGCGGAAATAGAAAATACACCTTGGAAAATGCCTTGGCATACAATGTAGCTAAAAGCACACAAGAGGATGCCTTATATAGACCAGAGCCGGTGCATCGATTGGACTACCCCACAAGTGGTCTTTTACTTATTGGCAAAACATCTTTTGCACTCATCGCTTTAAACAAATTGTTTGAAGAAAAGTCTATTCAGAAAACATACCACGCAGTTACTATTGGTTTTATGGCCGATCATGGAATTATAGAAGCACCTATCGAAAACAAAAAAGCCAAAACAACTTTTAAGGTTTTAAAAAGAATTAAATCAAGGAAATACGAATCACTCAATCTTGTTAAACTTATGCCTTCAACGGGGAGGAAGCACCAAATACGGATTCATCTTGCATCCATTGGTTCTCCAATTTTAGGAGACAGCACCTACGGCAAAGAAGGGTTTATTGGCCAAGGCAACGGTCTATACTTGCATGCCTCTAAACTCTCTTTCATGCACCCTTTGACCTCTCAACAAATTTCAAAGCGTATCCCTCTTTCTAAAAAGATTTTAAAATTATTTCCTGACGACTAATATATTCAGAATCAAAAGAGAGTATCCTTACTTTAACGAAACCAATTTACACTAATTGAGGCCGCGGAGAGCCCTATTAATATAGTAAAACAGCAGAGAATGCTATTATTTAAAATTTTCGAGCAAAACGCTTTGTTTTCAAAATAGAATACTTAATTTTGCACCCTATTAATCCAACCTCTGGCGAAATACGCGAATGTTGTTTTAAAAAAACTTTATTAGAAAATAAAAATGGAAGAGTTAATTAAATTTGTTCAAGACGAATTTGTTGCGACAAAAGATTTTCCTCAATTCGGAGCAGGAGATACGATTACCGTATACTACGAAATCCGAGAAGGTGAAAAAACAAGAACGCAGTTTTTTAAAGGGGTAGTGATTCAGGTAAAAGGTACCGGGCTTACTCAGACCTTTACGATTAGAAAGATGTCAGGAACTGTAGGTGTTGAGCGTATTTTCCCAGTGAATTTACCAGCACTCCAAAAAATAGAGATCAACAAAAAAGGAAATGTACGTAGAAAACGTATCTTCTACTTTAGAGGTCTTACAGGTAAGAAAGCTAGAATCAAGGAGAAAAGATACTAGCCGAAGTTACAAAGCAATTTAAAGCCTTCAAGTAAACTTGAAGGCTTTTTTATGAACAATTGTTAAAAACTAGAGTTCATAACAAGTTAATAACTAAATACTTACAAATTGTTGTTTCTTAATTATCTTCCCTTATATTTACATCAACAAAAGGAAGGAAAATTCGTTTTGCTAGTATAAAGAAACGTACTTTATATGCTTTTTTTAATTATTGAAGACAATAACGAAACTAGCTTTCAACATTGTTGAGATTAAAAAAAGTCTGAGATTCTATTTTAAGACAGGCTGGCTTTTGGCTACTCGATCGAAGAAGAAAAATCTCGTTGAAATAAATCACAGCTGCAAGGGTATAATAAACTTGCCTCGAATGTAAAAATTAGCTGGTAACGATATGTTTCATCAAGAAGCCATGTCAACGTAGAAATACGATGATATGGCTTTTATTGTTTTAAAGACTTTCCAAGCAAAATATACCCATTCACTCCTTTCAAAACTTATTCAAATCGCTATCTTTGCATTTCTTAAAAAATATTCTTTATGACCAAAGCAGCAAAAATTATTTATACTCAAACTGATGAGGCGCCAGCTCTTGCAACACGTTCCCTTCTTCCTATTATTAAGGCCTTCACCAAGCAGTCTCAAATATCAATTGAGACGAGAGATATTTCATTAGCTGCACGAATTCTGGCTCATTTCCCTGAATATCTAACGGAATCTCAGCGCGTCAATGATTCGTTGGCAGAGCTCGGAGATCTTGCTAAATTACCTGAAGCAAACATCATCAAACTACCGAATATTAGCGCTTCAGTTCCTCAACTTATAGAGGCCATTACAGAATTGCAATCAAAGGGCTATAAACTTCCGAACTATCCAGAAGAACCCAAGAACGCTAGAGACAAAGAGATAAAAGCAACATACAACAAGGTTAAAGGCAGCGCCGTAAATCCAGTACTCCGGGAAGGGAATAGTGACCGTCGCGCACCAAAAGCAGTGAAGAACTACGCCAAGAAAAACCCGCACAGTATGGGAGCTTGGAGTAGCGATTCAAAAACACATGTTTCTACCATGTCTGAAGGTGATTTTATGCACAACGAGAAATCGGTAACGATTCAAGGAAGTAGAAATCTTTCTATTGTTTTAACCGCGGCAGATGGTAACCAGACAATCTTAAAGGAGCATATCGCTGTTTTAGACAATGAAATTATAGACGCCACAGTTTTAAACAAAAAAGCATTGCTTCATTTTTTAGAAGCCCAGATTGAAGACGCTAACGAAAAAGATGTCCTGTTTTCACTGCATATGAAGGCGACAATGATGAAAGTGAGTGATCCAATTATTTTTGGACATGCGGTTAGGAGTTACTTCGCATCCCTTTTTGAAAAATACAAATCTGACTTTGATGAAATTGGAGTGGATGTCAAGAATGGTTTTGGAGATTTAGAAACAAAAATCGCAGTGCTTTCGGAAGAAAAAAGAAATAGAATAAAAGCAGATATTAAGAAAATCTATGATGATAATCCATCACTCGCTATGGTAAATAGCGACAAAGGCATTACCAACCTGCATGTGCCCAGCGATGTGATTATTGACGCTTCAATGCCAGCAATGATTCGAAATTCGGGCCAGATGTGGGGTCCCGATGGTAAAAGTAAGGATACGAAAGCAGTGATACCAGACAGTAGTTATGCTGGAATTTACGAGGCAACAATTGATTTCTGTAAAAAACACGGTGCTTTTGACCCCACTACAATGGGAACAGTCCCTAATGTTGGATTGATGGCTCAAAAAGCGGAAGAGTATGGATCTCACGACAAAACTTTTGAAATATCGGTCAATGGTGTTGTGAGCGTAATCGACGATCAAGGAAACGCACTGCTAGAACACACCGTAGAAACTGGTGACATTTGGAGAATGTGCCAAGTAAAAGACCTACCTGTGCAAGACTGGGTAAAATTAGCGGTACGCAGAGCGACAGCTACTGGAAGTCCTGCTGTATTTTGGTTAGACGAAAATCGCGCACATGATAGAGAAATAGTTAAAAAGGTAAAGAAATACCTCCCAAATCATACTACAGAAGGGCTTGAAATTAAAATTCTTTCTCCTATAGAGGCGACCAAATATACCCTAGAACGTGTGAGAGATGGAAAAGAAACGATCTCTGTTACTGGCAATGTCTTACGTGACTATTTAACAGATCTCTTTCCTATTCTAGAGGTAGGTACAAGTGCGAAAATGTTATCCATTGTTCCATTAATGAATGGTGGTGGCCTTTTTGAAACAGGTGCAGGTGGTTCGGCGCCAAAACACGTTCAGCAGTTAGTCGAAGAAGGACATTTACGATGGGATTCTCTTGGAGAGTTTTTAGCGATTGCCGTTTCACTAGAATTTTTAGGAGACAAGTACAACAATAAAAGTGCCTTGTTACTTTCTGAAACACTAGACGATGCAACAGGAAAACTATTGGAAAATAATCAAGGGCCTTCTCGAAAGGTAAACGAATTAGACAATCGCGGAAGCCACTATTATTTGGCACTCTATTGGGCGGAGGCCTTGTCAAATCAAGACAAAGACCTTTCCTTTAAAAACCTATTCACTCCTGTTTACAAAAAACTCATGGAGAATAAGGCGGTTATCCTGAATGAATTGTTAGCAGCACAAGGACATCACATTGACATTGGTGGTTATTATATGCCAAATGAGCAATTAGTTGTGGAACAAATGAGACCTAGCAAAACGTTTAACAATATTTTAAAAGAGATAAACTAAATATTTGTTAAAAAGCCTTCAAAAAAATTGGAGGCTTTTTCTTTTACTTATTTTTGAAAAAAATTAGATTTGAAAAAGCTTTTATTATTGCTCTTTTTCTTAGGAAATGGTATCGTATTTTCTCAAGAAAAATTTACGCTTAGCGGAACAATTGCTGAAGAAGAATCGGGGGAAACCCTTAGCGGTGTTACTGTGATAATTCCTGAGATCCAAGCTGGAGCGATTACGAATGAATACGGATATTATGCTATTACGCTGCCAAAAGGCAATTACGATGTCTATTATAGTAGTCTTGGGTATACTTCCATAAAAACAACAATCTCACTCTCTCAAAACATCATAAAAAACATTGCGCTTTTCACAAACACTGAAGCGTTAGACGCAGTTATCATAAAAGCCGACTTTGAAAAATTAAACATTCGAAAGCCGCAGATGAGTGTAAACACCTTAACATCGGCGACCATTAAAAAAATACCTGTATTGTTAGGTGAGGCGGATGTATTGAAAGCTATTACGTTATTACCTGGAGTTACAAATGCCGGAGAAGGCGCAAGCGGATTTAATGTAAGAGGTGGTGCGGCAGATCAGAACTTAATTCTATTAGACGAAGCTACCTTATACAATTCATCTCACTTATTTGGTTTTTTCTCCGTTTTCAATCCAGATGCTATTAAGGACATTACATTATACAAAGGCGGGATACCATCACGCTATGGTGGAAGAATTTCTTCGGTATTGGACATCTATCAAAAAGATGGTAACAATAAAAAATACAGCGCCACAGGTGGTATTGGACTGGTAGCGAGCAGATTGCTGTTAGAAGGCCCCTTAATTTCAGAAAAAGCATCATTTTTAGTCGGTGGAAGGTCCAGTTACGCGCATCTTTTTCTGCCCCTATTCGACAATGACAACATCGCCTATTTTTATGATTTAAACACAAAGCTTAGTTACAATATCAATGAAAATAACAAGCTTTTCTTATCAGGCTACTTCGGAAGAGACGTTTTTAGTATCAATGATAGATTTTCAAATACTTTTGGTAATACAAACCTGAACTTACGCTGGAACCATTTATTTTCTGAAAAATTATTTTCCAATCTTTCCTTAATCTATTCAGACTATTTTTATGGTCTTGAGCTTAAATTTGTAGGGTTTCAATTTGACAGCGGAATTAGAAATTTCAACCTCAAGTATGACCTAACACATTTCCTTTCCGACAAAATGAAATTGCGATATGGTGCAAACAGCATCTATTATAAATTTAATCCTGGAGACGTAACGCCAACAGGAGAAGATTCTGGAATTAATGCGTTTAAATTAACAGACAAATATGCATTTGAAAATGCTTTATACCTCGATGCGGAAATCGAACTGAGCGATAAACTCGCTATTCAAGCAGGATTGCGCGTATCAACGTTCAATCGCCTTGGACAAGAGTTGAATGTATATACCGATGACAATCCGATACTGTATGATACAGAACTTAATGTGTACCAGAAAGCAGATCCAATTGGCACCGAAACTAAGAGTCGAAGTGAGACTGTTACATCGTTTGCAAACTTAGAACCTCGATTTGCACTGGCCTATCAATTAAACGAATCGTCTTCTATTAAGACAAGTTATAACAGAATGACACAATACATTCATCTAATTTCTAATTCTACCTCTCCTACTCCCTTTGATATTTATGCGCCAAGCGGAAAGTACATTGATCCACAGTTAGCAGATCAAGTAGCCATTGGTTATTTTAAAGAATTTGAGAATTTCTCTTTTGAAGTTGAAACCTATTATAAGGAGGTGAAAAATAGAATTGATTACGTTGATGATGCAGACTTAATTGCCAATAACGCGGTAGAACAAATCATCCTCAAAGGAGAAGCAAGGGCCTATGGTTTGGAATTTCTAGTTAGAAAAACCCAAGGGAGGCTGAAAGGATGGATTGCATATACTCTTGCAAAAAGTGAGCAACGCACTCCGGGTAGAACAGCCCTTGAAACAGGAATTAACAATGGACAGTGGTATAACTCGGCATGGGATAGAACGCATGACATTTCTATAACTGCTCAATATGAATTCACCAAAAAATGGTCTTTTGGAGCAAACATGATTTTTCAAACAGGGCGACCAACAACCTACCCGACGGCTCAATACACCTATAATGATCTCGTGGTACCTGTGTATGAAGCACGAAATGCTAGCCGCCTAGAAGCATATCACCATTTAGATTTATCGGCAACTTGGACCCCAAAACCAGAAACACAAAAGCGCTGGAAAGGTGAATGGGTTTTTAGTATTTACAATGTGTACAATCGTAAAAACGCAGCATCAGTATCCTTTAGTGAGAACACAGAGACGGCACAGAATGAAGCTGTTCGATTGTCAATTTTTGGTATTATACCTGCCATTACGTATAACTTTAAATTTTAAATTATGAAGAGGATTGTACTATTGCTTTTTGTCTTCGTCTTAGCTACTTCTTGTGAAGATGTAATCGAGGTTGATTTGAATACAAGTGAGCCAAGGCTCGTCATTGAGGCAAATATAAATCTCTTGAAAGATGGAACTTCAAATGCGACGGTAACCTTGACATTAACCGCACCCTTTTTTGATAACCAAATCCCTGTTGTAAACGACGCTTCCGTCGTTATCACTGCCGATAATGGTATGGTTTATTCGTTTACTTCTGTAGGCAATGGCCTTTATGAAAGTTCACTTATCCCTCAATCTGATGTAAATTATTTCTTAGAAATCATTTATAAAGGTGAGACCTATGCTGCTTCCGAACAATTGGTAAGCGTGAGTAGTTTAGAATTCGTAGAGCAAAACGATGGTGGTGGATTTTCTGGTGAGGATATCGAAGTAAAAGCATTCTTTACAGACCCTGTAGGCTTAGGAGATCACTATTTTTTCGAAGGAATCTCAGAACGAGGGATTGTATTAGACACCTTTTTTGACGAGTTTTTTGACGGCAATCAACTTTTTGGCTTCTATCGCGTCGACGATGTGGTGGCTGGTGATGTAGTTACTTTTAACCTCTATGGAGTCGACGAACAATTTTACAATTTCATGTTTGTATTACTTCAACAGAATTCTGATCAAGGTGGTGGACCCTTTGAAACACAGCCTGCAACCGTTCGCGGCAACATCATCAACCAAAACAATATTGATAATTACCCTTTGGGCTATTTTCGAGTTTCTGAAGTTTCTACCTTGACATATATTGTTGAGTAATTATTTCTTCTGAAAAAACTAGAAATTATATTTTGA
>CALKCP010000036.1 GCA_938083445.1 uncultured Ulvibacter sp. | reverse complement strand
TGATACGATCGACTATACCTTTGTTGTTACAAATACAGGAAACGTTACATTGACAGGTGTTGTGGTAACAGATCCTTTGGTTGCAGTAGTAGGAGGTCCTATAGTATTGGCACCTTCTCAAGTTGACACAACGACATTTACTGCTACGTACACGATTACACAGACTGATATAGATATCCAAGACGATATTCTTAATACTGCAACAGTTAGTGGTTTAGCGCCTAATGGTACTGTTGTGACCGATCTGTCTAGTGAGGTGGTGACCCCTCTTGTTATTTGTACTTTTTATGGTGCAATACTTGAAGTTGCAACACCACTTGTTCCGGTATGTCTTGTCGTAGGTGACATGATTAATTATAATGTTTACATTAAGAACACGGGGAATTTGACAAAGACGAATATTGATATGGAAGATGCTATGCTTGGTGGTGGTGTGATTGATTTTGTATCATCTACAGGTAGTCCAATACCAACGCTGGCTCCTGGAGATGAAGATACCACAACATTTACTGGGTTCCATGTGGTGACACAAGTGGATATAGATAATGGGTTTGTGGAGGTACAGGGTCGAACTACGTCAGTTGACTCAAACGGCGATTCGCAGTTTGACTTAACTCATTACGATTCATATTTCTTAGATGCTCCTACAGAAGCTGTTTTTAATGAAGATTGTTTTCCTTTCATAGCTTTGATTAAAACAGGTACTACGGCCGATACAAATCAGAATGGTTGTGAAGGAGATGCCGGTGATGTAATAACCTATAGTTTCACTGTTGAAAATACAGGAGTTGTTGAACTAACGAATGTTAATATTACAGATCCATTACCCGGCATTGTCTTAAGTGGGGGGCCTATTGCACTTTTATTGCCAGGAGAAGTTGACAATACAACTTTTACGGGAACCTATGTTATTACAGCTGCAGATCAAGTAGTTGGAGATGTTACTAATCAAGCTACTGCCTTCGGGACAGGTCCAAATGGACTTATTGCTTCAGACCTTTCAGATCATACAAGTATTATGGGAGAAAATCCTACTGTAATAACTACATGTCTTATTGATGCTTCGATATCGCTTCTTAAAACTGGGGTAGTAAACAATCAAAATGGTAGTCCTTCCACTGATGAAGGAGATACAGTTACGTATCTATTCACCCTAGAGAATACGGGAAGTCTTGATCTATATAACATTTTCATTGATGATACAGACTTTGGTATGATTATCGGTAATGATCCAACGCTTCCAATATCACCTGGAATTAGTATAAGTAGTTCGCCTATCTCTGGTGATGACAATGGTGACGCTATTTTACAGGTAACTGAAATTTGGACTTATGAAGGAACCTATACGTTAACTTCCTTAGACGGTCCGTTTGAAAATACAACTGGTGATGGTTTCCTTCGAAGGGTTCTTATAAATCAAGCTACTGCGAGCGGTGAATATGAAAGTGGTAATCCTAGTACGGCGGTTACTGATCTATCCGACGATCCTAACAATCTGGATGATATAGATACAAATGGAGATGGAGATCCAGATGATCCTACTATAGTAATTTTAGAAGATCCAATTCTTTCAGGAGTTTTTGAGATTTTCAATGGTATTACTCCAGAAGATGGTGATGGTTTGAATGACTTCTTTCGTGTGAAAGGAATTAGCAACTGGCCTGTGAATAATGTGAAGATATATAATAGGTGGGGCGTATTGGTTTTCGAACGGGATAATTATGGAGGTACGAATGACGAAGAGAATGTCTTTGCAGGACGTTCTGAAGGTCGCATAACCATTGAACAAGATAGGTTGTTGCCAACAGGTACGTATTACTACATTATTAATTTCCCGGAAGATAATCCAGGAAAAAAAGCGTACGCAGGATACTTATTTATAAATAGATAGAAGAAGTTAGAAGAATTTCTGGGAGGATATTCTCTTCCAGGCTAAAAATATATAACTATGAAACACAGTTATTTCGCAATTATTATATTGATTATACTAGGGACATTTTCAAGCAATGCCCAGCAAGATGCTCAATATACCCAGTACATGTACAATACCCAAGTAGTGAACCCTGCCTATGCAGGTTCTAGAGATGCTTTATCTTTTGGTTTGTTATTGCGTTCTCAGTGGGTTGGTTTGGAAGGATCTCCAAAGACAGCAACCTTCAATGCAAGTTCTCCTCTGGGAGCACTTGCCAATATGGGAATAGGTTTGTCGATTGTTAGCGAAGAAATTGGTCCTGGGACAGAGTCCAATATTAATGTTGATTATTCTTATTCGATACAAACATCGGATAGGTCAGAATTGTCTTTTGGTTTAAAAGCTGGTATGAGTGTTTTGGACATAGATTTTACGAAACTTAATATTTATGATATAAATGATCCTCGTTTTCAAAACAACATAGATAATAAGATTCAGCCTCAAATTGGAGCTGGAGTTTATTACAATACAGAAAAGTTTTATGTAGGATTATCTGTTCCTAATTTTCTAACAACCCAATATTATGATCCGAGTAGTCTAACCAATATCAGTTCAAGTGAGGTAGCCGCCAAACGCTTGCATTATTTTTTAATCGCAGGATACGTTTTTGACATTACTGATAACTTAAAATTTAAGCCAGCGACTATGATAAAAGCTGTAAGCGGTGCACCTTTGCAATTGGATCTTTCGGCGAATTTTTTAATCAATGAAAAGTTCACAATTGGAGCCTCGTATCGTTTGAGTGCTGCTATGAGTGGTCTCTTGGGATTTCAGGCATCAGACCAACTTTTTATAGGATTCGCGTATGATTATCAAAATACGGATATTGAATATTTTAGTGATGGTTCGTATGAATTGATGCTACGATTTGAGTTATTTAAAAAACCAGAAAGAGTTCTAACACCTAGATTCTTCTAAAACCAACATAATTATGATTACATTATTGAAAAAAATAGTATTGTTAGCATTTGTGTTTTTTATTTCAGGTGTTACGTTTGCGCAAAAAATAAAGTCAAGAACTGACAGAGCTAATGAAAAATTTGATTTGTTTTCTTATATAGATGCGCGGAAAATTTATGAAGGCATACTAGAAGATAATCCGAAAAATGGAACTGCGGAAATTTACAAAAAGCTAGGAGACACCTATTACCTAAATAGTGAATACTCTCAAGCCGTTGATAAGTATAAAAAGCTGAAGGATTATTTTCCCTCAGACATGACACCTCTCTATTCTTTTCGATTATCCCAAAGTCTTAAAAGTCAAGGGAATTATGATGAAGCAGAGGAGGTACTAGTGGGTGTCGACATGAGTGTTTTTAAGACAGCGCTTATGGATAAAGGATTTAATGAAGAAACCGCTCAAAAGGCGCAACGATTTTTAGTAAATAAAGTGAGTATTAATACACTTTCTTCAGATTTCGGATCGGCATTTTATCAAGATAAGTTAGTATACGCGTCAGCCTCAAAAATCGGGGAAGGTGTCCAAATCGATGATTGGACCGGACAGCCTTTTTTGGATCTTTATGTTGCGGAGATGGATGAAGAAGGAAACCTTACTTATGCGGGCCCAATCGATGGAGATATTAATACAAGATTCCATGAGTCCTCTGCTTGTTTTACAAAAGATGGCTCTACGGTGTATTTTACAAGAAATAATTTTATTGACGGAAAAAAATCAACAGATAGGAATAAAACAGTTCGATTAAAATTATACAAAGCGACAAAAAGCGGAGAGAACTTTTGGACAAATGTGACAGAGTTAACTATGAATGGAGATGTTGCTTCTACGATCAATAGTAACGATTGGTCTTCTGCTCACCCGGCCTTGAGTGTTGATGAGAAAAGATTATACTTTGCTTCAGACAGACCGGGATCTAAAGTTGCTGCGCAATTAGAGGGAGATGATACAAATAATAAAAGAGGTAAAAAGGATGTGTTGGTTTTATCTGATATTTGGTATGTCGATATTTTAGAAGATAATAAGTATGGCAATCCTAAACAAGTTGATAAAATAAATACAGTGTACAAAGAAACCTTCCCGTTTATTAGTGACGAAGGTGACTTGTATTACTCCTCAAATGCCCCAGGAGGTGAAGGAGGATTAGATGTCTATAGAGCCAAGTTAGATACTATTTCAGGCGAGCCCACCAATGAAATAGCGCATTTTAGTGCACCCATAAATAGCAGCCAAGATGATTTTGGGTTTATTTGGGATGACAGCAAGGATTTAGGTTATTTTTCTTCTAACCGTGACGGTGATCAAGGGAGTGTGTCTGATGAGATTTATCGGGTTATAGAAGAGTGTATTGTTACACTTAGTGGGGTTGTTTTTGATGAGCAAACGGGTGCGCCTATACCGGGAGCCGAAGTTTTGTTACTTGACTCCCAACTTCAGCAAGTTGGAGACCCAATAACAGTTGGTGAAGATGGTGTTTACAGTTTCCAGGTCAACTGTTGTGAAGAATATACCATCAGGGGTTCCAAAGAGAAAAATTTGAATACCCTTGCGTGTTATATCAATGATGAAATTTTCGTAGGGAAAACACCTTGCGACAAAACAGGCGCAATAGACGTGCCGTTGCCTCTTAAGTTAGACCCTTGTTGTGGAGAGAATTTAGGTGCTTGTTTATGTCTGCAACCGATCTATTTTGATTTTGATCGTTATAATATTCGGCCTGACGCTGCTATTGAACTGAACAAGATATTAGAAGCAATGGTTCAAAACCCTGGTTTAATAGTTCGTATTGAATCACATACAGACATGCGAGGTACAAAGACTTACAATGAGATACTTTCAGACAAAAGAGCTCAATCTACTCTTGAGTGGCTGGTAGCAAAAGGAATTGATCGATCGCGTTTGTCGGCTAAAGGATTTGGTGAGAACCAGTTATTAGACCGATGTACTGAATTAGATGAATGTGGACAAGAAATAGAAATTCAAGGATGTTCATTAAGTCAGTTTGCAGAGGGTCAAACAAAGTGCAGTGATGGTGTAAAATGTTCTGAGGAAGAGCATCAAAATAACAGACGCTCCAAGTTTTTAATTGACGAAAAATCTAATTTTTAATAACCACTATAAATACATTGAAAAAATGGTGTCTCGGATCTTCCTTGGCACCTTTTTTTATAGAGGGAACTCTAAGTGTCGTTTTTAGGAGATGGTATTACAAGGACATAACGTACTAGCGAAGGTATACACTTGGGTATTATGGGCTAAGATTTATTTTTCTTTATTAGGGGTTCATGCAAACGCCTATTTCGTTCTTAAGCATTGTCATGGATACCAACTCTGCACCACCAAGCTTATAAGAAAATGCTTTGGTTGGTACTAATAAATGAAATAAGATACTTCCATATATTACTAAAATACCCTTTCAATCTCAACATCTAAAGGACCATTCTATATTATACAATAATTCGTCTCGATAATAATTTAAAAGAAGCTAATTTTGTATTTTTGAAAAAAACAGAAGTCTGCTATGACTGAAGAACAGGTAATACTTGTTGATAGAAACGATCAGAAAGTTGGATTAATGCCAAAAATGGAAGCCCATGAAAAAGGACTTCTTCATCGTGCATTTTCAGTTTTTGTTTTTAATGATAAAAATGAATTAATGCTGCAGCAAAGGGCGATGCATAAATATCATTCAAAAGGACTATGGACCAATACCTGTTGCAGTCATCAACGAGACGGAGAGACTTCATTAGAAGCCGGAAGTAGAAGACTGTTTGAAGAAATGGGTTTTGAAACAGAGTTAAAAGAATCGGTCTCATTTATTTATACAGCTCCATTTGACAATGGCCTAACAGAACATGAATTTGATCATGTTATGATAGGCGTTTATAACGGTTCTCCTGCAATAAATTTAGATGAAGTGGCCTCTTGGAAGTGGATGCATATTGAAGCGGTTAAAAGCCATATTCAAGAAGCCCCAGATCAATATACAGCCTGGTTTAAAATAATTTTTGAGAAATTTTACAAACATTTAAAAATATGAGTTTAACAGTTTATCGCAGTGCACATTTTAATGCAGCGCATCGTTTGTTTCGAGAAGATTGGAGCGACGCCAAAAACAAGGAGATCTTTGGTAAATGCAGCAATCCTCATTATCACGGCCATAATTATGAGTTGGAAGTTGGGATTACAGGAGCAGTAGATGATGAAACGGGTTTTTTAATTGATTTGAAAATATTAAAAAATATTATCAAGGAAGAAGTTGAAAATCCGCTAGATCATAAAAACTTGAATGTGGAGGTAGCCGACTTTAAAGACCTTAATCCTACCGTTGAAAATATTGCCGTTGTCATTTGGAACAGACTAAGAAAAAGAATAGGCGCCGAATATGATGTGTCTGTTAAATTATTCGAGACTCCTCGTAATTTTGTAGTGTATACGGGTTAATGCTGTTTTTAATAGCACATTTCTTGTAGCCTCGCTTCTTAAATAATACTTGCACAAATATTTTGAATAAACCACTTTTACATCCTCTTAAATTCGAACCCATTCTTAAGGAAAAAGTCTGGGGTGGGTCAAAATTAGCTCAACTTTTCGGGAAATTGGACAAAAACAAAACGGGTGAAAGTTGGGAGATATCGGGTGTTAAGGGAAATGTGTCGGTTGTTTCCAATGGAAATTTAAAAGGGAAATCACTCTTGGAGTTACTGCAGGAATACGATGCTCAATTGCTTGGGAATCGTGTGTATAACACCTTTGGATATAATTTTCCATTACTCTTTAAATTCATTGATGCAAAAGAAGATTTGTCTGTACAATTGCATCCCGATGATCAACTTGCAAAAGAGCATCATGATTCCTTCGGAAAAACTGAAATGTGGTATGTTTTAGATGCTGAAGAGGATGCCCGAATTATTTTGGGATTTAATTCCCCAATGAACAAAGTGAAATACCTCGAGAAGGTTTTAGAAAAAAAAATTACAGATATTCTTCATTCTGAAACTGTAAAAACGGGAGATTCATTTTTAATTGAACCCGGAACAGTGCATGCGATAGGAGCGGGGGTTGTTTTAGCTGAAATTCAGCAGACTTCAGATATTACTTATAGAATCTACGACTGGGATCGGCCGGGAATTAATGGCGAGTTACGTGAGCTTCATTTAGATCTTGCTTTAGAAGCAATAAATTTTGAGAAATTAGACGCGAAGATCGAATGTTCCCAAAAAGAGGATGTGCCTGTAAAGTTATGCGCTTCTCTATATTTTGAAACAAATCGGTTATTTCTTAATAAAAAAATCAGAAGAAATTTGTCGTCTCTTGATTCCTTTATTGTCTATATGTGTGTTGAAGGAGAAGCAATAATTGAAACGAATGGCTTTTCCGAAGAAATGAAGAAAGGGGAAACTCTTTTGATTCCTGCATCTATAGCAGATATTGCCATCAATACCGCTGGAGCAACAATTTTAGAAATTTATATTCCTTAATACACTCTAAAATAGTATTTTTGCACAAAATTTATAACTATGGCAAACATACGCGACTTAAAAAAAGATATTAATTATGTACTTGGAGATATCATTGAAGCAGTGTATATCTGGGAACTAACGAACCCAAGCAAGGACGATAAAAAAGCGGAAGCAATTATTGACGAAGCAATTAATACATTCGATGAATTAATCTTGAAGGTTAACGATAAGGAAGTAGAAAATAAAAAACAACACTTCAAAGCAATCAATGCCTCTTTGGAAGAAAAAGGCAGAAAATTGATTGAAAAAATAAACGGTTTAAGCTAGTTTTTTAAGGTCTTACGGCGCTTAATTAAAGACTCTAATGCGATACCGTATTTAGAGTCTTTAATTTTTGGTATCAATGATTTATAGACGGTGTCTAAGTATTTGGTATTCGTCTGGTATGCTTCTGAAAGCATTAAATAGGGAGCTAATTCATATTCCTTGTGATTTATTGCAAAATTTACGGTCATAAGAAATTTACTTGTAGCTAAGGATTTTCGCTGCTTCTCGATCGCAACAACCAAACTGTCATTCCCTTCTCTTAGTGCATTAAAATTGGATTCAAACTGGTCCAACTCCCTGGATGAATAGCGCTTTAATAGTTTCTTATAATCATTCAAAACATCTTGATTCTTAGAACCGATAATCCGTGCATTGACTGCTAGGTTTTTGAGTGATGTCTTAATAGAAATTTCACCTGGTTCCGCAAAGAATGGTATTCTCTCATCTATCAAAGTGCCGTCTTTAAGACGGGCATATAGATAGTATATTTCAGGACTTTCAATTTCCTTGGAGAATTCGAAATTCGAATCGCCATTTACCACTACAGAATCTACCGAGACAAGTAGTGTGTCTTCTATTTTTTGAAGCAATAGCGTACCCTTCATTAATCCATCCACACTCCCAGTTAAATGCATTAATTTATCGTTTTTAGAACAACTAAAAATGGTTAGACATGCAATGGCCAAAGAGAAAAAATACTTCATTTATATTAGATTTTTAGATAACAAAGATGCTACTTTTTTCAATACATATTAGAAAACATTATTGTTAAGAATAAAGATCTTTAGAAGCTAGCAGAGAGAAGTGTTCAGTCAAAAATAGTAAGTGAGGCGAGAGTTAAAATGAGTAAGCAAGTAAACTGTTAAATGGACAGGGGGTATAGTCTTGAGGTTTGTTTGATTTTTTAATACAACAATCCAAACCCCAGACTTAAAAAATTTAAAGGTCAATACTTAACTTGCCGCTGCAAGCTGCAATAATACCGTACAAGCAACAGCTCCTAAGGTACCGATGGCATAGCCGAAAACAGCTAGCAAAACGCCAACCGTTGCTAACGATGGGTGAAAAGCAGAGGCAACGATAGGTGCAGAGGCTGCTCCTCCAACATTCGCTTGACTCCCAATCGCCAAAAAGAAATAAGGAGCCTTAATTATTTTTGCAACAGCAATGAGTAACAATGCATGAATAAGCATCCATACTAGCCCAATAACAATTAATAATTGGTTCTCAAATATGAGGGTAAGGTCCATTTTCATTCCAATACTTGCGACGAGAACATAAATAAACACACTCCCAATTTTACTGGCACCAGCGCCTTCATATTTTCTAATTTTTGTAAAGGACAAAAGAACACCAATGATGGTGGTTAAAGAAATCATCCAAAAGAAACTCGAACTTAAAAATGTAAACATATTTCTGGTTAAGCCAGGCGCTAATCCGTTCACAAATTCTTCAAAAAAACTACTTAAATACCCCGAGCCAAAATGTGCAAAACTAACTGTGCCGAAGGCTATGGCACCCAGAATCATGAGGTCGGTTAATGTTGGGTTTCGTTCCACTTTTTTAGCGTAAGAAGACATTTTTTCTTTAAGGCTTTCTATGGCAGACGTATCTGCTCCCAACCATTTATCAATTTTGGCTGTTTTACCAATGCCAATCAAAATAATTGCCATCCAAATATTTGCAACCACGATATCAACGAATACCATACCTCCATATAATTTTTGGTTATAACCATAAATTTCGAGCATTGCTGTTTGGTTTGCACCACCGCCAATCCAGCTACCTGCAAGTGTAGAAAGTCCCTTCCAAACGGCATCAGCGCCTTCACCACCAACAGCTTCAGGAAAGAAGGTCCCTATTAAAAGCACGGCAATTGGGCCACCAATAATGATCCCTGCGGTCCCTGTAAGAAACATAATCAATGCTTTAGGCCCTAAGTTATAAACGGCCTTTAGATCGATGCTTATAGTCATTAATACCAAAGCTGCAGGTAGTAAATACCGACTGGACATATAGTATAGATTAGAACTTTGTTCAAAGGCTTTGCCATCTTCAGTTACGCTAGTCCACTCTGGAGAAATGACACCAAAAGTGGTAAGAAGCGCCGGGATAAAATAGGCCATAAATAGGGCCGGGACTATTTTATAAAATTTATTCCAGGCACCAGATTTCTTTGCTGAAGTGAAAAATATAAGTCCTAATACGAGCATCAAAACACCGAAGACTATGGTGTCGTTCTCAAATAATGGCGATGTATCTTTTACAATTTCTGAAACAGTATTTTGCATAAATTGATGGTTTTAGTGCAAAATACAATTTATTTTTTTTTCGGCTGTCTTCCTTTATGGGAATCATTTTTTTATGCAGTAAAACACATATAAAAGACTTTTATATTTTTCTAAATAATATTGAATGAACAGTCTTTTTAGAATAGTATCTTTGTGTAAAACCATCCATCATGAAGCGTTTGAAAATCTTCCTATTAAGTTTTGTTGTATGCCTGCAAACTGCACACGCAGGAGATGATTGGGGAAAAACAGGGCATAGGGTTACTGGTGAAATTGCTCAGAAATATCTTTCTAAAAAGGCACAACGTGAAATTGATAAGCTCTTAAAGGGAACGTCTCTTGCTTTTGTAGCGAACTATGGAGATGATATTAAAAGCGATAATGCCTATCGAAGTTATTATCCGTGGCATTATGTTAATTTCCCATTCGATTCAACCTACGAGTTGCATCCTAAAAGTAAAAAAGGTGATTTAATTCAGGGAATTTATACGTGCATAGAATTCTTGAAGAGTGATACTTCGACGGAAGCAGAGAAAATATTTCACCTAAAGATGCTCGTACATTTTATGGGCGATTTACATCAACCTTTGCACGTGGGCTTATCAGAAGACAAAGGTGGTAATGATCATGATGTACGCTGGTTTAAAAAAAGAACAAACCTTCATGTTGTTTGGGATACGTCCATGATTGAAGATTATAATATGTCGTATACCGAGTTGGCCGCAAATGCGAGCAAGCTTTCGGCACTGCAGTTGCAGGAATATCAAAATGGGACGGTTATTGATTGGATGTACGATAGTCGAGAGCTTTGCAAAGAAATTTATGAGAATATCGAAGTAGGGGATGCCCTTGGTTACAGATATATGTACGATAATTTTAATGTGGTTCGTTCTCAACTTCAGAAAGGTGGCATTCGTTTGGCCGTATTGTTAAACGATATCTTTGGGTAGTATAAACACAGCAGTTTTTATATAATTCCATTTAGAAATAGGTTACTGCAACATCAAGATGGGTTATGAAGCTTATTTTATAACTCTAAAAGTGAGATTGATTCTCGGTTTTATGTCTTTTTTCGACTTCGGAATGCAATGTTGCCAATGATGTTGTGTTTCTCCTTTCATGATCAAGAGGCTTCCATGTTGAAGAATCAAATTCTTTTTTTGGGTTTTATCTTTTTTATGTCGCAGACGAAAAGTTCTTTCTGCACCTAAGCTTATAGATACAATTACAGGATTCTCACCTAATTCTTTTTCATCATCACTATGCCACCCGTTGCTGTCGCTGCCATCTCGATAAAAGTTTAAAAGTACAGTAGTAAATTTAATTTCAGTAATTTCTTCTATTTTAGTTTTTATTTCTTTTAAAATGGAATTAAATGGCTTCGGAAACATGGTAATTCCAGAGTAGCGATAGGAGGCATTATTCATTCCATATAAGGCGGTGAGACGCGGTTGCTTGTATGTCTTTCCAAAGACCTTGATGTCATCTTCTTGCCATTCAATTTCGTTGAGCAATATTTGAAAATATTCTGAGGACTCTTCAGGTGAGAAAAAAGAGGAGTAATAGGTTATGTTAGCATCTGGTAATGCTAGTTTTATAGGTGTGTTGTTTTTTTCTGAAGTAAATAAATCCAAATTAGACGTATTGATAGGCCCAAAGCATTAAACCGAACTGAAGTGGAACCCTAACTATTAAAAGCCATTTAGGCATGTTCATAGCGGCTTCTTTATTCTGGAGCATGTGAATATGAACTGGTAAAAAAAGAAGCAACATTATTATAATACCCCAAGCAGCTATTGCCTGACTCTGGGGGGTTAAAATCATAAAACCAAGAATCATTTCAACAATCCCAGATAACAGCACCATAGTTGGAATGGCTTTGATATATGGAGGCATTATGCGCTCGTAAATTTTCGGTTTTCGAAAATGGTTAGCGCCTGCTAGAACAAAAAGCGCTCCGATAAGGTATTGGTGCCAAGGTAGCATAGTTTCAGATATTATAATTCAAAAATACTGTATTCCGAAATGGGAAGTGCAAAAAAAACCATCCAATGCATGGTACATTGGATGGTTTTTAAATTAAATCTATCTAAAAAGGTATTACTTTTTTAGTAGTTGTTTTACAATTTGACTCTCTGCGTTACGAATCGTCACGTAATAAACTGCAGCGCTAAGGTTAGATACATCAATGGCTTTATTTGTTCCCATATTGGTAAGGTCGATGGTTTGTATCAATCTTCCATTCATGTCATAAATAACTGCCTGCTCTAAGTCAATTCCTTGCGGATTAGATAGCGTCACATATTCCTGCGCAGGATTAGGATACAACCCAATAGTTTCAAGACTAAGATCATTATCATTGACTCCAAGAACACTATCAACTGTCAACTGGAAAGTACATGTAGCAAGGTTTCCATATTCATCTTCCGCAGCTATAGTAACCGTATACACTCCATCAGTGATTAAGTCGCCGGGTGCAGGATCTTGAGAAAGAGTCGTTAGAGGATCTGTACAGT
This sequence comes from uncultured Ulvibacter sp., assembly GCA_938083445.1. Taxonomy (GTDB): domain Bacteria; phylum Bacteroidota; class Bacteroidia; order Flavobacteriales; family Flavobacteriaceae; genus Ulvibacter. The sequence goes on along the minus strand of CALKCP010000036.1, from coordinate 2,481 downwards.
TATCAACCGCCGTTGCTTCACCTAGCGCGAAGTAATCTGGCACTTCATAGAACAAGTTGCCTGGTCCTGGATCAACCGTCTGATCTGCTGGACATGTCAACTCTGGAGCAAGGAGGTCTACAACTGTTACCAAGGCAGTACAAGCTACCGTGTTACCATTAGCATCTTGACTAAACACAATCACGGTAACGGGTATTCCAATATCATCACAATCAAACTCATAGATATCTACAGCCGTATCAGAAATACCACAAACATCTGTATTGTTCGCCATAACATCCTCTGGTACGATTTGCGCCATACCAAATTCATCTAGTTCCACAGTAATATCCATACACACTAAGTCTGGTGCAATGTTATCTTCTACTGTTACTATCGCAGTACATGTGCTCATGTTTCCATTAACATCGGTTACCGTAAGTACCACTGGATTATCACCAACATCAGCACAGGTAAATGTGTCGATGTCTAACTCATAACTTGCAATACCACAAGTATCTGTGGATCCTCCATCTACTGCGGCTGGGGTAATGGTGACCGTGCCATTTACATCCAACTCAACAGTGATGTTCAAACAAACCGCTACCGGATCTACATTATCTTCTACGGTCACTACGGCAATACAAGTACTAACATTTCCATTCACATCTGTTACTGTTAAGGTGATATCGTTTGGTCCCACATGGCTACAGTCAAATGTTGTTTGCGAAGCATCTATACTTGCAATTCCACAATTATCAGTACTTCCTCCATCAACATCTGCTGCCGTAATGGTAGCATCTCCGTTAGCATCCAACTGTATGGTGATGTCTTGACAAACTGTAATTGCTGGCTCGTTGTCTATAACCGTAATCATGAAATTACATGATGTCGTATTGCCACTACTATCTGTTGCCGTATACTCGAGCATGTTAACACCTATAGGGAATATACTTCCACTTGGAAGGCCTGCAGTCTGCGCAACTGTTACTGTACAATTGTCGAATGCTAATGGATTTGGTAAGAATACCACAGCGCTACATTGTCCTGGATCCGTGTTTACCACTATATCGGCAGCACACACAATAACAGGGGCGATAGCATCTATAACTGTTACTACAGCAATACAAGTTGACACGTTTCCGTTGTTATCGGTTACCGTTAAGGTCACATCGTTCGGTCCCAAATCAGTATCACAGGTAAAGGTGTCGATATCGATCGCAATGGACGCAATTCCACAGGCATCATTGCTTCCGCCATCTACATCGGCTGCAGTAATAGTAACACTTCCTGTTGCGTCTAAGAACGCATCGATGTTTAAGCAAACCACTTCTGGTATAACGTTGTCCTCAATGGTCACTACTGCAACACAAGTGCTAACGTTTCCGTTCACATCTGTTACTGTTAAGGTCACATTATTTGGTCCCACATCAGCACAAGTAAATGTGCTTTGAGAAATTGCTAAAGATGCAATTCCACAATTATCAGTACTTCCTCCATCCACATCTGCTGCAGTAATCGAAGCATCTCCGTTGGAGTCTAGTTGAATGGTGATGTCTGCACAAACCGCTACTGGAGGCTCATTATCTGTAACTGTAACATCAAAGCTACAAGTTGCTGTGTTTCCACTAGCGTCTGTTACAACAAAGGTGTTGGTTGTCGTTCCCACGGGGAAGACTGTTCCACTAGCTTGTCCTGCTGTTTGAGCTGTGGTAGCGCCTGCACAATTATCTGTTCCAATAGGATTTATAAAGGTCACAACCGCAGCACAAACACCGGCATCATTGTCTTGTGTAATATCTGCCAGACACGTAATTGTTGGGTCTTCGGTATCATTCACTGTCACATCAAAGCTACAAGTTGCTGTGTTTCCACTAGGGTCTGTTACAACAAAGGTGTTGGTAGTCGTCCCAACAGGAAAGGTGCTTCCCGAAGGTAGACCTGCTGTTTGCGTAACAATAATAGTTGGAATGTCATTTCCATTGACCACTATAACTGTTGCACTTTGGGGGAAGCCATAAAAGGCTGGAGTATTATATGCTAATCCTGGTGATGTATTACAAGAAATGTATCCTGGCTGTGTTTCTCCAGTTGGGGCAATAGTATCATCAATATATCCCATTAAAAAATTGGCTTGCGCATCAGTGACCACCTCCACATAAATAGTAGACCCTGCTGAAATTAATGTTTCAACGATAGGAACATTTAAAATGTAATAGTTCCCTGCAGGAACAGTTATTGGTCCTGAAGTTACATAAGGAGTAATAGAATTGGTTAATGGTGCTTGATACGCAGTAATTGGATTCACCACTTGATTATCTGTATAGATATTTACCGCCAAAAGATCAGTTGGGAGGCCATTACCAATAGCAATTCCAACATCAATAGATGAAATTTCAAAATCTCCAGTAACTCCTTCGGTAGTTAGGTCAAAAATTCTTAAGTGACCACTTTCATTTCCTGCGCAATCTAACGACGAATTTACAAAAAGATTAGTTTGGG
>CALKCP010000035.1 GCA_938083445.1 uncultured Ulvibacter sp. | reverse complement strand
GTATTTCTACTACGTTGCACCCAAATAATAATCCCTACAACAATTAGGGCCATTGGAGGCAACACCATAAATCCATTGTTCTCGTATCCTAATGCATACAACCCCGTTTTCTCAACCGAATCTCCCAACACTTTAAATCCGAATAACGTTCCTGAACCAAGCAACTCTCTGAAGAACCCTACGATGATTAAAATTACACCATATCCTAATGCGTTTCCAACACCATCAAGAAATGAACGCCATGGGCCATTACCCAATGCAAAGGCTTCAAAACGTCCCATAATGATACAGTTGGTAATAATTAAACCAATAAATACTGAAAGTTCTTTACTCAATGAATAAGCAAAAGCCTTCAAGACTTGATCTACAATAATTACAAGTGTCGCTACAACAATAAGCTGTACAATAATTCGAATTTTAGACGGAATGATATTTCGCATTAACGAAATAACTACATTTCCAACTCCCAATACGAAGATTACAGAAACGGCCATTACGATAGACGGTTTCAGTTGCGCTGTAATCGCCAAGGCTGAACATATTCCCAATACCTGAATGGTAATTGGATTGTCGTCTGCCAATGGGTCTAATATAAGTTTTCTATCTTTTTTAGATAATAATCCCATATCTTATTTGTTTATTGATTTAAAGTAAGGTACATACATTTTAATGTCTTTTTTTAGCATGGCTGTTAAGCCATCACCTGTAATTGTTGCACCTGCTAAGGCATCTACCTGTTGATCTGATTTATCTATGTTTTTTGGGTCGTTATTCCCTTTAGCAACCTGAATACTTCCAAATTTGCCATCTTTAAGAAAACTTTCACCTACAAAATCATCCATAAAGAAACGTTGCTTAATTTCGGCTCCTAAACCAGGTGTTTCCCCTTTATGATCAAAATAGACTCCTTGTATTGTCATATTCTCATCCATTGCAATAAAACCCCAAATAGCATCCCAAAGCCCTTTACCTCTCACTGGAGCTACATAAATTTCTTTCCCATCTTTCATCCCTACAAACAATGGCAATTTCCTTGTATAGTCAGCATCCTTTGCTTTCGTAGCCTCCTTTTTCACATCCATCAAATAGGCCGAAGCATCCTCGGTTACTTTATCTCCTTCAATTACTAACTGCTTGGTGATGTAGGTAGCAAATTCGCCTGCAACGACATCGGTTGGAATAAACGCGACATCATTTGGACCTTCATTATTATTGACGCCAATTGCATATAGAATATTCTGTTGCTTCTCATACCGCTTATTGGCATCAATCATTGGTTTCAATCCGCTCGAAAAGCCAGCCAAAAGTGAACCAACAACGACCACCATTATAACGGCAAAAAAGATCGTGTAACTATTTTTATCTGTGTTTATCGCCATAATTATGCTGTTTTTACTTTTAGACGCTTCATTCTATTATTTATATTACTATTTATCACGTAATGATCGATCGTAGGGGCAAATACATTCATGAGCAGGATTGCCAAGAATACTCCTTCCGGATAGGCTGGATTAAAAACACGAATCATGATGGAAATAAATCCTATTAAAAATCCGTATATCCACTTTCCTTTATTGGTCTGTGACGCCGTTACAGGATCTGTAGCCATATAAACTGCACCAAACAAAATACTACCGATAAATAAATGCTGCCAAAAATCGACGTTCATAAGCCCGAAGAACTTCGAACTTTCCGTAACCCATCCCTGGGCTACAACACCATTAAAAATGAGCCCCATCGTTAACGCTCCTATAAGTGTACTAAAAATAATTCTCCAACTTCCAATTTTTGAAAGTATCAAAATCAATGCGCCAACAATAATTAACAGTTTAGAGGTTTCTCCAACAGAGCCTGGTATAAATCCTAAAAATTGGTCCATAAGACTCCAATCCATATACCCTTTATTTTGAGCTAAACTTCCTAAAATAGTTTCTCCAGAAATAGCATCTGGCTGGCCTACGCTGTCTACCGCTCCAGTAACCCAGACCTTGTCACCACTCATCCAAGTTGGATATGCAAAGAACAAGAAGGCTCTAATTGTTAAGGCCGGGTTCAATATATTCATCCCAGTTCCTCCAAATACTTCTTTTCCAATTACAACCCCAAATACCACAGCAATGGAGAGCATCCACAAGGGAATGTCTACAGGAACAATTAGTGGAACCAGCATTCCTGTTACCAGGTATCCTTCTTCTACCTCATGACCCTTAATCACTGCGAATATAAACTCTACTAGAAGTCCAACTCCATATGAAATAACAACCAATGGCAGTACTTTCCATGCTCCCACTATAAGGTTGTCTAAGTTCCAAAACTCTGTACTCAAAAAGCCAAGCGCTTTCGAAACATCTCCGGTTTGAACATTGTACTGATACCCTGAGTTAAACATTCCGAAAATAAGACAGGGAACCAAAGATAAAATGACCATGTTCATGGTACGTTTTAAATCGTCTGCTGCTTTTACATGAGTCCCATTATGAGTGGTCTCATTCGGTAAATATAAAAAGGTATGGATTGCGTTAAACGCAGGAGCCATTTTAGTCCCTTTATATTTTTCTTTTAGCGTATGTAAATTTTGTTTCAATCCCATAGCGTTATCCTATTTCTTTATACATTAAATCCAACCCTTCACGAATGATTTGCTGGTGTGGCTGTTTAGAGACACAAATAAATTCTGTTAGCGCAAAATCTTCTGGAGCTACTTCGTACATTCCTAATGCTTCCATAGCATCTAAATCTTGAACCATGCACGCCTTTAATATCTGCATCGGATAAATATCCAACGGAAATACCTCTTCGTAGTTCCCTGTAACAACAAAAGCACGATGCTCGCCATTTGTATTGGTATTCAATTCAAATTTTTTCTTCGGAAACATCCAAGAAAATGTCAGTGCTCTTGAGGCCGATATTTTATTAAAAACTGGCTTCGTCCATCCAAATAACTCGTAGTCATCTCCTTCTGGAATTACAGTGACCATATTATTGTAGGCACCTAAATGCCCCTTTGGTGAGGTTTGTTTTCCCGTAAGCACGTCTCCGTTAATAACGCGCACATTTTCTTCATTTAACCCAGCATCATACACAAATGTAGAAACCTCAGCTCCTATGGTCGTTCTATAGTATTTTGGTGCTTTTACTGAAGACCCACCTAGTGCAATAATCCGATCGGCATTGTACTTACCGCTAAGCAACAGCTCGCCAATAATTACTAAATCTTGAGCGCTCACGGTCCATACTGTTTCGCCTTTGTTAATGGGATCTAGTTTCGCAATTTGCGTCCCAACATTTCCTACTGGGTGCGGTCCATTTACTTTGTAAAGCGAAATGTCTTTTAACCCAGAAAAAGGGGACACATCCGCGCCACCTATAGCAAGGTGTAAAGCACCGTCTGTTAGTTTACTTAAAGCCGTAACAGCAGCCTGCAAAAAGCTTTCTTTCCCTTTTAGCGTGAAATCGTAATCTGCTGCCAATGGACCACTTGCATGTGCTGAAACAAAAATTGCCTTGGGAGCTACATCAGGGTTTGCAATTACATCATAAGGCCTTTGTTTGATAAATGGCCAACAACCCGATTCTAGTAGTCGCGTTTTGATTTCATCAGCCGTCATTGAATCTGGATTTACAACACCAAAATCCTTGTACGAATCCTGAGTATCCCCTTCAATTAATACTTCTTTAATTACGCGTTTCGCACCTCTTTCTATGGTCGTAAGTGTTCCGCTAACAGGAGAGACAAATTTTATTTTGTCATTGGCCTTTGAATAAAACAAAGTATCACCCGCTAGCACCTTGGCTCCTTCTTTAACGACCATTTTTGGTGTGATTAAGTGGAAATCTGAAGGTCTAATACCGAAGGTTCTCGACCGCGGCGCATTCGAAAGAGCTTTCTCTGCTTCGCCTTTTAATCTAATCGTAAGCCCTTTTCTAATCTTAATGTCTTTAGACATAGGATATTTTTATTAAATTCTCTTTACTTCCCGAAGGGATTTCGGGCGTGCAAATTTATTAATTTAAATTAGCTTCACATAATAATTAAATAGAATTTTAAAAGGATTTATTTTCGGTTCACATATTCGCAAAATTAAGGCATAAATTTTGCTTATCTTTAACCCCCAAACAGTTTTTATGTCAAAAAGAAATTGCTGTATTATCTTACTTCTTTGTCTGGTTTTCTCAGTCTCTGCGCAAATAGAGGAAAAAATAGAGCCTGAACATATCAAAACAATTCAATTTCGAGGCAAGACTGGCTTAAGTCAATTGCCAATCATCAATTTAGGGGATCGATTACAGCTTACATTTGACGCAATCAATGGTAGTGAAGAAGACTATTATTATACCATTACTCATTATGATTTTGATTGGACGCCAAGTGATTTCTCTAAGGCAGAATATCTGGATGGGTTTGATGAAATGCGCATAGAGACCTATGAAAACTCTTATAATACTTTTCAAATTTACTCTCACTATATCTTAAACATCCCAAATAGAGAAACAAGACGAATCAAAAAAAGCGGAAATTATTTACTAGGAATTTATAATGATGATAACGAACTTGTTTTCTCAAGAAAATTTATGGTCGTTGAAAATTTTGTGAGTGTTCAAGTCGGTGTGAAAAGATCCAGAGATCTAAAGCACATCAAAGAAAAGCAGGTCGTTCAATTTGTAATTAATTCTCCAGACTTATTGCTGGTTAATCCAAAACAGAACGTCCATACAGTGGTGTTACAAAACAGCAACTTAAAAACAGCAATTGTCGATCTTAAACCACAATATACCATTGGATCAAAACTCATCTATCGCTATGACAAAGAAGCGTCATTTTGGGGAGGAAACGAATTCTTATCTTTCGACAACAAGGATATAAGAGCCGCCTTGAACGGAGTAAGAAGAGTAGAGACGAGTGATCTTTATGAGAACTACTTGTATTCAAATGTTTCTAGGAAAAACAATCCCTATACGTTCAATCCAGATATTAATGGAAATTTTGAGGTAAGAAACCTTGACGCAGAGAATTCAAACATTGAAGCCGACTATGCACGAATGTATTTCAACTTCATGCATTACGAAGATATTGGCGACAAAGAACTACACATCTATGGAAACTTCAATAATTGGACCATCGATGGTAGCACCTATATGGAGTACAATGAAAGCAGCGATTCATACAAAAACACCCGCCTTTTCAAGCAGGGTTTTTACAACTATAAATATGTTCTCGTAGATCGTGATGGAAGCATCGATGAGGGTGCTCTTTCTGGAAATTTCTGGCAGACTGAAAATGAATATACCGTTGTCGTTTATTACCGAGACATTGGCGCTCGTTATGACAGGATTATAGGCGTTGGGACGGCGAATTCAATTAATATTAATAATAACTAAATAAAGGCAGTAGGTTTCTTACTGCAAATGCTTCAAATCAAATAAACCTTCATGGAAAAAGACTTAGTCCTTTTTAATAAGCTTGCTACATTACTTTTACAAAAAGAAAAAGAGGAGCCCGTCGCTCCAATCATTCCTCCCGACGAAATGTATACATCTATAGACATTTCATTAGAAGATGCTCCTGCTTCAGATGCATTTTTTGAGGAAACACTAGAAAAACTTGTTCTTAGCACACCTAGAACTGCTTCAAACCAATTTTTTAATCAATTGTTTGGAGGACGTATTTCAAAAGCAACCCTTGGCGACCTTCTAGCTGTATTGCTTAACAATAGCATGTATACCTATAAAGTGGCTGGCCCACAAGTAGGTATTGAGAAAGAAATTCTACATAAAATCTGTAATTTGGTAGGCTACGGTAAGGACAATGATGGAACCTTTGCCCCTGGTGGATCTATGAGTAATTATATGGCCATGTTAATGGCAAGAGATGCATGTAACTCAAGAATTAAAAATGAGGGAGTTCAACAAAAAATGACCTTATACACATCAAAGGAGTCTCACTATTCCATTCCGAAAAACGCTACTTTTATTGGAGTTGGCCGTGAGCAAGTGCGATACATTCCAACAGATAGTTATGGACGCATGATTCCCGAAAAACTTGAAGAACAAATTAAAGAAGACGTGTCTCTTGGGTTCCAACCCTTTTTTGTAAATGCTACTGCAGGTACAACTGTGCTAGGAGCTTTTGATGAACTCCCACCCTTGAGTGCGATTTGCAAAAGGCACAACCTATGGCTACACGTGGATGGCGCTTATTGTGGCGGTGTAATATTTAGTGCGAAATACAAGCATTTGGTTGCAGGTATAGCCCTTAGCGACTCGTTTAGCGTTAATGCACATAAAATGTTAGGCACGCCTTTATCCTGCTCTATTATAGTTACTCAGCACAAAAAACATTTACATGATTCCTTTTCAAATGATGCCTCATATCTTTATCAGACAGATGGAGATGACTATAATCTAGGAAAGACTTCAATTCAATGCGGAAGACGTAATGATGCCCTGAAATTATGGACACTCTGGAAGTCGGTTGGCTCACAAGGTCTTGAAAAAATTGTTGATCATCAGTTCGACTTGGCAGATGTGGCTCGCGATTACATTAAAAGCAATTCAGATTACACCCTATATAGTTTCGATGACTCCATATCCATTTGTTTTAATTACAAAAACATTCCAGCGCAGACACTATGTACCGCTCTTTATGAAAATAGCGAGCTAATGGTTGGGTTTGGTGCATTTAATGACACAGAATTTGTGAGACTGGTGACTATTAATTCAGGAAACAGCAAGGAAGATATCCTTGATTTCTTTAAAGTCTTAGAGAACTTTGTAGACAACAACCTGGCTTTTCAGAAGCTAGATGTTTTAAATGGTATACATTAAAAACATTTCTATCTTTACGAGGTGAGCTCAGAGAAATCGGTAAAAAAAAGAGGAAGAAAATCAGCTAAATATCGAGGGGCAGAATGTCTTAATTGTAGACAGCCCCTAGAATTAACCGATCTTTATTGCTCCTATTGCGGACAACTTAATACGACAAAACAATTATCCCTTAAAGATTTTTTTGGCGAGTTTATTGGCAGCGTATTAACCTATGACTCACGCCTTCGTTATACCATAAAGGATTTATTATTTAAGCCAGGGCGCATCACATACAATTATGTAAAGGGGCAACGGCTTAAGTATGCGAACCCATTTCGTTTTTTCTTAAGTGTGTCCATAATTTATTTTTTAGTTCAAAGTTTGATTTCGACCGTTACTGGGAAATCACAATTCACGGTCAATAATTCGAAGGATACGATTGAAATTGATTCTTTGTTAAATCCAAGCAATGTACTCTTAGCCCCAGACACTAATTATGAAATAGTGAACCCTGCAATAACAGGAGACACCCTTATTATTAACAAAGACACGATCGTAAACCTAAGCAAAGAAAAAACAACCGTTTTCGAGCACATCTCGGAGAAAGATTTGGACAAAATAGCTTGGACAGAAAGAACTGCAAAACGCATTATGCTATACAGAAGCTTCTATACAGCTCATGAAATCAAAAGCAGCAAGCAAGCGTTAGACAGTCTTAATCACCGCAACAATAGATTTAATCGGTGGCTATATGAAAAAAACGAAGCGGCAGAACGCGTGATCGAAAACCCCTATGGTTTTCTGGATTATTTAATGGGTAAGGTGCCCTTTTTCTTGTTTTTCTTTACGCCTTTCTTTGCTTTTTTCTTTTGGCTAATCTATTCAAAAAAGAAGTATACCTACATCGAACATATGGTATTTATCTTTCATATTTTCAGTTTTATATTCTTAGCCTTACTCCTATTAATTATCCCTAATTACTTCGTAGAAGAAGCTGTTTTTTCTGTAGTTTTATTTGCGCTTATTGGACCGCTCTATTTCTACAAAGCACTGCGAAATTTTTATAAACAAGGACGTTTGGTCACTATATTAAAATGTATATTTTTAAACATTGTCTTTGCTTTTAGTGCAACGGCGGCAGCTTTGTTATTTTTCTCAATTAGCGCAGCAATTTATTAACAATGGTAGAACAGCTTACAGATGGTATTAAAGTTTCAGTTGAAACTCGTTTTGAAAGCACATTTTATAGAGATTATAAAATGCGTTATGTCTTTAGCTATATCGTTACGATAGAAAACACTACCAAAGACCCTGTTCAACTCACCTCTCGCCATTGGGAAATTAACGATGCATTAAATACTACAGAAATTGTTGATGGAGATGGCGTTATCGGAGAAAAGCCTATAATTCTACCTGGAAAAAAACATATTTACGGTAGCAATTGCATGTTGCTTTCGCCTTTTGGAGCCATGAAAGGCTATTACATTATGGTAAACTTGACGGGCACTAGAAGGTTTCGAGTCATGATTCCTTCCTTTAAACTGAGCCAGACGTCTGCCATGAATTAAAACTGTCTATTTTTAAAAATTTTATTTTTTTTCCAAATTGAATGATATGACAGACCTCACAATGCGAGTCGTAGGTAAATATGTACGGTAATTTTTCATCAAATGCTTCCCCCGTTTTATAAATTCCATCAAAATCGACGGCATGCAGTTCATTATACCTTTTTATTCTGAAATGATGCAAAGGCAAGATTTCAGTAACCAATTCGAACCAAGCACTTGACCCAGCCCCTTCTAACTTCTGTGCATTACTAGGCACCTCAGGAATATATTTCAATTCCTTTACGGGCCTACTTTTATGAAAATAATTCTTTAGGTTTTCTTTAAAAGCAGAACTCTGAAACTCTGAAACAACCCCATTCAAAACTTGAAAAACAAGAGTTGAAGTAGCTGCCTTCTCAACATTCCCAACGGGACTTGGCGTGAAAATCTTATTAAACCTTAGCGCTTTCCTTATTCTTTTTTCTTTGGTTGCTGCCAAGATTGTATTCGTTACAAATCGGGAACAATTACTATCTGTTTTACCGAAAGCACCATAGCGCATATTACCTTTAGATTGAAGGTTTAAAATGTGATTTCTTGCTATTTCATAATCAACCAAATCACACACAGACGCTAACAATCGTCCTTCTCCATGGGTCAATTGTGGGTTCGCATCAAGCCAAAGTAAAAATGCTTCCAAATTTTCCAAAGAATTATCGTCTTTCAACACAGCCTTAAACGGGATTTCCAACTCAACATCTGTAGTAGCGCCTCGAACCCTTCCAAAACCAACAGGAGTAACATACCTTCCAAAATCGTAGTAAAAAGCGTTTTTAGTTTCATTTTCAACGAGCACTAAGGCAGCGTGCCCAGCCTTAATATACTCTCGCGTACCAATGCCAACAAGTGGGAAAAGTCTGCAAATCCATTCGTCAGTTACCTGAACAAAGGTATCTGGATATGCTAAAACAATTATTTTTCCAGTTGGATTCAAATAGTTTCCATTTTAACGAGCTAATGGTCCGAAATTTCAATCTGATATACTTCAGAACTCTGCAGATCTTCGTACCTAAAAGTGGTGCGTTTTGATTTTGAAAATTTTGTAATGCTTTTAGTCTTTACGAAACCTCGATCTATTAGTAAATCGGATTCCTTGCTCCCTTCTCCAGCTGTTTTATGAAACGCTAGCAATGCTGCTTCAGATGGATTTGAATTTTTAGATATAAAATCTGAAAACCAAGACACTCTTTTATTCTTAGTCTCTTCAGAATACAGTAGAGAGGAAGACCAAATTTGTGGCGCCAAAGGCTTTTCAGCGAAATGTACAATACTGCCATCCCAAACCACTTCGTATAAGACGAGATCCCCACTCCAGTCCACTAAGATAATTGTAAAGGGCTCAACACCAATAAAATTATAGGTATTTATTTCCGATACTATATCTTTAGCAACCAATAAGTCTATCACTATACTTCCTCTGCTAACTCTGTAGCTGTTTTCTCTTTTGTGCGCCTTAAAACCGCCATTCAACAAACAAATTAAACGTTTTTCACTACTTGAACCAAACCATGTTCCACCGGCAACCTCATCTTTAGGGTACACTAATTGAACGCCATTGACAGTGTAGATCAATGGCCTTAAAGTTTTACGACCGGGCGCCTCATCTCTATTTGAGATAAGAATGAAGCCGTTAGGAGATTTCGGGATAAACGTAACTGTACACATATGTTGCTTCAAATTTTGAACGTTGAAACTAAAAAAAAAATCTATAATAGTTCAGTTAAAGAAATAGAATTCTAAAACAAACGCCAAGTTTTGTTCATTTATTTTTATGAAAATGAGCTTCGAATTTTTGTACATTTGTTATCTAATTAAATCTAAGAAAAATAGAAATGGGAAAAGGATTTTTTGAAGTACCAATAGCGGTGAATGAGCCTATTAAGGATTATGCACCTGGTTCGCCAGAGCGAGACGCAGTATCTGCAGCTTATACAAAAATGTATAACAGCACGATCGAAGTGCCAATGTACATCAATGGTGAAAACGTAAAAACAGGAGACACTGGAACCATGTCGCCTCCTCATGACCACAAACATATTTTAGGAACCTATCATAAAGCCGAAAAAAAAGATATTGAACGTGCAATTTCTACTGCTTTGGAAGCTCGAGAAAAATGGGCAAATACCCCTTGGGAGCAGCGCGCTGCAATTTTTCTGCGTGCCGCCGAGTTAATCGCTGGACCCTATCGCGCAAAAATCAATGCCGCTACGATGTTGGCGCAGTCTAAAACTATTTATCAGGCAGAAATTGATGCCTCTTGCGAATTGATAGACTTTCTGCGATATAATGTTCAATACATGACCGAAATCTATGCAGAGCAACCCGAATCGACCTCCGGAGCATGGAACCGCCTTGAATACCGCCCTTTAGAAGGGTTTGTGTATGCAATCACGCCCTTTAACTTTACGGCAATTGCAGCCAACCTGCCAGCTAGTGCAGCACTTATGGGTAATGTCGTTGTATGGAAACCTAGCGATAGTCAAATGTTTTCAGCAAAAATCATCCTAGATATATTTAAAGAAGCAGGGGTTCCTGCAGGAGTGATTAATATGGTGATGGGTGACCCCGTAATGATTACCGATACCGTCTTGGCAAGTCCAGATTTTAGTGGCGTTCATTTTACGGGTTCCACAGATGTTTTTAAAGGTATTTGGCAAAAAATTGGAACCAATATTCACACCTATAAGACCTATCCAAGAATCGTTGGAGAAACAGGTGGGAAAGACTTTATTGTAGCACACAAATCATCAAATCCAATACAGGTTGCTGTAGCTATGCTTAGAGGAGCTTTTGAATTTCAAGGACAGAAGTGCAGCGCTGCGAGTCGTTGTTATATCTCTAAAAGCATTTGGAAGGATGTCGAAAAAGAATTACTTAAGGAAATGGCCACGCTTAAAATGGGATCGCCAGAGGATATGAGTAACTTCATAACAGCTGTAATTCATGAAGGGTCGTTCGACAAGCTTGCAGCGTATATTGACGATGCCAAAAAAGATTCAGACGCCACTATAATCGCAGGTGGAAACTACGATAAAAGCGAAGGTTATTTTATTGAACCTACGGTCATTGTGACCGAAGATCCTAAATATACCACAATGTGCGCCGAGCTCTTCGGACCTGTACTTACGGTGTATCTTTTTGATGATGCCGATTGGAGTGAAACACTTCAGATGGTAGATGAAACTAGTGAATACGCTCTAACGGGAGCTGTATTGAGTGAAGATCGTTACGCCTTAGAGGAAGCTGTAAAAACATTGCAAAATGCAGCAGGAAACTTTTATATAAATGACAAGCCTACGGGAGCTGTTGTTGGACAGCAACCTTTTGGAGGAGCCCGAGCAAGTGGAACAAATGATAAAGCAGGTAGTAAATTAAATCTGTACCGCTGGGTTTCACCGCGTATGATTAAGGAGACCTTTGTAACTCCAACGGATTATCGGTACCCATTCTTAGGATAGTTTTTCTGAGACATAATAAAAAACCCGAAACAAATGTTTCGGGTTTTTTATTTAGATTAGGTTTTGATTTTTACTCGTACGCCTTGTCCTCGTCAATATCTGCAAACTGTGCATTTTTAGCAGCATTATCGGCACTTACAACCATGGCAACTAAACTAAGGTTTGTGCTGTTATATTCTTCGGGTATGTTTACTGTAAATGTTTTACTGAATTCTTCCAATTCGGCCGTAGCAGATATATTATCACCCAAAACTTCAGTAAGAGATAGTCTTAGCGCTTCGTTATGAACGAAATCAGAAATAGGATTTCCTTGCTGATAATAGGGGCTCGTTGGGTCTGAGTTATAGTAATTTGTTTGTTCGTGAATAACACCGCTTTCTAGCAAATAAACAACTAGTTTGTCACCGGTTCCAGAACCATTTTCATAAACAACATCTACGCGAACAGACAGTGTGCTACCATCCAACTTAGATAGAATTCCAACAGCTAAGTCTGTATCAACTCCAGCCATGCTCAGAATACTAGAAAGCTCGTAAGGCGAGCTCCAAACTGTTGACCTGTTAATCCTTGCAGATGGAAATCCACTCACCCCAAATTCGTTCTGAAGTATTTGAATATCATCAAAATGCATTGGATCAGGGTTACTACTTGCCGTTTTGTGTATGGCGACTACCGCAATATCATTTGTTGCAGCGTGACATTCTTCAACCGCATATGCAACACTCGGGCAATAACCGCACCAGGTACCTGTATAATCTTCTACAACAATTTTTCGCTTCGGAATAATGACCTCAAAAGGCACCGTATTGGTAGTAATAAGAACACCATTTTCGCTATACACCCCATAAACTTCAAACGCTCCGACTTCGGGAGAAGAGAATGTATTTCCAATAATTTCTTGACCATCAACAAAGAATTCCGTTATTTCTGTAACGTCTTCTCCCGCTGCATTTAGAACAGAAAAAGGAATAAGCTGATTTCGAAGAGAAGCTTGTCTAACAATTTTATCAACTGTAATCTCTCCTGTTGGCGCGGTTAACGAAACATTTTCTTCGGTTTTACTGCAAGACAACACAACCAAAAGGGCGAAGGCCATTACTATTTTTGGGATTTTTATTTTTTTCATAGCAAACTAAATTATTAATCTAATACAATAATAAAGGTTTTATATCATACTTTTTCCAAAGGACAATAGAAATTGAAAACTAAAGATTATTATTTACATTCCAAATAATATTACCTATCATTGTTATCTAATTATAATTTTAAAAATGAAAAAAATTGCATCCCTATTTTGTATTTTACTGCCATTCATAATGTTGAGTCAAAACGAGCTGCCCAGTATAGATTTAACTACAACAGAAGGAAAGAAAATAAGTTTACAGGAGGCGGCGACCAGCGATAGCATAGTTATTGTATCTCTTTGGGCAACCTGGTGTGTTCCTTGTTTAAAGGAGCTCGATGCTATAAGCGAGGTTTGGGACGAGTGGCAAGATGAAACCAATGTAGAACTTCTTGCTATCTCAATTGACGATAGTCGTACAGTAAAAAGAGTGAAGCCTTTAATAAATGGTAAAGGCTGGGATTATACCATTCTTCTTGATACAAATAATGACTTAAAGCGCGCACTTGGCGCTTCAACGGTACCGCTAACATTGTTGGTTAAAAACAATAAAATTATTTTTAGACACTCTGGGTATAGTCCAGGATATGAATCAGAGCTTTTTGAAAAAATTAAAGAATATTCTAACTAATTCCGTTAAAGCAAATTTATTAAATGAAAAAATTATTTCTAGGAATTGCCATTCTTTTTAGCGGTTCCATTATCGCGCAAGACACCGGAAACTTCTTTGGAGGTTTTGAATCAAATTCACAATGGTTATTAGACGATGAGGGTATTAATTTCGTTGCTCCAGAAGATCAATTTAGAGCGAATAACTACCTTCTTTTAAATTACTCCTTGGGTAATTTTACAGCAGGGGTTCAATATGAATCTTACCTCCCATCTGCACTTTTGGGATACGCTCCTGTCTATGACGGCAAAAACAATATTGGTACGTATTACCTAAATTTTAAAAATGAAACCTTAGATATTACAGGGGGATATTTTTACGAACAATTTGGAAGTGGTCTTATATTGCGTTCTTGGGAAGATCGGCAGCTAGGACTTAATAATGCGCTAAAAGGAATACGTGTCAATTTCAAACCAACCGATTATTTAGAGGTAACAGGGGTGTTTGGACAGCAGCGTAATGGGTTTGAAGTATCTGATGGTACCATACAAGGGGTTAATGCAGATATGGATGTAAGTAACGCATTAAAAATAGAAAATGTAGGCATAACTGTTGGAGCAAGTTATGTAGGGCGGTATCAAGACAGAGGAACAAACGACACGATTCCAAGCACGGTTAATGCGTATGGTGGTAGATTAGACATAGATGCCGGTAAATTTTATGGCGGCATAGAAGTTATAACCAAGGGCCCAGACGCCATAGCAAATGAAGGAGCATTAGTTTCCAATAAGCTATACGACGGAACTGCGATGCTTGTAAATGCAGGTTATGCGCAAAAAGGTCTTGGAATAAATGGAACTTTTAGACGCTTAGAAAATTTCAGCTTTTATTCTGACAGATTAGCCGAGGGTAACACCTTTAACCAGCAAGTAATTAATTATGTGCCAGGTTTAACAAAACAGCAAGACTATTTATTGACAAACATTTATGTTTACAACCCGCAGCCACGATTAGTAATTGAATCTTTTGGTCAGCAATCTGGTGAAGTTGGTACGCAATTCGATGTCTTTTACTCCTTGAAAAAGGGAACCACACTAGGTGGTAAATATGGAACAAAAATTGCTTTCAATTTTTCTTATTGGAACGGACTTGACGCCGAATACAATGTCGAGAACAGATGGTATAAGGCTAAATTTGTTGGAAAAGGACCTCGATTATTTAAGGATTTCAGTATTGAAATTAAAAAACGCCTTACGAAAGAATTTAGTACGGTCCTAACCTTTCAAGATGTCGTCATAGACAAGGGAGTTTCATTGGGTGGCCCGGTTGGAACCCAAGGAGACATCAAAGCAAAAATAGGTGTCTTTGAAGGAACTTATAAGTTTGGTGGTGGAAAGTCGGTGCGATTTGTTTTGCAGCATCTTTGGTCAGAGCAAGATCGAAAAAATTGGGTCGCTAGTGTTCTAGAGTATAACTTTAATTCAAGATTTGCAGTGTATGTAGCAGACGCCTACAATTATGGAGGCGTAGGTGATATTCACTATTATAATGCCGGAGGAAGCTACTCAAAAGGAAGCACGAGAGTCGCTATAAATTATGGACGCCAAAGAGGTGGATTAATATGTGTTGGTGGGGTCTGTAGATTCGTACCTGAAAACACGGGAGTTAGTGCAAATCTTACCGTTAACTTTTAAAAA
>CALKCP010000034.1 GCA_938083445.1 uncultured Ulvibacter sp. | reverse complement strand
ACTTCAGGAGCTTGGGAAGAAGTACTATTTGATTTTAGTTCTGAAGGAGCGCTTGCTTTCGATTCGGTTACCATTTTTATGAACTTCAATGTGGTAGACCCAGCGAGTCAAACATACTATTGGGACAATCTTGCAGTATTTGTACCTGTAGCTGACAACGATCTTTGTATCGATGCTTATGCTATTGCCTGTGACGACACATTATCTGGTGACACATCAGATGGAAATACTGATGACAATGGAGACGGTTCAGCCGATGAGTGGTTTGCTTTTACTAGTACCACTGCTGGAGAGGTTGTAACTGCTTCAACTTGTGACCAAGCTGCCTTTGATACTATTCTTACTGTTTACGATAGTTGTGGTGGCGCTGTAGTTGCTAGTAATGATGACGGAGCGGGATGTGCTGGATTTACTTCTAAGGTAACCTTCATTGCAGACGGATCTTCTACTTATTATATATCTGTAGATGGTTTTGGTGGCGCTACTGGAGCATTTGATTTGTCTATTACTTGTTCATTGGCTCCAGCGAATGATAATGCTGATGGAGCACTTCCAATTTCCTGTGGTGAGGTTGTAGCTGGTACGACAATAAATGCTTCTGAAGATAGTGCAGTTGCCCCTACGTGTGATACAACAGTTACTGCACCAGGAGTTTGGTATGTTTATGATGACTCTAGTGGATTAGCGACAGACATTACAATTACAATGTGTAATGGTACAACAGCTTATGATTCTAAACTTTCTGTTTACACTGGAGATCCTGCAGCACCGCCTTTTACTTGTGTTACTGGAAATGATGATACATGTGGATTGCAGTCTGAAGTTTCTTTCCAAAGTGATGGAGCTACGACCTTTTATATCTTAGTTCACGGATTTGGAGCAGGTCAAGGTGATTTCGAAATTGAAATGATATGTGAGCTAGTGCCACCACCAAACGATTTAATTGCTAATTCAATCGATGTTGATGAAGTTGGATTCCCTTATACGGATCCTTCAGTAGCAACTCTTGCTGCAACGCTTGAAGCTGGTTCTCCAGTTGGTTGTGATAACGCAGGTGCTCGAGGTGTTTGGTATAACTTTGTTCCTACAGCTGATGGAACTGCTACAGCAACGATTGTTTCACCAGGTTTAACAGGTGGTTCACCTGATGTTTCTGCAGGATTGGGCGCTGCTCCTACTAATGTTTCAATGGGACTAGGTGCAAGTGGAGATTTATCTTTTACTGTAAATAACGGGCCGTTAGTCGGTAGTTATGATGTACTAGCTGCAGCATTTGGAGGTGAATTTACAGCCGATTTAATAACGGGCGACACAGTTCTTATGATTGACGATGATACAACTGGCGATCCGAACGATGCTTGTGACCCACTTCTTAACGGTGCTTCCTTAGCAGGAAAGATCGCTATTGCTAGACGTGGTGCTTGTGCATTTACAGATAAGGTTATTTCTGCTCAAAATGAAGGTGCAATCGCTGTTATTGTAATCAACAATCAGCCAGGCGGTCCAATCGTTATGGGAGGTGATAATCCAGACATTACAATTCCTGCATTAATGCTTGGAGATGAAGATGGTGAAGCGCTTCTTGCGTCGTTTGATACATTCTTAGGTTTGACTGTAACTAGTGGAGCTATTGGTGGTAGTTATGATGTACTAGCTGCAGCATTTGGAGGCGAATTTACAAGTACTCTAATCACTGGAGAGACAGTTCTTATGATTGACGATGATACGACTGGCGATCCAAACGATGCTTGTGATCCACTTGTTAACGGTGCTTCTTTAGCAGGAAAGATTGCTATTGCTAGACGTGGTGCTTGTGCATTTACAGATAAGGTTATAGCTGCTCAAGATGCAGGAGCTATAATGGTTATTGTAATCAACAATCAGCCAGGTGGTCCAATTGTTATGGGAGGTGCTAACCCAGACATTACGATTCCTGCATTAATGATTGGAGCCGAAGATGGTCAATACCTTCTTAATTCATCACTAGCTTTTAATACAGTTACTTTTTATACTGCTCCTAATGAAGATGCTGTTGAAACGGATCTAGAATTAGTAGACTGGTATCAAAATCAATGTCTTCCTGGTGTTACGGCCACTATTCCAACTGTAGCTGGCCAAGCATATTATGTGTTTGTAGCCAATCACGTTGGAGTTACTGATATCGTAATAGACGGTACTAATTTAGGAACTGAAGATAATAATACGATCGAAGGATTTGTATATTATCCAAACCCTACTCAAAGTACACTTAACTTGCGTGCTCAGGACAATATTGAGAGTGCAGTAATTTACAATATGTTAGGTCAGAAAGTATTTGATCAAAATGTGAATGCTACAACATCTGAATTAAATGTGTCTGATCTCGCAACCGGAGCTTATATATTACAAGTTTCAGTTAATGGACAGATTGGTACTTATCAGATTCTTAAGAAATAAGTAAGAGTCTAATTAGATTTAAAGCCGTTCCAAGTTTCTTGGGACGGCTTTTTTTTTGATTATATTTACCAGATGAAATTAGACTATTCATTCATTATTCCAGTATTTAATCGGCCTCAGGAAGTAATGGAACTCTTGGATAGCTTCTTACGACTTGAATTTCATGATGCATTTGAAATCGTTATAATTGAAGATGGCTCGTCAGAAAAATCTGAAGGCATTGTTGAGGATTATTCCGATAGATTAAATATTAGCTATTACTATAAAGAAAACTCCGGTCCAGGAGCCTCTCGAAACTATGGAATGCAACATGCAAAGGGTAATTATTTTATTGTATTAGATTCCGATTGTTTATTACCACCTCATTACTTAGAAACTGTAGATGGTTTTTTAAACACTACGTTTTTTCATTGTTATGGAGGAGCAGATTCTGCTCACCTTTCATTTACACCCTTACAAAAAGCAATTAATTATACAATGACTTCTTTACTAACAACTGGAGGTATAAGAGGAAGTGAAAGAAGTGTTACCGATTTTGAGCCAAGAAGCTTCAACATGGGTATTTCAAAAGAAGCATTCCTTAAAACGGGGGGGTATGCAAAAATACATCCGGGAGAAGACCCCGATCTTTCGCAACGAATAAGAAAAGAAGGCTATCCGACCGTATTTATTCCAAATGCGCATGTATTTCATAAGCGGAGAATTTCTTGGAGCAAATTTTATGTCCAAGTAAATAAATTTGGAATGGTGCGCCCAATCTTAAATTCTTGGCACCCTGAGACAGCTAAAATTACATTTTGGTTTCCGACATGCTTTGTTTTCTGTGCAGTAGCTTCAGTAGTGATGTGTGCTTTAAGGGATTTTAGATATATCTTTCCGCTGCTTCTTTATTTAGGGGCTATCCTGATCGATTCTAGCGTCAGAAATAGAAGTGTTTCTATTGGTTTCCTTTCAATAATAGCGGTATTTGTGCAATTTTTTGGTTATGGATTGGGTTTTTTAAAGTCAGCATTTTTTGTCGGAATTTTAAATAAAGACCCTCAAAAACAGTTTCCGAATTTATTTTTTAAGTAACTTGAAATAGTTTCAACATTGGCAATATGAGCAAACGAACCTATAACCCATTTAAGAATTCAAAACTAAAAGGAATTTTCTTCTTTTTGTTGCTTGCAACTTTTTTTTGGGTATTAACAAAGTTTTCAAGACAATATACAGCCACCGCAACGGCTACTATACATTATCTAAATATCCCTGAAGCTACTCAAATTAAGGACGATAATCTTAAGAAGATTGATTTTACATTAACCACTAGTGGATTTGAATTTTTGTATTATCGATTTAAAAATCCAAGTATCGATATCGACTTGAATAATTTCTATACAGAAGAAAGAAAAAACGTCATCATTCCTAAAGTTGACTTGGTTGGGTTGGTCTCTTCACAACTCAATACCAATCTTACAATTAGAAACCTTCCAAACGACCAATTCGTTGTAGGCCTAGATGCTATTGTTTCAAAAGAAATTCCAATAATTGCGAAGACACAATTCTCATATAAAGATGGATTCCGATTAATAGATAGCTTGAAAGTGGAGCCAGATAAGGTCACAATAAAAGGTCCCGCCTCTTATTTGGATGCGATCCGTTTTGTTGAAACTAAAATGGTATTACAAGAGAATATAGACAAGACTTTTTCTCAAGAGGTGGGGCTAGTTGGTCATGAAAATCCCAAGGTGCTAATAAGCCCAATGGAAGTTACTATATCTATAAATGTTGCAGAGTTTACTCAAAAAACAATGGTTGTGCCTATTGAATTAAAAAATGTGCCAAAGGGGACAATCGTAAAATTAATACCGGCTGCTGTAGCCGTTACTTTTAATGTATCTGTGGAAGATTTTAATGAAATTGTGGAGAGTGACTTTAAACTACTTTGTGATTTTAATGAACGAGACCTCAATGAAGATTTTATACTTGTGTCTTTAGAAGAATATCCGCCTAGAATCTATAATATCGAATTAAACACTAAAAAAATTGATTACCTTATTTTTAAATGAAAATAATAGGACTTACAGGAGGAATCGGTAGCGGAAAAACAACTGTTGCCAACATGTTTAAAGACCTAGGAGTTCCCGTGTACATCGCAGATATTGAAGCGAGGAAGCTCACTAATAGCTCCAAAGTGATTAAAAGAGAACTTACCAAGTTGCTTGGGAGTTCCTGTTATCAAGGTGGGACCTTGGATCGAAAATACGTGGCAAGTAAAGTGTTTAATGATTCTAAACTTCTAGACGCCTTAAATGCGATTATCCACCCCAAAGTTGCTGCGCATTTTAATAGTTGGCAACGTAAACAACAAGGTGTTTTCTGTATTAAGGAGGCTGCAATATTATTTGAAAATGAGGGTTATAAACAATGTGATCTTACAATACTCGTAGTTAGTCCAGAACAAGAGCGAATAAAAAGGGTTATTAAAAGAGATGCTATTTCAGAAGAAGAGGTGTTACTGCGAATTAAAAACCAATGGTCGGATGAGAAAAAGAAGAAATTTGCAGATATAATTATTGAAAATATCGATTTAATTTCGACAAAGAGTCAGGTCCTCGACGTACATTCTATACTTTCATAAGTCACTGATAATAAATGGTTTATCGCGTTTTGTTAACATTTGGTTAAAGAAGGTTGTCTCTAAATGTTAAAATCTTATTTTTGAATTATGAACAAAAAGCTTTTTGCTCTTCTTATAGTTCTAATGACCTTGTCGTTATTAGGAATTATTTTTGTTCAGGGGTATTGGATTACGAATTCATATAGAACCAATGATGCCCAGTTCTCTATCAATGTTAAGCAAATTCTTACCACTACTTCCAGGGCTATTCAACGACGTGAGATTGACTATTATTATGACATATATGATAAACTAATTGAGGAAAACGACTCTCCAGAGAGCGTTACGATTAATGAGTTAATGTATAAAATTGATACTGAGAATAGCGAAGAGATCATCATTTACTCTAATGGTATTTTACAAGAGGACTATAAGTTGTCTTCTAGTTTTTTAGATACTGAAATTGACAGTATCCAATTTAAAAAGTTGACCAATCGCAAAAGTACCACAAAGATTAGCCCGAGCCTTGACGGCAACGATATTAGAGAAACAACAACAAAAACATATACTCGAATGCGCGACTTTGAAAGGAGTCAGTTTGAAGAGGCCTTTATTAATATCTCTTCAAAGACTCCCATTCATAAGCGTGTCTCAACCATTGAAATTGAAGAATTAATTTCTGATGAGTTAAATGCCAGAGGACTAAACTCTCCATTCGAATTTGCTATTTACAGTAATAAGTTGGCAACAAAAGTGCGATCAAAAAAGTTTGATTTGGTGCCCGAGACGACCTATAGTGTTCCATTGTTCGTGAACGAAGATTTAGGCTCTAATTATACCTTGTACGTTAACTTTTCAGGCAAAGAAAGAGAGGTGCTTAATACGATATTGGGGATGGCGTTATTGTCTTTAACCTTCACTTCTGTTATCGTGCTGGCTTATGCCAGTGCATTGTCACAAATTTTTAGGCAGCGGCAGATATCTCAAATTAAGACAGACTTTATTAACAATATGACGCATGAGTTTAAGACACCGATTGCGACTATTAACTTGGCTTTAGATGCGTTGAAGAACCCAAAAGTGAAGAATGACCAAGAATTTCTAATGCGTTATTTAGGCATGATTCGTGAAGAGAACAAAAGAATGCATGCACAAGTGGAAAATGTGCTGCGAATTTCAAAACTAGAAAAAAATGAGATTGATCTCCCAAAGGAGCAAATTGAACTTCATGAGCTTGTTGGAGACGCCATAACGCATTTAAGTTTAATAGTCGAAAGCAGAGGGGGGTATATAAATACAGAATTTAATGCTGATAATTGCGTTATCCTAGGAAATGAATTACACCTCACAAACGTGTTGGTCAATATCTTAGACAATGCAATTAAGTATACAGATGGTGTGCCAAAAATTGATGTGTATACAGAGAATGTAAAGAACGATATTGTCTTAACGATAGTCGATCAGGGAATCGGGATGACGAAAGCAGTACAAAAAAGAATATTTGAAAAATTTTATAGAGAGCACACAGGCGATATACATAACGTACGAGGACATGGTCTCGGATTGGCCTATGTGAAACGAATACTAGATGGTCACGATGCACAGATTTCTGTGGAAAGTGAAAAAGACAAGGGGAGTACCTTTAAAATAAATTTACACTTAATATCTTAACTTATGGAAACAGAAAACAAAAAAATCCTACTGGTAGAGGACGATCCAAACTTTGGAACAGTGCTCAAAGATTACCTTGCAATGAATGACTACAATGTAACTCATGCAAAAAATGGAATGGAAGGATTTGAGAAATTTAAAAAAGATGATTACGATCTTTGTATCCTTGATGTAATGATGCCTTATAAAGATGGATTTACTTTGGCCAAGGAGATACGCGAAAAAAACTCAGAAGTGCCAATTATTTTCTTGACGGCTAAGGCCATGAAAGAAGATGTAATGAAGGGGTACAAAGTAGGGGCAGACGACTACTTGAATAAGCCATTTGATAGTGAGGTCTTATTGATGAAGATTAAGGCTATTATACAACGTAAAGCCGTCGATACGGTGGCCGATAGCAAGCAATTTGAATTCGAAATAGGAGGCTTCTACTTAAATTCGAAACTGCGGTTCTTGATCTATAACAAAGAAGAAACAGTAAAGCTTTCACCAAAAGAGAATGAACTATTAAGGATGCTTGCATTGCATAAAAATGATTTAATGCCGCGTGAACTAGCACTTACAAAGATTTGGCGTGACGATAATTACTTTACATCGAGAAGTATGGATGTCTATATTGCAAAACTACGTAAATGCCTTGGGAAGGATGACAATGTAGAAATTGTCAATATTCATGGCGAAGGTTTCCGTTTGGTTGTTAAGAACGAAGTGGCTAACTAAAGCGTAGCTTCAAATAATAAGTGTAAATAGCGCCCTTTTAAAGGGCGTTTTTTATTACAGTAATAATATCGGAGGCTCTAGTTGTGCAATCGAACCAGCGAATCTCCTTATTTCTTCGAAACCAAGTGCCTTGTCTTTTGGCAAACCTTCTTGTGTTCTTTTTAATCTCTTCAATCGACTCCTTCTCAGTTATTTCCCCATCAAAAAACTGAAACAATTCTCTATATCCAACTGTTTGAAGTGCATTCAAGCTTTTATGTGTTTTTAAAGATTCGGCTTCTTCAATCAAACCAGATGTAACCATAGTATCTACACGCTTATTAATTCGATTATAAATGAGTTCCCTATCCGCGGTTAAACCAATGAATTGTGTTTCGAAAGGTCTGTAACTTGGTTTGTTTTTTAGAAAAGAAGTATAGGGCTTCCCGCTACTGCGGAAAATTTCTAAGGCGCGAATAACACGATGGGGGTTTTGCATATCGGCCTTCTTAAAATAAACAGGGTCTATCTGCTCCAGTTCTTTCTGAAGCGATGCTATTCCATTTGACAGCAGTTCCTTATTTAATTGCTCTCTTACTTCTGAAGAGACTTCTGGGAATGAATCTAGGCCATTTACAACTGCATCTATGTATAAGCCAGAACCACCAACCATAACCACAACAGGATGCTTTTTAAATAGGGTATCTAGTTTCTGGAGGGCTTCTTTTTCAAAATCACCAACATTGAAGTTTTCATAGATGCTTTTGCTTTGAATAAAATGATGAGGGACTGTAGCTAATTCTTCCGAAGAAGGAACAGCGGTACCAATTTTCATTTCTTTGTAAAATTGACGAGAATCTGCCGAAATTATCTCCGTCTGAAACGCTTTGGCAATCTCAATAGATAAAGCCGTCTTTCCTATGGCTGTTGGGCCAACGACACAAATTAGTAGTGGTTTTTTAGAAGACATTCGACTTATTTTTTCACTGTCTTTTAATCTTAGATATGTAAATCATCTCCACATATATGGCAAAATTCTGAGTCGTCTCTATGTTTATCGGCTCCGCAATTCTGGCATGATTGGGTGTTGACATGAATCTCAGAGGGGTCATTTTTTGCGTATTCAGCACTCACAATTCCAGTTGGCACAGCTATAATGCCGTACCCCATAATCATAATAACACTGGCAATAAGTTGTCCAAGCGGTGTTGCGGGAGAGATGTCTCCA
Organism: uncultured Ulvibacter sp.; assembly: GCA_938083445.1. Lineage (GTDB taxonomy): Bacteria > Bacteroidota > Bacteroidia > Flavobacteriales > Flavobacteriaceae > Ulvibacter. Next base: position 23,294 of record CALKCP010000034.1, on the reverse strand, counting down.
TAGCCCACCGTGGTTAAAGTAACTATTGCCCAATAAACACTCCGTGGAATACTTGTAAAACCACTTTCTTCCCCTTCTATAAGATACATTAGCGTTCCAGCAATAATGGAGATGATGACGACCACAAAAAGGAATATTAATATTTTTGCACGACTATGGAGTAAAGCTTTGGAAAGCTTGTTAGATTCTCCTACATATTTTGTTAGCTTTAATATCCTGAAGACTCTCAGCAGGCGCAGGGCTCGCACTATTAATAGGTAGTTACTTCCAACAAAGAGAAAAGATAAATAAAGAGGAATCGTTGAAAGCAAATCTATAATTCCATAAAAACTGAAAATATAATGTGTTGGCTTCCGAACGGATACCACTCTTGCAATGTACTCTAAAGTAAAAAAGATGGTGATAATCCACTCCCCAATGTAGAGTAATTGATGGTATTTGGCATCAATCCAGCGAACGCTTTCCAGCATTACAAAAATGACACTCAGTAAAATTAAAACGAGTAAAATAAGATCAAATATTTTACCTACGCGTGTGTCTGCTTCATAAACGATTTCATGAAGTTTTACGCGCCACGGACTATTTTTGTTAGGTCTCAAATTGCTTTTTTCTATTTGTTAACGTATCTGTTTTATTCAATAAACTTCCTTAGATTCCAGTTTTATTGTCTTAAGAACTTTATGCCTGCGCAAATAACTCTGGATGATATGCTGCGTGTCACGATTGTTAGGCATCGGATTAATGATGGATTTTAATATTTTAGGATTGGTTATTTGATGGTTTAAATTATAAAAACCAAATCCTTTATAGTGCCCGTTTTCAATTAAAACAACAGACCGCTCCTCACGATCCCTACCTACATCAATTAGAAGCATGTCCTGATTCTCATAACTATACCTTTCAATAACAGATTTTACTCTAGTATTATATGCCTCTGTTGGTTCCTCGTTAATACAAGCGCCGTTACACTCTTTTAAACCGTAGAGAAAACAGTGGCCTTCTGTTTCGTATAAACCATTGAGCTTCTGGCATAAATTATTTTCTTCAGTAATTCTAAAAAGTGTTGTTTTGGCTTGTTGGTAATTGGTAAAGGTAGTAATTGCTTTTTTACGACCGTCTGCTTTTTGGATACTTAGGTTTAAATACCCCTTTTCGTCCGTATGTGCATTGAGTTGGTAATTAAAAAGTGTCTTTCGCAATGCCCGGTTGTACAAAGGCTTATTGTGCTTTATTTCTTCACTTTCTTTTAGCTGTGCAATGAGGTCACTCCCTGTTTCTTCAAAAGTAACTGTCGTAACATCCAATTGGATTCGCTTCGACTTTCTATTGTCATTTGTAAAATGCTGGGTGAGTCGTTTTTTAATATTTTTACTTTTCCCAATGTAAATTATAGTTCCATCTTTTCGATGCATATAATAAACACCCGTCTTAGCCGGAGCTCCTTGAATTAAGTCTACTAGTTTTGGCTCTACCTGTCGCTTAGGATCTTTTCTTATTAAGGAGAGAACAATTTCTTTTGAGATGTCTTTGGCTAATAATAATTTAAAAAGACTCACAGTGGCCTTCGCATCGCCCTGAGCGCGATGGCGATCTGTAATGGGAATCCCTAATGTTTTTACTAGTTTTCCGAGGCTGTATGATTCTAAATCGGGCATTAACTTTTTGGATAGCTCTACCGTACAAAGTGTGTTTAAGTCGAATTCATATCCAAGGCGATCAAACTCGGTTGTTAGAATTCTATTGTCAAACTTGGCGTTGTGTGCAACTAAGGTACAGTCTGCAGTAATTTCAATAATTCGTTTCGCAATTTCATAAAACTTGGGTGCATTCCGAAGCATTTTATTATTTATTCCAGTAAGATTGACCACAAATGGCTGGATGTCACGTTCTGGGTTTACCAAACTACTAAACTGATCAACAACTTTATGACCGTCAAAACGGTATATAGCTATTTCTGTTATTCCCTCTTCATTGTATTTTCCACCTGTAGTTTCTATATCTAATATTGCGTACATCAGTTTATTGGATATGCTCAATTAATAATTGATTACGGTAAAGGTACTAAGATTCTAACTTTTCGCCTCAGAATCGGTCTATAGCAATGTGATAGGTGCTTCGGCTGTTTTTACTGTTCATCTGTAAAGAGGTCTAAACATCTAGTAATTTCGTTTGCCAAAGATTTTACTTCCAACGCGAATCATCGTACTTCCATTTTCAATGGCTATTTGAAAATCGCCACTCATCCCCATAGAAAGGACCTCGAATTGATGCGCTTCTTTTAGTTCGTTGTACTGTGCTTTAAGTTTCTGAAATTCTGCCGATATTTGTTCCGCATTACTAGTGAAGCTTGCCATTCCCATAAGGCCAACGATTTTCGTGTTTTGAAAACTTTGAACTTCCTCAGAATTTAATAACCCATGTAAATCTTCTTCCGACATCCCATACTTACTGTCTTCTTCAGCAATTTTTAGCTGAAGTAAACAGTGAATAGTTCTATTGTGCTTTAACGCTTGTTTGTTTATCTCTTTGAGAAGTTTAAGACTATCTACGGCGTGAATCAAACTCACAAAATGGGCCATGTATTTTACCTTGTTCGTTTGAACGTGACCAATCATATGCCATTCAATGTCCTTTGGCAATTCCTGCCATTTGCTTTCCATCTCTTGAATTTTATTCTCACCAAAAACGCGCTGCCCTTCTGTGTAGGCCTCAAGTAGATCTGCTGCAGGTTTTGTTTTTGAAACTGCTACCAGAGTGACTTTCGAAGGAAGGCTATTTTTTAACGTATTTAAATTTTCAGAAATGCTCAAATTCATTTATTATGGTCTAAATTATAATTCAAAAATTTAATTTTTCATCTAACATCTGCATTAAAACTCATAGATCGTAACGCCACTTCGAAGTTTTGGTTCAATATAGGTACTCTTTGGGGGCATTTTCAACCCCTCATCTGCTATATGTTTCATTTCTTCAATGTTTACAGGAATAAGTCCAAAACCTACTTGATGCTGTCCACTGTCCACTAGCATTTTCACATAGGCCAGGTCGTTTCTTCCGTGCGCGTATTCAATGCGTTGGTCGTTTCTAAGATCTTCAATTCCTAAAATTGGTTTCAGAATAGTAAGGTATAATATCTGGGCGTCTAATGCATCAAGCGCATTGGTTATTTCGTAATTATTTTTCCGAAGATACAATGAGTAAAACTCGCCATCTAAGTACATGCTAAAATGATGCTTTTTCGATGGTTTATAGTATTCGAGTCCACGGTTTTCAATTCGGAACAATGCGTCGAGTTTAATTAAAAATGTTTCCTTACTCAAGCCATTCAAATCTTTTACCATGCGATTAAACTCGAATATCTGCAAGTCGCTTTCTGGGATGAGATAACTCATAAAGTAATTATAAGCCTCATTTCCAGTATGGTTTTTATTTTCAGCTTCCAAATCTTTCGCTAATAAATACGAAGAAGCCGAGCGATGATGTCCGTCTGCAATGTACAAGGAATCCATAGATCCGAATAATTCAGAAATTCGCTTCACAGTTTCTTTATCATCTACATGCCAAAGATAATGTGTGTCTCGATAGGTCGTTGTAAATTCATATTCAGCCCGATCAGACATTAGTGTTTTGATAATTTGCGCCAATGCATCATTATCAGGATATGTAAGAAGTACGGGTTCGGCATTAAAGCCTACTGTCTTTAGGTACTTTTCAAATAATTGTTCCTTGTATTCTAAGGTATTTTCATGTTTTTTTATGACGTTATCTTCGTAATCTTGAGCACTTGCTGCCGCAACAATCCCATTAAATTCGTAGCCATCTCTATTGACGATTTTATAAATATAAAAGGACGGATTTTCATCTCTTTCGAAATAACGATCCTCTTTAAATTCTTGGTATCGATTCCGAACTAAATTATACCGTTCCTCACCCGAAGTTGCTTTGTGGTATCGGTACCCTGGGTTTACAATATGTAAAAATGAAAACGGGTTGTCACGCAAGCGAGATTCGAGTTCATGACTCGTATAACTTTGAAACGATCGTGAAGCGATCAAGCTTACCTTGTCACGAGTAGGGCGCACGGCACGAAATGGAATTATTTTCGCCAAAGTATGGGTGTATTTGTGTGTTGCATTAAGCTATAAGTTAGTGGATTCAATGGAACGACTTCGCAACCACTTCGGCCTTCCTGTTTTGACTATAGTCATAAAAACCTTCCCCACTTTTTACTCCCAGTTTTCCTGCCATTACCATATTTACAAGAAGTGGGCAAGGTGCGTATTTCGATGTTTTAAACCCATCATGCATCACATTTAGTATGGACAAGCAAACATCCAAGCCAATGAAGTCGGCCAAAGCCAATGGACCCATTGGATGTGCCATTCCCAGCATCATCACCGTGTCAATTTCTTTAACCCCTGCTACACCATTGTAAAGCGTCTCTATCGACTCATTAATCATGGGCATCAATATTCGGTTGGCTACAAAGCCAGGATAATCATTTACTTCCACTGGGACTTTTCCTAATTCTTCTGAAAGCGCTCTCACGGTATTATAGGTTTCGTCACTTGTATTATATCCTTTGATGATCTCTACCAATTTCATAATTGGAACAGGGTTCATAAAGTGCATTCCAATAACCATTTCAGGGCGAGAGGTAACTGCTGCAATTTTTGTGATTGAAATAGAGGATGTGTTGCTTGCTAGAATCGTATCATCTGGGCAAAAACGCTCTAAATCTCGGAAGATTTTTAATTTCAGATCTAAATTTTCAGTAGCCGCTTCTACCACCAAACTTGCATATTCTAAACCTTCTTCCATGTTGGTGAAGGTTGTAATATTGGCTAGTGTTTGTGCCTTTTGAGCTTCAGTGATTCTTTCTTTGGCAACCATGCGATCCAAGTTTTTGCTAATTGTAGCAATTCCTTTATTCAAGGAAGCTTGAGAGATATCGATGAGTTGTACCCTATAATTACATTGTGCAAAGGCATGTGCGATTCCGTTGCCCATAGTACCTGCGCCAATAACTGCAATATTTTTCATATGAGTGCCCGCTTCGACGGGTGTCTTTTAGTTTAAACGTCTATTTTGAGCCACCTTTAAAAAAAGATGCTCTGGTATGCTACTTGAAATTTTCAATTATTTTCATTGCTACTCTTAAGGCCTCTGCCCCTTGAGTAAGGCTCACAACAGGCACGGTGTCTGTGTGAATTGAATGTGCAAATGCTTCTAGTTCATCTAAAATAGCATTGTTTTGCTCAACATCCGGATTGTTAAAATAAATTTGTTTTTTCACTCCTTCAGCATTGGTTAGAATCATTGCAAAGTCTTCCGGATTCTCAGGAGCGTCCTTCATTTTTACAACTTCACACTTTTTTTCTAGAAAATCAACCGAAATATAGGCGTCTTTCTGAAAGAAACGCACCTTGCGCATGCTTTTCATTGAAATTCTACTGGCTGTAAGATTGGCAACACAACCATTTGCGAATTCGATTCGTGCATTTGCAATATCTGGAGTTTCGCTAATTACTGCAACGCCACCTGAGTGAATAGCGGTAACTTCAGAGTCAACCACACTTAGAATCGCATCAATATCATGTATCATCAAATCCAAAACTACCGAAACATCTGTTCCTCGCGGGTTGAATTCTGCCAGGCGATGCGCCTCAATAAACAATGGATTTTTAATTTTATTTTTAATTGCTAGAAATGCAGGATTAAAGCGTTCCACTTGCCCTACCTGCCCTCTAACCTTGTACTTCTTTGCAAGATCTCTAATGATGTTTGCCTCTTCAACAGTATTGGTGATTGGCTTTTCAATAAACAAATGTTTTCCCGCCTTTATTACTTTTTTTGCGCATTCAAAATGATGAAGGGTAGGCGTTACAACATCCACCATATCACAGGCATTTATGAGTGCTTCCATGGTTGGAAAACGCTTATATCCAAATTCTTTCTCTATCGCTTCAGCAGCAGCAGCGTTCGAATCGAAGAACCCAACAAGTTCATAAGCACTCGATTGCTGTAGTAATTTTAAATGAATTTTTCCAAGGTGTCCCGCACCCAAAACTCCCGCTTTTAACATTCGTGTTTGTTTTGTGCAAATGTAAGGGATTTGGTAGAATTTACGAAGCGTGAATTTTGGATTTAGATTATTCCTTTTTTTGTAATTTGATACTTGTAATTTGAGACTTTCTTTTCATCTTTGTATCGATGAAAAATACTTTTATTCATAAGGGAATGCGTAAAAATTTGGTAGCGATTCTCGAAAAAAAAGGGATTGTTAATCAAGACGTTTTAAAGGCTATTAATAAGATCCCAAGGCATCTTTTTATGGATTCCGGCTTTCTTGATCATGCCTATGTCGATAAGGCCTTTCCAATTGGAGCCGATCAAACAATATCACAACCCTATACGGTGGCTCGACAAACGGAACTGTTAGAGATAAAAAGAGGTGATAAAATTCTAGAAATTGGCACAGGCAGTGGTTATCAAACAGCTGTTTTATTGGAAATGGGAGCCCTTGTGTATTCTATTGAACGCCAGAACGAGCTATTTAAAAAAACGAAGTTATTCCTTCCGAAGCTCGGCTACTATCCTAAGAAATTAATTTTTGGTGATGGGTATATTGGTCTCAAACAAGAAGCGCCATTCGACGGCATTATTGTAACGGCCGGAGCCCCTTTTGTGCCCAAGGCATTGTTAGCACAACTAAAAGTAGGAGCGAAGCTTGTTATTCCGGTTGGAGATGCATTGCAAATTATGACCTTATTTACCCGGGTCTCCGCATCAGAATTTGAAAAAGAAGAGTTTGGTGAATTTCGTTTTGTTCCTTTATTAGAGGATAAAAATTAACCGTTACTCGGTCAAATTAGCTGCTGGGTTATACACAGCTACTGCAATTTTAGAATCGGCAGTACCGTAATATAAAAACCATTTGTCTTTAAAATATACAAGACCTTCCACAAAGCAAACCTCATTTACTTCTCCCACTTTTTCATAGTCTTTATCGGGCTTAATAAAATGGTTTTCTGTTCGTTCAAGCAATTTGTATGGTGCGTCCTTATCGAATAATGCCTGTCCTGCCGCATAGGTAAACTTTGGTAGCTTTGGATCGTTAAAGTTTGCAGCATTGCTCGCATTATAAATTAATAGGATTCCTTGATCTTTTAGAAGGGCATAAGGGCCAGGCTCTACCAATCGGCTGTCAAAATATCCCATGCGTGGGTTTAGCACTGCAATTCTTTTACCCGACTCCTCATTTTCAGCAACTGTCCAATGTATTAAATCGGTTGACGACGCCATAAAAAGACTGGTGTCTCCAAAATACATCCAGTATTTTCCCTTAATTTTTTTGGCGATAATTTTATTTTCAACACGCTCGCTAACTATGGCACCGGCCTTAGACCAGGTATCGGCATGTTTTTCATCTTTTAATACCAGGCCATGCTTTACCCAGCGTATTAAATCTTTAGAAGATGCGATGCTCAATCGTGCCGTTTTACCGTCGTAAGAAGTATATGTCATAAAGTATTCACCTGTTTCACTTTCCACAATGCGGGGGTCTTCTACACCGTCAAAATAACAGAAATAACAGGCTTCAGAGTTTTCTTGCTCAACCTCACTTTTCTTGTAATTCCATTCGTATACTTTCATAGTATCTTCATCTGGATAGAAAACTGGGGTAGCAGATTTTTCAAAATGCAGTCCATCATTGCTTATTGCCATTCCTATCCGCGAAGTACCCAATAAGTCTTGGGCTCTGTAAAACATATATACTGTATCGTCTTTAACGATAGCCGTTGGGTTTAATACATTTCTCTCTTCCCATTTAACTTGGTTGCCAGTAATAGGATCTGTAAATACAAGATTTGGAGATGGTTTCATGATGGGATTGATACTATCAACCTTTTCAAAAAATGGGAAGGCCCAATCCGTTTTGCTCTCACTCAATGCGGTTTGAGTAGGGACTTTCTGTTTACAGGCGATACATACGAAAATTGAAATAAAAAAGAGGGTACTTTTCATGTTGTTTGGGATTGTTGAACAGGGGAATGTACGAACTTTTAGAGTTGCCAACTGTTTATTAATCAAATAAATATAAAATCAACAAACAAAACACCCACCAAGCAACATTTGAAGAGATTACCGACACTTACTTCCTTTAATCACATAAGGTATAGGCGCCACTTGTTTCGATTCGTTTAGGCCTTGATTTTTATAAAGTACGAGAGAAGCAGAACCGCTAAGGAGCAGTACGTCGCCATAAAAAAAGGATCATTCGTTTTATTCAAAAAACCCCAAAAACTTGATACCAAAAATAACAGCACCAAAACTAGACCCTTCAAAATACGATCGAACATAGTCTAATCGCAAAAGTCTGTATTTACCGATGCCGAGATTATCAAGACCCACAGACCATTCGGTATAGGGTTTATTGCTTTCCGAAGTTAAAAAATGTGCGCCAGCAATTAAATTGAAGTTCAGTGTATTGATTCCCGGTATTTTACCCAGTATCCAGCCGCGAAAATCGTGTTCGATATGTCCTTCGAGATAGCTTTTATTGGTGCTAAGTTTGTAATATGGGAGTAGGTTAAATACGTTGGTGTAATTAGAGGCGTTGCCCAAACGCGTCTCATTTCCATTAAAATGTTGATAATCGGCAAAGGAAATAGCATCGGCATTAAAAAAAGCACCTCCCTTCAGGTTGTAGTAAAACTGTCCCTTGTTTCCCAAGCTCACCTCTTGGTCTAACCGCCCTCTTAGCTGCGTATAATTGTAGTTAGAATTGGATGCCCCAAGGCCGTTTTCTGCAATTAGTGTTAGTCTTGGATAGCGGTCATTACCGACATTAAATTTCATGTCGGGGCGCGAAAAGTATTTTTGACCAAAGCTTAGGCGCACTACTACCTCCGATTTGTAAATATCATGGGTATCGATGGCAGCAGTTAAATAGTCGTTGGGGTCTAAAGGATTGTTCGATGTATAACGAACTCCCTTGGCCGCAATAAATACGTAATCACTTTCATTAAACAAAGGTTTCCTTTGCTCGTATCCAATTGTAGCGCGAACTTCGAGGCCATTTACGACCTCCTGACTATATTTTAGACGCGCAAAATTGAGTTCGTATGCCTTGAGGTAATTGCGTTCAAAAAACAGCGTAGAAATCCCATTAATGAAAGGCGATATCGCTTCTTCAGTGTTAAACTGCTGTACTTTACTACCGCCAGTAAGATCGAAACGAAGGTTGTTTTTCATATTAAATTTTCGGGTAATACGCCCGGTAAATCGCAGTCGGTCGTCGGCAATACCGTAGGTTGCATCAAAGCCAGCGCGAAACCATTTGGTCTCATTCTCATCAAACCACTTAAAAAAACGCAATCCTGCGGCGATATTCCAACCTTGAAGGGTGTTAAAACCATTTCCAGCGATCGGACCGGTATATTCAATAGTGTATTTTTTTAATCTATTCTTATAGGTATATCCTAGTATAATGTCTGAAAATTTGGGCTTGTTAGATTTTCGGTCTAAGGAATCTAAAAAGGGTTTGGATTTTTGCAATACTTGAAGGCTGTCTCGTTTTATATAATCGTTCAGTTCTTCATCCGTTAATGGAACTGGACGTGTGCCCTTCCAAAAGAGGCTGTCTTTTTTATTGGCTTCAGCATCGAAGGCTAGTACTTCATTTGTAAAGGATTTCTTATCAAATTGAGGGTTGAAGTTGTAGTTGCTGTAGTTCGCTATAAATTTTCCTTCCCCATTAAGTCCTAGAAACCCAAAACCAAAATCGATTGTTTGGGATATTTTCACCCAGAAATTATAGTTAGGGTCGAATTTAAAGTTTTGCTTAAACACGAGATCACTAATAAGTGGCGTTTGTATGGCTTCGCCAGTTGTGGCTATTTCGATGCCGTACAACTGCCAATCGTCTTCTACAATATACACATAGCCAGACCATACACGGTCCTTGGGTCTTTTGGGGCTTACTTTTATTTTATTAATCAGTTTAGTCCCTTCATAGAAAACCCCTTCTAGGGTATACGTATAGTAGTTTAATGCTGAAACTCCTATGGGCGATACAATGGCCGCGTTTAGATCGATTGTGTTTTCGTAGAATGAAAAGGTAGCTTCTTGTGCACTATTAAAACTGAAGCCATTGTCGTTCCCGCTTACTTTGCTAGCAATAATCCTTTCTCTAAAATCGTTGGGCTGTCGATAGGATATTTTCGAGATCGTTTCTGAAAGGTAAACAATACCACTTCTTGTTGTATCCAACAAACCATCCAGATCACCTACTTCTTGCCCCATGATTTTTAGTGGTACGGCTTTCAATTTCCACAAACCTCGGGAATAGAAATCGGCAGTATATTCACTAATTTTAGCGAGATTTTCTTTTCGTTGTGCAATGGTTTCTCGAATAATTCGGTAGGCGGGATCTTCACTTTTATTTGAGAGCACAACCTGGTCAAGACTTACTAACTCTTCCTCTAGGAGCACATTTAGGATATAGGGAAAGGAAGTAATATCTATTTTTTTTACTAATTTCTTAAATCCTAAAAACTGAAATACGATGGTATACGCTCCTGGTTTCGAAAAATTTAATTCAAAATTTCCTTCGTCATTTGAGGTGGTTCCCGAATAGGTGTTCTCTAGATAGATGTTTACATAGGAGAGTGCTTCGCCATTGGTGTTACTTACCTTACCTACAATTTGTGAATGCGATATAAAAGAACTAAAAATAAAAAAGAGGAAAAGTATTCGTTGCATAGGTCTTGGTACTGTCATTCTAAAAGGACTAAATTATGAGGAAATTGATTGGTTTTTCAATTTTTTTGAAGTGATGAAACTATGTGCCATATGTTAAAGCGGTAGATTCCTGTATTAAAGGGGCTACGCTTTTTCCCCAAAATGATTAATTATTAAATGCCTTTTTTATACGGCTTAAGTCTCTCTTGTTATCGCGATCTTTAATCGAATCTCGTTTGTCATATTCTTTTTTTCCTTTACAGAGCGCTATGTTTATTTTAGCGAGTCCTTTGTCATTCGTATAGAGTAGCAAAGGAATGATGGTAAGGCCAGAATTTTTAACTTCCTTCTCTAGTTTCTTCAACTCACTTCGATTGAGTAATAGTTTTCGTTCGTTCTTAGGATTGTGATTGAAATGAGTGGCGTGAGAATACTCCTGAACAGTCATGTTAATAACAAACAGTTCGCTGTTGTGAAATTCACAAAAACTTTCGGCTATGGAGGCCTTGCCCTCTCTTATGGCTTTAATTTCAGTACCCGCCAAAACAATCCCGGCCGAATAGGTGTCGAGCACCTCATATTCGAAACGGGCTTTTCTGTTCTTAATCTTTACGTTTTTCTGAAGTGCCATAGGTACAAAAGTACTATTTCTCAATTTGATTTATACGGTATACGTATCCAATTTATTTATGATTTCTTTTGCAGACAGATTGGGTATTTCTTGCCGTATGCAACACCCTAGAGAGGGTAGAGTGCTTCTTTATTTTTTGCCGTGAGTACTAAAATTCTGTTTCCTTCTAAGGGAAATTTATGGCCGTGTTGCGCAGCTTATAAATACTAACGAACACTAATAATTTCAACATTTTTAATCCCTTCTTTTAAGGTGACCTTATAAAGAAGTCCGTTCTCGTTGTCTGCAATGTCGTCGTATTTTTTTTCGGCAATGATTGCGTTTACAAATTGGGGTGTTGTATCGCTATGGCCCACTACTAAAACACTTTTACCCTGCGTATGTTCTCTGAAACGATCATCATAAAGGGCATTTGGGTTGTAGGACTCTATGGTCATATCTTTTTGGGTAGCCGTATAGGCAGCAGTTTGCATGGTTCGGCTATAGTCTGTCGAGAAGATGTGATCGATGGGAATGTTTTCGAAATAAGCGGCCCAATTTCTGGCTCTTAAAAGACCTTCTTCGGTCAATTGAGGATTCTTATTCGTAGGGTCGGAGCGATCTTTTTCTGCGTGCCGTATGAGATAATAAGTGGTGACACTGAGATCTTCAACGACCTTTTCTTGTTTCTTTTTGGAGTCGTTACAGGCTAAAAGAATAAAAAAGACAAGAAATAAAGAAGTAATTCTATACACATTAATTTATTTAGACTCTAAAGATACGAAAGTTTTAAACGCAGGTGAAACTGCAGCAAGATGCCCGGGATTATAGGTATTTTACTGCGGTTATCATTGTAAAGGCGACGGTAAAAAATGTAATGGAAAGAATGTAAATTCCAAGAGCTCGATTGTGAGGATTTTTACTTTTAATTTCTTGAGTTTTCATAGTTCGTAGGTTTGAAGCTTGGTATACTATAGAGACGAACGAACCTTGAAAGTGTTACCGTTTTTGTTTTTTGACAGAGGAAACCCTTTGTTCAAATGAGGATTCGGTCACAGGGTTTACAACGTTTTTGGCGAGTTCCATAAAATCTTCAGCATGTGTTTCTCTTTTTTGCTTCAGAAGATTAAAGTGCACAAAAGTACTCCACATAAGCGCTTTTATCTCTGTCTTGTCTGCGTTTAGCATTCTGAGTTCTACCAAAAGGTGAGAGTCTCCAAACTGAAGTAATTGCGTCTCAATTACAACCTCTTCCATTAAAAAAGCAGGTTTTAAATACGCAATTTGATTGCTTCCTACCACCCAGCTCTTTCCTTCCTTTCGCGCCATTTTATAAATGTCAATACCATAGTTGTCAATTAGCTGGTCCTCGCGGGCATTCATGAAATAGTTTAAGTAGGCAGCATTGTTTAAATGGTTAAAAGGATCACAATCCTGAAAACGTACTTTTGTTCTGCTTTCTAAAACAGTTCTTAATTCTTGCATATATTTTTATGTTATCCGAAACGGTATATTGGGCTTAAAAATTAACTCTTTAGTTCGTTGGTTATAATAGCGTCTATATTATTTGTTGCTTCTATCAAATAATTTCGATCACCCATGGTTTGGTACATAAATACCGCCCCTTGAATTCTAGTGTATAGAATTTTCGAAAATGTATCTCCGTCTATATTTTTCTTCACTTCTCCTGCGGCTTGGGCTAATGCTACTAGTTTTGAAATAGTATGTTGTGTTCTTGTGATAACGGCTTGCACATGTTCCAACAAGTGGTTCTCTTGATTGTTCGAATCAACACCGACGTTTAAAATAGGGCAGCCGCCAAGATGCTTGCTAAATTGATCGTAATGTCGGTAGAAATCGGTAATGAGATACAATTTCTGAAGGGGCGTTTTTCCTTTTTCTTGGTGTTTCGCTATTTGTTTCAGTAAATCGTTCATGTTTTTTTGGAATGCGGCAATGGCCAGCTGTTCTTTGTTTTCAAAGTTACCGTAAATAGCGCCTTTGGTAAGGCCAGTTGCTTGTGTAATATCAGACATAGAGGTCGCCGAATATCCTTTTGAAGTGAATATTGGAGCCACTTTTTCAATGATCATTTTAGATGTTTTTGCTGCCTTTGTTAACATGGTATTTGATATGTACTGTAAAGATATTAAAAAAATATACCAATCGGTATAAAAAAAAGATTTAAAAGTATAGTTTTGAATGCTTATCTTTTCAAAAAAAGAACAGTTATGAAAAAAATTACCTTTATTTTATGTTTATTGACCTATGTTGTAAATGCTCAAGTTACAGGCTATAATTTAGGAGATGCTGTAGACGATTTTACAGTCACAGACACAGATGGCGTTGAGCACAACTTGTACACCTACCTCGCTGATGGAAAATATGTGTATTTAGATTTCTTCTTTGATACCTGTGGGCCCTGTCAAACAACGACTCCTATTTTTAATGAGTTCCATGATAAATATGGATGTAATAGTGGTGATGTTGTGATGATATCTATGAACAATGGGTCAGATTCAGATGCTGAGGTTATTGCATTCGAAAATACCTTTGGCGGCCCATTTAATCATGCACCCGCAGTGAGTGCTGATGGAGGCGCAGGAGCTGTAGATACCGATTTTGGAATATCTGCATATCCTACCTACTGTCTTATCGCACCAGATACAACATTAATTGAGTCTGATATATGGCCTTTAACTGGTGTTGGTACTTTTGAAGCTACCTTCCCAGCTGGATTTAACCCGCCAGTTTTGTCTTGTAGCCTCGGTGTTACGGATGCAACTGAAGCACTTGGTTTTGTGGTGTTTCCTACAGTTTCTAACGGTAGTGAAATTAATATTGTATTAAATGAAGACGTTGACACGGATGTCAATATCTATGATAGCCTGGGCAGACGCGTGTTTTTTAATAGCTATAGTGAGAAAAATATTCAATTCAGTTTGAATGCTGCGCCTGGATCTTACTTTGTAACGATTGCTTCTGAAAGCAGCGCTGTTACCAAAACTATTATCATTAAGTAAACCGTATTCGTTTTATATTCAAGTAAAAAACCCCCTGTAATTTAAAATGTACAGGGGGTTTTAATCTGCCAAATATGAAATGAGTTTTAAGGAAGACGCATCATGCTTCTTCAGTAGGTTCAATAGGAATTAGGCATAAAATTACGTTCATTCCTGAACACCATGGCATTGTTGAAGTATCTAACAAAATGACCGATTTCCCATCGTTTTTTTCTTCAGAAGCGCGCATTGAAAAAAAGCAAAGCAGTAGTACAGAATTGCGATGTTCCATTGGTATTCCTTAACTTTGAAAAAAAATAGAAACTATGAGTTTGTTCGGTTTGTTTGGTTCTAAAAATGCTTCTGAAGAAAAAGCAGAAAAAGAAAAGAATAGCGTGCCGTGGCATGCATTAAACTCACTGGAACAACTAAAAACCATTGTTGAAGAGTCAAAAACAAAACCCGTAGCCATTTTTAAGCATTCCACGCGCTGCGGTATTAGTAGGATGGTATTAAACCAGTTTGAAAGCAGTTATCAGTTAGAAGATTCTCAGTTAAAATTATACTACCTGGATCTTTTATCCAATCGTGATGTTTCGGATGAAGTTGGATTTAGGTTTCAGGTGATGCATCAAAGCCCTCAGTTACTGGTGATCAAAAATGGAAACACGGTACATCATGCTTCTCATAGCAGTATTCAGGCGCAAGACCTGAAAACCTTTATCTAAAAAGAAGAAACAACCAAACGGTCTAGTAGATTTGATGTTTTTTTAAGGTTTCTTTCAGCCGTATTTTAATATCTGTTCCGGCATCCAAGACCATTTGCTCATTGCTAGGAAAGGCCACAGAGCCATTGCGCAATAGTTTGAGATCTCTCTCTGTTAAGGCTCGCTTATCGCCTCTAAAGGATGCAAAGATGTTTTCAAAAACAAATTCAGAAGAAAGCGGATACTTGTTTAGGTTTCGCATCGCAATCAAATCTCTATAGGTCACAGCAACACCAACAAATACAGATTTGCTTTGTTTTGTAATGCGCACATCAGCAGAAACCGTTTCAAAGGTGCTTATGCTAATAGGGTCGCCATTTTCATCATTCACGATAGCACCATTTCGGTCTCGTTTTAGAACCGAACCTGTTTTGATTTCTTTGGTTCGAACTTCTTCACGCTCTAAAATACGTTCGGGGGAAATCGCAATTTCTTCAAAATTTAAAGCAATTCCGAAGGTATAAGGTGTGTTTTGATTCTGTATGCTATGGTATTCAGTCCAAAAATCACCCAAGCCATAGGTGTTGAAATCTAACAGCTCCCGCTCTAATCGAACTGGGATTATTTGCTCGCTGAGGTTGTTGAGGCTCACAAAAATGAAATTTGTTCCTCGGTAATGCGCATCTTCCTTCAAGTCAATAACGTCGAGGTAATCGGACTGCAATTCGGTGATATCACAAAATACATGGTAGGCAGTGCGGTAATCTTCGATTGTGTTCCGTTGCATATAGGCCTTTGCTTCTTTATAAAGGGATTCGAGATATGCTTTTTTACTACGTAGCAACGCATCGGTGTTATCGACCATTTGAAAGCTTGCGTCCCGGCCTAATGAAACGCTGTAAAGAGGCAATAACGGGCGAATGAGATCCTGACGATCTGCGAGGTCTACATGCAGATAATACAGTGCGCGAATGTTGGATGGATTGTCATCTTTTTTAAGAAATGCCATCCGCCGCGTATCCTCTTCAGCCGCTTTTTTAAAGGCTTTTTCTAAGATGGCAATGTGCGGATCCTTTTTTTCTGACGTTTTATTCTTCCTGAGTTTTTTTACAGCCAAGGCAATGGCCTGATCGTATTTTCCGCTCGCGAGAAATCGTTTGTTTTTTTTCACACTGCTGCATCCAGCAACTACTGCTATGACAAGAAAAATTGAAAGTAACTTTTTCATAAGGCTTTGTATATACTGAAGGATACATTACGCCACCACCTCCTTCAAATTAATTTTCTTCTGCAAATGGCAATGCTGGCAGTACTTTACCAATGCAATCACCGAAGCCCAATCGAATCTCATCGTTTTCACAGTGAGCCCTCATCACAACTGTATCGTTGTCGTTGATAAATTTACGCTGTGAACCATCTTTTAGTTTGATAGGGTTTTGACCTCTCCAAGTAAGCTCTAGCATCGATCCATATTCTTCCTTGGTAGGACCAGAAATCGTGCCACTTCCCATCATATCACCCGATTGAACGTTGCAACCATTTACGGTATGGTGCGCAAGTTGCTGTGCCATAGACCAATACATGTATTTAAAATTGGACGTGGCCACGACAGTCTCTTCGCTATTCTCAGGTTGTATCGCAACTTCTAATTTGATATCAAAATTTTCTCTTCCTCCCTGCGCTAAATAGGGCAGTGGGGCAGGGTCTTGCGTTGGGCCATCGACCCGAAACCCATCCAATGCGTCTAAGGTAACAATCCAAGGAGAGATTGTGGAGGCAAAGCTTTTTCCTAAAAAGGGCCCTAAAGGCACATATTCCCACGCCTGAATATCGCGCGCACTCCAGTCGTTAAATAAGACCAGTCCGAAAATATAATCTTTCGCATCTTTCACAGAAACTCGTTTCCCAAGTTGGTTGGCATCTGTTGTTATATAGGCCATCTCCAATTCGAAATCTATAAGTTTTGACGGGCCGAACCCTGGCACACCATCTTCTCCAGGTTTTGTTTGACCAAAAGGCCTTCTAATGGGTGTACCTGACGGGATGATAGAAGAACTTCTTCCATGATACCCTACTGGTAGGCGAAGCCAATTTGGTAAAAGAGCGTTTTCGGGGTCACGGAACAAGGATCCTACATTGGTTGCATGTTCTTTACTGGCGTAAAAGTCGGTATAATCACCCACCAAGACCGGCAGTTGCATTTCAACTTCATCCATCGTAAACAGCACTTGTTTTCTATGCTCACTATGGTCGCGAAGCGATGCGTTGTCGATGAGGAAAATATCGGAAATACGATTCCGAACCAAGCGCCAGGTTTTTTGTCCATCGCTTATAAAATCGTTTAATGTGTCCTGTAAAAACAAATCGTCAGTTAATTCAATTCCTTCAAAATAACCCAGTTGGTGCAGTGCGCCTAAATCAATTGCATAGTCTCCAATTCTGGTTCCAATTGTGATGATATCGTCTCTGGTTAAAAAAACACCAAAGGGAATGTTTTGAATAGGGAAATCGGTATTAGGTGGTGTCTCAAGCCACGTTTTTCTTTTTGGGTCATTTGCAGTTAAGGGCATGCTATTGTTTTTTTTAATGTGTATAAATTCTACATCAAATATAGAATTTTTGTTATACTAAACGAATGCTTTTACTATTTTTGAACATTATTAACTTTTTTGACAAATGTATGCAACGAGACGAACAAATATTCGAATTAATAGAGGCTGAAAAGCAGAGACAATTAAATGGATTGGAATTAATTGCTTCAGAAAATTTTGTGAGTGATCAGGTAATGGAAGCCACAGGATCGGTCTTAACAAACAAGTATGCCGAAGGATATCCAGGAAAACGATATTATGGTGGTTGCGACATTGTTGATGAGGTAGAGCAGATTGCCATAGATCGTGCCAAGGCCTTGTTTGGTGCCGAATATGCCAACGTACAACCGCACAGTGGTTCTCAAGCAAATACAGCCGTTTTTGCTGCTTGCTTGAATCCAGGAGACACCTTTTTAGGGTTTGATCTATCTCACGGAGGGCATTTAACACACGGCTCTCCCGTTAATTTTTCGGGACGGCTGTACAATCCTGTTTTTTACGGAGTAGAAAAGGAGACTGGAAGGCTGGATTATGACAAGATAGAAGCGATTGCGGTAAAAGAAAAACCGAAAATGATTATCGCTGGTGCATCTGCCTATTCAAGAGAAATAGATTACAAAAGATTTAGAGAAATAGCCGATAAGGTGGGCGCTCTTTTACTAGCCGATATCGCACACCCTGCAGGATTGATAGCAAAAGGAATTATAAGCGATCCAGTACCTCATTGCCACGTCATTACCACGACAACACACAAGACACTTCGGGGCCCACGTGGTGGTCTTATTTTAATGGGGAAGGACTTTGATAACCCCTTTGGAATTACTTTAAAAAACGGATCCCTTCGAAAAATGTCTTCGTTATTAAATAGTGGCATCTTCCCTGGAAATCAAGGAGGACCTTTAGAACACGTTATTGGAGCCAAGGCGATTGCTTTTGGAGAAGCACTTACAGACAACTTTTTACACTATATGATACAGGTGAAAAAAAATGCGTCTGTGATGGCACAAGCCTTCGTTGCTAAAGACTATCACATCATTTCTGGAGGAACAGACAACCACATGATGCTTATCGACCTCCGAAATAAAAACCTAAGCGGAAAGCAGGCGGAAGAAGCGCTAGAAAAAGCAGACATCACTGTAAATAAGAACATGGTGCCTTTTGACGATAAGTCGCCCTTCGTAACAAGCGGTATTCGCATTGGTACGGCTGCGATTACAACCCGTGGATTAACAGAAGGTGACATGGAGCAAATTGTGGCACTTATCGACGATGTTATCATGAACTTTGAGAATGACGAGATGCTCGCTGCAACTGCCAAAAAGGTAAACGATATGATGGCTGGCTTGCCCTTATTTAAGGCGTAACCGACACCACATATTATAAAAAAAACCTTCAGTGCGAACTGAAGGTTTTTTTTATGTTTTCACCTTAGAGAAGAAAGCAATACTTTAAAGATCTGGAAATTCGACAGCTTCATAGGCTCCAGCCGATGGTGCGGTGGCACTTCTTGCTGTGTTGTTTAAGTCTACTAAGGGCAGGGTGCCCGGTTTTCCGATACCGTCGGCAGCCGAATTCCCCAATTCAATATTAAAATTATGTAGCCCTGTGTCTTGAAAAACAGGGTCTGCATTAAAGACACTATTCGTGTACAACATCTCGTCTTCAAAATTATACAGCGGGTCGTCGGTAAAGTCGCCATTTGGATCTTCAAAACGAATCAAGCTATTGGTAAAGTTTACATCAAATAAAACGGCCGTGTCATCCACCCGTGATAAGCCTAATTCTCTTCGGTCATTTCCGTAGATAATACAATTGGTGAAGGTGGCGCTTAGATTGGCTACCGCGGCTTCCGTTGCGCTAAGCTGCAAGAAATTTTGGATTTGTACCGTTGGAAAACTACGAAAGCTATTGGTCCAATAATTGCCAAATGTACTGTGCTTAAAAGTATATATGCCCCCAAGAGAGAGTGAGAGCGAATTTTGTCCACTGTCATTTATAACCACATTTTCACCATAAACGTTTCCTGTTCGGGCTAAAATTCCGCTAATCGCATTGTTATAAATCTGAACATTTTTTAATGTTAGGGTTTCATCCCCATCGTTGCTATCCATTAAGATGCCCACCGAAGCGTTCTTTATAGTGGCATATGAAAATTCATTATTCGTGCTACCCCCTGTAAGCCAAAGCGCACCCCACTGTCCTGGAACGTCGGCAAAATCGGGTTCTAAACGATCTCCCTCAAATATAATTTCATTTTCAAGAAGTTCTGGGTCTGTGCTTATTGCTCCATTGGCTTTTATGGAACCGGTGTTTCCTACCAAAATACCACTGTCTCGGTGAAAATGAACGCGTGCCCCAGGGTCAACTGTTAGTGTTTTTCCTGCAGCTACGGCTGCGTAGCCATAAATAACATAGGGTTTTTCGTTTGTGAAGTTGAGCTCTGAATCATCGAGAAAAAATCCTTCAATTAATACGGGCTCTTCATCGGTACCCAGATTCAGCGTTTCGACCGTGCCATCTCCTAAGTCTGCAGGATATAGAAATACGGCATCTTGAACAAGGGTCACCAGTTCTATCTTTTGCTGTGCTCCACCGCCATCAAATAAAATTTGGTCGGTGTATAAAAAATCATTTCCACCACCAGGAATGCTATTAATATCGAAGGTTGTTTCAACAAAAATAAAGATGCTATCCTTGGCTAGTATTTGAATGTCTGTAAATATTCGTCCGGGAAGCCCGTCAACATTTAATCTGTAATCTGAGGTTTCCCCTTGATTTAAACGTAAACTGGGAATATTGATATCGTCATTGCTGCGGTTATACACCTTGAGATTGTAGGTGCTAGACCCAATATTTGTAAACACCGTATCTAGGTATACCGTATCTCGAGAAAATTCGAGATTCCCTGTAGTTGGAACAGTTTCGAAATCGTTTCGGCAAGAACTCCATAACACAAGGCAAGCAAAAAGTGCCAATCCGTAGATATACTTCATCAATAATAAGTTTTGGTAAAAATATAACTTTTTATGAAGCTTATTATTGTTGGAACTAAAAGTTTATTGAAGTACTGAATAGGGGAGACCGTTTCAGAAAACAAAGCTATTTTAAACGGATTTCAATTTTAAATAAGGCATCCCAGTTTTTACCTGTGATGTACAAAATATTCTCTTCGCCTTTGTAGGCAATTCCGTTGAGCACATTTAGGTCTTTATGCTGCGTTACTTTCGACTTTAAGTCACTAAGATCGATAACACCTTCTACCGCACCATTGGTTGGATCGACAATAGCAATGGCATCTCTTTCGTAAATGTTGGCATAAATTTTTCCATTAACCCATTCCAATTCGTTTACTTTCGGGATCTTACTCGTATCGGTGTACAGCTCGATATAGTCGATTTCGGCAAGGGTATTTGGATCTAAGGTCCATATTTTTTGGGTGCCATCACTTTTATATATCTTGGAGCCATCGTTGCAAAGGCCCCATCCTTCTTTGCTTTTGCCATAAACGAAGGTGCCGGTTTTCTTCATATCGGCAAGGTTGTAAATAAACCCGGTGTTTTCACGCCAGGTGAGCTGGTATATCTTATCATTCAAAACAGTGAGGCCCTCCGCGAAGTACGAAGTTGCCAAATCGACCTGCTGCAATACGTCTCCCGTTTTGTAATTTGTTTTTCTTAAAGAGGAAGCCTTGTAAGTTCCGGTGCTTTCATAGAGTGTGTCATTCATAAATTCGAGCCCCTGGGTATAGGCTCCAATATCGTGCGGATATGTTTCAAGTATTTTATAGGTATATAGTGTTGGCGTTATGGACGAAAGAAGAATGATTTTTTCATCCGCTACAAAGGTTTTTCCTTCGCTATACACTGTTGCCGTAATTGTTTGAGTACCCAGCTTCAGACCTTGGAGTGGTAGGCTCGTTTCAGACAGTTGCTTTGAAGATGCGATGCGCTTTACATTGATCGCATACGACACAGAATCGACCGACTTGTTTTTCTTGTTTTTTATGGATGCCAAAAGATCATCTGACGTGGTGTATCCTTTCTTTTTATTTTGAATAGAAAGCTGAAAAAAATCACTATCTGAAGTTGGTTTATTGCCGCAACCGCTTAAGATGAACACTAAAGTCGTAACTACGAATAGGTTATAAATTTTCATGATCCTTCTTTATTTTTCGGAAAGATATTTATTATAATTGATAACTAAAAATTCTTGTTTAAAATACAAATTGCCGTATCTTTGCGGCGGCAAGTCCTACACAACTAGCTCCTGTTTAATCCCCCAGGGTGGGAACACAGCAAGGGTATATGGTCGTAGCAGTGTGATGTAGGTAGCTTGCCATTTTTTGTACAACAAGGTTTCGTAAAGCGAAGCGCATTCGAAACAGTAGTTGTACAAACCCCGACTTCAGTCGGGGTCTCATCTCATCGAGTACAATTTTCCACAAGGTTTCGTAAAGCGAAGGGTCTCAAAAGAGGGCCGCTCTCCTCGCATATCTTATGTAATCATATGGTCTTTATGTAATTTGAGTAGGCTCAATAGGAAGGTAGGCCGTTTTTTTTCGCTTTTATAAATCCAGACTTCACACATTTTTACTATCTTTGCACCAGTATCAGGAACGCAAAAATTGCGTACCAACCGAGCACAAAAGCTACGGTGGTTTAGTATACGGGCTGTCCAGTCAAAACAAATGAGTACACCCTGTTTATTATTTTTTCTGATACATCATTTAAAATGAAGTGTTTTAATACTTTAAATTTTTAATTATGGAATATGTATACGCAGGCAGAAAAAATGATCAAAGCATCATTGCCGATTTAAAAAAAAGATTCGAAGCCAAGTCGCTCGAAGAGTTAGTAAGCGCCTACAACAAAGAGGCGAAGTGTGGTATCGTAGGAGTGCATATGCAAGCCTTGTACTTAATTGCCCTAAACCAAGAGTTTAGAGAGCGTTTAAAAGAAAGTCCTGTATATCTTCTAGAACATGTTTTGGGCCTCGTAGGTCCTATTGAAATTGTGGATGGGGGTATTCGGATTAAGGAGAAGAGGTATTAGCAGCTTCTAGTTGGTTCGTCTAAAGTTAGGGATGGTGTTTTTTTATATCAGGGTGTTGGTTTTAACAATTCTGTATTTTCCCAAACGCTCCAAATCAAAACATTCAAAAGTGCCATCCTCTTTTTCTAACCAGCGCACAGAGCAAAGGATGTTATCATCTGCATCAAAAGATGTTTTGTCTAAATAGAATAGTGAGCCATCTGCATCGAATCCTTTTACTGTTTCGAGAGAATTTTTAATAGTTGTCTCATTATACATCCACAGCTGGTCATTCTCTTAGTATTCAATTATTTTTTTATCACCAATAGATCTGTGTTTTTCATAAAATAGAATTACTGGCTCTGTGAAATGAATTTTACTGATGCATAAACGTTTGTTTTTTATCTCAGGATCATCATCATCAAGATGAAAACGAAGTTGGGTTACTTTAGTCTAATTTTCATAGTCATAGAAAACCTCATAACGGCATTTGCTATTGTTATATTGGTCGTCTAATTCTTTGTTTGTCATTGTAATTTTTTATATAAATTCAAAGTAATTAACTAATATATGGGAACTTACTATTTTGAATCATTTTTATTTAGACA
>CALKCP010000033.1 GCA_938083445.1 uncultured Ulvibacter sp. | reverse complement strand
TTATACTGAGCCAATTGAAAAGATTTCCCTAAAACACTGCTAATTCCGTTATAAAATTGCGTTTCCAACCCAGCCTTAATGCGCTCTATGTCGCGATCTGTAGCTCCTTCTTTTTCGAACATCGCGAAAGCATCATAAATTCCAGTTTCAACATCTTTAAGGCTTTTTCCATTATTCGCTGTTATGGTTATATAAAATTCTCCAGCCAATTCTTGCGCATTACCATAAGCCGTCGTTCTTGATGTTAGGTCTCTGTCTTTTACTAGAACCTTGTATAAAGGGGCTTTTTTACCTTGTGACAATATTTCACCTAAAAAATCAAGTGCATAAGCATCATCTGTATATTGCTCCACCGTTGGCCACACCATATTTAGTTGTGGCGCCGTAGCAAAATTATCTTCGTGATACAAACGCTTGCTTTCGGCCAGAATTGTAGGCTGAGGCTTCATTGGAATCACTTCTTGGCGGCGTTTAATTTCTCCAAAATACTTTTCAATCAACGTTTTTGCCTCCTCTGTTTCAAAATCACCTGCTAGCACAAGTGTGGCATTATTAGGACCGTAAAACTTATCGTAGAACTCTTTTACATCGGCCACGGTCGCATTCTGAAGATCTTCCAATTCTCCAATTACCTGCCAGTTATAAGGATGCCCTTCTGGATATAGGTTTTTGTCTATTACCCATCCTGTGTGACCATAAGGATTGTTATCTACACGTTGTCTTTTTTCATTTTGAACCACCTCTTGCTGATTGTAGAATGCAGATTCAGTAACTGTATTAATTAGAAAGCCCATGCGGTCGCTTTCCATCCAAAGAACGGTTTCTAGAGCATTGTTAGGCACAATTTCATAATAGATGGTTCCATCTTTCCAAGTACCTCCATTTAGTGTTCCTCCAGCATCTTGAATTCTTTTAAAGAATTGATCCTGCGGAATGTTTTCAGACTCCTGAAATAACATATGCTCAAACAAATGAGCAAAGCCAGTTCTGCCCGTTTTTTCTCTATTAGAACCAACACCATACTGAATAGCAAGAGATACAATAGGATCACTTTTGTCTTGATGTAGAATTACATCCAGGCCATTATCTAATTCATATTTTTCAAATGCTACAGAAAGAGATCCTGTGTCATCTGAATTTTTAGAATCAATTTTTTTACATGAAGTAAAGGCAATACAAACTGTTAATAAACTAATTTTCAGTATTTTAAAAGGTTTTAAAAATATCATTTTTATTGATTTAGTTGAAGTTATAAAGATACAATAGCAGTGCCTATAGGGTTCATAAAATACTGTTAAATGAAACCATGCATGCTAAAGACTAAATTTTTGCACCTCTTGAGGTAAGAACAAATGTGCAAAACACCCCTTAAAATAAAAAATAGTGGAGGCTTGTAGAACATGTGATTACAATAAATTACCATGGCTAACAACTGTTTTTTATTTCTGCATTAACCAATCATATCGTTTAAACGTAGAATCTAAAATTGATTCAAGCCCTAGCGTCTTGTTTGTAAACTTTTGTAGTTTCGTTTTTCTTCAAAAAATGATAGAACAAAGGTTTTTTTCTTGTAATTATTATTGTAACTTGCATATTGAAAGTAATTTTGTATTAAACGTTTTTTTAATACATAGTCTTTTTTTTGCTCCTATTAAATAAGTTTTAAAGTTAGTACTTAAAATAGTTCAGTTGTTAGAATAGCGTGTAATGCTCCTCAGGAGTAGTCCACGCTATTTTAGTTTAACATAGGAAAGTCTTAAGTTGACAGGAAATAGACATAACAGATACGTACATAAACGAAAGGCATTTTAAAGTATACACTAAAAATGTGCCACATAAGGCCTCAACCCAACCACCCATCTCTATCTAAACTTCTATACTGAATAGCTTCCGAGATGTGATCGCCAGTTATTGACTCTGAAGGTTCAAGATCTGCAATAGTGCGTGCGACTTTTAAGATACGGTCATAAGCCCTAGCTGAAAGGTTTAGTCGTTCCATAGCAGTCTTCAGTAACTGCAGAGATGTTTCCTCCAATTTACAGTACTTTCTAATCTGCTTTACTCCCATCTGCGCATTGTAATGGATGTTTTCAAATTCAGTAAATCTATTTGTTTGAATCTTTCGTGAGTTGGTAACCCGTTCTCGTATTAGAATACTAGATTCCCCTTTGCGGTCTTCGCTTATCTTATCAAAAGGTACGGGAGTAACTTCAATATGAATATCAATTCGATCTAGTAAAGGACCAGAAATTTTGCTTAAATAACGTTGCATTTCGGCAGGAGATGATGTTACCGGTGCATCGGGGTCATTAAAATATCCTCCCGGACTGGGATTCATGCTTGCTACTAGCATAAAACTTGATGGATAAGTAACCGTAAATTTAGCCCGGGAAATAGTGACGTCTCTATCTTCCAAAGGCTGTCGTAGTACTTCTAAAACACCTCGCTTGAATTCGGGCAATTCATCTAAAAACAAAACACCGTTATGTGCCAACGAAATTTCTCCGGGCTGCGGATAGCTTCCGCCTCCTACTAAGGCAACATCGCTTATAGTATGATGGGGACTACGAAAGGGCCTTGAGGTTATGATGCCTGTTTTGTTCATAGTTCGTCCTGCAACACTATGTATCTTGGTAGTTTCCAAAGATTCGCGCAAGCTCATTGGAGGTAGAATACTGGGTAGGCGTTTTGCAATCATGGTCTTGCCAGAACCAGGTGGGCCAATTAGAATGATATTGTGCCCTCCTGCAGCAGCGATTTCCATACTACGTTTAATAGACTCTTGTCCTTTTACATCGGCAAAGTCGAATTCGGGTTTTGAAAGATGTTCGTAGAATTCGGCATCCATGTCTACAACAGTTTCTTCTAATGGAACTTCTTCATTGAAAAAATCGATCACTTCTTTTATACTATCAACGCCAAAAACAGCGATTCCTTCTACAATTGCTGCTTCTTTTGCGTTTTGCTTCGGAAGGATGAATCCTTTAAAACGCTCTTCATTTCCCTTAATGGAGATTGGTAAAGCGCCGCGAATGGGCTGTAAACTTCCGTCTAATGAAAGTTCACCCATAATAATAAAATCTTGCAAAGGATGTTTCTCCGCTATTTGACCCGTAGCGACAAGAATTCCCATAGCGATCGTAAGATCATAAGCAGAACCCTCCTTCCGAAGATCGGCGGGCGACATGTTTAGAATTATTTTTTTTCCGGGAATTCGATAGCCATTGTTTTGAAGTGCCGCGGCAATTCTATAATGACTCTCTTTGATGGCATTATCTGGCAATCCAACTAGGTGATAACCAACGCCAACATCTACATTAACTTCTACTGTAATTGTTGTGGCGTCAACACCAAAAACAGCACTTCCATAAACTTTTGTGAGCATTCGACAAAGTATTACGGGAGTTGGATGGTTGCGTAAAGTTACTAAAACTGTTTTAGTATAACAGAAAAAGAAAAAAATATCATCTCCACTCTAAAACAAAGGCGATGTGAAATAGGATTTCAAACACCTGGTTACATTGATATTTTTTTAAGGAGATTGTTTGTGGATGCATTTTTTGTATTTCCATCACTTTCTATTGCTTCAAGTGTGGTTAGACCAATTTTTTTACCCAATTCAACACCCCATTGATCGTAACTGAAGATATTCCAAACGATTCCTTGAACAAATAACTTGTGTTCATAAAGCGCAATGAGACTTCCTAAGCTATGTGGCGTCAATTTCTTTATTAGCAGCGTGTTTGTAGGCTTATTGCCTTGAAATTTTCTAAAATTAGTAGCGACTTCCGTTCCTTCTGTTCCCTGAAGTAAGGCCTCTGTCTGTGCTAGAAAATTAGCCATTAACTTATTTTGATGATCCTGATTCCCATAGAGCGATTCGGAAAAACCAATAAAGTCTGTCGGTATTATTTTAGTCCCTTGATGAAGTAATTGAAAAAACGCATGCTGCGCATTGGTTCCTGTACTTCCCCAAACAATGGTTCCTGTTTCGTAATCTATGGGGTCTTCATTCCTATCAACACTCTTTCCATTACTCTCCATAATGGCCTGCTGTAAATAGGGAACAAGTTTCGATAAATACTGAGAATATGGGATCACCGCCTCTGTTTCTGCTTTGAAAAAGTTGTTATACCAAACTGATAGCATGGCTAAAATAACCGGCATGTTTTCTGAAAAATCGGTGTCTTTGAAATGCTTATCCATTTCGTTGGCCCCTTTCAGTAATTGTTCAAAATTGTCGTACCCAACGGCACAGCAGGTTGAAAGACCAACCGCACTCCAAAGAGAAAACCTACCTCCAACCCAGTCCCACATTGGGAAAATGTTTTCCGTAGCTATTCCAAAACCGCTAACCGCTTCTAAATTCGTTGAAACCGCTGCGAAATGTTTGGCTATATCTGTTTCTGAAGCATGTTCTAAAAACCATTTTCTAACAGTATTCGCATTTGTAAGTGTCTCTTGAGTGGTAAAGGTCTTTGAAACGATAATAAAAAGCGTTGTTTCACGGTCGAGTTTCTTTAATACTTCATTTACGTGATCACCGTCAACATTAGATATATACTGTACGTTTAAGTGATTTTTGTAATATGATAAAGCCTCAGTAACCATATCAGGACCTAAATCACTACCGCCAATTCCAATATTAACGATGGTTTTAATCTCTTTACCGCTATACCCTTTCCAACTTCCATTAATAATGGTCTTAGAAAAATCTTGCATTTGACCCAGCGCTTCTTTGACCTCAGGTTTCATATGATCAAAATCTCTGAGTGCACCATGCAATACTGCCCTATCTTCAGTTTGGTTTATTCGCTCTCCTGTAAATTGAGAGGCAATTGCTTCTTTTAATTTCACTTCTTCAGCAAGCTTTAAAAGAAGGTCAACCGTTTCTTTCGAAATTCTATTTTTAGAATAATCGAGGTAAAAATCCTGCCATTCCAAAGTAAAAAAATCTGCTCTACTTGCATCCTCTATAAATAGGTCTTGCATTCGAACCTCTTTTATTTTATTAAAATGAGATTCTAATTGATTCCAAGCTTTTGTAGTGGTTGGGTTTATTTTAGGAAGAGACATTGTATTGTATTTAATGTTGCACTTTAATAGAATTGCCGATTTGACAAGACGCTTACTTAAAAACAGTCATCTATATAATAATTTAAGTGCGTCAAGATAGTGAACACTTTATTAGTATCTATGACTTCTTCTCTGGAAGTTTATTATTTCTGTAGTATTCGATCAAACCATCTATAGGTCGCCTAATGATATTACCAAGTTGCAAGTTGTAAGGATTCATGCTGTCTTTAATAATGTCTTTCGAAAAATGAGCAATGGATCCAATAAAATGGATTGGAACATTTTGGCATTCCTTATAGCAAAGAATTCTTAACTCAATAAACTTTGTTATTCCCTCACTTATTAATTTATAGAAGTAGCCATTCACTTCTTTGCTGGTGAAAATAAATTCAGCAAATGAAGCGAGATACATATTCGGGTTTGGCCTCTGATACAGATGAAGTTTTATCTCATCAGGATCAAGGGTAAATCGACTTTCAAACTCTAAGGCTAGTTCTGCAGGCATTTTTTTGTAAAAATAATCCCTTAGCAAACGTTTTCCGAAGTAATTTCCACTGGCTTCGTCCATCAACGAATAGCCTAATGACTCAACATTAGATTGGATTGTATTTCCGTCAAAATAGGAGCTATTAGACCCTGTTCCTAAGATACAGACGATTCCTGGTTCCGTTGTGGCAGCATACACTGCGGCAACAGTATCTTCGTTGACTGTAATCGTAGCGTTTACAAAAAGGTTTGATAATACACGATTTAGGAGTTTAATAGGTGTTTTTGTGCCACATCCAGCTCCATAAAAGTCTACTTTATCAACTTTCAATAAAATTTTATCTAAATCGGAGTTTGCTCTGATGCGTTCTACTAACTCATGTTCAGGCACAACAGCCGGATTTAATCCAGCTGTTCGAGTTTTTAATACTACTTCACCAGAATTATCCAGTAAAATCCAATCACATTTTGTAGAGCCACCATCCGTTATTAAAATCATACTTATAAAGTTGAGATATAAGATGCCAAATCAATTAGTTTTGAAGAATAGGCATACTCATTATCGTACCAGGCTACTAACTTAAAGAATTTATCGTTAAGAGCCATACCCGCTCCTGCATCAAAAGTACATGTATGTGCATCGCTGACAAAATCTTGAGATACAACTGCATCTTCTGTATAATTTACAATCCCTTTATATGCTCCTTCAGAAGCACTCTTGAATAAATTCTTAATATCCTCATAGCTAGCGCTTTTCTCCGTTCGGACGGTCAAATCTACTACAGATACATCTGCTGTAGGCACACGAAATGCCATACCCGTTAGTTTGCCATCTAACGATGGAATCACTTTTCCAACTGCTTTTGCGGCGCCAGTGGATGCAGGAATAATATTCGTTAATGTACTTCGCCCACCTCTATAATCCTTTCGTGAAGGTCCGTCTACGGTAAATTGTGTAGCTGTAGCTGCATGAATAGTTGTCATAAGTGCTTCAACAATACCGTATTCATCATCAATAATTTTTGCTAATGGAGCTAGACAGTTTGTTGTGCAAGATGCGTTGGAAACAATAGTATCCGTTGCTTTGGCATCTTTGTGATTTACGCCCATTACGAACATCGGAGCATCCTTTGAAGGTGCAGAAATAACTACCTTTTTTGCACCTGCCCGGAGATGAGCATCGGCCGTAGTTAAGCCAGTAAATATTCCTGTACAATCGATTACAACATCTGCTTGAACATCGCCCCACTTTAAGTCTTCTGGGTTTCTCTCTGCTGTTACACGAATTACACGACCATCAACAACCAATTGACCGTCTTCTATAGCCACGGTCCCAGGATATTTTCCATGAACTGAATCGTATTGTAATAAATAGGCTAAATGGTCTACATCCAGTAAGTCATTTACACCAACTACTTCTATGTTTTTATCTTGAGATGCAATTCTAAACGCAAGTCTTCCAATTCGGCCAAAGCCGTTAATTCCAATTTTAGTAATCATACTTTTTTTTTGAAGGTTATACAGAAATTATGTCTGCTACTCGTATTAATTCTTTATCTATTTTATTATCACCTTCTAATACAGCAGAAAAAGGCACAGGGGTCATATGTCTTTGCACAGAAGCTATCATAATATCACGCTCATTATTTAATAAGGCATCTACTGCAGCAACTCCCATCCTACTGGCAAGCACACGGTCGTAGCAGCTCGGGGCTCCTCCACGTTGTATATGTCCTAATACAGAAACTCGCACCTCATATCCATCGAGGTGTTCTTCAATATATGCTGCTAATTCAAAGATGTTTTTTCCAATTTGATCGCCTTCTGAAACAACGACGATACTGGAAGATTTGCCCGATTTTTTACTTTTTGTTAATGATTCTACGAGTCGTTCTCTACCCATATTCAGTTCAGGAATTAAGATTTCCTCCGCACCAGCACCAATTCCTGCATTAAGAGCGATATCCCCTGCATCCCTGCCCATTACTTCCACTAGAAACAATCTATTGTGAGAGATTGCAGTATCACGAATTTTATCAATTGCTTCAACTACAGTATTAAGTGCCGTATCATAACCAATGGTGAAATCAGTTCCATTAATATCATTATCTATCGTTCCTGGTATTCCAACGATGGGAAAATTATGTTCATCATTAAATACAATAGCTCCAGTAAATGTACCGTCACCACCAATAACTACAAGTGCATCAACACCCTCCTTTTTTAGATTATTATAAGATTCTTGTCTTCCTTCTTTTGTGAAGAAACCCTTCGACCTAGCAGACTTTAAGAAAGTCCCGCCTCGATTGATAATGTTTTTTACAGAACGTGCATCGAGATCTTCAAAATCTCCTTCTATCAATCCCTCATATCCCCTATAAATACCTACACAGGCGATTTTATGATAAGCACAAGAACGAACAACAGCTCTTATGGCTGCATTCATTCCGGGTGCGTCACCTCCGCTTGTTAGAACTCCAATTTTTTTAATATTTGAACCCATTGGCGTAAAACTATACTATTAAAACCTATTAGACAATTACTTTTGAATACTATAACGTTTTCGGTTAATAAATATCCTTAAAAGGCCTGGTTTTCAAGCTTTTTAAGGATATTTAATGATACTTACTAGGACGTTTTTATTACCTAAAATAAACATAGATAAACACTACTGTGCTCACAACGATAAGCCCTACTACTTTAGTATGCTTCCAAGGTTCAATATCTACTTGTTTCGTATACTCTAGAACATAATCCTCTTCTCTTGGTCTGATCTTACCTATAAGTAACATAATTAAAATATTAAGAACAAATAATATAGCCATCACATGCAAGAAGTGCGGATACGCATCAATTTCAACTAATCTTAGTGCTGCCGCATCAGTGATGCCAGCATCTTGCGCTTTTTCTACTGCGCTTTCAATGAAACGAGGCTTCAAAATAAACTGACTTAAAATATAAAGCAATGAACCCGAAATAACGCCAATTTTAGCAGCAATGGCAGGTACTCTTTTTGTCGTATAACCTACAACAATAATGGTGAAAATTGGAATACTATAGATCCCATTCACTTCTTGTAAATATGCAAACAAACTTCCTGCATTCGCTATTAAAGGAGCAATAAACATGGCAGAAATTGCCAACAAAACCCCAAATCTTTTACCGTATTTTACGATTGTTTGTTCATCAGCATCTTTGTTTATATGCTGTTTATATATATCGATTCCAAACAAAGTGACAGAACTATTTAAAACGCTGTTAAACGAACTTAAAATAGCTCCAAACAAAACTGCTGCAAAAAATCCAACCAGATATTTTGGCAACACAGCCCTCACTAGCTCTGGGTATGCAAGATCACTACTCGCTAATCCACCCTCAAAATAATGGTAGGCTATAATTCCTGGCAATACTAAAATTAACGGACCTAAAATTTTCAAGAAAGAAGCCAATAAAAGTCCTTTTTGTCCTTCAGCTAGATTTTTGGCCCCTAAAGCTCTTTGTATAATTTGTTGATTCGTTCCCCAATAAAATAATTGAACCAACATCATTCCCGTAAAAATTGTACTAAAAGGAACTTCTTGCTCAGCACTACCCATAGATTTAAATCTCTCCGGATTGGTGGTCATTAATATATCTAGACCAGCCATCATGCTTCCATCTCCTATGGCTACAAGTCCAAAAAATGGTATAAGTAAACCCCCAACAAGAAGACCAATAGCATTAATACTATCGGAAACCACTACGGCTTTTAGACCCCCAAAAACGGCATAGATAGAACCTATAATACCGATTCCCCAAATACATAACCACAAGGATTGCGTATTCGTAATGTTTAACATTTCTGGAATATTAAACATCCCGCTTATTGCTACAGAACCCGAATATAGAATCACAGGAAGTAACACAACCACATACCCGGTTAAAAACAAGCCTGAGGTTATTGTTTTTGTCGAAACATCAAAACGTTTCGATAGAAATTGCGGTACCGTCGTTAGACCTCCCTTTAAATATCTTGGCAATAAGTATACAGCAGTAACGACCATCGCTATAGCAGCGAGGGTTTCCCACGCCATAACTGACAAGCCATCTGTATAAGCACTACCGTTTAAACCTACAATTTGTTCCGTAGATAAATTGGTTAATAAAAGTGAGCCTGCTATAACACCAGCTGTAAGACTTCTACCTCCAAGGAAATAGCCGTCGCTTGTGTTTTCATGTGTTTTTCTAGTTGCGTAATAAGAAACGATTGCCACTAATAAAGTAAATCCAATAAACGAAAATATTGCCATGTCGGTTTGTTTGGTTTTGAAAGATATTAAAAAAAAAGGCAACTTGTAAGAAAAAAATCATACAAGCCGCCTTCTCATAACTAAATTAAAAAAAACTATTATTTTTTGATAAACTTTATTGTTTCACTTCCCTTTTCAGTGCTTACAGTAGCGAAGTACAATCCAGATACAAACTGAGACATATCTACAGAATAGCTTGCTTTGTTCGGTGAAGCATCAATAACTTTTTGTCCTAATACATTGTAAATCGCAATGGTCGAAATTTGATCTTCCGCTTGAATATTTACATTACTAGAAGTTGGATTAGGGAAAACAGAAACGTTTATATTGTTATTACCATTAAGTCCTAAAGTTCCAACAACTGCTATATCATCAAAGTAATACGTACTTCCATCACCAGCAAGATCAACGATAAATTCAAAAAACACAACAACTTTCGTGAAGTCTATACCCGTTGTTGATCCTGAAAAGTCCCAAACCAATTCTTCCCATTGATTTTCAACAGTTGTGTTCACATCTAATTCTGCAAACTGACTTCCATCAATGTTTTCTATTTTTAAACGAACTGGTATATTAGCCTTTGGAGACCATGTTTTTATTGCAATACTTTCCGAAGCAGTAAAGTCAATAGGTACATTTAACGATAGTGCTGTACCAGCATAGAAAACAGAACCAGCTGTTTTGATAGTTCTTACTACTGTTGAACTTGTATTTATCCCAGATTGATCCGGGTTTGTTTCTATTGCAGAATCTGCTCCTTCAAAACCTACAAGGTTATAATTAGCATTGGTGTTTTCGAAATTAACCGGGAGTGCAACCGGATCTCCTGCAACACCATTACTAAAAGTGATTGAGTCAAAATAAATTACATTATCTTGAGTTCTAGCATTAAAATCAGGGAAAATAACAATCTGATCAATATCAGTTGATGCAGGCAGGCCTATTCTACCTGAAAAATCAAAAGTTAATTCTTCCCATTCTTCTGTTACAGTGTTTGATACTTTTAACTCTCCATCAGATGCACCTGATGGAGTAACAAATTTAATCCCAACATCACTAATTACTGTCTTCCATACCATTATTTTAACAATAGAATTTGAAGCATCCAATGTAAAGGTTCCGATATCTGCCCCGTGCATTGATTCTGTACCAGCATAAGGTTGACCAGCTTCTAAAGCGGTAAATTGTGCTACTGTTGCAGAGGTATTTACTCCAGTGGCTGATGGGTTCGCTATTATTTCAACTGGTGGGTTCGTATCATTTTCGAATACTGTCCAAGTCCAGTCAGCTCCAGATGTTGGAGTCTCAAAGTCTATTGGGGCATTTTGTGAAAACCCAGTGGCTGAGATAAATAAACATAATAAAATAATTTTTTTCATAATTCGCTCCTCTCTTAAAGGATTTTTTTTAGTTATTAATTTTTATAAATTCTTAAATAATCTACTATTAGCTCCTGTGGAAAAATAGCATTGTCCACTTCTGGCCCACCAAAATTACCGCCAATAGCTAAGTTTATTAATGCATAAAATGGTTTGTTAAATGGCCATGTTTTCTCATTTTTAACCTCTGGCGAGAAGGTATACACAATTTTGTTATCCACATAAAACGTAATACTATCTTCCGTCCAGTCTGCTTTATAAACGTGAAAACCATCTTCGATGCCCTCAATTTTTGTTTTTTTCGTATTTATTGTATTCCCATAGCTATCGGCAGTGTGTAAGGAGGTAAAAACTTTTTGAGGCTCCTTACCTACGTATTCCATGATATCAATTTCTCCACACAATGGCCATTTTTTTTCATCTATTGAACTGCCTAGCATCCACACCGCTGGCCAAACACCAACTCCTACGGCTAGCTTCGCTCTTACTTCGATGGTACCGTAAAGCATTTCCACCTTTGATTTTGTTGTAATTCTACCTGATTCGTATACAGAACCATTCTTAGTGGCACTTATTATTAACTTTCCATCGGCCAAGCGAACATTCTTTTTTGTATAAATTTGTCGTTCATTGTTTCCCCAGCCGCAAAGATTTGGACAACCGTTACCTAGCTCATAGTTCCAAAATTTTTCATTCAACACCTCGTCGTCAAACTGATCCTCAAATATCAATTGTGACTGTGCGATACTTGACGAACAGAACAAAGATAAAAATATGAAAATAAATGCTTTCATGTTTTATTTCAATTCAAAAGTTGATTTATTAGTCGTTGAAGAGCTTCCACCAACATATACTTCGAAATCTCCATTCTCTACTTTCCAACTTCCTTTGTTAGAGTAAAAACCAAGTTCCTCGTCTGTTAATGTAAATTCTACCAATTTCGATTCTCCTGGCGCTAAATCAACGAGATCAAAACCTTTTAGTTCTCTTACAGGGCGTGTTTCACTTGCGTATACATCTCTTATGTATAGCTGTGCAACTTCTTTTCCTGATACGCTCCCTGTATTTTTAATCATTACGGAAACGCTTACTTCCTTATTCTCAGCATACGTATTGTTTACATTCATATCTGAGTAATTGAAAGTGGTATAACTCAAACCGTATCCAAAAGGATAGAGCGGCGTATTTTCTACATCTTGATAATGTGTCCAAAAGACAATGCCAGGTGCTGGCAACGTAGGTCTTCCAGTAGCCTTAAAATTATAATATAGCGGCACTTGGCCAACGTGCCTTGGAAAAGTCATTGGAAGTTTTCCACTTGGGTTATAATCGCCATACAAGACCTGAGCGATTGCATTTCCACTTTGAGTTCCCAAATGCCAAGCCTCAACAACGGCTGGAACGTTTTCATCTGCCCAACTCAAATTTAGTGGGCGGCCATTATTCACAACCAACACAAGATTTTTATTTACTGCATAAATCGCCTCTAAAAGTTCTTGTTGAACACCAGGTAGATCCAAATTCACCCGGCTTCTTCCTTCACCACTTTGAAAACCGACCTCTCCTAGAACCATTACGACAACGTCTGCACTTTTGGCAGTAGCAATTGCCTCTGGAAATTCGCTTTTGTCTGTCGTATTTATAGTAACTTCTCTAATAAACTCTGTTTTACCCATACTCACATCAGCTCCTTTAGCATAAGACAATGTGTTCCCATTATAACGTTGCATTCCTTCTAAAACAGAAACTGCAGTATTATCATCTGCCGCTATTCTCCAGCTTCCTAGAGGACTATTCTTATCTGAAGCCAAGGCACCAATGAGTGCGATTTTCTGCCCTTCTTTTTTCAAGGGAAGGATATTATTCTCGTTTTTTAGGAGTACAATTGACTTTTTAGCCATCTCCAGTGCTGCATCCATAATTTCTTTACTGCCTGTTACCTCTTTTTCTCTAGCAGCATCACAATATTTATAAGGGTCATCGAACAATCCTAATTCATATTTCACTTTTAAAATTCTGCTTACAGCATCATCAATATTTTTTTCTGAAACTTTACCTTCTTTTACTAATGACGCAAGTTCATTTACGTAGAGCGAAGACTCCATGTCCATATCTGAACCCGAATTAGCGGAAATCTCGGCAGCGTGGTTACCATCTTTGGCATGCCCGTGAGCAATCATTTCACCAATTGAGCCCCAATCGGATACAACAAATCCATCAAAATTCCATTCTCCCTTAAGGATATCTCTTTGCAGATACGTATCTCCAGATGCGGGAACACCATTCAATTCGTTAAATGAATTCATAAAGGTTCGAACACCGGCATCTTTTGCGGCCTTAAAAGGGGGTAGTATTACATTAAAAAGTGTACTGGACCCAACGTCAACGGTATTATAATCTCTTCCTGCTTCTGCAAATCCATAGCCTGCGAAATGTTTTGCACAGGCAATAACGGTTTCATTTGAGGAAAGTTCATCCCCTTGAAAACCCATAACTCGGGCTCTTGCGATCGCACTCCCTAAATAGGTGTCTTCACCTGCCCCTTCCATCACGCGACCCCAGCGGGCATCTCTAGATATATCCACCATGGGTGCAAATGTCCAGTTGATCCCTGCGGCTGAAGCTTCTAATGCAGCCATTTTTGCAGATGATTTAATCTCATCTAAATCCCAACTTGCAGCTTCAGCTAAAGGAATCGGGCTAATTGTCTTATAACCATGTATAACATCAAAACCAATTATTAGAGGTATGCCTAGACGGGTTTCTTCTACAGCTATTTTTTGAACAGCTCTCACTTCTTCAGCTCCGCGAACGTTAAGCATGGATCCAACCAAGCCTTTTTTGAGATGCTCATACTTATTTTTGGCATCACCACCTTCTGGGGAGGGGCCAGTGACATCCCAAAACCCGTTGTATTGGTTCATCTGACCAATTTTCTCTTCTAGAGTCATTTTAGACAACAAATTCGATACTTTAAGATCTATAACGCTTGGACCTGTATCCTTCACATTACATGCTAAAATTAATGTTATTAAAAACAATCCGACAAAGTGATATTTATTTAGTTTCATAAGCTATTGGTACACGCGTATATAATCTATTTCAAAAGTTGATTGATCAAAATCAGGGTCAATTGCACCACCTAAATCACCCCCCATAGCCGTATTGAGTATTAGGAAAAAATCTTGATTAAAGGGCACATTCGAATTGTTTATAAAACTGTGATATTCTACTCCATCTACATAAAATGTAATAGATGAATCCGTCCACTGAACTTCATAGTCATGAAATTCTGAGGTTGCATTTGAAATAATAGTAGTATCTCCATTAGCATTCCCACCTGAATTACCAGGATAATGTAGGGTGCCGAAGATTTTATTTTCCTCATTCCCAATATGCTCTGCAATATCTATTTCTCCACAATTTGGCCAGCTAACAACTTCAAAATTTGCTCCTAGCATCCATATAGCAGGCCATGTACCGCCTCCTTCGGGGAATTTAGCGCGAACTATCACTTTACCGTATGTGAATTCAAATTTAGTTTTACTAATAATTCTTGCCGATGTGTAGTCGCTGCCATTAAATGACTCTGCGAGTGTTTTAATTTTAAGCAAGCCGTTTTCTACAATCACATTTTCAGGTCTATCTGTATAATACTGTGATTCATTGTTACCCCAGCCACCAGCTCCGATATCATACAACCAGGTATCAGAACAAGGAGCCCCGTCTGCGTCAAATTCTTCAGCCCAAACTAAAACGTCGTTATTACCCGAACCATCGTCGCCTGTGCTTCCATCGCACAAGCCACCACCACTTATTGGAAGACTCGTAGAAAATTTCTCATACCAAGCAAGAAGATTTCCACTTGGCTCGGTTTGAATCACTCTTAAATGCATTTCAGAATCTGTTATACTTAAAATCTCATATTCATTGTTTCCGATGAAATAACTCATAAAACCTCCATTTTGGATTGAAAACGACGTCTGAGTTGATGTTGCTTCATCTAAACCAGATGTAGATGGTGCAAAGTTTACAATATTCACACCTTCAGTGCTGTATTCGTAGCAGGTATCTTCGCCAGGATTAGGCTGTCCTAATTCATCTTGAACTTCCAATCTGTGAAAGTATGTGTTTCCTAAATTTACCAATTCAAAGGAAATGTTTTCGGAATCATCCTGAGAGAATATCATGGTATCCTCATACAGGCAGCCAACATCTTCCTTTTCAAATGGCGATGCTGAATAATAACTAGGATCTGCCGTCTCTATCGGCCCCACTCCTAAATGAGCAGGCACTGAGGCATTCCAGTACCATGTCTTGGTACTTAGAGCTCCACCTGAAAGAAAGTTTTTAATATCTATTGGATTAAAGTCACTAAAAACTTCTATCGTTACAGATGTTGATGAACTAACCCCTCCCCTTCCAGTTGCTATTAATGTCACGATGTAAGAGTTGGTACCTGCTTGATTAAACCGATGCGCACTCATTCCTGATGGAGCAACAATATTACCGGTATTGTCACCAAAGTTAAATCTGTAGGCTATAGCATTATCTGCAGTCGCAGTAAAGTTTACCGATCCAGTTCCGTCACCATTAGGATTTGCCGAATCTTGACCAACGATTTCAAAATTAATAGCCAAATTTGTAGGTGTTACAATAGCACCAAACTCTTGATCTTCTTTTTGACAAGAGAGTACGCTTGAGAAAACCAAGACGGCAAGGCTAATATAAAGTATGTTTGTTATGTTTTTCATAGCTGTTTCTAATTTGTCAGTTGAATTTCATCGATATAATAATTTGATCCATCACCAGGGTTTCCGAAGTCGAAAAAGAAGACAATTCGCGTATAGTCTGCAGCAGGTGCCGCACTAAAGTCGTAAATTAATTCTTCCCAATCATCTGTAACACTGCTCGTTACATCGACTTCATAAACAATACTAGCATCTGCATTTTCTAGTTTCAATTTCACTACAGCTCCTGCTGTTGGCGAGTATACCATCGCACTTATCTTGTTATACGAATTGAAATCTAATGGCGTTGGCACCTCAAAAAATGCTCCTGCCCATACTTCAGAACCTGCGGTTTTCACTTGGCTAGCACTTAAGGCCGTTGGGTTAATACCAGACGCATTAGGATTTGCTTCTATGGTTGTATCTTCAATATTTCCAAATGCGAGAAATACTGGAGGTGTTCCGTCGAAATTTTCTACCATTAATGCAGGTACTGTAGAAACAAGGCCGCCTTCTCCTACTTCCATTTCGTCAAAATAATACACCGTATCATCACCCGGATTTCCAAAGTCGTAGAAAACGACAACTCTATTATACTGAGCATTTGGCGCATCAATAAAATCAAAGGTGATCTCTTCCCAGGCGTTCACAGCAGTAGTTAACATATCCACCTCATGTGTTATACTTGCATCTTCATTTTCAAGTTTTAGTTTCACAACCTTTCCGGCAACTGGCGAATACGATTTCAATCGTAACTGCTTTGAACCAGCAAACTCGATTACTTGATTGTTTAATTCGAAAAAGGTTCCTCCCCATACTTCAGCTCCAGCAGCTTTAATAAACTGGGCAGTATTGCTCGTAGTATTTACACCACCTATAAGCGGGTTTGAAACAACCTCAGTGGCGCCAATATTTCCGAAGTCGGTAAATGTAGGAACGAGGCCTTCAAAATTTTGGAACATTTCAAAAGTCCCACCCGTTGATTGTGCTAGGTTAATATCATCAAAATAA
The DNA here is from genome assembly GCA_938083445.1 of uncultured Ulvibacter sp. Lineage (GTDB taxonomy): Bacteria > Bacteroidota > Bacteroidia > Flavobacteriales > Flavobacteriaceae > Ulvibacter. The sequence goes on along the minus strand of CALKCP010000033.1, from coordinate 35,774 downwards.
TAAGTTGAATCATTTCCAGCATTTCCGAAGTCGAAGAAAATAACCACTTTATGGTACTCTTGTGATAGATCGGCAGAACTAAAATCATATGTTAAGGTTTCCCATTCATTGGCTAAACCATTCACTAGATCAACTTCTGCAAAAATATCTGGATTCGTTGCATTTTCAAGCTTCAACTTGACAGTGATTCCGCTTACAGGAGACCACACCTTAACTGCAATGTTTTGGAGTGATGTAAAATCAATTGGCTCGTCTAATGAAAGGAAAGAACCTCCCCATACTTCAGCACCAACCGGTTTAAAGCTTTGACCAACAGTGGCGCTCGTATTTACTCCAGACTGATCAGGATTTGCAACAACTGTCGAAACAACATTTCCAAAATCTGTAAACGCATAATTAAGTGTTGGGTCTTCAAAATCCAATGGCAATAATAAAGGATTTAAAATAGTAATCGTCTCTGAATATTCTAGAGTTGCTTCCCCTCCACTAAGAGCAACTACCCGTATTAAATAATCACCAACTGCCGCATACGTATTGCTAACTGTTTCATCAATCATTAATGCTGTTGCAACTTCGTTCACTTCATCTCCGAAATAAACATCAAAAGAAGTAGCGTAATCTGCAGAAGCTGTGACATTAACAAGAAAGTTATTTGTTGGGTCAAAGCTTATCGTTACTTCCAGGTTCTCTGGAGGTCGAAATGAAACCACAAGAGGTTGAATTGCTTCAACGGTTTCACCACTTAAAGACTTCGCTACAATGCGAACATCGTAAGATCCTTCGGCATATATTCTGGACAAGGTCTCACCAATCGCAGCCGTTTCGTACTCCCCAGATGAGTCGCCAAAGAAAACATCAAAAGATGTAGCTCCGTCGGCGTTTGGAGTAATTGAAACCAATCCACTATTATCCTGAGAAATACTGAATACTGCATTAATATTAGAGGGTGCTGTAATGTTTTCTACAACCTCGAAAATATCATCATTTGTTGCACATGCAGCTAGAAAAGCCGCGAACAAAAAACTTAGTGTATATTTTAAAATCTTCATAGCCATTTTTTTTTTAGTATCCAGGATTTTGAGCCCATCTATTTCCTGTTAATTCTATTTCTATTGCTGGTAATGGGAAAAGTTCATTTTTACCAGTTACAAATCCATCTATTTCTGCAGCTGCTCGGTTTGTTCGAACCAAATCAAAGAAATGGTGTCCTTCTCCTACTAACTCTACCCGACGCTCTTTGTAGATCGCTGACGTAAGTGCCGATCCACTTGAGGTAACTTCTGAAAGTCCAGCTCTAAGTCGAACTCTGTTTAAATATGTGCGTGCTCTTGCATCATCTATTCCTCCTCTATTCAACGCTTCCGAAGCCATGAGTAAAACATCCGCAAAACGAATGGAACGATAATTATTTGGATTCGTGAGGTTCGCATCACCTGTATTAAGATCTCCTTGTCTTGCGATATACTTTCTATTGTAATAGCCCGTATGTTCGAAACCAGTTACAAAAGTAGCTCCAGTCAACGCTGCCCAGGCGTCGATATCCAAAATAGCCACCGCCTTTCTATTATCCCCATTTTCAAATTCATCTACCACTTCTTGCGTAGGAACGTTAAAACTAAATCCAGACTCGAACGTTGGTCCTGTATAACTTCTAATGCCATTAAACCCAACCGCTACATTTCCCTCACTACATTGAAGACAACCAAATCCAGCTCCTTCAAGATCGGTATACTGCACCTCAAAAACAGATTCAGCATTATTCTCATTGTCATTTTCAAACATGGTCGAATAATCGGTTATTAAACTATAAGGTCCTGTATTGATAACGGCCTCAAGAACATTTGCTGATTCACTAAACTTGTCTTGGTACAACAACACCTTTCCTAGTAAGGCTTGAGCTGCTCCTTTAGTTACACGCCCAATTTCAGCTTGAGACGCAGGCAAATTGGCCGCTGCGAATTCAAGATCTTCTTCTATTTGAGCATATACTTGTGCCTTTGGTGTGCGATCAACATTAAATTGATCACCAAACAGTATGCGTTCATCTACCACTAGCGGCACATCACCGAACCACTTTACCAGTTCAAAATAATAGTATGCTCTTAAAAAACGAGTTTGCCCTATCACTTCATTTTTACCTGTAAACTCTGTTTTGTCCTTAAATTCCATTATGAAATTGGCACGATTCACACCGGCATACATCCAGCCCCATATGTCTCGGAGTTGAATATTTTCAGAAGTATGAATCATATCATCTACTTGCTGAATTCCTGGAACATCGTTTGCACTTTCTCCTCCTGCTAGTGTATTGTCTGAAGCTATTTCTCCCAATAACACATTGAGATACGTAGAATGCAACATATCATAAGCACCAATCAATGCCCGCTGGTAATCTTCTTCGGTGTTAAAGAATTCTTCTGAATTCGGATCGTTAGATGGTACATCAATAAAATCATCACTACATGAGATAATTAAAGATAACAGCATCCCCGTTAAGCAAATTCCAAATACGTTTTTTCTATTCAAATTCATTTTTCTAAAATTTTAAATTCACTCCTAATAAGAAAGTCCTCGGAGATGGGTAAAAACCATTATCAAAACCACCTCCTATCGGGTTACCTGAAGAAGTAGTTGGGTCAAAACCTCTGTATTTAGTAAGTGTAAACACATTACCTACAGAAGCATATATTCTTAATTTATCCAATCCTATATCGGTAATTACCTTGTCAGAAAAGGAATACCCTAATTGCATATTTTGTGCCCTAACAAACGAACCGTCTTCTACAAAATAATCGGAAAAAATCCCATTACCAGTAGCACCTGTTGTTGCTCTCGGATTCACATTGCTTGTTCCAGCGCCTGTCCATCTGTCCAATGCATAGGTTGTGCGATTGGTTAGTGCCAAGTTTCTATCATAGTTTCGAACAATTTCATTTCCTATTGAACTAAAGACATACATTTGAAAATCAAGATTTTTATAATCAAACGACACATTGATTCCCATTGTAATATCCGGAATTGGATCTCCGATAGCCGTTTTATCTTTAAGGTCAATCATTCCATCGCCATTGGTATCAACGAATCGAATATCTCCAGGCTGTGCATTTGCACCCAATGCTATTTGTGTTGGGTGTGCATCAACCTCAGCTTGTGTCTGAAAAATACCGTCTGTTTGCAACCCATAGAAAAACCCAATTGGCATACCTACTTCCATTCTCGCAACATCCCCTTGACCTATTCCAAAACCACCTCCTGAAATAAAACCGAGACCATTGTCTACTTTAAGAACTTCGTTTTTCAGTGTTGTAAAGTTATAATTAACTCCAAAAGAGATATCATCTGAAAATTTATCATTATACCCTATCTGAAATTCAAACCCTTTATTTGAAACATCCCCTGCATTCACAAAAGGTGCGGATGAACCTGGAGCTGTATTTCCTAGTATGGAAGAAACACCTGGGATTAGTAATAAATCATTGGTTCTACGATCGAAGTAATCCATGGCAATGTTTAATCTGTTTGATAAAAACCTAGCATCGACACCCACGTCAAATGTCTCTTGCTGCTCCCATCTAATTTCAGGATTCGCAATTGCACCTTGCGCTATACCAATAATCAATTCGTTATTAAAAACATAAACTCCCTCTCCGTTGAGAATTGAAACGTATCTGTAGTCTGGAATCCCATCATTTCCTAATATCCCATAAGAGGCTCTTAATTTCAAAAAGTTAACAAGTGACGAATCTTCTAAGAATTTTTCATCAGACATGATCCAACCAACAGAAGCCGATGGGAAATAACCAAATCTATTATCAGGACCAAATTTTGTCGAGCCGTCTCGGCGAATAACAGCAGAGAGCAAGTACTTTCCTTTGTAATCGTATTGAACCCTTCCAAAGTAAGATAAAAGACGTGAATCGAAAGTAGCATTTCCGTTTGGAAAGAAGTTGATAACATCGGAAGAGTTACTAAGGCTGGCATTTCCGAAATTATATCCCTCTAAGTCAAAACCTATAGATCCAGAAAATTCACCTTCAGTCTTAAAAACAGATGTACCTAAAATTACATTGAGGTGGTGTTTTTCTGCAAATGTATTTTCATAGTTTATAAAAGCGTCAAAAGTATAGTCATTGAACGTGTTTAAAGTTTCAATATATTCACTTCGATCCTTGTTAAAAACTTTACCCGCACCATAGTAAGCAATAGGGTTGAATGTTCTGCCCTCTACTTCAGCATAATTAAATTGAATATTTGCCTCGGCCGAAAAGTTTTTCATGAACTCGTAATTGAGGCCAAAAAATCCACTTATCTTATTCACCTTGGTTGTATTATTCGTGTTTGCAATCTGAGCTACTGGATTTATAACCTCTCCGCCTGTACCTTCCGATAAGGTAAAGTCCCCATTATCATCTAGCACATTTAAAGTGGGGTCATTGTTTAATGCATTAAATAAAACAGAGCCCAACGAATTTTGAGCAAGTCCCTTATTACTGGTCCCTACATAGGTAAGGCCAGATTTCAATTTTATTTTATCTAAAATCTCAGTATTGAAATTCAACCTTGTATTATATCTGGTAAAGTTTGATTTATTTCCACCCACAATACCATCTTGGCTAAGCAATGAAGCTCCAAAAGAATAGGTTGAATTCTCTGTTCCACCTCTCATACTAAAATCATTACTCAACTTTATTGCGTTGGTAAAAACTTCATCTTGCCAATCTGTACCTGCTCCTAATGGAGCAACATTGGGAAAAGGAATAGATTCGCCATTGTTCGCGAATGACTCATTTACAAGAAGTCCGTATTGTGTAGCATTCAATGTACTTAGCTTTCTAGTCGTTTCTTGAAAACCAGCATACACATTATAATCAAACTTTAATTCTGAACCCTTTCGTCCTGTCTTCGTTGTTATGAGTATAACTCCATTTGCCGCTCGCACACCATATATACCAGCTGTTGCATCTTTTAGCACCGAAATACTTTCAATATCGGACGGGTTTATTACACTCAACTCCTGCACAACATTTCCATCTACTAAAATCAAGGGTTGATTGTTACCATTGGTTGAAATTCCACGAATCCTAATATTTGACCCACTTCCCGGTGCACCTGAAGTTGCCGTTATATTGACACCTGAAATTTGCCCCTGTAATGCTTCCTCTATACGGGTTGGAGCAAGTTCTTCTATAGTTTCACTCGAAACTACCGATACGGCTCCTGTTATTTCTTTCTTCCTTTGCGTTCCATATCCTACAACGACTACCTCGTCTAGGGATTCTGAATCCGTTTCCAACTTGATATTCAAAAAATTGGCGGATGTTACAACTACTTCTTTGGTTTCGAAACCTAAGTAAGAGATTTCTAAGACCGCATTCATGGGAATCCCATCAATACTGAAATTTCCATCAAAATCGGAAATCACGCCGTTGGATGTTCCTTTTTGAATCACCGACGCTCCTAATAAAGGAAAATTGGTGTCTGCTTCAACTAGGGTTCCGTTCACATTAAAATTTTGTGCAAAAGAAAACGTCGTGACGAGTAAAAATGCTGCAATAAGAAAACTATATTTCATCTGTATAAAATTATGGTTACAATGTAGATGATACAATTAGTAAAACCATAAAAAAATCCTATACAAAAAACATACATCGCAATATTTAGCAGGACTTTCTGTCAATTTATCAATGAATGATTAGTAATTACAATAGTCGAGCTCACAATAAGACTTGTTTAAAAAACGATGTAGTAGTAGCAGAATTGTACACAAACTGTTGTTTGTTGTAGTAATGTTGTAGCTGTGTTGTGCCGAAACAATCAAGTGATGTGTTTCCTAAAGGCGGATAAAATAGTCGTTTAGATTAACATTTCGATTAAGACTTATTTTTTTACGCAATCTGTAGCGCTTTATTTCAACGCTTCGGTGTGATATATTAAGTAAAGGTGCGATTTCCTTAGATGAAAGATTCATTCTTAAATAGACACATAGTCGTAAATCATTTGATGTGAGCTCTGGGTGCTTTTCTTTCACCTTCTTGAAGAAGTTTTTATCCGCATGGTTAAACGCCTCTTCAAAAAACTTCCAATCTTCCTTATTATTGAGATTCGAATCTATAACCTTCATCACAGAGCGAATACTTGTTTCGTCTTTTAATTGCCCTAATTCATCCTTTATGGCATTAAGTGTTTCATTTTTATTGATCATGTTCATTGTAGAAATAGCCAACTCTCTATTTCTCGCCTCGATATCAAGATTAAGATGTTTGTTCTGTAATTGAATAATCTCTTTTTGCTTTTCTAATTCTTTCAACTCAATATCCTTATCTGTCTTTTCCAACAAGATTCTTCTTTGACTTCTAAAATATCTCACATACGCAGAATTGATAGCTAGAAAAAACAACAATGCAATTAAGATGTATGAAGCAATTGCGGCATTGGTACTATACCAGGGGCTAGCTATCTCAAATTTGGTTAGAATCTCGTTTGAAGAAAGTACGTTTCCGGTCCTGGATCGAGCTTTAAATGTGTACTCTCCAGGTGGTAAGTTTTCATATGTAATAGCGTTAACCGCTCTCCAATTACTCCAGTCACTATTATATCCCTCCAGAAAATATTGGTATTCAGTCGTTAGGTATTTACTGAAGTCTGGAACACTATAATCAAAGTTAATTGTGTTTTCTTCTGCTTTTAGTTGAAGCACCTCATTTTGAATTGGAAGCCTAATCTCGTCCTCATTTAGACGTACCCGAATGGCGTTTAAGTAGATGGTGTTAATATTAGGCTCCGTTATAGACTTATCCAATATCAAATAGCCCGAAGTAGTCCCTAAAAGATAGGTTCCATTATTTAAGACTGAGGCATTTTCATATCCTATAATCGAATTTCTGAGCGCAGTTGGAATAGCAATTGTACTTAACATTAATTCGTTTGAAAACTGTCCTTTCCTAAAATAATTTAATGACTTTTCAGAAGACAACCATAAATTATTTTCAAGATCAACAACCATTTTTCCCGAGGTATATTTATTTTCTTTTGAAAAAATAGAACTGAACAAGGAGTCTTTAACAAAGTTTTTAAGCGTACTATCATAGGTGAACACTCCGTTGTCTGAGGCATATATCAATGTATCTTCAAATTTAATAAGACCAGAACTTTTTCCTTTTTTTGCGGTTGTATCTAGAGCAACCTCGGTGATGTTGTTATATTCTTTATCAACTTTCAGCTTAAAAACGCCTTTATACTCATGATTTATCCAAAGCGTATTTTCATTATAGATTTCTAAAAACTTTCCAGAATAATCAAATCCATTGATTTTATTTTTTACTTGCCACTGCCCTGCCTTTTTTTCTAAAACACTTATACCGGCATAATTTCCTTGCAATAAATCCAAACTGTTCGGGATAACTTGAATACTCCAAGTTCCGGGTATCGCAGAGACCAAGTTGGCCTCACCATTTTTTACAACAAATGTTCCTAAATTATGAGCGCAGAAAAGGGTGTTGTCATGAATAAATAAATCCCAAACCTGTCCATTTGTTTTTGCGACAAATTTAAAATCACCCTTCTCATTTCGATCCTTATAAAATAATCCTTGATTTGTACCTAAGTATAAATTACCCTCATATTCCTTCGAAGCATATACAGCACCTATCTTCCCTTTCTCATCATTGAAAATTTTAATCGGAGATTTTAAGTTAATCAAATCGATTCCATTATCCAATCCAACCCAAATGTTTTGATCCTTATCCTCAAATAGTGAAAGGACGGTATTATTGTTTAGTCCATTCGCTTGATTTAAGCTATAATGTATTTCTCCTGAGGGATTCAATATTAATAATCCCTTTGAGATCGTGCCTATTGCATAAGATCCATCTTGTAGTTTAATCCCACTATAAACACTTACACCTTCGAGTTCCTCATTGGCAGGTATTATCCATTTTGTAATTTTGTTATTTTTTAATGTGTAGAAGCCATTCGTTTCAGTTAAAATGAGCAGCTCGTTATCATCCCCAAAAATGTTAATAATTCGGTTCTCCTTTAATGCACTTAGAGGTTCAAACTTTTTTGAAATACCATTTGTAATTTTATAAACGCCCTCATTTACATCCTGAAAATAAATACTGTCCTCGATCATAAACATATTTACCAACCCGGTCGTATTTATGTAGTTAATCGTTTCTTTTTTAGTATTGTATATGTAAATCCGATTTAATGATTGGAAAAGAATCCAATCGCCTATTGCCTCTATACCCCAAAAATTTTCATCTACGATCATTTCGGCATAAACAGATTCGCCTATCGAGTGATATTCTAATGCCCCAGTAATATCTCTTGTCCAATAGCCAAAATCCATATAGCTTCCGGTGTATACATTTCCATTATCGGCCAATACACATCGTAAAATAGTTCCATTTGGAGAAGCATATGTATTCCAATCTTCGCCATTGTACTCCAACAAGCCTTCGTTATTGGCTACGTACAAATAACCCTTATCGCTCTGTGTAATTCCCCAGTTCTGATTCCCACCTTTATATTCACCTGATCCATAGTTTGTTATAGGAGGTAGCTCTTGAGCAATTCCGAAAGAAAGCCAAAAGAAAATAAAAAGAAATGTATAAATTGATTGAAACCTCAAATGCTCGTAAACTCTGTTAATTTTGATAAATGTAAATTAAATTTATAGAAAAAGCACCCATCCTAATAAAGAAACAGGAGGAACATTAACTAATTATTTAATTATCAACAACTACCTCTATAGTTTAAAAGAGTGTCTTGCGTCTTGTTTCTTTTCGAAAAACTTGAAAATTGAATTATAGTTGTCTAACATTTTTTCGTGGTCTATCTCATCTGAACTAAAAATAATTCAAATTAAGAATACGACACTAAATATTCTAGTTGGTACACTACAATGGTTGCGCTATTCATAATTTTAAGCTTCATTTCATTTCAAGCAATACCATATTAAAATCTGATGCAAATTTTACTTTACCATCCACAACTGAAGTCTCGATACCAGAATAGGCATCTATCAGTTCAGAACCCTCTTTAAAAGCTCCAAGAATAGAAATTTCTTTATCGCCTTTAGCAACATCCAATGCAACAACTACTGCATCTCGATAAGGTCCTTTGTTGTAGTCTCTCTTAAAAACATAAGGCATTTCACTTATCATTTTATGTGTACCTGCTCCTATAGAAGGGTGACGTGCACGAAACGTCCCAAGCTTTTGCCAGTGCAATAGAAGCTCTTTGGTCTTGCTGTCATTCTCAATATTCTCCCAATTCATAGGAGACCTGAGCGTAGCATCACCTTGTGCGCCCTCAACAATGAGGGTTCTAGCCGATTCGTCACCATAATATATTTGCGACGTGCCAGGACTTAACAGTAATAATGTTCCTGTCTTAAAAGTGTTTTCGCGCTTTGCATCGAAGGGGCTTCCATCGTCATGAGATGTTAAATAGTTTAGGGTGCCGAAGCCGGAGAGGGAATCCTTCAGAATTTGCGCATTCTTTGAAAAAAGTTCCTCATATGACACTTTTGCCGCATCCCATTTAAACTCAAAATTGATCAAACTATTGAAGCTATCCTCAAAATAATTTACCTTCCTATCACCAAAATCATAATTCTTTCCGGTTGAAATTCCGTAGTTGTAGATCTCCCCTACCATATAAAAATTAGTGTCGTCCAATACATCTTTCGGATGATTCAATTTCCATTGTTCAAAGGCATAATCGCATTCTTTTCTAAACTCTTGCCATACGTATTCCTCTGTATGTTTTACAGTATCTACTCTATAGCCATCAATGCCGTAGTCTGTAATATAATCTGTAAGCCATTTCATGATATAAAACCGAGGTGCTCGCGGATGTCCTGTTCTTTTAAAGAACGCATCCAATTCGGCAACTTCCTCCTCATACCGGCCTTCGGTTATCCATTTCTCAACGAGCTGTGGTGGAAGGTTCACGTCTTGATTACTCTCTGTTAGAATATCCGGTAAATTCTTCACTAAGGTGCAGGTTACGGTTGATTCGTAATCTTTATACTCGCATGGAGGCGTTGTTCTAACCCACTCCTTTGGCCACACCGTATCCGCATCTGTAACGGGTCCCGTATGATTAATTACGGCATCTAAAACAATCCTGATTCCTTTGTTATGAGCAGCATCCACCAAGTCCTTTAGATCGTCCGGGGTGCCGAAATTAGGATCTAAACGTGTCCAATCCTTAGTCCAATAGCCATGAAAGCCATAGGTCATCCCAGTACCTTCATCGGTACCATGATGTATTTGCTCTACTACAGGCGACAGCCAAATAGCATTTACACCCAAATCGCTAAAATAGTCTGCTTCGATCTTTTGAGTCACACCTTTTATATCACCCCCTTCAAACCCTCTAAGCACAGCAGTTTCTGAGGTTCTATTAAAGTTCACGTCGTTGGAAGTATCTCCATTATTAAATCTGTCCGTTAAGAGAAAGTACAGATTGGCTCCTTCCCAAACAAAAGGTGCTTTATGTGTAACAACTTCTTTTTTATCTTTTTCCACTGCTAAACATCCCACTAATAAAAAAAGTAAACATGCGGCAGGTATTAATTTATATATCATTTTTAAGGTATTTATCTAATGAGCATATGCGCAATAATCGTTTGTGTATCTAAACTTTTTTAGCAGCTGTAAGTATCATTTTTTTAGCATTTACTTCAATCTCCATATCTGCTCCTCGTTCTATACTAAATGCACTTTCGGTATTACTTACAGAGACTTTAAGAATCTGCCCTCGAAAGTTAACCTTAAAACTATATCGCTTCCAAGCAGAAGGAATTCTAGGTGTAAATGATAAGCCTCCATTGCGAACACGCATGCCGCCAAAACCTTCTACAATGCTAAGCCAGGTGCCAGCCATACTTGTAATATGACATCCTTCTTCGACCTCATGATTGTAATCGTCTAAATCTAAACGTGAGGTTCTTAAATACATATCGTAGGCCTGATCCATCCTTCCTAACTTCGCGGCCTGAATAGAATGAACACAAGGCGATAATGAAGATTCATGAACCGTAAAGGGTTCGTAGAAATCAAAGTGTTTAGTAAGTTGTTCTTCGGAAAAATCCTCCTCAAAAAAGTAAAAGCACTGAAGCACATCGGCTTGCTTGATATATGGTGAGCGTAAGATTCGATCCCAAGACCACTTCTGATTGATGGGGCGCTGCGATTTATCTAACTCTGAAACAGGTACCAATTCCTTGTCCAAAAACCCATCCTGTTGAAGATACACATCTTCTTTTTCTGAAAAGGGTAAATACATATTGGACGCCACATCATTCCAAGCAGATAGTTCTGCTTTTGAAAGATGCGTTTTAGTCATAATACGACTATAATCGTCTTTATGAGCTGCTTCGATGTACTTTATTTGTGCTGTAGTATAACGGATAGACCAAGAAGCAATATAATTTGTGTAAAAATTATTATTTACATTATTCTCGTATTCATTGGGTCCTGTTACGCCTAGGATAACAAATTGCCCTTTATCATTCGAAAAAGTAGCCCTCTGATGCCAAAAACGGGCAATCGCAATTAGAACCTCCAGTCCCTTCTCTAAAATATAACTATAATCTCCAGTGTAGCGCTCATAGTTGAATATTGCAAATGAAATGGCACCATTACGGTGAATCTCTTCAAAGGTAATCTCCCATTCGTTATGACATTCCTCACCATTCATTGTTACCATTGGATATAATGCAGCCCCGTTGGTAAAACCAAGTTTTGCAGCATTTTCAATTGCCTTTTCTAAATGATGGTAGCGATATTCTAACAGACTTCTAGCTACATGATGGTCTTTGGTTGCCATATAAAAAGGAAGGCAATACGCCTCTGTATCCCAGTACGTACTACCTCCATACTTTTCTCCTGTAAATCCCTTTGGACCAATATTTAAACGAGCGTCTTTCCCTAAATAGGTTTGATTTAATTGAAAAATATTAAATCGAATCCCTTGTTGTGCTTTTATATCGCCTTCTATTCCAATGTCGGCCATTTCCCATATCTCAGCCCAGCTATCCTTTTGCATGTCCAGAAGCCCTGCATACCCCAGTATAATCCCTTTTTCAAGAACCTTTTTTGCCGCTGCTACCAGAGTTTCGGTTTTATGGTTGGTAGAAACCACATAGCCTGCAAATTTTTGCAATGTCGCTTTCTCTCCCTTCGAAACCTTTGACAAATAAGTAATGCCGATACTATTTTCTTGCTTCTCAACATGTCCATCTATATCGACTTGGGTATCGTTTAGTAATACTTTCGACTGCATAAAAGTGCAAACATTGAAATTAGTTTTCAGTGTTTGAGAATGAATAAAAGCCTGATCATTATTTTCAGAAACACTTAAAGTTTCCCAGAAAGCATCGTCCCAATTTGTGTCTTCATTGGTAATTCCAGCATCAAGATAAGGAGTGAACGATATCTCAACATCCCTATTTAAAGGTGTAATGGAATAATTAATAACACCAAGTTCGTCTAGTTCTAAAGATAAGAAGCGCGTACTCTCAACCTCTACCTCAACACCATTATTTAGAGTTGCGTTAAACGAGCGTTTGTAAAACCCTTCTTTCATATCAAGCTCTCTTCGGAAATTAGATCGATGCAAACAGGCGTTTAAATCCAAATCCTCTCCGTCAATTTTTATACGAATACCGATCCAGTTGGGCGCATTTAATACTTTTGCAAAATATTCAGGATAGCCATTTTTCCACCAACCTACACGTGTCTTATCGGGATAATATACACCTCCAATATAACTCCCTTGAAACGTATCTCCAGAATAGTCCTCCTCAAAATTAGCGCGCTGCCCCATCGCACCATTGCCCATACTAAATAGGCTTTCTGATGATTTCACTCGAGTCGCATCGAAACCTTCCTCTATAATTGACCAACTATTGGGTATGATGTAATCTTGATTCATTTTTAATGTCTAATTGAAATTTCCGTTAAACGTAATGGGTATTTATTTGTTCATTAATTCGATCAGAAATTCGTTTGAAATTTGGGTGAAATTTTTAAAAACATAATCTGCTTCATGTAATATTTTTTCATCTCCGATACCAATACTTATCATACCGGCCGTATTTGCGGCTTGTATTCCAGCAATGGAATCTTCAAAAACAATGCAATCTTTTGAAGAAGCTTCAACCTCTTCGGCCGCTTTTAAAAAAACCTCAGGGTTCGGTTTGGCCTTCGTAACATTATTCCCGTCTACAATTACTTGAAAATAATCAATTAAAGATACTTTCTCTAATATAGACCGAGCATTTTTACTGGCTGAACCGAGGGCTATTTTCTGTTTTTTAGCAGCAAGAAAGTCAAGTGTTTTTTTCACATCTGGAAGGATCTCCTCCTCACCCATGGTCGCTATATATGAAAGATATTTTTTATTCTTACCATCCATGATACTATGAAAATCGGATTCAGAAATAGACAAATCACCCCATTCTAAAATCTTTTTTAAGGACTCTATTCTGCTTACTCCCTTAAGCTCTTCATTTTGAGCTTCTGTAAAAGGGATTTTTAAATCATTTGCCAGATCTTTCCAAGCTAAGTAATGGAACTTTGCAGTATCCACAATCACCCCGTCTAAATCAAATATAAATCCTTTGTTACACATGTGCATGCATTTGTTTTTTATTTCAACTCTCAAAGTTAATAATCCTGTCAATTTTTATCATATCAAAACAATAATATTCACGTTTAGGGGTGTTTTATTAAAGGCATTGATAATTCTAAACCGCTACACCATCAGGTTTTAATTAGCAAAAAATCAATGAGGTGAACGATCACAGAGACTAATTTACCTTTAACAAACAAATTAATTTAAGTCTTTAATGCAAAAAATGCAGAGGTACGTATTGTGCAGATTCGTTTGTAAGAGTACCATTGTTTTATGATTTAGTGGGTGTTTAATAAGTTGATTTTTCGTGGGGATGAAAAGTTTATTTCAATAACATAGTAAAACCACTAATTTAGGTTTGTTAAAAGCGTCTCAACAAATCGTTGAGACGCTTTATTTTATAGATTATTTTGTTGAAATTCTCATTTTTACACTCGAACTATAACGAGACAAACCAAACTATTTAAAATTGGCTACCCCTTCTTGTAACCATAACAAATATTCATCTGCATCCGGTGTATATCCTAAAGGCTTATTCAGGAGATTGTAATCTGAGTCGATAAGAATATAATAGGGTTGTGAGTTATTCTCGAAATTTACTGTCTGAAAAGTCGCCCATTTATCACCAACTGTTTTAATTCGTTTTGTTCCTCCAGTAGGTTTTAAGAAGTTAAACCTTTCGTCATCTACTAATTTTTTTCTGTCATCTACATACAGTGAAACCAAGATATAATCTTCATTTATCACTTTAGCGATGTCATCTCGTGTCCATACTTGTTCTTCCATCTTTCGGCAATTAACACAAGCCCATCCAGTAAAATCGATCATAATAGGCTTTCCGGTTGCTTTTGCTTCCTCTAGACCGTCATAAAAATCTTTATGACCCGTAATACCCATATCGCCTTTATCATATAAACTATAGAACATAGGTGGCGGAAAACCGCTTAATAACTTGAGATTCGCATAGGGTGAATTTGACAACCCCGGCAACAAGTATAGGAAAAAAGCAATTGATGCCAATCCAACAATAATATTACCTACTGGTTTTTTCTTGTTTTTTGGCCCATCATGTGGAAATCTAATAAACCCAAATAAATACAAGGCCAAACCAAGCGCACAAAGTACCCAAATACCAATAAAAACTTCGCGTTTTAATAGGCCCCAGTGTTCTACTAAGTCTGCATTAGATAAGAATTTAAACGCTAATGCAAGTTCGATAAATCCTAATACCACTTTTACTGTATTTAACCATCCACCACTCTTTGGCAAGGTATTTAACCAATTAGGGAATAAGGCAAATAATGCAAACGGCAGTGCAAGAGCCAAACCAAAGCCTCCCATTCCCATTGTAAGTTGCATAGCACCGCCATCACTCGATAAAGAACCTCCTAGTAGAGAACCTAAAATAGGACCTGTACACGAGAAAGAGACAATGGCCAAAGTCAACGCCATAAAAAAGATACCAATCACTCCTCCAATACTATTCGCCTTGTCGTCCATTTTTGCACTCCAAGATTGTGGCAAGGTGATTTCATAATATCCAAAAAATGAAAAAGCAAAAGCAATAAATATGACAAAGAACAGCACATTTAAGGTCACGTTTGTAGAAATATTGTTGAGTATTTCTGGATCTAATGAATCTAATAAATGAAATGGTAGGCTTAACAATACGTAGATACCGAAAATAAACAACCCATAAAGCACCGCGTTACGCATCCCCGCTTTTTTGCTACCAGCACCCTTCGTAAAGAAGCTAACAGTTAAGGGAATCATAGGAAAAACACAAGGAGTTAATAGCGCAATCAAACCTCCAATAAAACCAAGTAAGAATATAGTTAAGAAGCTCTTTTGTTCTGCATCTTCCGTCTCATATTTCTCTAAGCCCTTTAAAGGAATAATTAAAGCTGCAGACTTTTCTAGATCTTCCGCCGTAATTTCTATGCCTCTATTCATACTACCCGTGGTTCCAGAATCGCCATCGGTAGCCATTAGCTGAAAGGTCATTTCAGCCGATTCAAAAATACACTTCTCATCATCGCAGGACTGAAAATCTACCAAGACGTTTATAGCCGAAAGATCCTTGTTTAGCAGCTTAATTTTTTGAGTAAATGTGGCACTTATATCGAAATAACCAAGCTCCATTTCAAAAATCTTATCGAAGCTAATATGCGACTCACTCTCGGTAGTTTCGCCTATTAGTTCGAAATCATTGTTTGGGTTTTCGAAGGTAAATGTCGTTGGTATTGGGCCACCATCAGGAATATCCTGGGTGTATAAATGCCAATTTTCTTCAATAGACGCATGCATTACTAATGCAATCGTATCTCCATCGGCTTGCTTTACTTCAGAATCCCAGAGTACCGGTGTAAGTATTTGAGAATACACACTTATACTAGATAGTAACATCAAAATTACAATTGAAAACTTCTTCATATACTCGTAACTATTTTTAAAATTTTTTTCGTACTTGCCTGAACCTTAAATCGATCGCTCATTCTAAAATTAACAATCCAAACAATGTCACTGCCACTGCAAAGTACCCAAGTTTTTTCTTTGGCAATCAAAGATACCTTTTCATCTTTAAAAAACTTACTCAATTTCTTTTTTCCTTTCATCCCCAAGGGTTGAAATACATCACCTTCTCGCCACTTTCGAAGCAACAGAGGATAGCGAATTTTATCCTTGTCAACGTATACAGTACTTTTGGTAATATCTCCTATCTTTTTAGTAGCTATAAACTCCAAAGCGATAGGCGTGTCAATGATCGTTTCATTTTCTGATATAAAAAACTCGAGAGTTGCTTCTGTTTTTGATGTTGCTTGGGGCTTTGGGGTAAGCAAAAGCAAATTTCTATCTTTCAATAGGCGATGTGTATCCGAAAAAACTTGCTTCCCAGACTGCGCCGTTACTAAATCTAAAAGTGCCGTAAAATCAGTAAATCCATAAGGTGAAAGCAGTTCATAGATTAGGGCAGACGTATTTGGCAGTTCTTGTAATTTTTGAATGTCAATCTGATATCCATCTGAAAATTCAGAAATAACAAGATTCGATACTAAAACCATATAATCTTCAACCAGGTGCTGTGCGTCTTCCAAATAACTTCGACTCTTTTGAAAGCTTTGAAGCAAAGCTGGAGCTGCCTTCTTATAGGTTGGAATCGTCTCAATACGCAGTTTATTCCGAAGGTAGTCTACCTCAGAGTTACTGCTATCTTCCCTCCAATAGAATTTGTTCTCTTTAGCATGGTTCACAATTTCCTGCCTTTCGAAGCATAAAAGAGGTCGAACAATCGTATCGTTTATCACTGGAATACCTGTAAGACCCCTCAGCCCTGTTCCTCGTGATAAATTGATAAGAAAGGTTTCTAAATCATCATCACTATGATGACCGGTTACAACATAATCGAATTTAAAATCTGTTACCAATTCCTCGAACCATGTGTATCTCAATTCGCGAGCTGCTACTTGCGTAGAAAGTTTGTGCTGTTTTGAGTAGGATTTTGTGTCGAATGTTTCCGTAAAAACGGGAACCTCAAGCTTTGCTGCGAAAGCGATTACAAAATCTTCATCGCCATCACTTTCTTTCCCTCGAAGCGAAAAATTGCAATGCGCGAGTCCAATGGTGAACTTCAACTCATGGAGTAATGCAGCAAGTACTACACTATCAACCCCCCCGCTGCAGGCAATAAGAAGCCTCTTTCCTTTTAAAAAAGACAGGTTCTTTGTAATATGGTCGTTTAGTTTCTGTAACAAGTCGTACGTAGTTTTGACGAAAAAGGCACTCCTACCTTAATTTAAACAAACTTAATCAACTTTTGGTTCTAGGCTTTTAATTTTAGTTTTAATTAACGCTCCAACACCTCACGCATCGCTTTCGCTTTAATAAGACATTCTTCGTATTCCTTTTCGGGAATTGATTTTGCAGTTATAGCACCGCCCACCGAATAGCTCACATAGTTCTTCGCAGCATCATATAAAATACTTCTAATAATTACATTAAAATCAAAATCTCCTTCTGGAGTAAAATAACCTACCGCACCACTGTAAATACCACGCTTTGCGTCTTCAAGTTCTTCAATGATGGTCATTGCTGAAACTTTTGGTGCCCCAGTCATACTACCCATAGGAAAGGTATGCATTAGGATCTTTGCTGGCGGTATCTCAGATGAGACGGTGCAACTAATGGTAGAAATCATTTGATGTACCTGCTCAAATGTATAAATCTTACAAAGTTCATCAACCCGTACACTCCCTTTTTCAGCCACACGAGAAAGGTCGTTGCGCACTAAATCTGTAATCATGATATTCTCACTCAACTCCTTTTGATCATTTGCAAGTTCCGTTATCATCTTTTGATCCTCTGCGGCACTCGAAAGCCTTTTCGCAGTCCCCTTGATTGGCTGTGATAACACAACCTTTCCCGTCTTTTTAAGGTAACGCTCTGGCGATGCCGATAGCGCATATAAGGAATCCACTTTTAAATAGGTTGCAAAGGGTGGTTTGGAGATATCGTTTAAGTGCAGAAACGACTTGATTGGATCGATTGTCGCGTTCTCTGAATAAAATTCTTGACAGAAGTTTGCTTCATAAATATCACCACGAACAATGCGTTTTAGCATGTCACCCACTTTTTCAAAATAGGCCTCTTTTGAAGTACGTCGTCTCATTTTAATTGGATCGTGACGTTTGTCGTCAGATTCAACTGCATACTCGTAGGATGTAATATTTTTCCAATCCTGCTCCAACTCATCATCGACCATATTTAAATACCGAATGCTCACGTGATTTTCAGAAAATAGAAACAGCTTTTTCGGTTGAAAGAAATAGAGATCTGGAAAGCCTAAGCCGTCAAAGTTATGAGAAGTAAGATGCTCTACATTATTCTTTAGATCGTAGGTTAAATACCCGAACAACCAATCACTGGTTAATTGTTGGTACTCATTTAATTGTTCGAAAGCGTTGTGATAATCTGTTTTAATTGCAGTAAAGGCATCCACAGCCAATATGGCTTTATAGCTGCCGTGGGTTTCACCATAATTGTTTGAATCTAACCAAACAACCTCATTAAATTGATCTGCCCATAATAGGAGTCGTTTTATAAAATCTTCGGAAAGGTCACATGGATAGTCTTGAATTCTCCTCACAAATCATGCAATTAAACTTTTATTAAAACAATATCTTAAATATGCAAGGCTCTATCATCGGTTGCAGCTAAAGCGGCTTCTTTAACCGCCTCCGCGTAGGTTGGATGTGCATGACTCATACGCGCAATATCTTCTGCGCTTGCACGGAATTCCATAGCCGTAACAGCCTCTGCGATTAAGTCGGCTACGCGAGCTCCTACCATATGTACCCCAAGAACTTCGTCTGTCGTTTTATCTGAAAGGATTTTTACAAATCCGTCAATATCACCACTCGCTCTCGATCGTCCTAAGGCGCGCATCGGGAATTGACCAGCTTTATAGGCCACTCCTGCCTCCTTGAGCTGTTCTTCTGTTTTTCCAACAGAGGCAACTTCAGGCCAAGTATACACAACACCCGGAATTAAATTATAATCGATATGTGGTTTTTGTCCGGCAATTACTTCAGCAACAAGAGTTCCTTCTTCCGAAGCTTTATGTGCCAACATCGCGCCACGAATTACATCGCCAATGGCATATATATTTGCCACATTGGATTGCAAGTGATTGTTTACATCAATCATACCACGCTCTGTAGCTTTAACACCTGCATTTTCAAGGTTCAAACCGTCTGTATAAGGACGACGTCCAACACACACCAAGCAGTAATCACCTGTAAAAGTTACTTCCTTGTCTTTCTTATCAGTTGCAGTAACAGTAACCTCATCTCCTTTTCTAGTAACGTCTGAAACCTTATGAGATAAAAAGAACTTCACCCCTTGCTTCTTCATGGCCTTCATTAATTCCTTACTCTGAGCCCCATCCATCGTTGGAATAATACGATCCATATACTCGACAACTGAAACTTCAGCTCCTAATCTTCGATATACTTGCCCGAGCTCCAAACCAATAACACCACCACCAATAACAACCATATGCTTCGGTATTTCTGGTAGTTTCAAGGCTTCTGTTGAAGTTATTACTCGTTCTTTATCTAAAGTTATAAAAGGAAGCGTAGAAGGCTTGCTACCAGTCGCTATAATAATATGCTTTCCTTCAATTGTTTCTTCTCCTGTTTCCGAAGTGATGACCACATGAGTCGCATCTTTAAAAGAACCAAATCCATTAAATACATCAATTTTATTTTTGGTCATTAAAAACTCAATTCCTTTGGTTGTCATATCTACAACGCCTTGTTTGCGTTCGATCATTTTCTTGAAATTGATTTTCACTTCCCCAGGGATTTCAATTCCGTGGTCTGCAAAGTGCTTTACAGCATGCTCATAATGATGAGAAGAATCTAATAATGCCTTACTTGGGATACAACCTACGTTAAGGCAGGTACCACCAAGAATATTATATTTTTCGATTATTGCGGTTTTCATTCCGAGTTGTGCACAGCGTATCGCCGCTACATATCCTCCGGGTCCTGAACCAATTACTACAACATCATATGTACTCATAAAGCATGATTTAAATTTTAAAAATAGAACTCCTCGGCCATGGTTTCAGAGTTTGCAGACAAAGGTACAATACTGTTTATTAGTTTAAAAGTATATCGCTAAAAGAAGTACATTTGATGGGTTTTGGATTCTGATTAGCAGATAGGATGTAGTCTTTATTAATTCAAAGTGATTGCGGTGGTGTTCTTCACTTCACTAATATTAAACGAACTTTGGGTACTTCCAATATGACGTATCGTCGTTAGTTTTGTCACCATAAAACTGCGAAAATGGACCATGTCTTTCACTAATACTTTGAGTAAATAATCGTACTCACCACTCACGTGAAAACATTCTACAACTTCTTCAAACTTTTTAACTTCTGCTTCAAAAATCGTAAGGTATTCTTTCGAATGCTGGGCTAATTTAATCTGACAAAATACAATAAACCCAAGCCCTACTTTTTCCTTATCTAAAATAGATACGTTGCTCGTTATAACTTTTTCTCTTTCGAGCTTTTTAATGCGCTCATAAACTGCAGTCACCGATAAGTTTAATTTTGAAGAAAGCTCCTTATTTGTTTGCTTGCAATCTTGCTGAAGGTAATTAAGGATTTTTTTATCTGTTTTGTCTAGTTTCATTTCTGAAAATTTTTCATGAATATATATAATAATAAGTAAAAATATAAACTTATTTACTATAATTTTTAACTATTATAGTTTTATTTTCTTCATACACTTATAATCATTGTAATATATACTTATAAAAAGTATTTTTGAGATATCATAAAAACACATATTATGGCCTTTAAACCCGCAAATAACATTCAAGATTTACAATACTTTGGTGAATTTGGAGGAGTAAACCCCTCTATTTCAGACTCATCAACATATACTTTTCTTTCTGCAAAAACAATGTTCGACACCTTTGAAGGGAATGCCGAAGGTTGCTATCTATACTCAAGACACACGACTCCCTCAAATTTATATTTGGGAGAGGCTTTAGCGGCTATGGAAGGCACTGAAACTGCCAATGTAGCAGCAAGTGGTATGGGTGCTATCACCCCAACGATACTTCAGTTCTGTGTAGCTGGTGATCATGTTGTTGCTAGCAGAACAATCTACGGAGGGACCTATGCTTTCTTAAAAAACTTTGCCCCGCGCATGGGCATTGATACATCCTTTGTTGACATTACCAACTTAGAAGCGGTAGAAGCCTCCATTACTGAAAAAACGAAAATACTTTTTTGTGAATGTGTAAGTAATCCATTACTAGAAATAGCAGACATTACAGGGTTATCTGAAATCGCAAAAAGACATGGACTTGAGCTCATCGTGGATAACACCTTCTCTCCACTATCGATATCTCCTGTAAAACTAGGGGCCGATGTGGTAATTCACAGTTTGACAAAATTCATTAACGGTAGTAGTGATACTATGGGAGGTGTAGTTTGTGGGAGCCAAGAGTTAATAGATTCACTTCGGAATGTAAATGACGGAGCGTCGATGCTATTAGGAGCATCTATGGATAGTTTAAGAGCAGCATCTATTCTAAAAAACATGAGAACGCTCCACATTCGAATGAAGCAACACAGCCATAACGCCTTGTTTTTAGCTGAAAAATTTGAAGCGGACGGTTTAAGAACAGTCTATCCTGGATTGCCTTCGCATCCGGGACATGAGCTAATCAAAACGATGATGAATGATGAGTACGGTTTTGGTGGTATGCTTACGCTTGATGTAGGTAGTTTAGAGAAAGCAAACGAACTTATGGAGCTGATGCAAAAACAGAACCTCGGGTATCTTGCAGTAAGTTTAGGCTTCTACAAAACCTTGTTTAGTGCGCCAGGAACATCTACTTCGTCCGAAATACCTGAAGAAGAGCAGAAGGAAATGGGGCTTTCAGATGGATTAATACGATTCTCCATTGGTTTAGACAACGATATTGAACGCACCTACGCCATGATGCACAAATGCATGAAAGAACTAAACATACTTGAATAAAGAGTGAGGTTTAGTTTCAACATTGTGAAATAAAAGAACAGGTAAGATTGTTAGATGATTCGACCTGCCTGCTCGCAGGCCGGTTCTTGTTTAGTGCAAAATGTTACTTCGAATCTACGATTACACGATTCAACAAATCAACTTTTTTAACGACTAAATATTCAATAATTATCTAGAGTCGATTCATAAAAGTCAAAGTTGTATATCTATGTACAAAATCGTAACATTACACTTCTAAAAAAACCAAACAAGATGCAAGAGGAGGATAATCTTTCAGAAATTAAAATTGATGATCAGAAAATTATTGAGAACGCTGAGTTGAGTATATGGGAAGCGCTCATTCCTGTGTTCATTTTAATGGGACTCCTTGCCTATAATATTTTTAAGGCAGATGGTGTATTATTCGGTGATTACTCCAACCAATATATTTTATTAATGGGCGGTGGCGTTGCTGCTATGGTTGGTTTTTTTAATAAGGTCCCCTTAGGCCTAATGATTTCCGAGATATGGGGAAACCTAAAAAGTATATTTGTTCCAGTAGTTATTTTACTACTTGTTGGCGCCTTGGCAGGTACTTGGTTAATTAGTGGCGTTATTCCTGCGATGGTATATTACGGTTTACAAGTCCTTAGCCCTGAAATTTTTCTTCCGGCTTCGGTCGTAATTGCTGCTATAATATCGATCGCAACAGGAAGCTCTTGGACAACTTCAGCAACTGTTGGGATTGCACTTGTGGGCATTGGAAATGCATTAGGCATTCACGCAGGGATGATCGCTGGTGCTGTAATCTCTGGCGCCTATTTTGGAGATAAAATGTCGCCCTTAAGTGACACAACAAACCTGGCTCCAGCAATGGCGGGTACCGATTTGTTTACACATATTAGATATATGTCGATTACAACCGTACCAACAATTATAATCACCCTTATTGTTTTCAGCATTTTGAGCGTTACTTCTGAAACAAGCGGAACCACAGATATAAGTAATTTTTTAACTTCTATCGATGCTACATTTAATATTACTCCTTGGTTGTTTGTTGTTCCCTTAATTGTTATTGGACTCATATTAATGAAAACAAAACCCCTTGTTGCATTAGCTACTGGAGTTCTATCAGCTACCGTATTTGCCTTTATTTTTCAACCTGAAATATTAGAAAACCTTGGGTCATCGAAGGTGTCGGCTGTGATAACATCAATCTTCACAGATACTGCTATCCTTACAGATAATGAAGAGCTTAACGACTTGTTTTCTGCAGGAGGCATGCAAGGAATGGTATGGACCATTCTACTTATTATTTGCGCTATGGTTTTTGGAGGGGTTATGGATGCTATTGGAGCATTGGCACGTATTACGAGAGTCTTATTAAAATTGGCAACTAGTATTTTCGGCCTTTTCGCAAGTACCGTGGTTAGTTGTTTAGGACTAAACACCATTGCCTCCGACCAATATTTAGCCATAGTAATACCTGGCAAAATGTTCAAACAGGCGTTTGAAGATCGTGGGTTGGCTCCTGAAAATCTAAGTAGAACACTTGAGGATGCAGGTACTGTTACTTCTGTATTAATTCCTTGGAATACCTGTGGGGCATATCAGAGCGGTGTCTTAGGGGTTGGTGTTGCCGAGTACTTTGTGTACGCCATTTTTAATTGGTTAAGTCCATTTACGACCTTATTTTTTGCGGCTTTAAACATAAAAATAAAGCAACTATCTAGGCCGGAAAAAGTTCAGTCTTAGGTTTTAAAAAGGCGTTTTATGAGTCTGGCTTTTAAAATTTAGCCCTGATTCCTTATTTCTGAAGTCTTTTATAAAAATACTTAATCCTATTCTGTATTTTTGAGCTTCACTTAAATTAGTAAACAACTATGGCTTCAATAACACTTGGTGGTAATCCAGCAGAAACAAATGGCTCGATTCCTTCACTCAATACAACAGCAGCTAATTTTACACTTACAGCCGTTGATTTGTCTTCAAAATCTCTTAACGACTATGATGGCTTTCGAAAAATATTAAATATATTTCCAAGTGTTGATACAGGAGTTTGTGCGGCTTCTGCTCGAAAATTCAATGAAGAGGCTTCTAGTCTCGAAAACACCAAAGTGCTTTGTATTTCTAGAGACCTTCCATTTGCTCAGAGTCGTTTTTGTGCCGCCGAAGGCTTAGAGAATGTTGAAATGCTTTCTGATTTTAAAGATGGAAGCTTCGGAAAAGAGTACGGTCTAGAAATCACGAAAAGCGCTTTTACCGGCTTACATTCTAGAGTCGTTCTTGTTTTAAATGAAAAGAATGAAGTTATATATTCAGAACAAGTGCCAGAAATAGGCCAAGAACCGGACTATGCTTCAGCATTAAAAACTTTAGCATAATGGTCTCTTTTCTTCGGGGACGACTAAGAGGTTTCGGTTTCGCTGTCAAAGGTGCATTTATGCTTCTTAAAACAGAAGATAGCATTCAAGTACAGGCCATTATTACTGTTCTAATGACTATTGCCGGTTTTTATTTTGAGATTACTGCTATCGAATGGATGCTACAAATATTCGCAATCGGATTGGTGATAAGTATAGAAGGTCTAAACACGGCGATCGAAGAAATGGCAAACTTTGTACATCCCGATTTTGATAAAAAAATCGGAGCCATTAAAGATGTTGCTGCCGGAGGAGTTTTCTTCGCAGCTTTGACCGCAGTTATTATTGGATGTTTTATTTATTTTCCGAAATTATAAAAAATAGGAAGTTTTAAGTTTACCAAAAAAAAGGTGCAGCCGTCCTACCTTTTTGTATAGCTGTTTTCTTAACGTTAGGATATTGCACCTTTCTTTGTTGCAAAGCATATACCTAATGCGTGTATTAACACTCTTTTTATCGGAAACCTAAACAGTCAATTTAGACAGAACCTATCTTATTAAAATTTAATATCGCTCGCGCCTTTTATTAATTCATTAATTACGTTTATATTTATGCTTAAATCATAATTTTAGGAATCACCTATTTGGCTTGCATTTAAAATTTTTATCTAGCTTGACACGTTTACAATTTGTACTTTTGTGTACTTACAATCCCACATTTAATGGCGAAAAAAAAGATCAGGACTGCCAAACTACCAAAGGCTGCACGTAAAAAAATATCGTTTGCATTGTCAAAGCAGCAAAAAATTTTAATGGGTAGTTTTCTTTTCTTCCTAGGAGTTGCAATGATTTTCTCTTTTGTATCCTATTTCTTTACCTGGCAAGCAGATCAAACGGTGATCGGTGAATTTGCCGAGCGCGAACTAGAAACTAAAAACTGGCTCAAGAAATTTGGAACTAATCTAGGTCACTTTTTTATCTATAAAGGTTTCGGAATAGCAGCGTTTAACATAGCTTTTCTAATTACGCTGTCTGGCATTTACTACTTCTTTAACTATACAAAAAAACAATTAAGGCAATTTTGGCTTTGGGGTATTTTAGTGATGGTCTGGATTTCTGTGGCGCTCGGTTTTTTCTCTGTAAAAAGTTCAATTATTAGCGGTGTGATTGGGTTCGAAATCAATGACCTCATGCAAGATTATTTGGGATTTATCGGAACCGTGCTCATTTTGGCTTTTTTACTAATAGCCTACTTGGTTGTGCGTCTCAAGGTTACACCAGAGATGGTGGCAGTGGCTTTTAGAAGAACCAAAAAAGAAATAGCAGAAGATTTTCACGAAGGCGCGAGTACTTTCTCTTCTGAAGAAATAAAAGTAAAAACGACTGAAAGTGCTCCAGAAGAAGTTAAGGTCGTAACAGAAACAATAGACTTATCTATAGCACCCGCAGAGAAGAAACCAAAATCAATTGAAGAAGAATCACTCGAAAAAATTGTACTGAAAACGGAGAGCACTGATGATCTTGAAATGAAAATTGAGGCAACCATTGAAGAAGCACCTCTAAAACAGAACCTGAGTGATACACTTGTGAAAGATTTTGGCAAGTTCGACCCAACACTAGAGCTAAGTAACTATAAGTTTCCAGTTATTGAGCTACTAAAAGACCATACTTCTGGCGTTGGAATTACGATCAATCAGGAAGAATTAGAAGAAAACAAGATTAAGATTGTTGAAACACTTAACAACTATAAAATTGGAATTGCCAGTATTAAAGCGACTGTTGGGCCCACAGTAACGCTCTATGAAATTGTCCCAGAAGCCGGTGTCAGGATTTCCAAAATCAAAAACTTGGAAGACGATATAGCGTTGTCTCTTTCAGCACTTGGAATTAGGATTATTGCTCCTATTCCAGGACGTGGAACTATTGGAATCGAAGTGCCAAATAAAAACCCAAAAACGGTTTCTATGAGGTCAGTAATTGCCTCTCCAAAATTTCAAAACGCCGAAATGGAGCTCCCATTGGCTTTAGGAAAAACAATTAGCAACGAAACCTTTGTAGTAGATTTAGCAAAAATGCCACACCTGCTTATGGCTGGTGCTACAGGACAGGGTAAATCGGTTGGGTTAAACGCAATTCTAACCTCCTTAATCTACAAAAAACATCCCGCAGAGGTTAAATTTGTTCTGGTAGATCCTAAAAAAGTAGAGCTGACACTATTCAACAAAATTGAACGGCATTTTCTTGCAAAACTACCCGACACCGACGAAGCGATTATAACAGATACCACTAAGGTTGTCCACACTCTAAATTCTCTTTGTATTGAGATGGACAATCGCTACGACCTGCTCAAAGACGCAATGGTTCGTAATATTAAAGAGTATAATGAGAAGTTTAAATCGAGAAAACTAAACCCAAACGACGGGCATCATTTCTTGCCATATATTGTGCTTGTTATCGATGAGTTTGCAGATTTAATAATGACGGCTGGAAAAGAGGTTGAAACGCCAATAGCGAGGCTTGCGCAGCTGGCAAGAGCTATAGGAATTCATTTAATTATTGCAACGCAAAGACCTTCTGTAAATGTTATTACAGGAATTATCAAAGCAAATTTCCCTGCCCGAATAGCATTTCGAGTAACAAGTAAAATCGATTCACGCACTATTTTAGATGGCTCTGGTGCCGATCAATTAATTGGACGTGGTGATATGCTGTACACCCAAGGTAATGATTTAATAAGGTTACAATGTGCCTTTGTTGACACCCCAGAGGTAGCAGATATTACCGAGTTCATAGGCGCGCAAAAAGCCTATCCAGATGCACACCTATTACCAGAGTTCGTAGGTGAAGAAGGTAGTGGTACAAATCTTGATGTTAACATCTCTGAAAGAGATAAAATGTTTAGAGATGCGGCCGAAGTTCTGGTGATTGCTCAGCAAGGGTCAGCTTCATTATTGCAACGAAAATTAAAACTAGGGTATAACAGAGCTGGACGTATCATAGATCAATTAGAAGCCGCAGGAATCGTTGGCCCATTTGAAGGAAGTAAAGCGAGACAAGTATTGATAAGCGATCTTGAAGCGCTCAAACAGTTTTTTGACAACGAAAGCAACAATTCATAAAGATGAAAAATACAATCGTATTACTAATAGCTACTTTAACCTTAGCAGCTGCGAACGCTCAAAATGCGATAGCATTATTGAATGACGTCTCTGCAAAGGTCAAAAGCTACGACAATATTCGAATTGATTTTAAATATAATTTGAATAACGCCAAAGAGAATGTAAACCAAGATGCACGAGGAAACGTAACCTTATCGGACGAAAAATATGTTTTAAACATGCTCGGTACCACCCGCTTATTTGATGGAAAAAATATATACTCTATTGTTCCGGAAGACGAGGAAGTGACTATCTCTAAATACAATGCACAAGAAGATAAGGAAATAACGCCTTCAAAAATGCTTACGTTTTATGAAAAAGGCTATACGTACAAAATGGATATCGTTCAAAATGTAAGAGGAAGAAAAATACAGTTCGTTAAATTAATACCTATCGACTCCAAAGCTGAAATAAAAGACATCCTCTTGGGTATTGACACTCAAACAAAACATATTTATAAGCTCATACAAACAGATGCAAAGGGCACGAAATATACCCTAACAGTAAATTCCTTTAAAACCAATCAGCCTCTTTCAGAAACCTTGTTTACCTTTGACAATGCTAAATACGAGCAGGACGGTTATTACATCAATAGGCTTGACTAGCGCTTCGTTTTGAAAATATTAGACAGATACATATTGGTCACTTACTTGAAGACGTTTTTTAGCGTCTTCATTATTTTAATGTTCATTTTTGTTTTACAAACGATCTGGTTGTACATTAGTGAATTGGCTGGAAAGGACTTGGACTTTTGGATAATCCTAAAGTTTTTATGGTTTGTATCACCGCGATTAATTCCGCTTGTTTTACCCCTTTCGATATTGGTTACCTCTTTAATGGTTTTTGGAAATTTTGCCGAAAACTATGAATTCGCCGCGATGAAATCAACTGGTATATCCTTGCAACGCGCCATGCGAAGTCTCACGGTTTTTATTCTCTTATTAAGTTTTGTAGCCTTTTTATTCTCAAATAATATAATCCCTTGGTCTGAATATAAATGGCAGAACTTACGTCGAAATATTGCTCAAATGAGCCCATCTATGTTAATTACTGAAGGACAATTCAGTCAGATTGGAGAGGACTATAACATAAAAGTAATGGAGAAAAGCGGTGATAACGATCAATTTTTAAGGGAGGTCGTTATTCACAAAAAAGACCGTTCGAGACCCAATGGAAACTTTACAGTAATTATTGCAGACAATGGAGAACTGGCAAGTGCAGAGGGCAGTAATACGCTGTCACTTATTTTAAAAGATGGAAATTATTACGACGATGTACGAGTAACTAATCTCAAAAAGAAAAAACGGGCCCCTTTTGCAAAAAGTTCTTTTAAAGAATATGCTATAAACATTGACCTTACCGAATTCAATAATGTGGATATTGAGAAAGAAAACAGACTGTCGAACCAAAACATGTTCAATATGCGTGAATTGTATTTCGCAATAGACTCCCTTTCAAATAGCCACTCAAAAGACATCCGAGTATTTTCTGACAATATGAACTACCGTACTGGCTTCGCTAAGTTCCATGATAAAAACAATAAAGACTCTTTAGTACACGATACCTTAAAATCTATTGTTAAAATATATCCGGTAAATAAGCAACCTGACATTATATCAATGGCTCTCAACAACGTGAAAGGCACCTTGCAGAATATCGGAGCAAAAAAGAATGAATTTGCCTTAAAGACGATGCGGCTCAACAAATTTGAAATGGCGCTGCATGATAAATATGTTTTAGCCATCGCTTGTATTATCCTGTTTTTTGTTGGAGCACCATTAGGAGCCATTATTAAAAGGGGGGGAATGGGCCTTCCAATGGTAATTGCAATCCTTTTATTCTTAACCTACCACTTTATTGGAATATTTGCAAAAAACAGTGCGGAAGTTGGAACAATCCCTCCTTTTTTAGCTACTTGGCTAAGTACATTAATATTACTGCCGCTTAGTATCTGGCTAACATATAGAGCGACTAGAGATCAAGGTATTATAGATTTAGACGCCTTCTCTCGACGCATTAGAAAACTCGTTGAGAAAAAAAACAAAGTGCAGGATGTGGATACAAGAGATACATAATCGGCTGTTGCGTACTCCTTAAAAAAAAACAGCTTTCTATACTTTTGACCTCGAAGAAAATATAAATTAAAAACAAAATTCCTCTTCTTTACATTATCTTTGCAAACGATAAAATTTTGTTATGATTTCTACAACTAATGGTACCTCTGTGAAGCTAAATACAATTGAAGAAGCTATTGAGGATATTCGCCAAGGTAAAATAATTATCGTCGTTGATGACGAGAACCGTGAAAATGAAGGAGATTTCATTGCCGCAGCGGAGATGGTTACTCCAGAAATGATAAATTTCATGGCAACTCATGGTCGTGGGCTCATTTGCGCTCCATTAACTGAAGAAAGGTGCAACGAAATTGACCTAGCGATGATGGTTGAAAACAATACCGTTTTACACCATACACAATTTACTGTTTCCGTAGATTTAATTGGACATGGTTGCACAACCGGAATATCGGTTCACGATAGAGCAAAAACAATTAAAGCATTGGTCGATCCTGAAACAAAACCAAGTGATCTAGGTCGACCTGGTCATATTTTCCCATTACGTGCTAAAAGCGGCGGTGTTTTGCGCCGAACGGGACATACAGAAGCTGCTATTGACCTAGCAAGATTAGCTGGATTAGACCCTGCCGGAATCTTAGTTGAGATTTTAAATGACGATGGTACCATGGCACGCTTACCACAATTAATGAAAGTCGCTCATAAATTTGATTTAAAGCTAATCTCCATAGAGGATTTAGTGGCCTATCGAATGGAGCATGATTCTTTAATTAAAAAAGAAGAAGATTTTAATATCAATACGCGTTTTGGAAGTTTTAGACTGAGAGCCTACAAGCAAACTACAAACGATCAGGTGCATATTGCTCTTACAAAAGGTGAATGGAACGAGGAAGAATCGATATTAGTGAGGGTTAATGCAACTTTAGTAAATGGCGATATTTTAGGGACCCTTACTAACAATGCAGAAAAAAAACTGGACGATATGTTCCATGTTATAAATTCTGAAGGAAAAGGAGCGATCGTTTTTATCAACCAACAAAGTCAATCACTAAATCTTTTGAAACGTTTATCTGAATTAAAAAAGGAGCAATCTGAAGATAGCGTAGCAAAAGCTCCGAGAATAAAGATGGATTCTAGGGACTTCGGAATCGGTGCCCAAATTCTTCACGAATTAGGAATTCACAAAATTAAACTCATTTCTAATAGCGCTCAAACAAAGCGCGTTGGTATGATTGGTTATGGTTTAGAAATTACTGAATACGTCAACTACTAGGTACTTCAGCAGGTAAATTACCCATTGACTTTAAGTCACTAAGGTTTTTCTACTCGTTAATATGATGACCATTATTTGTGTGCCTAAAAAACAGACATCCACTCCTGCCCCGCCTATTACTTTCTGTACTTTATGCGAAAGCTCTTGTGTGAGTAAGAAGAAATTAAACAAGAAATAGAATAGTGATTTAAAAAAATATTTGCATAAAAAAATCTTTTAAAAGCGTTTTAATCACTTCAAAAAGAAATCTTTGTTCTGTAACTGTGCAAATAAAATTTTTCTAAATAGTTTCCTGTTATCCTCTAAACTTAATTACGAGCCATCTTCCAAGGCCATCTTCCCCTGCGTCGGCATCATAAACAAAATCGACAAATCCCAAACCACTAAAAGTAAGTTGTGATGTTGAAGCCGTTTTAATTCTATTTTGAGGCTGAGCACTTGGATCATCTTCTAGGACGCTCAAATTAAGTGTTTCAGTAAAAAACAAGGTGAAGTGACGACCATTTACTCCATCTGTTATGCCCGCAATCTTAACATTAGAACCATAGGAGTGTACCTTAATAAACGTGGCGTTAGAATTACTTTCTCCTGCTCCAATTTCTAAATCCAAATTCTCTATCGTACCGGAAACAGTTGGAATATCTCCCAAATTAAAATCCCCAATAACACCAGACACAGGAGCAGTTTCCAACGTGTTATTTATAATTAGTAAATTAGCCCCTAAGTTCGTTCTATTTAAGAACTTAGTGGATGTTGATCCAGTTAAGACAATCTCGTCCGTTGTTCCGGCGGGGAGATTTGTTACGCGAACCGTGCCACCTATGTCTATCGTTGCAGTCGGACTAGCATTGCCAATTCCAATCTGAGCGTGAATACCAGATACGATGCCAAAAATAAATACTACTCTTAAAACTAAATTTTTCATAATTAATCGTGTATTGATAAAAGTATCCAGCGGCTTATATTCCCGTCATAAATCATTTCAACACTTCCTTCAGCGCCTATTGTCTCAGACGATGCGTGTACTTTTATTCTATTAATGTCTCTCGATCCGACTGATCTAGCGTCTAGTTCATCAAGAAAAACAATCGTCTTTGTTTCCGAATGATAAAAGAATAAGTGCTGTCCATCAGACCCATCCTCAATGCCCGTTATTTTGACGTTTCCTGGTAGGCCATGCACATTAATAACTACTTTTCCAAAATTCGCCTCACCTGGCCCTAGTTGTAAATCAAGATTATGTGTCACATTCCCGGCACCTATTGAAACTCCACTTAGATCCATATCTCCCAAACCATAGTAGATATTGTTTGCTAATTGCAAAGAATTATTCTCAAGAGTAAGTTGATTGTCCAAATTAAGCACGGTTAAATTACCGAGATCATCGGCGCCAACTAGAGACGTTGAGTTATCAGACACATTGAACCCTTCAACAATTAAATCACCTTCAATGTGCAAGGTTTCTTGCGGATTTATTGTGCCAATGCCAATTTGGGCATAAGTTACCGCTGTTAAGAAAACCATCAATAGTAGAAGCTTTTTTTTCATGATGTTCGTTTTAAGATCGCAAATTAATAAGAATCCATTTTTCCAAACTTCCGTCATAAATAAATTCTGCGACACCTTGTGAGGAAATCGCTTCGTTTGCTCCGGAGCCCGTAATTATTTGATTTTGTGCATTACTACCTGAATGATTGTCGAAGAAAGTAACATTAACATTTTGCGAATTATAGTAGTAGATTATGCGGCCATCGTATCCATCAGAAAAACCAGTTACTGAGTATCCACTTGTTTCACCCGAGACGCGTAAAATCATTTTGTCTATATTCGTTTCATTGAGTGACATATCAAAGTTATCATATTGAGAGGTAGTTTGAGCCATTTCAGCTTGATTCACATCTCCTATTAAGAAGACATTAGGATCTACTGCTGGGGTTACCTCTAAAGTTCCTGACGTTATGTTAAAAGTATCTCCCAATTCAAATTCTTTCACACCGCCATTTGTAACTACTCCAACTAGACGAGTGGCGTTAGACACCTTTGGTTCGAATTTTAAAGTACCGTTAATATGCAATGTTGCCTGAGGTGAAGAAGTGTTAATACCAACACCTTGTGAAAATACGCTAAAGACTGGAATAACTAGTAATAAGCAAGTTAAGTAGGTTAAATTTTTCATCGGGTTCTTTTTATTCTCGATAAAAGTAAATAAAAAAATCCACATAAACCCGATAAAGAGCAGTATTTTATCGACAAACTACATATTATTCATGCCAAACAACAATGCATTCCTTTATTTACAAGGCGTACGAGCCCAAAAAAAAAGTTCATTATAAATTAATCCTGAATTACAGATTAACAAACTAAGTATCAATAAGGTTATGATATTTTAATAACGACCTCCTCTACGCCGCGCCTTACTTTTTTTAGGCCAGAAAAGAGGTCATCATTCGAACGATAGCCAACTGCCAATACCACTACAGATTTCAATCCAAGAGCATGCAAGTTTAGTAATTGATCGTATTTTTCGGGTTCGAACCCTTCAATTGGGCAAGCATCTATATCTTCTAAGGCACAAACTGTGAGTAAATTTCCCAATGCGAGGTAGGCTTGTTTTGCCATCCAAGTATCGATAGAGGCCTTTGATTTTTCAGAAAACTCATCTACTATAAAAGCCTCAAAGGGATCTAATATGGCCCTTGGTGTCTTTCTAGTTTCTTCAACTAAATTAAAGTTATCCTTGATAAACTCAGCATCCATTTTGGTTTCAGTACAAATGACGAACACGTGTGAAGCATTTTGAACCTGTTGTTGGTTCATAGTGAGAGGAAGCAGTTTCCTTTTAACATCGTCATTTCCAATTACCACCATTTTAATAGGCTGCAGCCCATAAGACGTAGCCGTTAAATTGAAAGACTCGATTAGGATGTTGAGTTTTGCTTCGGAAAGTTTTTTAGCTGCATCAAATTTCTTCGTCGCGTATCTCCATTTTAATTTTTCGATAATATTTGTAGCCATATAACTAGTACCTTTGTTGGGAATTGCAAAAGTAAACAACTCGTTTTTATTTTTTCAATAACAAGAATAGTATAATGCTATTATTACAAAGTGAAAGTCTATGATTGAAATCGAAGAATTAAAGGATAGAAGTGAAACCCGTATTTTCAAAGCGGTATTTCCGAATACGACAAACCATTATGACACGCTTTTTGGAGGAACTGCACTCCACTTAATGGACGAAGCCTCTTTTATTTGTGCAACGCGATTTAGCAGAAAAAAGGTGGTCACTGTTTCTACCGATAAAATTGACTTTAGCACTCCTATTCCGCAGGGAACAATTATTGAGTTAGTGGCAAGAGTACATAAAGTAGGAAGAACAAGCTGTGTTGTGAAAGTAGCTATTTTTATGGAAGACATGTACAGTTATAAAAGAAATAAAGCAGTAACAGGTCTCTTTACGTTCGTTGCTGTTGGAGAAGACAAGAAGCCTATTGCTATTATGTAAAAAACCACAACTTGACAGCCATAACTGCGACCATTACCACCAAGAAAGTTCGAATAAACGCATCCCCTTTTTTTACTGAAACCCGGCTTGATACCCACGCTCCACAAGCATTTCCAATGGCTAAAACAAGACCAATGGTCCATTCTACTTTGTCGTTAAGAGCGAATACGGCAAGTGCCGAAAGCGTATACATAAAGACGACGGCAACCTTCGTGGCGTTTGCTCGCACAAGAGTCATGTGATTGAAGTAGTGCAGAAATAGTATGATTATAAAGCCTATTCCCGCATTTATAAACCCACCATAAATTCCGATAAAGAAAAAAACAATACAACCGATCCATAGGTATTTCCCTGTGAGTCGTTCTTGAATCGCAGAAAGGTTGGTTTTTGGCTTAAAAATAATGATGAAAATCACAGCAACCATGACGATTGCCAAAATTCGATTAAAAGCTTCCCCATCGACATCGACTGCAATCCTGGCGCCTATGATAGCTCCGATTAGGGCAGCAAACCCTAAATAGATATTTAATGGAAACGTCGAGACCCCTTTGCTCTTAAAACCTGCTGTTGCTGTGGCGGTTTGAATTACAATGGCAACGCGATTAGTACCGTTGGCAACTGCCGGAGGCAATCCTAAAAAGATGAGTATTGGCAAAGAGATTAGAGACCCACCACCTGCCACAGTATTAATAAAGCCTACGGAAAAACCAACAACAATTAAAAGTAGATAATGATACCATTCTTCCATTACACAAAAGTACATCCAAAAATGAATATGAAGTTGTCTAAAATAAATTAAATAAAAACATTCTTTTTTTGAAAAAGCATCTTATATTTGCAGCCGCATTCAGGGAATACCTGATGAGGCACTCAAGGAGAAATGGCAGAGTGGTCGAATGCGGCAGTCTTGAAAACTGTTGAGGGTCACACCTCCGGGGGTTCGAATCCCTCTTTCTCCGCATCAATTAAATGCTTCACATCTTAGATGTGGAGCATTTTTCGTTTTATGAAGACTGAAAGTGTAGCTTTCAAAGGCGAAGTAAAATGAAAAATGTGCCAAGGCGATAGCCCGAGGCATTTAATTGATGTGTCTTTTTACCCAATAAGGGATCATAGGAAATAATCCCTCTTTCTCCGCATCAATTAAATGCTTCACATCTTAGATGTGGAGCATTTTTCGTTTTATGAAGACTGAAAGTGTAGCTTTCAAAGGC
>CALKCP010000032.1 GCA_938083445.1 uncultured Ulvibacter sp. | reverse complement strand
AGCAGAAACTGAAGGATTCTGAGTGATACCCCAGCCATCGAGAATTAATAAAATCACTTTTTTATTCATAAGGCAAATATAAATACAAAATACCGCAAATAAAGAATGTTCGTTAGAGTTCTTAATCGATTTTACGCTGCTCGAAATGATACGTTTGCCTTGCTTTTTTCTATACGTATTGCGTTATTATTAGTGCAGTGTTCAGTATGGTAACCTCTTTTGTTTGATAAAACGAAGTCTTATAGTATTCCTTTCTAGCTCGCTTATACATAGGTTCATTTATAGAAAGTCTAGTGGATTTAAAGTAATTCGGGATTGATATCTAATAGATGACGTTCTCTATAGTTGGCGATGAAAGTATCTGTAAAATGCTCACTTCCGAGAATCTTTTCTTGT
The DNA here is from genome assembly GCA_938083445.1 of uncultured Ulvibacter sp. Classification (GTDB taxonomy): domain Bacteria; phylum Bacteroidota; class Bacteroidia; order Flavobacteriales; family Flavobacteriaceae; genus Ulvibacter. Next base: position 55,682 of record CALKCP010000032.1, on the reverse strand, counting down.
TGAATAATTTTTTTAACATCCAACTTTTTGTATTCAACTAACATAGGTTTTGAAATGGGAGCATAGCTAAAATGCCAGGGTTCATATTTGAAGCCTTTTCGATTGGCGTTATTTGTATAAACTTCATAGAAGCCAAAGGAGTTTGCATTTTCCATGAGCCAGTTTTTTATTTTACAAAAGGGACCATCCCCATGAAAAAGTTCAGATTCCAAGACGCTCTTCGGTCTTGGCTTCGCATTACCATCGATAATGTCGATGTCGGTTCCCCAATGATGCCGCGAGGTTCCTGGAATAGTCGAATACTCAATAATTTTTTCAATAGCATCAATAGGAGCGAGCCCTCCGGAGGTATATTTTTTATACTTGGCTTCATAAATATCCTGCTGCCTTTGGAAACTTCTGTAGGCCGAAACTATTTCAATGTCAATGGTTGCTTTTGCAGCTTCAAACTTCATTTTTTGAAATGCAATAGCAGCTTCTCTGTGCATTTTTGTAGTATATGAATCACCTACAATATCGGATTCATCCTTTCCTATTAATTGATCTCGGGTAAACTGGTTTTGCAAGGTTGTAAATGATAAATGAGGAAGTATACTTAAACCTGTTATTGCGAGTCCGGTTATTTTTATAAATTTATTTCGGTTCATTTTAATTTTTAACAATATATGTTATGCAATATTTACGCCAATTAAGATACTATTTATTGAGTAAATGAATTCATGATTTGCTATTGGTTTTTATTTTAAATTTGAAAGACTTAAAAATCCGTAAAAATGAATATTGATTTTCAGAAAATCCCCGCGAAAGACATTTTAATAATCTTGCCATTGCTTCGGAAACTCGGAAGTGAAAATGTTGGTGATGTGCTATTAAGGGAAAGATTGCTGGAGATGGTAGATCAGCATTATGAATGCATTGGTTTGTATGAAGAAAATAAGTTAATAGGTATTTGTGGAATGTGGTTTCAAACCAGGCACTATGCTGGAAAAAGTATGGAACTAGACCATGTTATAATCGACGATACCCATCGCAACAAAGGAGTGGGTGGCCTGCTCATGGAATTTGTCTATGCCTATGCGAAAGAAAAATCTTGTAAATGGATCGAATTAAATACCTATGTTCATAATTTCCCCTCTCATAAATTTTATTACAACCAGGGGTTTGTTGCCAAGGGGTATCATTTTGTAAAAGAACTTTAAGGATAAGCAAGAAGATAGATGTGAGAAGTGAGATGCGATAAAAAAAAGTGACTGTGTTGGTTATGAGCAATGAAAGTTAAAAGTGTATTGAGAAGTTCACAGTACCCACTAATTAGTGCCCAGAAGGAAAAAAAATCTTGTTGCATACTGCGCAGTGGTCTTGCGTCTTAGTCGGATACGGCTATTAAATATCTAAAATACTAGCTGTTTCCACTTCGTATGCCTTTCTTCCTTGTTCAAAAACCCGAGCGCTATGAGGTCCTTTTAAGACTATTGAATCGCCCTGCACTTCCAACCAACTTCCTTCCCTCAAACCAACAACAGCTGCAGTGTTTTGAGTATGGTATTCTTGGATGCGTGTCTCACGCGTCTCTCCCATATGCTCGCTTTTGGAATCTGGATCGAGATAATGCGGGTTTATGTTAAATGGGATGACACCAAGTGTTTTAAAAGAAGATGGGTATACAATCGGCATGTCATTGGTTGTTTGCATGCTCAGGCCACAAATGTTACTGCCTGCACTGGTCCCAAGATAGGGGAGGCCATTAAATATAGCTTCTCTAAGAGGTTGCATGAGTTCTTTTTTGTGCAGCTGAGAAACCAGGACGAAGGTGTTTCCGCCACCGGTAAAAACACCCTTTGCGGTCTTTAATGCAGCAATAGGGTTCTCGAAGGTGTGAATGCCAACAACTTTTTTGCCAATTTTCTTAAATGCTTCTGAAGCCTTTTCGGTATACGCGTCGTGTGAAATCCCTCCTGGTCTTGCGTAGGGAATAAAAATAATTTCATTTGCTTCCGAATAAAAGGCTGCAAGTACAGGCTCGAGAAGATAATCTAAATAGTTTCCTTGAAAAACTGTCGATGTACTCGCAATAATTATATTTTTCATTTAGATTTGTTGAGGGGCATAAATTTAACAATACTTGCGCAATACGCTACGTATTTAATAAGAAAACAAGGTGTCAATTTAAATAATGGAAAAACGATTCCTTTTAACGGTTGCGCTCCTTCGCCCTTTTTCCTTTTTGGTTGAGGTTATAGGTAGATTTTTTATTTCTGGAGCAGGAAAATCCTTAATAATTGAAGATGTTGAAGCCCATAGAGATCTTCATGAATAAATCTAGCTACCATCTGTTTTTCGGACTTTTGTGCCTATGGTCATTCAATGGAATCGCACAATCAAAGGTGCTTCAAGGGAAGGTTACCAATAAAAAGGATGTGGAGGGGATTCACATATTAAATACAACTTCGAGATTCAATGCGATTACAAATGAATACGGAAATTTTTCTATACGCGTAAAAATACAAGATACCCTTGTGTTTTCTTCAGTGACTCACGTGCCAGATAAGGTTGTTGTTTCAGAAGAAATTTATGATCAAGGAATTATAACTGTAGGATTGTCTGAGCTAATAAATACCCTTGATGAGGTTATTCTCGGGCCCAATTTGTCTGGAGATATTGCTACCGATGTTCAAAATATTACCACCGAAAAAGAAATGAATTTTGATGATGTTGGCATTCCCGGGTTTTTGGGAGTTGGGGAGGAGAAGATTATGCCGGTTGCGATGGCTTTTTTTCCAACAAATTTGAGTTTGGAGGAAATTTATAAACATGCGTCTGGGTACTATAAGAAATTGAAAATAAAAAGAAAATGGGAGACACAAAATTCGGTGGTCGCCGCTATATTATACAGGTATTCCTCGAACTTTTTTAATGAAGCTTTTCAAATACCTGAAAATAGGGTCTACGATTTTATTCTTTTTTGTATCGAAACCTCTGCTTTGCAAGATGACTTTACGAAGGAACGTTATTCAAAAGTTTTAAAAATATTTCAAGTAAAGGGAGCAGAATTTGTTCAAAGGCTTTTAATTACTGACGAATAAGACATCTGGACCATACTTTGGCTGTCTAATCTATGTAATTTTTAAGAGTTGGCACAAAAAGAAGCTAATTTTATGCGACATTTGAGTGCTTAATTGGTCTTGTAGATCTTCAAACGTAATGCTATTTATGACATTTTTAAAAATGACCCTCTTCGTTTTGCTATTCCCATGTATTATGGGTTCTGCCGAACATAAATTTTACGTGAGTATTACCAAAATTGAATATGTTGCTGAAAGTGAGTCGCTTCAAATCATCACACAGTTTTTTATTGATGACATTGAGGAAGTGCTTCGGAAAAGATACCGTTCGGATGTTTCATTGGGAACCACAAAAGAGACAGAGGAGGACAGGACTCTCTTGAAGAAATACATTCTTCAGAAATTAAAGATTTCGGTAAATGGAAGGCCTGTAACCTTAGACTATCTTGGAATAGAATATGATATTGATATGGTAAAATCTTACATTGAAGTTTCAGGAATTGAAACCTTGAATACCATGGAAATTGAGTTTAAGGCACTCACCGAAATATTTGCTGAACAGCAGAATATTATTCATTTTAAATCTTCTAAGAACAGAAAGAGTTTAATTCTAGATGTTGATAATCCTAATGGAGTGTTAAACTTCAATTAAAAAATTCTTATTGCGTAGAAGAAAAACTACTTTTAAGCACTTTTAAATATTTTTTCAAAAAAACCCCACTATGAAATTACTTAAATACATGTCTCTTTTGGCTTTGTTGCTTGCAACGGGCTTTACATATGCCCAAGAAGAGGTGTCGGAAGAACGCAAACCCGGTCATTTAAATGAGAATCGATTTAAACAATTGTACGAAGAGTTCTCAACGCCAAATATGTATCGAAGTGCCAGTGGTGCGCCAGGTCCGGAATACTACCAGCAGCAAGCGGACTATGTAATGGATATTGTATTAGACGATGAAAATGCGAAGATTAACGGCTTTGAAACCATAACCTATACGAACAACTCACCCGATAATCTTGAATATTTATGGGTACAGCTGGATCAAAATAAGCGAGAAAAAGATTCAAAATCACCTTTGATAGAACCTAGTGGAACGCAACCAGCGACCATGGCAAGTAGTTTTGTCGGGGAATATATGGGCACTTCCTTTGATGGCGGTTTTAAAATTGAAGCGGTTACAACGGTGAAAGGAGCTCCCTTAGAGTATACAATTAACCAAACAATGATGCGTGTAGAAATGCCTCAGGGACTGAAACCAGGTGAGAAATTTTCGTTTTCAGTGAAATGGTGGTATTACATTCCAGAACATACCGTAGACAGAGCAAGAAGTGGTTATGAGACTTTTGAGGATGGAAATAGAGGCTATGTAATTGCACAATTCTTTCCGAGAATGGCCGTGTATAGTGACGTTGAAGGATGGCAGAACAGTCAGTTTTGGGGTCGTGATGAATTTGCCTTACCATTTGGCGATTATGAAGTGAATATTACCGTTCCTTCCGATCACGTTCTAGATGGAACAGGAGTGCTAGTAAACAGGAAAGAGGTATTCACCAAAGAGATGATGAACCGCTACAATAGTGCGAAAAAGGCGTATGACAAGCCCGTGATTATTGTTACTCAGGAAGAAGCTGAAAATGCTTCTAAAGGATTTTCTACTGTATCGAAGACTTGGAAACTGAAGGCAGAAAATGTGCGTGATTTTGGCTTCGCTACTTCCCGAAGGTATATTTGGGATATGATGTCTGTGAAAATAGGAGCTAAAGATGTAATGGCAGTGTCAATGTATCCACCGGAGGGAAATCCTTTATGGGAAGATTATTCGACCATTGTTGTTGCGAGTACGCTAAAATCGTATTCAAGAATGTCATTTGATTACCCCTATCACAAGGCAATTTCTGTGCATGCAAAGAATCAGGGGATGGAATATCCAATGATTTGCTGGAACTATGGTAGACCGAATGAAGATGGGACCTATAGTGAACGAACCAAATACGGAATGATGAGTGTTATTATTCATGAAGTTGGACACAATTATTTTCCGATGATTGTAAACAGTGACGAACGTCAATGGACATGGATGGACGAAGGCTTAAATACATTTGTGCAATATGTCGCAGAACAAGACTTTGGAGAGTGGTATCCAGACGCCATCGCTCCCAATAAGGCCTACCCTTCGCGCAGAGGACCGGCCCGAAAGATTGTGAGTTATATGGCTGGCGATCAAAACCGAATGGCGCCAATTATGACAAAAGGTCTAAATACGTATAACTTTGGTGCCAATGCCTATTCGAAACCTGCAACGGGGCTTAATATTTTACGTGAAACCATCATGGGCCGTGATTTATTCGACTATGCTTTTAGAACCTATTCTCAGCGCTGGATGTTTAAACATCCAACACCAGAAGATTTCTTCAGAACTATGGAGGATGCATCTGCTGTTGATTTGGATTGGTTTTGGAGGTCTTGGTTTTACTCTACAGAATATACAGATATAGGGATCAAAGAGGTTAAAACCTTCTATGTTACGTCAAAAATGAGCAAAGAAATAAGGCAGATGATGGAGCAGCGGGGAATGAAAGAAAGCGATCTTCCAGCATTGGTCTATTTGATTGATGAGGATAGTGAGGATTTTGAAGAAAGTATGCGTACATCAACATTGGACGATGTGCCAACACTGCAGTCTTATATAATGGATAATGTGCCGGCAAATGAAAGGGCTAACCTAAAGAACCCAAGGTTTTTCTATGAAATAACTTTCGAAAAACCAGGAGGAATTCCAATGCCTATTATTGCGGAGTATACCTACAGCGATGGTTCTACAAAAAGAGTAACCTATCCAGCAGAAATTTGGAGAAAAAACGATGCGTCGGTAGGAAAGGTCGTTGCTTCGGAAATGGAAATCACGAAAATTATGGTCGACCCTGATGAGGAAACAGCCGACATAGATACGTCTAATAACAGCTGGCCAAAGCGCAAAAAATTGGGAGATTTTAATAAATTCAAACAAAATGTGAAGGGGCAATAAGTCTGTTACATCTATAATAGAAATACCCTTCGATCAAAATTGGAGGGTTTTTTTATTCAGAATTTTAAAAAAGTGATAACACTTAAGCTATAACTCAGAACTCATAAGTATATTTGTAGTATGATATTACAAGGGTACTTCTTATTTATTAGTGGCGCAGAGATTGGATTTATCCTCTTTATTGTGCTACTGGTGTTTGGCGCCGATAAGATACCTGAAATTGCACGTGGACTTGGAAAAGGAATGCGTCAAATAAAAGACGCTACCAATGATATTAAAAGTGAAATCACAAAAAGTGCCGACAAACACAACATTGATCTCGATATTACCAACACTGCCAAGGATATAAAAAAAGACATTGAAAGCTTCAAAGACGATGTTGAAGATGCCGCTGGTTCAATAAAGAGGAAATTTTAAGTCCAAATTTTCTATCGCTCAAACAATTGATTGCTTTTCTAGATTCACTTTTTACGTGAAATTGTGAGACCATCTCTAATGGGAAGTAGTACTGTTTCTAATAAAGGATGCTCGTTTAATACTTTATTGTAAGTGAGCAAAGCCCGGGTATCTGTATCCTCTGTTTTGAGCCTTTCAATAACTTTCCCACTCCACAAGACATTATCGCTTAGAAGAACGCCCCCTTTTGCTAACTTCGGAAGAATTAACTCTAAATATTTTGGATAGTTGTTTTTGTCGGCATCAATGAATATTAGGTCAAAAGTTTGATCTAATTCCGGAATAATTTCTAAAGCGTTCCCAGTATACTGAAAAATTTTAGATCCAAAACCTGAAGCGTCAAAATACTTTCGTTGAAGGTCGCATAGCTCTTCATTGATGTCAATGGTGTGAAGTTCCCCCTCAGCTTGCATACCTTCAGCTAAACACAATGCAGAATAGCCGGTATAGGTTCCTATTTCCAAAATGTATTTTGGCGCAATTAATTTAGAAATCATACTCAATACTCTGCCTTGAAAATGCCCGCTAAGCATTCTCGGCTGCAATACCTTTTGCCAGGTTTCTCTGTGGAGTTTTTGCAATAATTCTGGCTCTTTTTGAGAATGAGCCAAGACATAATCTTCAATTTTTTCAGGAAGAAAGTCCATTAGCCTAAGATCCGAGTTATTAAGTTTTGTTTTGCAGTTTCATCGTCTCCACAAAGCCATTGTATCACATTGTCATCCCATATAGCATCACATTCTACTTGCGTAAGTATGTTACGTTCTTTTGCTAAATCTAAAATTTTTCCAGGATAGGACGATTGTACCTCACTATCCATTTCACCTAAAGGATATGGATCATCTAGCCCCATTACAATCTGTTTGGACGTCTGATTTTCTACCACGAGTTTTAATGAACCTGTATCGTGCACCAATGTATCAAAGAAGATGTTTTTATGCCCCACAGATTTTCTAGGATGTGCTTTCCCTTCAAATAAATCGGGGCGCCCATCAAATCCTTGTATTCTTCTTCCGAGATTCATTTGTGCTAACTGTCCGCCATGTGCAAAACAGGTTCGCATGTTTGGAAACTTATCTGCATAGCCGTTAAGTGTTAAGAAGTGATAGGCATCTGCGCATTGGGCGAGCATCCATATAAGATGAAATCTCCAGGAAGTATTTTCAAGTTTTATGAATTTTTCACCGTCATAGGGGTGCACTTCTAGGGCAAGATTGTATTTACTAGCCAATTCAAAAATGGGTTCATTTTCCTCATCAAATATACAACGCCAAGTACCAATCGTATCCATATAATGGGTTGGAAGACAAAGTAGTTGCATGCCAAGTTCCTCAACGCATCGTTCCATTTCCCACATGGCTCCCTGAACAAAGCCAGGATGCACTACAAAGCCACAAGTAAATTTTGACGGATGCTCGCGTTGAACCTTTGCATTAAAATCGTTCTGAAACCGCAGCGCTTTTTTCATCTCCTCCACGCGCAGCCCATTGCCATATAATTGAGAAAGGTTTAAGACAACCGCGTGATCGATTTTAAACTCATCCATCCAAGCTAGTTTTTCATCTAGAAAAAAACTAGAATCGGTAACTGGGCGGCTCCAATCTTTTTGAAGCATGAATTTTCGATCCTTGTCTACCCAAAAAATTTCTTTATCCTTCATAAACTGAGGGATCTCCTCCGGGTAAGGAAGTAAATGTGAGTGGCCGTTAATCCGCAGTTTTCGTTTCATATTTTTTCCTGGTAAAGGCAAGGGTTTTATTGACTCATTCTATAGGTTTCCTTTCTACTTTCAAGATTTTTTAAGAAATCTATCATATACTGGATAGTGCTAAAGTTACAAACTTTTAGTGCGACCTCCATCAACGGGAAGATTTATTCCATTTATGTAGCTCGCAGCTTCACTTGCCAAGAAAACCACAGCAGTTGCAATTTCGCCTGGTTGTGCAAAACGATTTGCGGGTACGAGCCCCATCATAAAAGCACTAGCTTCGGCTTTTGTTTTGTTTAATTTCTTCGCAGCATTGGCTATAATATCGTCCAGTCTGTCTGTCGCTGTGAACCCTGGAAGAACATTGTTCACTGTAATCCCATATTGTCCAAGTTCATTGGCAAGCGTTTTACTCCAACTGGCAACAGCCCCTCTAATGGTATTGCTCACTCCTAAGCCATCTATGGGTTGCTTTACAGAGGTAGAAATGATGTTTATTATCCTTCCATAATCTGCTTTCTTCATTCCGGGAACTACGGCCTGAACCAAAATTTGATTGCAAATTAAGTGCTGGGTAAAGGCATTCGAAAATGCGGAGGGTTCAGCTGAAAATATAGGTCCACCTTTAGGGCCTCCTGTATTGTTTAGCAAAATATGAAAAGTTTTACTTTCTGTAACGTGACCCACTCGTTCCTTGAGTAATTCTGGATCGCTAAAATCGGCAACTATATAATTATGCTTTTGCCCATCTTGAAAAGGCAACTCTAAAAGTGTGTTTTTCAATTTTTCCTCATCTCTTGCCAACAATGTAACCGTTGCACCGAGTTTGGCTAATAACATGGCAGTTGCTTTTCCAATTCCTGCTGTACTTCCGCAGACAAGGGCGTTTTTATCCTTAAAGTTTAAATTCATTTTTTCTGTCAGGTCGAGCGCAGTCGTGACCTATGTTTATTGTTTAAAAACCCCTCGACTGCGCTCGGGGAGCCATTTACTCATATTTAATGCAAACGTTTTTTGCTTCTGTAAAAAAACGCAGGGCTTCAAAACCACCTTCACGGCCTACACCACTGTTTTTAACACCTCCGAATGGAGTACGCAAATCACGGTTCATCCAGGTATTTACCCATACAATCCCCGCTTCTAATTTTTTACTCATCCGCATGGTTCTGTTAAGATCACTTGTCCATAAGGTTGAAGAGAGTCCATACATAACACCATTTGCGTATTGTACTGCTTGTTCTTCGGTTTCAAAAGGCATAAGTGTTACAACAGGTCCGAATATTTCTTCCTGGTTCACTCGACACTGGTCATCATAGACCTCAATAACAGTTGGCTCTAAATAATAACCATGTTCAGATCCAGGCACCTTAACAGTCTTTCCTCCGAATAATATCTTAGCTCCCTCATCCTCGGCTATTTTGATATACGATTGGACTTTTTCAAGGTGTGGTTTTGAGACCAAGGCTCCAATATCTGTGCTTGCTTCAAAAGGATTTCCAACGTTTAGTTCCTTCACCTTTGCGACGAAATCAGTTTTAAATCGATCGAATATTGATTTCTCTACAAATATTCTGCTACCACATAGACAAATTTGTCCCTGATTGGTAAAGGATGATTTAACCGATACCGCTAACATTTTTTCATAATCACAGTCGGCAAAAATGATGTTTGGGTTTTTACCCCCCAATTCTAATGATAGTTTTTTAAACATAGGGGCTGCAGTACGCGCAATATGCTCTCCGGTTTTTGTACCTCCAGTAAATGAAATAGCCTTAATATTTGGATGTGCAATGATTGCCTGTCCTGCAGATGGACCTAGACCGTGAACAATGTTTAAAACACCATCAGGTAGGCCAGCTTCAGTGCAAATTTCTCCTAAGAGATAAGCGGTCATTGGGGTTACTTCACTCGGTTTTGCCACGACCGTATTTCCTGCAGCTATGGCTGGAGCTATTTTCCATGAAAATAAATACAAGGGTAAATTCCAAGGAGAAATGCATCCCACAACGCCAATGGGCTGTCGTAGCGTAAAATTCATGGTATTTAAACCAACACTTTCATGTGCTTCGCTAGAAAATTGTGTGATGGCATGGCCAAAAAAGCGAAAATTACTGGATGCCCTTGGGATATCAATTGCAGTAGCGAGGCTTAAGGGCTTTCCATTATCCATCGATTCGGCCATCGCAAAACGCTCTAGGTTGTCGTCAATAAGGGAGGCGATTTTGAGCATAATAGCACTACGATCGTCAATACTAGTGTTAGACCAAGCAGGAAAAGCCGCGCTCGCTGCTTCGTAGGCTAAAGAAACATCTTCTTCGGTAGAAGCTGCAATTTGAGAATAGATTTCCCCATTACTCGGATTGTAATTATCTAACCATCTATCGGCGATGGGAGGTGCATATTGACCATTTATGTAATTTAAAATCTTTTTCATCTCTAGAGCTTCGTGATGTTTAAATGAGCTTTTTATACGCCATGGCTTTAATTTCCACAACCAAATGTGGATGAGGTAATTGATGCACTGCAACGGTTGTTCTTGTTGGTCCCGTTTCTTTATCAAAGAAGGTTGCGTAGATTTCGTTATAACCTGCGAAATCATTCATGTTTACTAAAAATGAAGTGACGTCTACGACATCTGCCATGGTAGCACCTTCAGCAGCAAGATAATCTTTTATATTTTCTAAAACGGCCTTGGTTTGCTCCCTTACATCCAATCGCATCGTTCCCATTTCATCTATTTGGTGGACCCCAGCAAACGTATTGTCTGGTAATCGAGAACTAGCTCCAGAAACAAAGATAAAGTCTCCAACACGCTTTACATGCGGGTACGCTCCTCTTGGAGTCGCTTTTCCTTCAATAAGTCTGCTTTTGTTTTTCATAATATGTATCTGTTAATAGTCCTTTTAGGCGTTGTTATTTTAATTTACCAAGGATGGCATTGTCATTTAAAATGTCTTCCGTTGTTCTTTTTACTAAAATTAGTTTCTCATTCAATGGCATGTTCTCGGAAAGCTCGCCATCATCTATCAAATTAAGAATGGCTTTGTCCTGCGCTCGTCCGCGTGTCATCGCTTCGTCATAAGATATCGTTTCATTGAATGTTACCATAGAATATTTAGAAGAATAGTTATCTGGAAACGCTGCTTCAAAAGCAGTTTCAAGTTTTCTTTTTTTCTGAAACAATTCACTTGCTGTATGTTCCTTCATTTCGTGAAAATTATCTACAGCAAGGTCGGCAATCGCATCGGTATCTTTTTTACGGGCTTTTTCGTACTCCTGAAAAATCTTTTTCCAATCGATTGTACCCGAAAATAATTTCTCTTCAAAGGCCTCCAATACTTCGTCAAAAACAACAACATCTTCAAAAGAGGCGTTCATGCCCTGTCCGTAAAAAGGAACGATGGCGTGAGCGGCATCTCCAAGAATTAAGGACTTCCCGAACGAATTCCATGGAGAGCATTTAATGGTACCCAATGGTCCTGTGGGGTTTTCGAAAAACACTTCGGTTAAATTAGGCATTAATGCCAGGGCATCAGGAAACTCCGAATGAAAATATTCATGGACCTTTTCAGGTGTGATTAAATTTTCGAAACAATAGTTGCTATTGGCATACGGAAGAAACAAGGTAACGGTAAAACTACCATCCATGTTTGGAAGCGCAATGAGCATGTCTTCTCCTCGTGGCCAGATATGGAGGGCATTTTTTTCAGTTCTATAGCCCCCATTTTCGGTAGGCGGAATGGTGAGTTCCTTGTAGCCGTGAGTAAGCCAGTCAAGAGAGAAGCTAAATAAAAAGTCCCTATTGTTAAACATACTTCTTCGCACTGCAGAGCCTGCACCATCGGTTCCTAAAAGGATGTCACCTTTAAAGCTGGTGACGGCGCCCGTTTCATAATTTTTAAAAGTAGCAGAGGCATTTTCTAAATCAACAGATTCACATCCATGATTAAAAAACAAAGAAACATTCGGCATTTTTTCAGCCGCATCTAGAAGCAACATGTTTAGCCCAGGACGCGATATGGAATTTATAAATTTATTTTCACGCCCACTGTATTTACTTAAAAAAGTATTGCCTTGTTTGTCGTGAATCATTCGACCGTGCATTGGAATACATTGTTTTATGGCTTCCTCTTCAACTCCTGCCAAACGCAAGCCTCTCAATCCTCTATCCGACAAGGATAAATTAATAGACCTACCTGCATCCTGTTCGATATTGCGTAAGTCGGGACGTTTTTCAACTAGGGTAACTTTATAACCACGTTGTGCCATCCGAAGTGCAAGCAGGCTACCGCAAAGTCCGGCTCCTATAATAAGTATGTTGTCTTTTTTACTCATATAAAATCTCCTAAAAGGAATGTGTTTTTCTAAATACTACCCCAGTATACATAGTCAATAGGGGAGTCTTAGCCACTAAAATTATTAATTCAGTATCTTTTTTAATCGTTCAGCAAAATAATACATATCTTCAAAACTGTTATAGAGTGGAGCGGGAGCAACGCGCACAACATCCGGTTCTCTCCAATCACTTATTACACCGGCCTCTGTAAGTTTTGTGTGTAAGGTTTTATCGGCACTTTTTACCTGAATCGATAATTGACATCCTCTTTCTTGAGGATTTCGAGGGGTGATAATACGTATTCTATGGTCTTTTAGTTCATCAATTAAATATTCGAGGAAACCAGTTAGCTTTACCGACTTCTTGCGAATATTTTCAAAACCAGCATCCGAGAAAATATCTAAAGAGGCTCTTATAGCGGCCATGGACAGTATGGGCGGGTTGCTTAATTGCCAACCTTCTGCGCCAATTAATGCGTCAAACTCATGTCGCATATTAAAACGGGTTTCTTTGTTATGTCCCCACCAACCTGCAAAACGATTCATTTCTTTATCGTCTGCATGGCGTTCGTGTACAAAACAGCCTCCCAGACTTCCAGGCCCACTATTTAAATATTTATAGGTGCACCAGACGGCAAAGTCTGCTCCAGTTTCATGCAAATTGGGTTGAATGTTTCCAGCACCGTGCGCGAGGTCAAATCCAACCATACATCCGTAACGGTGTCCTAAATCTGTAATTTTTTTCAAAGGGAAGGCTTGCCCAGAATAGTAATTTGTACTCCCAATCATCAACAAAGCAACGTGGTCACCTTGCTCTTCCATTATTTTTTCCAGGTCCTCAAAGCGACACAGTTCTTCCCCTTTTCGAGGTTTCCAAAGAATGAGGGCATCCTCCGAATTATGACCATGAAACTTTAGTTGACTCTCTACAGCGTATTTGTCACTCGGAAATGCATCACTCTCGATTATAATTTTATACTTCGTTGATGTAGGCCTGTAAAAAGAGACCATCATTAAATGAAGGTTTGTAGTAAGACCATTCATAACAACAACTTCGGAAGGTTTTGCTCCCACTATTTTTGCCATATTTTCGGTCAGAAATTCATGGTACGGCAACCAGGGATGCGCGGCGTCTGTATGCCCTTCTACTCCTAATGTGGCCCAGTCCTTGAGTTCTTGTTCAAGGTAGCTAGAGGTTGTTTTTGGTTGCAGCCCTAGAGAGTTTCCGCAGAGGTAAACGAAGGCTTCGCCATTGGTGTTTTTCGGGAGATGAAATTTGTTTCTGAAGCTAGACAATGCGTCCAAAGCATCACATTTTTTAGCAAATTCTAAACTATTTTCGAACATATAAACCTGTACATTTTGAACTTCTAACAAAAATAAGGATTAATAATTGAAGTAAAGGAAAAATTGAGCTTGCTATTATTACTTTGTACGTAGTATCTTTGTTTAAAATTGACAAATGAAAAAACATGCTGTTTTAGTTTTTCTATGTTTCCTAGTTGGCACGGCTGCAGCACAGTCTGTTGCAAGACAGTGGAACGAAGAAGTGCTAAACGGTATTCGTAATGATTTTGCGCGGCCTACCGTTCATGCCCGAAATCTCTTTCACACCTCCGTCTTGATGTACGACGTTTGGGCCGTTTTTGACCCCTATGCAGATACGTTCTTTTTAGGTAAAACAGTTGGAGACTATAGCTGTTCTTTTAATGGGTTTACAACTTCTGAAAGCATTTCTGAAGCACGAAACAAGGCCATAAGTTACGGGGTTTATCGTGTTGTTCTGCACCGTTTTAAAAATGCACCTAGAGAAGTTGAAATCTCAGAGTCAGTGAATAACCTCATGGAAACGTTGGGGTACGATGTTTCAATAACAACCACAAATTATGAAAATGGCGATGCCGCCGCCCTCGGAAATTATATGGCAGCACAGATTATTGCCTTTGGTCTTCAGGACGGTTCGAACGAAGCGTTGGATTATGAAAATCGATTTTATGAGCCGCTTAATGAACCCTTAAATACCGATATTGCTGGGAACGGGGATATGACATATCCAAATCATTGGCAACCGCTCAAAGTAGAAAACTATGTCGATCAAAGTGGAAATGTGATACCGGGTGGCCAACCACCTTTTTTAAGTCCGGAGTGGGGCAGCGTAACGCCTTTTTCTCTAAAGGACGAGGATAAGACAGTTTTTTCTATATCGGGTGAAGACTATACGGTCTACAATGACCCTGGTCCACCGCCATATCTTCAAGATGGCCTGGGGATTGACGATCCTTACAAATGGGGTTTTTCATTAGTGGCTGCTTGGAGTGCCCAATTAGATCCTGCCGATGGAGTACTTGTTGATATTTCTCCTGCAAGCAATGGAAATTTAGGATCCTCTGGTTTTCCGAGCACTTTTGAAGAGTATAAGATATTTTACGATTACCTAAATGGAGGCGATACCGGTCCGGGGTACACTGTCAATCCAAAAACCAATGTACCCTATGAAGCGCAACTGGTTTTAAGAGGCGATTACAATAGAGTGATGGCCGAATACTGGGCCGACGGTCCCGATAGTGAGACACCACCTGGACATTGGTTTACCTTGCTTAACTATGTAAGTGATCAGCCCGAATTGATCAAAAAGTTTAAGGGCGAAGGTGCAACGTTAAGTGATTTGGAGTGGGATGTTAAATCGTATTTTTTACTCGGCGGAACCATGCATGATGCAGCTGTTAACGCCTGGGGATTGAAAGGATATTATGATTATACACGACCTATAAGTGCGATACGATATATGGCCGATAGAGGGCAATCTAGCAACAGCGACTTGCCAAGTTATCACCCAAATGGTTTGCCTTTGTCGCCAGGATTTATAGAGCTAATAGCGCCTGGTGATCCTTTGGCAGGTGCATTTAATGAAAATGTGGGTAGAGTTAAAATATATGGTTGGCGAGGCCCAAGTTTTATTATTGATCCCAATAATGATGTGGCAGGTGTGGATTGGATTTTTGCTGAAGAATGGTTTCCTTATCAAAGGCCTTCTTTTGTGACACCTCCTTTTGCAGGTTTTTTGTCTGGACATTCTACATTTTCTAGAGCGGCTGCTGAAGTACTTACAATACTAACTGGTGATCCTTTTTTCCCAGGAGGTTTGGGCGTTTTTGAAGCTCCGGCGAACAGCTTTTTAAAATTTGAAAAAGGCCCTTCCACGACAATTCAATTGCAATGGGCTACGTATCGTGATGCCAGTAACCAAACAAGTCTAAGTAGAATATGGGGAGGAATACATCCACCAATAGACGACATTCCCGGGCGTATACTTGGTAAAAAAATTGGGGAAGAGGCCTTTGCGTTTGGAGAGAAGTATTTTACAAAAAAGCTAGCTGAAACCGGTGCCTTATTTCCAAATCCAGCAGAGGAAAGTACAACGATATTGTTTGAATCTCAGGGGGCACTCAGCGTTCGCGTATATGATATTTTAGGCAAAGAAGTAATAGCCCTTCCTGCCGATTTTGACTCCTACGACCAATACCTTTTAAATACGAGTCAATTAAGTCAAGGCATCTATTTCGTGATGCTCAAAGATGGTAATAACAGCATAGTATTCAATGAGAAGCTTCTTAAAAACTAGTTTTGTTTTAGAAGAAATAAGCCAGAAGAGAGACCGTTTTACTGAAAGAAGAGAGGTCGCTTCACTGAAAGAACATGAAACTTCGCCCTTTGATATTTTTCCAGAGGTAACAAAAAATAAGGAAGGCCTGTTCAAGTTAGATGGGGGTTTATATCCACTCATCTTTGAAATAAAGGCTACGAAGCCTCGCTAAGACTTGAGACCTAAATTAATGGTCCACATCTTCTTTTAGTAATTCAGGAAATTTTTGTTGAAATTTGAGCAGTCTGGGAAGTGAAACACCTATAATGTAACTATTGTAAGGGTGGTTTTTTTCATAGTTTTGATGGTAGGCTTCCCCCTCCCAAAACTTTTGAAATGGCAGTACTTCTGCGGCAACAGTTTGTCCATCAAGTTGGGTGTTTAAATCGGCGATTATGGTGTCTATAATTTGTTTTTCGGCAGCGTTTTGATAAAAAACAATCGATCGATATTGAGATCCACGATCGGGCCCTTGCCCATTTACTTGTGTAATATTTTGAGATCCAAAATATACAACTACCAATTGTTCGAAGCTAATAACCTCGGGGTTATATATAATTTCAACAGCCTCTGCATGCCCAGTCCTTCCTGTATTGCTAGATTCGTAGGTTGGGTTTTCAGTATGACCTCCACTGTAACCCGATATCGATTCTTTAACTCCTTTTACGCTCTCGTATATAGCTTCAACACACCAAAAACATCCACTGGCAAAGTAGGCTCTTGCGTAGCCGTTTTCTATGGGTACTTGAATAGGAGCTAACTCTATTTGCGCGATTGATCTAGCTTCTTTGTTTTTGTCGTTGGAAGACAGACATGCAGTTTGAATACATATCGCAATGATGGCAAACAGGAATGTAAACTTTTTCATAAGGGCATTGTTTTTTTATAGGTCATTTAGAAAAGAGAACCTTTCAGAAAAATACAAAAAAAAACCTTCACTTTATGTGAAGGTTTTTGTAGGGTAATTAGATGCTTATATTTTGTTGAAAATAACGTCCATTTTTTCACGTTCTTCAACAGCCAATTCTGGATCTACCAAAATTCTTCCACTATGCTCATCGGTGATAATCTTTTTACGTGAAGCTATTTCCATTTGCACTTGTGGTGGAATGGTAAAGAATGAACCGCCAGAAGCGCCTCTTTCGACAGCTACTACTGCTAGGCCGTTTTTAACGTTTTTTCGGATTCGTTTGTAGGCATTTACTAAACGATCTTCAATTTTTCTTTCAAATTTTTCAGATTCCTTTATTAAGGCTATTTCTTCTTTTTCAGTTTCTGAAAGAATTTCATTCAACTCACCTTGTTTGTGTTTTAAATGATCTTCACGAGCCGTTACGCGTACTGCAGTTTCTTCAATCACCTGATTTTTTTGCTCAATTTGAGCTCTAAATTCATTGATATGCTTATCGGCCAATTGAATTTCTAATTCTTGAAATTCAACTTCCTTACTTAAGGAATTATACTCTCGGTTGTTCCGAACATTGTCCTGCTGAGTCGTATATTTTTTTATAAGTGTCTTTGCTTCTTCGATAAGATTCTTTTTAGATTTAATTCCTTCCTCAATAACTTCGAGGTCAGTTTTTAACTTATCGAGTCGGGTATTCATCCCGGCTACTTCATCTTCAAGGTCTTCAACTTCTAAAGGAAGTTCCCCTCTTACGTTTCTTATTTCATCAATTCGAGAGTCGATTAGTTGAAGATCATATAATGCTCTCAACTTCTCTTCTATTGTAATTTCGGTCTTTGTTGCCATATTTTAGAAATAGCTAATAGGATTGGTGTTTGTTTGCGCTAAAACGACTGCAAAATTAGTGATTTTTTTGTTAAGATAAGAATGTAGAAGGTCTTTTGTGAATTGTTCACTTTCATAATGCCCAATATCTGCGAGGAGAATTGTGTTTTCGGCTTTAAAGAAATCGTGATACTTAAGATCTGAAGTTACAAAAGCATCAGCACCAGCGGCTTTGGCTGCCTCAATAGCGAAGCTGCCACTACCACCTAAAACTGCAATTTTTTTAATTGAAGTACCCTTTAAATTAGAATGCCGAACACATTCGGTTTTCATTGTTGTTTTGAGAAAGTTCAAAAATGTTGTTTCACTCATTTCCTTCTCTAACTCACCTATCATTCCCATACCGATATGCTGGTTTTTGTTTTCTAAAGTAGTGATTTCGTAGGCTACTTCTTCATAAGGATGCGCTTCAAGTAATGCTGCTATTATCGCCGATTCCAAATGCTTTTGGTAGGTCATGGAAATTTTTGATTCGTCTTCTACTTGAAGTTTTCCTTTTTCCCCCACTACAGGATTAGCGCTTTCACCTGGGTTAAAACTTCCTGTCCCTAAAGAGGTGAAACTACAATTGGTATAATTGCCAATTTCTCCAGCTCCTGCTTTAAATAATGCATTTTGCACGATCGAGGCCTGCCCCGATGGTACATAGGTGATTATTTTTTTTATGGTCTTGTTCTGAGGGATTAAAATTTGTTTCTTTTTTAACTGAAGTTTCTCAAAAATCATGGCATTTACACCATTCCATGAATTGTCCAGGGCAGTATGAATCGCATAAATAGCAATATTGTGCTTGATAGCTTTCGCTACCACACGTTCCACGTAGTTTGCACCGGTTATTTTTTTTAAGCCTGAAAAAAGTATTGGATGAAAACTAACAATCATGTTGCAATTGTTTGATATGGCTTCATCAACGACACCTTCGAGTGTGTCTAAGGTAACGAGAACTCCTGTTACTACTGTATTGTTGTCTCCAATTAGTAATCCCACATTATCAAAGTCTTCTGCATAGGATAAGGGGGCAAGTTCTTCAAGAATGGATGCGACGTCTTTAACCTTCATCGTTTTTATTTTAAGGTAAAGATAAAAAAGTTACTTTCGTTAAATGAATTTACTTAGGAAAATCCTTATTCCATTTTCTCTTTTTTACGGAGGCATCGCTGCCCTGCGAAATTATTTTTACGACCAAGGGTGGTTTAAAAGTAAAAGTTACAGCAAGCCTGTTGTTTGTGTTGGGAACCTGTCGGTAGGTGGAACTGGTAAATCTCCAATGATCGAATACCTCTTAGAATTTTTGGTTAAGGACTACAGGGTTGCTGTTTTAAGTAGGGGGTATAAGAGGCGAACGAAGGGCTTCAGAGAGGTGCAAGTAGGAAGTACTTCGCAAGAGGTTGGTGATGAGCCATTACAATTTAAACAAAACTTTCCAAAGGTAACTATAGCTGTATGTGCCAATAGGCAAGAGGGTATTGAAAAACTTCAGGATAAAGCAGATGTAATCTTGCTAGATGATGCCTTTCAGCATAGAAAAGTACGGGCTTCGACGAACATACTATTGACACCATTTAACGATTTATATATTCATGATTTGGTGGTTCCAGCTGGGAATCTGAGGGAGTTTAGGGTGGGTGCTAAACGCGCAGATATTATCGTTATAACTAAATGTCCTGAAAAGGTTCCATACGCCACGCTACAAAAAATTCAGCTAAAGATAAAACTAGGAGATCATCAAAAGATTTATTTTTCTAAAATCGGGTATGAGGAAACAATCCATGGGCCAACCGAAAAACTTCCTTTAAAGTATCTTAGAGATAAAAAATTTACCTTAGTTACTGGAATAGCCAGACCAAAACCATTGGTCGATTTCCTAGAAAGAAAACAATTTACTTTTAATCATAAAAAGTATCCTGATCATCATGAATTTTCGGCCACTGAAGTAGCGAAACTTAGGAAGAATGAAATCATCTTAACAACCGAGAAAGACTATATGAGGCTTCAGCCAAAACTCGGAAAATTTGCGATTTACTACCTGCCAATTAAAACAATAATTTTAAGGGAACAGGGAAGCTTCTTCAGAAAGACAATACTTGATAGTATTGATAAGAAACGTTTTAGCTAGAACTAGTAGATGAGACTTTATTAGCTATGGTACTAGAGATCTTTTCGAAAAAATATTCGGGTTTGAACGGCTTTGGAATAATTTCATTAAAACCAGCGCGATAAAATTCATCTAAATTTTCATCTATGGTGACCGCTGTAAGGGCAATAATTGGCAATTGCTCATCAAATTTCCTGATCTCTTGGGTTGCTTCAATTCCGCTTATGCCAGGCATGTGAATGTCCATTAAAACAATGTCAAATACATTTTCTTTAACCATTTTAATGGCATCTGTACCGTTGTCTGCAACCAAACATCTCATATTGTTTTTCTCCAAGATTTTTTTGGTAATCATTTGATTGATTTTATTATCCTCAACAACGAGTACATGCTTGTTTTCAAGAGACTTATAATCAATGTCACGTGCTTCGATGCTCTGTTGGATTGCTTTATCGCTCCTTTCCTCTGCAACTTGAAAACTAATATAAAACCAAAATTTAGACCCCTTTCCTAACTCACTTTCAAGATGAATTTTACTGTTCATTAGCTCAAGTAAATTCTTCACAATTGAAAGGCCTAAACCAGTTCCGCCAAATTTTCTATTAATTTGGAGGGATCCCTGAGAAAAAGTTTCAAATATGCTTTTTTGCTTTTTCTTCGAAATACCAACACCGTTATCTTCAATTTCAAAGTGCAATGCTATTTTATCATTGGTTCTGTCCATATTTCGGACCCGTATAAATACGTCTCCATTCTGAGTGAATTTAACAGAATTACCAATTAAATTTATGAGTACTTGGGACAACTTTAATGGATCTCCGGACAATGTACTTGGTATGCTTTCGTCAAATTCAAGATGAATTTTCGTTTTACGATCATCTGCAGATTTTTTTAAGGCAATTATTACGTCCTGCATTCGCTTCTGAAGATTGAAAGTTGTTTTTTCTACCTCTACTTTATTTGCCTCTAATTTGTTTAAATCTAGTATGTTATTGATTAAGGACAATAGGTATTCTCCCGAAAATTTTAATGAATTTAAATGTTCTTTCTGGTACTCTTTTGGGTTTTCCTCCATTAACAAGTGGGTAAGGCCTGTAACCGCGTAAAGAGGTGTCCGAAGTTCGTGAGTAATCGTAGAAAGAAATTGTGCTTTCGCAAGGGATGCTTTTTCCGCTTTCTCTTTTGCAAGCATGAGCTCATTGTTTTTGTCCTGAAGCAATTCATTTGCCTTGGCTCTTAAATTATTGTTTTTGTAAAGGGATAAAGTTAAGAGAGAAAGAATAATTATCAATGCAATGCTGAGGCCATTGGTTAGTTTACTGAAGTTGATTGACCTTTTGCTTTTGTCAAGGTCGTTTTGCAGTGTAATATTGACTTCATTCACCCCATTAAGGCTCAACTCCACGTCTAGTCCTCTGGAAATGGAAGCAATATAGGCTTGTTGAACGGAGTCCTTTTGTGTTGTGAACCGCATTAAATCACGTTCTCCGGCTATGTAATCTTTCTCTTTAAAAGCAATAAGCGAAGCGGTTTTAAAGCTATCTATTCTTAAATCCGAATAGCTGTTGGATTCGAGTATGCTTTTTGCAATTTCAAGTGCATTTTTTGCTAGGCTTACTTGATTACTAGCCTCTCCTTCTATTGAAACAAGTGCTTCTGCTTTATTTAATTGGGCTGAAGCTTCCTCATATGAGAAGTTAAAAGACTGGAATAAAGGAATGGCGGCATCAAAGTAATTCAGCGCGTTTTTTGGGTTTCCTTGCCTTAGCTCGAGCGTTCCTATGCCCAAGAGTACCCTAGATTGATTTTCATCATCATTCAAAAGCGTATACATCGCATCTGCTTTTTTGAAAAATATGCTAGCCTGGTTAAATTCTTCCAATGCTGTAAGCACTAATGCATATGTATTATATGCCCTAGCCAAATCCTGTTTATTGTCTTGTTTTTGTAAAAGAGAAATTACTCTCTTGCTTTCTGAAGATGCTTTCTTATAATTTTGAATTTGATAATTGAAATCGATTGATGCGAGTAGCACCCTGCTTTCCACGCTGGTGTTTTTAATCTGGGAAACGAGCTTGTTGGCGTTGTTAAGATTAACTACGGCGATGTCAAAATCCTGCGACGTAATTGCTTTGATCGCATCCTGTCGGTAGGTTTCTATTTGTGCCAAGGTATCTATGGGTTTGTTTTGTGCTGCGAATAAGGGGGCAGATACAAAGCAGACCAACAAAAAAGGCACTATGTATTTATATTGGGTATATGCTCTACTCATTAAATGAGTGTCGTTTAGCAGACAATATAATCATTTCCTCGATATGCATAGGATTAAATCAATAATTCTCGATGAATAACCAATTTCATTATCATACCATCCGATTATTTTTACCATTTTCCCAATAACGGAAGTCATTTCGGAATCAAAAACACAAGAGTGTTTGTTTCCTATAATATCAACAGAAACAATGGGGTCATCGGTATATTGAAGAATGCCTTTCAAATCAGTTTCTGAAGCTTTTTTAAAAGCAGCATTAATCGTTTCAATAGTTACTGTTTTCTTGACATTTAAAGTAATGTCTGTTAGCGAGCCATTAGGTATAGGAACTCGCATGCCGCAACCTCCAATCGAGTCCGCTAATTTTGGAAATATTTTAGTAAGCGCTTTTGCAGCCCCTGTGGTCGTTGGCACAATAGACTGACCAGCAGCACGTGCGCGCCTTAAGTCTCTATGTGGTTGGTCATGTAAACTTTGATCGGTTGTATAAGAATGCACCGTTGTTATATACGCCTGCTCAATACCACATAATGCTTCCAAGACCTTAAGCATTGGCGCTGCATTATTTGTGGTACATGACGCATTCGAAATAATTCGGTCATCTGGATTTAAAATCTCTTCATTAACGCCAATTACAACGGTTTTAATATCGTCATCAATAGGAGGCGCCGATAGTATCACACTCCCTGCTCCATTTGCAAGGTGGTTCGCTAGCTCATCACGTGTTTTGAATTTTCCAGTTGCTTCAATAACAATATCTACATTTGGCCACTGAATAGCTTCTATAGCTTTTTCCGAAGAGAAATGAACAGCCAAGCCGGCTACTACGAGCTCATTTTCTGAAAACGATATTTCCTCATTGAGTACCCCGTGAATACTATCGTATTTTAACAGATGGCTTAAGGTTTTTGTATCGGCTAGATCATTAATAGCGACTACTTCTATTTCGGGATGGTGCAATAGAATTCTGAATAGGTTTCTGCCGATGCGTCCAAATCCGTTGATACCTATTTTAATAGTATGTGCCATTGTTCGAAAGTGACTTAGGTAAGATGCTTTTGTGCCTTATAGGATGAACGCACTAACGGGCCACTTTCAACATGACGGAAACCCATCTCAAGCCCAATCGTTTCATATTTTTTAAATTGCTCGGGGGTAATGAACTCCTTTACCGGGAGATGCTTTTTAGAAGGTTGCAAGTATTGTCCAATTGTAACAATATCGAGATCGATTGAGCGAAGATCTCTCATCGTATCCAGTACCTCTGCTTCTGTTTCTCCTAGGCCCAGCATGATGCCACTTTTGGTTCTTTTAATACCTTGTTCTTTTAAGTATCTAAGCACTTCAAGGCTTCTTTCGTATTTCGCTTGGATACGCACTTCTCGTGTAAGTCTTTTTACCGTTTCCATATTGTGGGATACGATCTCAGGATTTACATCAATGATACGGTCTATGTTTCGTGTTACTCCTTGAAAATCAGGGATGAGAGTTTCAAGAGTTGTTTCAGGATTCATTCTTCGAATTGCCTTTACAGTTTCTACCCACATAATAGACCCCATGTCTTTCAAGTCATCTCGATCCACAGAAGTGATTACCGCATGTTTAATTTTCATTATTTTAATGGAACGGGCTACTTTTTCCGGCTCTTCCCAATCTAAGGATTCTGGCCGACCTGTTTTCACTCCACAAAAACCACAGGAACGTGTACACGTGTTTCCCAAAATCATAAATGTTGCTGTCCCTTCACCCCAGCATTCACCCATGTTGGGGCAACTCCCAGAAGCGCATATTGTATGCAGGTCATATTTGGCTACAAGCCCTCTTAATTCGGTGTATTTTTTACCGGTTGGAAGCTTCACTCGAAGCCATTTTGGCTTTGGTGTGGGTTTCTGAATATGTAAAGTTTCTACGCTCATTATTGTTGACAAAGATACAATTAATTAAATCCAAAATTCAAACCCAAACGGTGAATAAGACGCAAGAAGATCGATTTATAATAAAATTAGAGCGTGGTTAAAAACCAAATACTAAAAGCTATTAGAACCCCAATACAAAAATTACTATATACCCTTTGAATCTTGGAAGGTTGTGCATTTATTGGTGTATTCTTACTTGTAATGATTTTGAAATTAATAATAGCATAAAAAGGAGCCATTAAAAACGACAAGATTGTTGCAATTTTTATAAGAAGCCCCATTTCTGAAACGAAAAATCCGAAGGCCAGCAAAAAGGAATCCAGGCCCTAATTTTTTAAAGTAAAACCTCAATCTTCGTTGTTTTGTGTGATAATTTCTGCTAATAATTTCCGCGCTCGTAACAAGCGAACTTTTACATTACTTAAGGGCTCTCCTAATGATTTGGAAATATCATTGTAACTCATCTCATGAAAGTAGCGGAGATTTATAACATCTTGGTAGTGAGGCTTTAAAATTTTAATAAATCGCAATAGCTCTGCTACGTTTTGCTCCGTTATCAAGATGTCTTCAGGCGTAGGCGAACCATCGATGATTTTATAAGCTTGATCTTCGATAACGGCAGTTGTGCTCGCATAAATGGAAGCATTTTTTTTTCGTGTTTTATCGATATGAATATTTTTAGAAATCGCAATCAACCACGTCCCAAAGGCATATCTTTCATCAAATGTTTCTATTTTGTCAAAGGCTTTTGAGAAGGTCTCAATTACAATATCTTCGACCTCGTATTCGTTTTTTACGCGTTTTATCTGAAAACCGTAAACTGAGTTCCAAAAGCCATCTAGTAGGTATTTAAATGCACTTTGTTCTCCTTTTTTAGCTCTCTGAATTTGATTTAAAAGTTCACTATTACTTATTTCCACCGTTTTGGTTTTGAAAGACTATTCGAAATAAAGATACTCAATTGTGCGAACACTAAAAAGACCTCTAAGAAGGGGATAAAAGGAATAAGGTTCTTTTCATGAAGCTTTAATGCCGCCTTTCCAATAACGAGAAGCTGAAAAATAAGTCTGAAGGCAATCAACACGGCTGGGATTTCCCAATCCAAAAGAGCCATACTCAAAAACGCCAAGATCCAAAACATCAAAGTACATGCGAAGAAGATTCCAAGTAGAGTTTTGTGTTTTATTTTATAATATGTAGCCGTAGATATATGTCTTTTTTTCTGAAAAAACCAAGCTCCCCATGTGTGTTTTGGTTCAGAATACGTAAATGCGTCCTTATCAATGCAAATGGCAGTATTTTTTCTCGTTGCGACTTCATTTACAAATAAATCATCGTCTCCTGATGGGATTTTCATATGCGAAATAAAGCCATTGTTGTTATAAAACAAGCTGCTCGAATAGGCAAGGTTACGGCCTACACCCATATACGGAATGCCTGCTCTAGCGTACGAGAAGTATTGTACTGCCGTAAGCAGAGTTTCATAACGAATAAGGGCGTTAAGAAATCCGGATGCTTTATTGTAGGCGCCATATCCCAAAATGAGCTGTCTTTGTTCTGTGAAATGGGAAGCCATTTTTTTTAACCAGTTATTAGATGCTGGTCGACAATCTGCATCCGTAAAAAGGAGTCTTGTATTTTTTGCTTTTTTAATGCCTAGCGTTAGCGCATATTTTTTGTTGCCCCAGAATGCTTCATTGTTTTCTACATTGACTATTTGTATGCGGGAATCTTCCTTTGCAAATTTTTCCATGACATTGAGAGTCTCATCATGTGAGGCATCGTTTATGAAAATAATTTCAAAATTATCGTAGTCTTGATCGAGCCAGAAAGGAATATTTATTTTTAGGTTTTCAGCTTCATTTTTGGCGCAAATAAGAAGAGAGATTGGTTGTAAGGCCGTTGGCTTCTCGTTTGAGGTTTTGAGGAATGAAAATTTTGTAAAAAGTAAGTAGTAGCAACAATTAATGAAAATTACTACAGAAAAGGCAGATAGAAGAAACATTAATTATGTACTTCTTCGTTACAATTCTCAAATTGATCTGGTGTTTTTCCACAGAAACCACAGGCAGCTCCGTCTTTATTTAAAAAAGGACTTTGACTGGCACAGGTACCTGCAAATTCTCCATCTTTTTTAGCCCATAATTTAATGGCAATACCAGCAACTGCAAAAAGTAGTAGTATAATAGTGATAACAAAAATTCCCATGACAATAATATATTCCACAAAAGTACAATCTTTCTTGCTGTTGTCTAAGTATTTTGGTTATTTTTAGCCCTTAACGTAAGAAACAACACTATGAATTTTATCTCTAAAGTCTTTTTATTTATCTTCATTTCATCAGCAATTATTTCTTGTAAAAGTGAAGGGAAGCGAATAGTAGAAAATGCAGATAACGACCCGACTGAAATGGTGGTTGTCTCGAGTTCCGAAAAGAAAGAGCAACCAAAAGAGCAACCAAAAGAGCAAACAAAAGAGCAAACAAAAGAGCAACCAAAAGACATAAAAAACCAGATGAATAGTGTGATGCTAAAGTCAATGGTTACGCCAGATTTAAAGACGTTTAGCAGCATGCTAGTAACCGTTGGATTGGCAGATATGTTAGCAAAAAATGAAGGTCCCTTTACACTAATAGGCCCGTCGAATGATGCTTTTGCTAGCCTGGGGGAATTGAAAACACAAGCGTTATTAAATACTTCCAATCAAAATGAATTAGTTCTCTTAATTAAAAGTCACCTTATTGAGGGGGCCCTAGATACCGAAATGCTTACTCAAAAAATAAAAGACGGAAACGGAAGCTATGAAATAACCACAATGTCTGGTGTTATCTATATGGCCACCTTAGAGGGCACAACTGTTGTTTTAACTGATGCTAAAGGAGCATCTGCTCAGGTTGAAAAAAGTGACGTTAAAGGTTTCAATGGTGTTGTGCATGTGCTAGATGCAGTTCTTGGCGTAAACTAGATTATGTTTACTTCGGGCTCTATATGGATTCCAAATATTTCTTTTACCTCTTTCTGAATTCTGAGAGCGAGGTTCCAAATTTCACCACCAGTCGCATTTCCATAATTCACAAGAACCAAGGCCTGATTTTTATGGACTCCTGCGTCACCGTATTGTTTTCCTTTAAAGCCAGCTTGCTCAATGAGCCAACCAGCTGGAATCTTGAATTCTGTGGGCGAAACTTCGTAAAATGGAGCGTCAGGAAAATGCGATCTAAAAAGTTGAAACGTATCTGCGTCAATCACAGGGTTTTTAAAGAAACTGCCGCTATTGCCAAGTTTTTTAGGATCTGGCAATTTTGACTCGCGAATCGATATGACAGCATCCGATATGTTTTTTAGAGTTGGGTCACTAGTGTTTTTGTTAGATAATTGCTCTTGTATGGCACCATAAGCAGTGCTTTTTTTGTGGTTTATCTTCGTTAGATTAAACACAACGCTAGTGATGATATATTTGTTTCTGGCATCTTTTTTAAAGACGGATGTTCTGTATCCGAAATTACAAGCCTTCTTGGAAAATAGTACCTCAGTTTTTGTTTCAATTTCTATCGCCTTACAGCTTTCAAAAGTATCTTTTAATTCTACCCCATAGGCGCCAATATTTTGAATAGGTGTTGTGCCTACATTGCCTGGAATTAAAGATAGGTTTTCGAGTCCACCATAGCCTTTTTCTATACATGACAAAACGAATTGGTGCCAATTTTCGCCTGCCATTGCCTCAATTTGCACCTGCTCTTCAGTTTCTGAAAGGATCGTTATTCCTCTTAAATTTAGATGAATAACTAAGGCGTTAATGTCTTGGGTAAGTAAAATGTTGCTACCGCCACCTAAAAGAAAATGGGCGTCATATTTTTTATCTGAGAGAACCGCTATGAGTTGGTCACTTGTGGTAACTGAAACAAAGTATTTCGCCTTACAATCAATGCCAAAGGTATTGTATTCTTTTAGCGATTTATTTGATTCAATCAGCATTAGTCGTTGTATGTTTTCAGAGCGGATCTCAGTATCTCAACAGCCTTAATAAGACTTTCTTTCCTTAGTACGTAAGCAATGCGTATCTGATTTAGGCCTACGCCAGGACTTGAGTAAAATCCGGCTGCAGGAGCTACCATAATGGTTTCGCCATTTAAATCGAACTCTTCTAACAGCCATTGAGCAAAGGCATCACTATTTTTTACTGGTAATTCGGCAATACAATAAAAGGCGCCTTTTGGCACGCCTACTTTTACACCTGGAATTTTTTGCAGGTGTTCTACGAGCGTATTTCTTCGGTCTTGATATTCAACGATGACTTCATCAAAATAACTTTGTGGTGTTTCCAGGGCTGCTTCACTTGCGATTTGAGCAAATGTGGGTGGACTCAAGCGTGCTTGAGCGAACTTCAGGGCAGTATTTATTAATTTTTTATTTTTTGAAACCAGACAGCCAATTCGAGCCCCGCACATACTATATCGCTTGGATACAGAATCGATGATTATCGCATTTTCGTCTAAACCAACCTCTTCTAAAATTGAATAATGCTTTGAGCCGTCATAGGTGAATTCTCTATAGACTTCATCAGCTATTAAAAAAAGATCGTGTTTTTTTACAATCGCAGCTAGTTTTTGAATTTCTTCTTTTGAATATAAATAACCAGTAGGGTTGCCTGGGTTACAGATTAGGATTGCTTTTGTCTTTGGCGTAATAAGCTTTTCAAATTCAGAAATAGGAGGAAGGGCAAAGTTGTCTTCAATTTTTGAAATTACAGGAACAATTTTGACACCTGACGCAGTTGCAAATCCGTTATAATTTGCATAAAAAGGTTCTGGGATAATTATTTCGTCGTCTGCATCTGCAATACTCCCCATTGCAAAAAGCAAGGCTTCACTTCCTCCGGTCGTTACAATAATCTCATTTGCTTCAACTGGAATGTTATTCTTATTGTAATAGGTTGCAATCTTCTCTCTATATTCTTGAGACCCTTCAGATCTAGAGTATGCCAGTATTTCTAGCGAATGATTTGCAACGGCATCCATTGCCAATTGTGGCGACTTAATATCCGGTTGTCCGATATTTAAGTGATACACTGTTTTGTTGGCCTTGTATGCTTTTTCAGCATAGGGAACTAGCTTGCGAATTGGCGATTCGGGCATTTTTTGACCTTTGAGAGATATAGAAGGCATACTTTAATTTATTTACTAACAAATTTGCAAAATATATTTTATATTTCAGTATCGGCAAGCATCACATTTTTTATTTTTTTTATGCCTTGATTTAATTGAAAATAGGAAGGTAAAATGGCGTAAGTCTTCATTAGCTGTTCCATTAGAATGCCTATGGCTATTCCCAAGAGTCGTTATCATGGCCAAGATGTCTAAGAAAGATAAAACATCCTATGAGTTCTTAAGTAATTTGGTGCAGGTAAGGGTTAAAGTTTACCCAGATAAACACCTTATTTTATCTAATACCTGTAAAAGGGTAACTCCAAAGGTTAAACGAAACAGCCTATTGTTTAGAGCAGTATTTACATTAAAAAAGCGCTTATAAAAAATCCCAACACTATGGTCGGGATTGGTATTATTTATAACACTATTTTTTTTATTCAGTTTTATCCAAGACACTTTTTCCTGCCGCCAAAACTTCTCCCTTAATTTTAAGAGCCTTGACTGGTTCTTCTGCATTCGAATAAACAGTGACTGTTTTTCTTATCGGACCAACACGATTGGTGTCATATTTCACCTGAATTGTATTTGATTCACCTGGGGCGATAGGTCCATCCGGTTTTTTAGGAACTGTGCAACCGCAGCTCGACTTGACCTCAGAAATGATAAGTGGCGCATTACCGGTATTGGTAAAGGTAAAGACACGAACCCCATCACTACCTTTGGCTATTTCTCCATAATTGACAGTTTCTGATTTAAAACTAATCTCAGCTTGGGCATTTGCCGCAAAACCTACGAACGCCATAAGGGCAATAAGAACTATTTTTTTCATAATTATTTTTGTTAAGGAATGCAGTATTGTGTGCCACTATAACGCTAAAGTAGACAACTTTCGTACAAAGTGCAAAATAAGTTATTCATTTTCATAATCCTGTGGTTATACCTACTTTTGCATTCTTACTTTCAAAAATTAAACCACAAATGGCTTTAGAAGCAAAATATAATGCGCAAAATGTTGAGGATAAATGGTATAGCTATTGGATGGAGCATGGTTATTTCCATTCAGAAGTAGATGAAAGAACGCCTTATACTATTGTAATTCCTCCCCCAAATGTAACAGGAGTTCTGCACATGGGCCATATGTTAAATAACACCCTACAGGATGTTTTAATACGTCGTGCACGTTTAAAAGGACTCAATGCCTGTTGGGTACCTGGAACAGACCATGCTTCGATTGCAACGGAAGCCAAGGTAGTCGCAAAATTAAAAGCGGAAGGCATTGATAAAGGGAGCTTATCTCGGGAAGAATTTTTAGGTCATGCATGGGATTGGACACACAAACATGGTGGAATAATCCTTGAGCAATTGAAGAAGTTAGGCGCTTCTTGTGATTGGGAAAGAACCAAGTTTACCATGGATGACGACATGTCTGCATCGGTTATAAAAGTATTCATTGATCTTTATGAGAAAGGAAATGTTTACAGGGGCTTTCGAATGGTTAACTGGGATCCTGAAGCGAAAACGACACTTTCAGATGAAGAGGTTATTTATGAAGAGAAGCAAGGAAACCTTTATTATTTAGAGTATCAGATCGAAGGGAGTAAGGATGTGTTGACAATTGCTACCACCAGACCTGAAACAATTTTGGGAGATACGGCGATATGTATAAACCCGAATGATGATAGGTTTCGTCATTTAAAAGGAAAAAAGGCGATTGTGCCGATATGTAATCGAGTAATCCCAATTATTGAGGACGACTACGTCGATATCGAATTTGGTACTGGTTGCTTAAAAGTGACTCCAGCCCACGATGAAAACGATAAAGTTTTAGGAGAAAAACATAATTTAGAGGTAATTGATATTCTAAATGACGACGCTACCTTGAACAGTTTCGGTCTGCACTACACAGGGAAAGATCGTTTTGTTGTTAGGAAACAAATAGTGAAAGAGTTACAGGAGATGGGTGTTGTTTCTAAGATTGAAACACATATGCATAAAGTAGGGACTAGTGAGCGAACAGGAGCCGTTATAGAACCGAAATTGAGTGATCAATGGTTTTTAAAGATGAAAGAACTGGCTCAGCCTGCCTTAGATTCGGTTCTTGACAAAGATGTAAAACTTGTTCCAGAGAAATTTATTAATACCTACCGTCATTGGATGGAGAATGTTCGTGATTGGAATATTTCTAGACAGCTATGGTGGGGTCAACAGATTCCAGCCTATTTTTATGGTGATGGAACGAATGATTTTGTGGTAGCCGACTCCATGGAAAATGCATTAGTAAAGGCTCAGGAGAAAACGGCTAATAAAAACCTTTCATTCTCAGATTTGAAGCAGGATTCGGATGTTCTTGATACTTGGTTTTCATCTTGGTTATGGCCAATAAGCGTATTTAACGGAATTTTAGAACCAGATAATAAAGAAATAAATTACTATTATCCGACCAATGACTTGGTAACAGCGCCTGAAATCCTTTTCTTTTGGGTGGCACGTATGATCATTGCGGGCTATGAATACCGAGGTGAAAAGCCATTTAATAACGTATACCTCACAGGTATCGTGCGTGATAAGCAGCGCCGAAAAATGAGCAAGTCTTTAGGTAATTCACCAGATCCGATAGATTTGATGGGGAAATATGGAGCAGATGGCGTGCGTGTTGGCATGCTTTTAAGCTCACCTGCCGGAAATGATTTGATGTTTGAAGAAGATCTTTGCAAACAGGGGAGTGGGTTTATTAATAAAATATGGAACTCCTATCGTTTAATTGATGGATGGCGTGTTTCTGATACCATACCCGAATCAGAAACAGCGGCAATTGCAATAAAATGGTATCAGGGAAAATTTCAAAAAACGCTGGCTGAAATCGAAGACCATTATTTGAAGTATCGCATAAGTGATGCCTTAATGGCGACGTATAGACTCATTTGGGATGACTTTTGTTCGTGGTTTTTGGAAATGGTGAAACCAGGTTTTGAAGAGCCTATTGCAGCTACAACCTATGCTTCGGTTATTTCAATATTAGAAGACAACTTAAAAATATTGCATCCTTTTGTGCCTTTTATTTCTGAAGAGATTTGGCAGCACATACAACCTAGAAATCCGAACGAGGCCTTGATTGTATCTGAATGGCCAACGATTGAGGCTTTTGATCCCAAAATTGGTCTTGATTTCGAATTTGCTTCGGAAGTGATTTCAGGAATTAGAACCATTCGAAAAGAGAAAAACATTTCGTTCAAAGAAGCCATTGCACTGTCGGTAATTAATAAGGAAAAAGCATCAGAATCTTTTGATGTGG
The DNA here is from genome assembly GCA_938083445.1 of uncultured Ulvibacter sp. Lineage (GTDB taxonomy): Bacteria > Bacteroidota > Bacteroidia > Flavobacteriales > Flavobacteriaceae > Ulvibacter. Next base: position 22,939 of record CALKCP010000032.1, on the reverse strand, counting down.
TTATTTCGAAATTAGGAAATCTTTCTGAAATAAATTATGTTAATGAAGCGATAGAAGGTGCGTTGACTTTCAGGAATAAATCCAATGAATACTTCGTTCCAATTGCCGGGACAATCAACATAGATGAAGAAATTTCAAAGCTATCAGAAGAACTGAAGTATACGGAAGGGTTCTTAAAAAGTGTGCAAGGAAAACTCAAAAATGAACGATTTGTGAGCGGTGCGCCAGAGAAGGTTGTTGCGATAGAACGTCAAAAAGAGGCGGACGCCTTGGCAAAAATAGAAACGATAAAAACGAGTTTAGCGAGCTTGCAGTAATGCCATTATTTTAAAATAAAAGAGGGTTTATTTTCTATATAGAAAATAGAGCTTAACAACTTCAATATAATGTTCTTTCGCCTGATCTGGCTCTAAATCCCGAATTTGAAAAAGCGCGTTTGTTTTGAATGCGCCAATCAATGGATTCCGACTGGTGGGTTGGTCTTGCGAATTTGTGGCTACTTTATAATATGCATATAATCGGAGCAGAAAATCTGCAGGAAAAGCTTCCGTATGCGCATTGACGCTATCTACAGCGGCCAAAAACTCAATATTTAATTCCTCTGAGGTCATATTTCAGCTAGTGTTGTAATACCGCCTTTCACCATTTGGTTTAGAGAAACATGCACCTTTGTATTTAAAGGTAAAAAAACGTCTACCCTAGAGCCAAATTTAATAAAACCACTATCGTCTGTTTGATTTACAGCATCCCCTTCTTTGGCATAATTTACGATTCGTTTCGCAAGGGCTCCTGCGATTTGACGATGCAAAACGTCTCCAAATTCTTTTGACCTTACGACGACAGTTGTACGCTCGTTTTCTTCAGATGATTTAGGATGCCATGCAACCAAGAATTTACCGGGATGATATTTACTTAGCACAACATTACCGGTCACAGGATATCGTGTTACATGAACATTCAATGGAGACATAAATACGGAAATTTGCAGTCGTTTTTCGTTAAAATATTCTTTTTCAAATACTTCTTCAATAACAACCACTTTCCCATCAACAGGCGAAAGTACCTGCGAATCCTTTTGAATGAAAGGTCTTTTGGGATTTCTAAAGAACTGTGCAATCAATAAAAACATCGCTGTAAGTGACATAATGATGCCTCCTTTGAGGATGCTGTTGTCAATATAATTGTTGGCCATTAGCGATAGGCCAAGGCATAAAGTAAGCGCAATTAATAGTATTTTAAAACCTTCTTTATGAAACATATTCTATAAATTCTAATAATGCATAAATAAATGGACTTGTATAGATAATACTATCTAATCTGTCGTAAAAACCACCGTGACCCGGTATCAAAGTACCACTGTCTTTTGCGCCTGCCTGACGTTTAAACTTGGACTGTATTAAATCTCCAACAGTCCCAAATACGGATGCTATAACTGCGAGTAAAATCCAAATGGATAGATCGAAATAGCCGATATATTTAAATAAAATAAAACTGGCGAAAATGGTTCCGACAAGACCTCCAATAAACCCTTCAATAGTTTTTTTAGGAGAAACCAGCTCCATTAGTTTCCTGCGACCCAAACTCTTTCCAATCACATATGCAAATGTGTCATTAGCCCATATGAGTATAAAAACACCTATGATTATATTTGGTTTAAATTCCCCTTCGCGCATCGGGATAAGCGTTAGAAAAACAAATCCGCATATGATATAAAAAACAACGGCAATGTACTTTTTCTTTTCAAACATTGGGATTTTACCCACTGTTAGTAAATCTTTAAAAAGAAATAGATTAACAAAACAGGATAAAATGAGCAACAGATGTATCGCATTTATGTCTAAAAGCTTATAACTCAAAAAAAACATGAAGAATGCCAGAATAAGATAAGAAAGGTAGCTGGTAAGGCGAACTAATTTTAAAAATTCTTTCAGCGTAATAATGGCTAGGAGAAAGAAGAGTCCGAGAAACCATTCGCGTGAGGTACACATTGAAAAAACAACTATGGCGACATATAAAATACCGGATATAGTTCGCACAATCAATTCCTTCATATTACAAATCTTCCAAGAGGAGCAAATATAGGTTTTTTGTGCTACTTCCATAACTCATAAAGTCCTTTTCTTTTTCTGGTTGGAAGTCTTGTATGGTCGTGATATTACTCGGAATATAGTTGGTACTTTGATTTTTTATTTTTCGCAGTCCTTCACTTATGGATTCAACGAGTTGGCTGGTTGTAGCAAATACGATAAAATTAGAAGGGAGTTCTTTTAGACTTTTTTCTTTCACCTGATTCGAAGAAAGGAGGATAGAACCATTTTTGGAAACCAAGGCCTCACATGGGGAAAGAAAAAACGCTGCCTTTGCATCTTGGACGAAATTCAGGTTAAATCCGTCAAATCTCGAAACGAGCTTTTCGTCAAAACAAAAGGCTTCTTTTTCATACCAATCATTCTCCAATAAAATATTATCGAAGGCCTCCAGCACCTCTTCCATGTTTTCACAATAAAGAAATTTACCGCCATTTTTGTTGAAATAGTAGGTAAACTTTTCATCTATGGGCGCTTTTGCCTCTGGGTAATACTTACCATGTTCAGATTCCTTAGCTTTTTTAGCTTTTTCATCTGACTTATAATTTGTTTTAAATAGTCTTTTAAACAGACTCATTTACATTTTTTTGAGGAGTTTTGGAAAAAAATACCAATCTCAAATATATAAAATCTAGACTAAAATGTTGTTATGATAAAACGAAATATTACATTATGTTTTTGATGGCGTGGTCACCTCTTCTTCCTTCTTTGTTTCAAACGGTCTAGGTCCAAATATTTTTTGAAGATTATCTTTAAATATTACCTCTTTGTCAAGTAAAACATCTGCAAGTTCGGTCAATTTATCCTTATGCTTTTCAAGCAAAGCGATGGCTCGTTGGTATTGTGTTTCTATGAGTTTTGAGATTTCTTTATCAATCATTTCAGCAGTTTTTTCACTATATGGTTTTGTGAAACCATATTCAGATTGCCCTCCAGATTCATAATAGGTCAGGTTCCCAATGTTTTCATTTAAGCCATAAATCGTAACCATAGCTCTAGCCTGTTTTGTCACTTTCTCAAGATCACTTAAGGCCCCTGTAGAAATTTCATTGAAAATTACTTTCTCCGCTGCACGTCCACCCAAAGCCGCACACATTTCATCAAGCATTTGATTCGGTCTAACAATGAGTCGCTCTTCTGGAAGATACCAGGCTGCTCCTAATGATTGCCCTCTTGGAACAATAGTAACCTTTACCAATGGCGCTGCGTGTTCTAACATCCAACTTACAGTAGCATGTCCTGCTTCGTGATAGGCAATAGCCTTTTTCTCTGCTGGAGTGATTATTTTATTTTTCTTTTCTAAACCACCTACTATTCTATCTACAGCGTCTAAAAAATCTTGCTTGTCAACAAATTTCTTTTCGTTTCTTGCTGCTATTAAAGCTGCTTCGTTACAAACATTAGCGATGTCTGCACCAGAAAAACCGGGCGTTTGTTTTGCTAAGAAGTCCATGTCTAAAGTCTCCTCCGTTTTAATTGGACGTAAATGGACATCAAAAATCTCTTTTCGCTCACGAACATCGGGAAGGTCAACATAGATCTGTCGATCAAATCTCCCCGCTCTCATAAGCGCTTTGTCTAAAACGTCTGCACGGTTTGTTGCTGCAATAACAATAACGTTGCTATTGGTTCCAAAACCATCCATCTCTGTCAATAATTGATTTAATGTGTTTTCTCTTTCATCATTTGAACCAGACATATTACTTTTCCCCCGCGCACGACCCACAGCATCAATCTCATCGATAAATATGATAGAGGGTGATTTCTCTTTTGCTTGCTTAAACAAGTCTCGAACTCTCGAAGCACCAACACCAACAAACATTTCAACAAAATCGGAACCCGATAAAGAGAAAAATGGAACCTGCGCTTCTCCAGCAACGGCTCTGGCCAATAATGTTTTACCGGTTCCTGGAGGTCCTACTAATAAAGCTCCTTTTGGTATTTTACCACCCAAGGCAGTATATTTGTCTGGAAATTTTAAGAAATCAACAATTTCTTGAACTTCTTCTTTAGCTCCTTCAAGACCTGCAACATCTTTAAAAGATGTTTTAACCTCTGACTTTTCATCAAAAAGCTTCGCTTTGGATTTGCCAATGTTAAAAATCTGTCCTCCGGCACCACCGCCGCCTCCTGAAGACATTCTGCGCATAATGAATATCCATATTCCGATAATGACTATAAAGGGTAACAAGCCAACGATGACTTCTCCCCACATGTTAGATTCTGTAATAAACTCGACTGAGGGGTCTTGAGATGATTCACTTTTCACCTCCGTAATAGTCTTCTCAAAATTTTGGAGATCTCCAAATTCAAATTGATACGCAGCATCATTTGGCCCGGGAGCTAAAAGAGTATTCTGCTTGTCTTTTAAATGAATGGATTTCGTTTTTGCATCTGATGTAAGATATACTTTTGCAACTTTCCTGTTTACTATTTCAATTTTTTCAATATCACCATCTCTAAGATATTGCTCAAATTGAGCCTGTGTCGTTCTACCTGGTTGCGCCCAACTTCCGCTTCCAAAAAATTGGATGCCTATAAATACTAAAAAAATTGCGCCATAAACCCAATAGGTATTGAATTTTGGTTTTTTGATTTCAGGTTTTTTGTCTTTTTTATCTTCTGCCATTTGGCTGTTTTTATTTTGAATAAGTTGATTCTATTTTCACTGATACTGCGTCACCCCACAACCCTTCAATGTCATAAAACTCGCGAATGTGTTTTTGAAATACGTGAACTACCACGTGAACATAATCTATTAATATCCACTCAGCATTATCACTACCTTCTACATGCCAAGGTTTGTCCTTTAGTGCCTTACTCACTGTTTTTTGCACCGAATTTACAATGGCATTTACTTGAGTGTTTGATGTTCCATTGCAGATTATAAAATAGTCACAGACTGTGTTTTCTATTTCTCTAAGATCAAGAATATCAACATCTTGACCTTTAACTTCGTCAATTCCCTTAATAATTTGAGTAATTAATTGATCCGTCTCTTTTTCTTTCTTCGACATTAACTTTATTTGTTTGGACAAAGTTATTACTTTTTTGTTTCTTTAAACACTTTGTTGTCCTAATACTAACACAATCTTTTTGCATGTGAATATTATCAAACTTAATGCCATTGGTTCCACTAATACCTACCTTAAAAACTTATGTAAAAACACAGGGGTAAGTGACTGTACTTTGGTAGTAGCAAATGAACAAACCCAAGGGCGCGGACAGATGGGGGCAAGTTGGCAATCCAGACAAGGTCAAAGCCTTACTTTCAGTATGCTCAAAAGGTTTAGCCGGCTGCATATTTCAGATAATGCTGCTATTGCTTTTGGGGTTTCAATTGCTGTAAAAGGCGTGTTGGAAAAATTGAAAGTACCCGCAGTATCCATTAAATGGCCAAACGACATAATGTCATACGGTCAAAAGTTATGTGGAATACTCATTGAGAATCAGTTGGAGGGGAACCATGTTGTTTCATCGATTATCGGTGTGGGCCTAAATGTTAATGAAACGGAATTTTCAGAATTACCACAGGCAACCTCTATGAGACTGGCGACAGGAAATGTCTTTGATCGTACTGCTATTCTTGAATTGATAGGAGAGGAAATTCAAAAAGAATTGGAATTTATTGAAAACGAAAAGATAGCAAGGCTTAAGTCGTCATACGAAGCTTCTTTGTTCCGAAGAAACAAAGTTTCTACTTTTGAAACCCCCGATGGTTTTAAGTTCAACGGTATCATAAAAGGTGTGGGTCGATCAGGCGAGCTTCTTGTTGAAAAGGAAGATGAGGGTATGCAAGGTTTTCAACACAAACAAATTAAGCTACTCTTTTAGATCTTCTCAAGATTCTCAGCGAGTGTCTCTATAAACTTAGTGATTGGTCCCTTTACCATCATGGCCATCATACTGTTAAATTCACCAGAAAACAGTAATTCAGCCTCTGAATTCGCGTCGTCGATAGCTGTAATGTTTCCTTCTAATGTGAAGGGTATTTTATCGCTAATGGCCCCTAAAACAACCGAGCTTGGTGCATTAACCTCTTTAACTTCCAAAGCTATTTCTGGCATGCCTTTTAAAGCGAAAACAAAAGCATCTTCTCTAATAATTTCAAATTTACTAATCGATTCGGGCATTAAATGTTCGAAGTTCTGCACATTACTTAAAAACTCACAGAGGGAAGCAGCAGACTTTTTAACTACAACTTTTTTACTTTTTAAATTCATAGATATAGGGATGATGGTTGATTAAATTAGAAGGCACCGATAGTTTTTTTCTTTTTAAGTTGAACTTTGTGGATCCCAGGTTGCAGGATCATGTCGCCACTGCGATAACAATGCGGCCTCACTTGCAGAAATATAATTGGTGCTTTCTGCCTTCACCAATAAATTATTATAGTCGCTCAATGTATGAAGCGCAACCTTCTTATTGTCAAAATTAGTCTGAGCGATGTCGAACCCATAGGTGAAAATGGCCACCATGCCCTTTACATTTATGTTAGACTCACGTAGGGCGTCAACGGCTAGTAAACTGCTTTTTCCGGTACTAATTAAGTCTTCCACTACCACAACGGTCTGGTTCGCTTCTACATGCCCCTCGATTTTGTTTTGTCGTCCGTGCGCTTTTGCTTCGGGTCGAATGTAACAGAAAGGGAGGTTTAGGCAATCTGCTACAAGTGCGCCTATGCCAATCGCTCCAGTGGCAACACCAGCAATGACATCAGGTTTGCCATATAGACTTTCAATTTGCTTGGCGAGATGTTCTTTTAGATAATTTCTAATTTCAGGGTACGATAGCGTTATTCGATTGTCACAATAAATTGGAGATTTCCATCCAGAAGCCCAAGTAAAAGGTTTTTGTGGTTGTAATTTAATTGCATTAATTTGCAATAATAATTCGGCAGTTTTATGCGCCGTTTCTTTGTTTAAAATCATACTGCAAATGTATAAAGTTTTTGTTAAAGATATTCCAATCATTCTCTCAACAGAAAAGAAAGTTGGTAAGCAGTATACTTCCATCCCATTAAAGGAGGTAGAATTCAAAAACGTAATTGATAAAATCAACAATGGCGAGTTGCTCTACGTCAATATTTACCATAAAAACGAGGAGAAATTAGAGCAGTTTCTTCGGAAAAAACTACCGGTAGTAGAAGCGGGTGGTGGTTTGGTATTTAATAAAAAGAAAGAGGTGCTTTTTATTTATCGAAATTCGAAATGGGACCTTCCTAAGGGCAAAAAAGAAAAAGGAGAGACGCATGAGGAGGCCGCTGTTAGAGAAACGATTGAAGAAACGGGAGTGCAAAACCTTGAAGTAAGGCATTTTATAACGAAAACATATCATATTTTTCAGCGCAACGATAAGTTTAAATTGAAAATAACGTATTGGTATGAGATGTATTCAGACTACCAAGGACCCCTAATTCCACAGGCAGCCGAAGGCATCAAAAAAGCAAAATGGAAGAATTTTGAGCAATCACAAAAGGCACTTCAAGATTCATATGAAAACATTAAGATAATCTTTCCTAAGGAATATTTAATTACGCATCCTAATGATAGGATACCGAAGGTGTGACTCCTCGTAATTAGGTGATTGTTTGTGAATCCAGTCTAATTGTGCATACCAATTTGATGAGAAATTAGGGTCTTCAGCTTTCTTTTGTTCAAACTGTGTTTTAACTGCTGGGTTTTCGGTTAAAAACTTTTCAGCTTTGTCTTCCCAAACATAGGGAGAGAACCCTTCTTTCTGCTGAAGCACAGCATCAAAAAAGTTCCAATTAAAAAAAGAATCAGGTCCCGAAGGTTCTAGGGTTTCCATAATGTAGCGCACCCCATCCTGGTTTGTTTTAACAAGATAGTCTCCTTTTTTGATCGTAACTTTTTCATAGGTTGTTTCTATTTGAGTGTTGTAATGCAAATAGTGCCCTTCAAAGGGACGACCAACGGTTTCATAGTTTTTAATTTTATACACTTCGGCATCAATAATGCTATCTTCTTGAATTACAGGAACCTTAATCTTATTAATTCTGAGTAGCTCAACAATGTTCCAATACCCTCTTGGAATAACATAGGCAGAGGGAATTAGCACACTGTCCTTTGCTTTAAAATAGTTGTAGTAAGCAATGTCCTTCGTAAAGGGTTTTGTACGGTCGTATTTTAACCTATTTCCACCGGTAACCTTGCTTGGTATGATTTCTCCTTCATAACCTTTAAATGCCAAAGAGGTCGTTTTTGTACTATCTATTTTCCATCCTAATGGATATTGCGTGCCGGCTTTGTATTTGCCGAGTGCGTTGTGACGTAATTCTTTAATTACTTCCGCATCCTTGTCTGCAATACTAATAAAGCTCTTTATGAGCTCGTAAGTACCTTCAACTCTTTGTTTGTAGGGTTTAAGCATGTGAGTTTCGATCATCATTCCAAGGCAATTGAACAAGGTTGTATACCCTGTTGAATAGCGTGGCGAATCTAAAAATTGAGAAAAACCACTTTCTGGAGTTCGATTAAAAACATTTACATAGGGCGTAATATCCCAACTGTTTTTTTGTAAAGAGTCCACTAATTGGGGCATTAGTGAGTTGTCTAGGTATTTTCCAAGTTCCCCTCCCAATTTATTGTGTTGTGTGAATAAGTGGGTAAGGGTGTATTGATAATCTGCACCATTACTCACATGTGTGTCTATAAATAGATCGGGTTTTAAGATCCGAAATAGCTTTATAAAAGCACGTGCATTTCTAGTATCGGCTTTTATAAAATCTCTGTTGAGGTCATAGTTCCTAGCATTTCCTCGGAAACCGTATGCCAAGGGCCCATTTTGATTGGTGCGTGTTGTGCCGTTTCGGTTTAGAGCTCCGCCAATATTATATACTGGAATTACAGCGATAATGGTATTCTTGGGCGTTTCAATTTTATTCGTTGCTAGATCGCGAAGCAGAAGCATTGAAGCGTCAATCCCGTCGCTTTCTCCAGGATGGATGCCGTTGTTTATGAGAAGAATATTCTTTTTTTCGTCTCCAGAAAATTCTGAATCAAAACTTCGGTTTGGGTTAAATGTAATGAGGTGTAATGGTTTTCCGCTATCTGTTTCTTCCATGGTGTACATGGCGATCGACTGGTAATTTGCCGCAAGTTGCGTGTAAAAGGCGATGACTTCAGAGTAGGTGGCAGTTTCTGTTCCTTGTGATTTTTCGAAGGGGCTAGTAAAATCGTAGTCCACCTCTTTTTTTTCGGAAGAGCATGAAACTATGAATAAAACAAGGAGAACAGTTAAGAAAGATTTCATTTGCTTTTTCAACAAATATAAATGATTCTAGTGTAGTAGTGTTTATTTGAAAATGTTTCGATTATAGCTTTTTATTTAGTTTGTATAAAAAAGCCCTTGTTTATTTTAGAACAAGGGCTTTTTGGTGTGTATAAAAGTTCTTCTTAACTATTCATTGAAATTAAGAATTCTTCGTTATTTCTAGTTTGTTTAAAGCGATCATTAATAAATTCCATCGCTTCCACGGGATTCATGTCGGCCAAATACTTTCGCATTACCCACATTCGCTGTATTGTAGACTCGTCTAGTAATAAATCATCTCTACGTGTACTTGACGACGTAAGATCGATTGCTGGAAAGATTCTTCGATTCGATATTTTACGATCTAATTGAAGCTCCATATTACCAGTACCTTTAAATTCTTCAAAGATAACCTCGTCCATTTTCGAACCAGTTTCAGTAAGCGCTGTGGCGATAATAGTTAATGATCCACCATTTTCAATATTTCGTGCGGCACCAAAGAATCGTTTTGGTTTGTGAAGCGCATTCGCATCTACACCACCACTCAATATTTTACCACTTGCAGGTTGAACCGTGTTGTAAGCTCTCGCCAAACGTGTAATTGAATCTAATAAAATAACAACATCATGACCACATTCTACTAATCTTTTTGCTTTTTCAAGAACAAGATTAGCGACTCTTACATGCTCTGTTGCTTCCTTGTCGAAGGTACTTGCTACCACTTCACCACGAACATTTCGTTGCATGTCGGTAACCTCTTCAGGGCGCTCGTCAATTAAAAGGACTATTTGATACACCTCAGGGTGGTTGGCAGCTATTGCATTTGCAATATCTTTCAACAACATGGTTTTACCCGTTTTTGGCTGTGAGACAATCATTCCACGCTGTCCTTTTCCAATTGGAGCAAAGAGGTCGATAATACGTGTTGATATTGTACTTTGTCTATCGGCTAAATTGAATTTTTCTTCCGGGAATAATGGTGTTAAGTGTTCAAAAGAGATACGATCACGCACAACAGTTGGGCTGAGACCGTTAATTTTGGCAACTTTAATTAAGGGAAAGTATTTTTCTCCCTCTTTTGGAGGACGTACTTCACCAAGAACAGTATCTCCCGTTTTTAGACCAAACAGGCGGATTTGCGATTGTGACACATAGATATCATCAGGTGACGATAAGTAATTGTAGTCACTTGAGCGCAAGAAACCGTAGCCATCTTGCATAATGTCGAGAACACCTTCACTTTGGATAATTCCGTCAAATTCGAAGTCAGGCTCTTTGTATCTGTTACGAGAGTCTTTATTCCCATTTGAACGAGAATCTTTATTCCTGTTAGGGTTATTATCTCTTTGTTGTTTTTGTCTGTTATCCGAATGTTTCGGTTTCTTTGGCTGATTTGTCTGTTTGTTATCCGCCGATTTTTCAACATTTGAGTCCTTCTCATTCGTTTTTGCCGAATTATTAGCATCCGGGCTATCTGTCCTTGCTGGCTCTTCAGGTGTTGAAGCGTTTTCGGTCTTTAAAGCATTTGCTGCTTTTGCCGCTAAACCTGCTTCCACCTTTTTACGAGGATTCGGTCTTGGTTTTGGACTTTTATTTTGCGCACGGTTGTCATTTTGAGGCGCTCGCTCTGCCGTTTCTTTAGTATCAGACCCATTAGCATTACTGCTAGACTGTGCTGGTTGTCTTTCTGATTCTTTTTGCGCCGGAGCTACTTGAGGTATTATCTCTTTAATAGCGGCTGGGTTCGAAGCTTGATAATCTAAAATTTGATAGACAAGATCTAATTTTTTTAGAGACTTAAATTTTGGCACAGCCAATGTCTTCGCTAGTTCCTGAAGTTCAGGCAGCTTTTTTAGTTTTAATTCTGAAATTTCAAACATTTAAAATACAATAAGTTTAAATTGATATATTATTTTCTTTGAAGGAGTAAGTTTATTCTGAAAATATGTTGAAGACTAAGTAACCTAAATTGAATTGGTTACGAATTTGTTCTGCAATTATACAACAATAAATTAAATTCTGCATTTATATTTTTAAAAAGAAACAGTATTTTTGTAGCTCGATATTCACAAAATAGATGTTACAGCGCATTCAAACCTTATATTTAGTATTATCTGCCATCTCAATGGCGGCCTTGTATTTTTGGTTTCCATTGGTAATGGATGGGGCTGGAAATGCTGTAATTGAAAGAGAGGAACCATTGGTTTTTGGTTTGGTATTTAGTTCTATCTGCTTTACGATTGTGTCGATCCTTACATTCAAAAAGCGACAAATGCAGTTTGTGTTGAATCGCTTAAACATCATATTAAATTTTGTATTACTGGGAGTTTTCGTTTATAGGTCGCTAACTTTATCCGGAGAAACCTTGGTTTCTGAGAAGGGTATTGGGGTGCTACTTCCTATCATTTCTATCGTTTTGTTAGCGATGGCCAATAGGGCCATCAAAAAGGACGAGGACCTTGTGAAATCTGTGGACCGTTTACGCTAAACCGATCTTAGTATATTAGTGCGAAACCCCGAAGAATGCCATCTTCGGGGTTTTTTTATTGTAAAAAATGAGATTAAGACGACTGCCTACTGGATTGTGGGGTTTTGATTTTCACTAAAGATTACCGTCACTTTCTCTTAAACTCAATTACTTCTAAATTTTTAATATCGCTTCCATCTATTTCAAAACGCAGCATGGTGCGTACTTTATGAAAACCGTGTGTGCCTACCGCACCGGGATTCATATGTAGTATGCCTCTTTTTTTGTCGTTCATTACCTTTAATATATGAGAATGACCTGAAATAAAAATGCGCGGGGGGTTGGCATAAATTTCATCCCTAATGGCGGGGCTATATCTTCCAGGATATCCGCCAATATGCGTAATCAAAACATCAACACCTTCACAATAAAATCTATTGTTGAGCGGAAATTCGACACGCGCTTTGGCATCATCAATGTTTCCGAAGACGGCGCGAAGTGGCTTTAGTTTTAAAATAGCATCTGTTACCTTTAAGTCCCCAATATCCCCAGCATGCCAAACTTCATCTGCACCTTTTACGTATTTTAATATGTCGGCATCCATGTAACTATGGGTGTCACTTAAGAGTAATATTTTGGTCAATGTGTGAGCCTTTAAGAGATTCAATATGTAAAGGTACAAAAGTAGAAGGTTCTAAAGTGGCTTCGTTTATTGGTTCGAGTACTGATATGGTTCGTTGTTTTAACAATCATTAAAGACATTCGTGACTCTCGTTTAAAAGCAGCATTAAACTTAGGTGGTATGTTGCGTTTTCAGCAATGTAATTAGTAAATTTGGAGCTCGAAAAACGCACGCGCTTGAGATATTTTATTGAAATAGCATATAATGGCACCCATTACTTCGGATGGCAAATACAGCCCAACGCCATAACGGTGCAGGAGGTTTTGGAAGGCGCTATGTCCAGTTTGTTGAGAAATCAAATAAAACTGGTAGCTGCCGGTCGAACAGATGCAGGCGTGCATGCAAAACAATTGTTTGCTCATTTTGATTTTGAAGAAATTAAAGACCTCGACCATCTGGTTTTTAGACTCAATGCTTTTCTTCCGAAGGATATTTCTGTAAAACGCATCGTTTCTGTAAAAGATGATGCACACGCGAGGTTTCATGCCACTGAAAGAGAATATGAATATGTAATCTCTTTAAAAAAAGACCCCTTTTTTGAAGGTTTTACCTATTTACTGCATCAAAAGCCAAATGTCGATGCCATGAACGTAGCAGCCGAGACCTTATTGCACTATCAAGATTTTCAATGTTTTTCACGAACCAATACCGATGTAAAAACGTATCATTGCACTATTCATAAGGCTTATTGGCGGGTGGAAGAGGATCGGCTCATCTTTACAATTTCAGCAAATCGTTTTCTGCGAAATATGGTTCGGGCAATTGTAGGCACCCTATTAAATGTTGGGTATGCTAAAACATCCTTAGAAGAGTTTCACGCCATTATAGCGAGTAAAAACAGAGTAAATGCGGGTTCGTCGGCCCCAGCAAATGGATTGTATTTAACAAAGGTGTTATATCCAGAAGAGCTATTTACTGCATAGAAATCTTTGAGAATTAATTAAGAGGAGACCCGTTTTCCCGTGAAGAACATGAAAGAATCAGGTAAGGCATTCGATTTTAAATTGTTTAGGCGCTTGTTAGCGTTTACCAATGCCTATCGGCTTATATTTTACTTTGTCGCTTTTGCAGCTGTGGCTATGTCCATATTGGCAATACTAAGGCCTTATTTACTTAAAAGAGCTATAGACGAGTCTATTCTGCCCAAGGATACCGAGGCTTTTTTATATTTCGTGGTTTTAATGCTAGTCGTTTTAATGTTAGAGGTGCTGTTTCAGTTTGCCTTTATATTTTATGCCAATTGGTTGGGTCAGAACGTTATTACCGATTTAAGAGTGAAACTCTTCAAACTAATGATGAGTTTCAAGATGCAGTATTTTGATAAGAGTGCCGTGGGCCGTTTAACGACAAGGGCCGTAAGTGATATTGAGACCATTTCAAGTATATTTAGTCAGGGCTTATTCATGATCATAAGCGACCTGTTAAAAATGGGTACGATAGCTGTTTTTATGCTATATCAGAGTTGGCGATTGTCACTAATTGTGTTCGCTATTTTACCGGTAATCTTGTATGCTACGCGTGTATTTCAGAGAGCTATGAAGGTGGCGTTTGAAGAAGTGCGAACTCAGGTGGCTGATCTCAACTCATTTGTTCAGGAGCGAATTACCGGAATGAAGATCGTCCAAATTTTTACAAGAGAAGAGACCGAGCACAAAGCATTCAACGCGATAAATGAGAAGCATAAAAAAGCATGGGTAAAAACGGTTTGGTATAATTCAATATTCTTCCCAATTGCCGAGATGGCATCCTCTTTAGCGATTGGATTGCTCGTTTGGTATGGAGGACTCAATGCTGCTCAAGGAGGTGTCATTTCTTTAGGTTTGGTAGTTGCCTTTGTCGAATTGGCGCAAATGCTCTTTCGCCCATTACGTCAGATTGCTGATAAATTTAATACACTGCAAATGGGAATGGTCGCAGCGAATCGTGTCTTTGCAATTTTAGATACAGAATCTCATATTCTAGACGAAGGCAAGGTCGAACTCACTGCTACCAATGGTTTTATTGAATTTGAAAATGTGCGTTTTGGATACAATGAAGATGAAGAAGTTATTAAAGGTATTTCTTTTGATGTGTTACCAGGTGAGACAGTTGCACTGGTTGGTGCCACGGGCGCTGGTAAATCCACCATTATTAATCTGCTCAATCGTTTTTACGAAATTAATAGCGGTACGATACGAATTGATAAGACCCCAATAGCCGATTATAAATTAAATTCACTTCGGAATCACATCGCTGTTGTTTTACAGGAGGTGTTCTTATTTGCTGATACAATACTGAGTAACATTACCCTCAATGACCCAACCATTACTGAAGCTGAGGTGATTGCTGCTGCCAAGGAAATAGGCGTACATGAATTTATTAGTAGTTTGCCAGGTACCTACCATTATAACGTAAAGGAACGAGGCGCTATGTTATCTTCTGGACAGCGACAACTCATTGCTTTTTTAAGAGCTTATGTGAGTAAACCAAGTATTTTGATATTGGATGAGGCAACCTCTTCTATAGATACCTATTCTGAAGAAATGATTCAAACGGCTACCGATAAAGTAACTCAAGGAAGAACATCGATTGTAATCGCTCACCGATTGGCCACCATTAAGAAAGCCGATAAGATTCTTGTAATGAGTGATGGTAAAATTGTAGAGATTGGAAAACACGCGGCATTGCTTCAAAAAGAAAATGGGTATTACCGAAACCTTTATGAGGTTCAATTTATGGCCGAAGATTCAAAATAGGCATTAGGCTGCGTATCGTTTTTAGAAGTTTTCAGTATCGCAGTGCTCCTATGCTATCAATTTTTAAGAGGGTTTTAACTTAGGTCTTTGGTGATTGTCTTGGCAAGGGCATCAAGGCTTTCATACAGCACAAAATCGGAGTCTTTGAGATACGAAATTTGCCCGCTTTCTTCAGAAACAACCAAGCAAACAGCATCTGTTTTTTCAGTAATTCCTAGAGCAGCCCTGTGTCTAAGCCCGAAGCGTAATGGGATTTTACGATCATCAGAAACGGGTAAAATAACCCGCGTAGCTGTTATTATATTATCTTCAATGATCATGGCGCCATCGTGTAACGGACTATTCTTAAAGAAGATACTTTCGATAATGGGTTGGTTCACAGCAGCCTTCATTTCATCGCCACTATTTTTTACAAAGTCCAAACTATTATTTCTTTTAAGAACAATTAAAGCACCCGTTTTTGAAGCACCCATCTTTTTACAAGCTGCGACAAGGGCGTTCACGTTTTCTGACACAGTAAGCTCTTCAGATAATTTGAATTTATTGTAAAACCGCCTACGGGCATTAAAATTAGTGGACCCGAGCATGAGCAAAAACTTTCGAATTTCTTGCTGAAAAACAACGATTAAGGCAAACATACCCACACCCAAGAAACCACCTAGTATCTTACTTAGGAGCTCCATTTCTAAAATTTCCGTGAGCCTCCAAATCCCATAAATGATAACGATACCAACAAATATATTGATCGCTACAGTTCCCTTTACAAGTTTATAGACGTAATACAACAGCAGTGCCACAAGCACAATGTCGACGATATCTATAATTCGTAAGTCTAAGAATTCCAAAAGGTCTTTGTTTTATGTAAATGTAGTTTAAAAAATTTGAAAATATTAAGGGTTTGTTTGCATAGCTTGTAACAAGCTTACACATTCTACAGCTTCCTGCACGTCGTGTACTCGCAAAATGGAAGCCCCTTTTAACAAGGCAATAGCGTGCAAAGCAGTGGTCCCGTTTAAGGCATTATCTGCTGTGGTTTCAATCGTTTTGTAAATCATAGATTTTCTTGAGACACCTATTAAGTAAGGCACTTCAAGATGTTTAAAAAGCTCCAGGTTGTTTAGTAATTCAAAACTTTGCGCTCTAGTTTTGGCAAATCCAAAGCCTGGGTCGGCAATAATGTCATCAATTCCAGCTGCTCTTGCTGCCGCCAATCTTTCAGAAAAATAGGCCAACACATCGCGGGTTATATTGGTATACTCGGTTAATTGAGACATTGTTTGCGGGGTGCCACGCATATGCATTGCAATAAAAGGAACTTTGAGCTTGGAAACTGCCGAAAGCATTTCGATGTCTTTGGTTCCTCCAGAAATATCATTAACAATCGCTGCACCCGCTTCGATGGCAGATTTTGCAACCTTGCTTCGGAAAGAATCTACCGAGATGATTGCCTCTGGAAACTCTTTTATGATTGCTTCGACCGCAGGAAGAACGCGCTGTAATTCTTCAGTTTCAGAAACGTCGTCGGCGCCTGGACGCGAGCTATATCCTCCAATATCTAAAAAGGCCGCCCCTTCGTTTAGCATGCCTTCAGCTTGCCTTAAAATTTCCTTTAAAGTGACCGTCTTTCCGCCGTCATAAAACGAATCTGGCGTCGCATTAATGATGCCCATCACTTTTGGAACAGAGAGGTCGATAAGTGCGCCTTTACAATTGAGGGTTTGCAATTTTTTATTTTGATTTATTTAAGCGAAATTTACGCAAAATCTTAGACATCGGCATGGCAAATACTTCAGAACAATATAATGCAGTTATTGAAACGTGTAGAACGTTGTTTATCAATAAAATGAAAGACTACGGAAGTGCTTGGAGAATTTTAAGATTGCCCTCACTTACCGATCAGGTTTTTATAAAAGCGCAGCGCATTCGAGGACTTCAGCAAAATAAGGAACGTAAAGTAGATGAGGGAGAGGTCAGCGAGTTTATTGGAATTATTAATTACTGCGTAATGGCCCTAATTCAATTGGAGAAGGGAATTGTTGAAACACCAGACATTTCGCTAGACGATGCGGTCATTTTATTCGATGCTAAAGTCTTACTTACCAAGCAGCTCATGATGGATAAAAACCATGATTACGGTGAAGCATGGCGCGATATGAGAGTGAGTTCCTTAACCGATCTTATTCTTCAGAAATTACTTCGGGTAAAGCAAATTGAAAATAATAGTGGGAAAACATTAGTTTCGGAAGGCATTGATGCCAATTATCAGGATATGATCAATTATGCGGTTTTTGCGATGATTCATTTGGGAGATACGAACTGAAAAAACAATAAATTCTCGAAAAAGGTTCTTTTAATGGGCCCTAATTAAACATATAAGTATGAAAATAGTAGTTGGATTCTCAAGAGTATTTGTTGCGGTGTTATTTCTCATTAGTGGATTGATAAAATTAAATGACCCCGTTGGATTTTCCTTTAAGCTGAAAGATTATTTTGCGCCTGAGGTGCTTAATTTGGAGTTCTTAGTGCCTTATGCACTTGTGATTGCCATTTTTGTTGTGATTTATGAAGTGTTGTTAGGGGTGATGATTTTTCTGGGACATGCCAAAAAGTTCACCTTATGGAGTCTATTACTGATGATCGTTTTCTTCACCTTTCTAACTTTTTACTCGGCTTATTTTAATAAAGTTACAGATTGTGGGTGCTTCGGGGATGCCATAAAACTAACCCCATGGGAGTCCTTTAATAAGGATATCGTGCTGCTTGTTTTCATCTTAATCTTATTCTTCAAAAGTTCTTATATCGAGCCTTTCTTTTCGAAAAGGCTAAGAAGTATTTTAGTCTTTGCTTCCTTCGTAGGCTGTTTGGCATTTGGATATTGGGTGTTAATGCACTTGCCTGCCAAGGATTTTAGACCGTATAAAATTGATGCAAATATCACAGAGGGAATGTCTGTTCCTGAGGGTGCTCCGGAGGCCATTTTTGAATATGACTGGAAGTTTGATCAAAACGGAGTGGATACAGTGATTACTACAAACGGAGATTATCCTAAGGTAGATGGAACCTTTCTAGAAGTTGATACCAGAGAAATTCAGGCGGGTTATGAGCCACCTATCCATGATTTTAGTATGGAAAGAGACGGTACAGATTTTACCACTCAGTTTTTAGAAGAAGAAAATCTCATAGTGGTGATTGCTTATAACAAAGGCATGACAGAGTTAGAGGGCTATGCCAATATTCGAGAAGTTACAAACAATGCAATCAAAAATGGATACAAAGTAATAGGATTGTCGGCTTCATCGTCTAAGGTTATGGATGCTATGGTAGCAAAACAGCGGCTAAATTTCAAGTTTTATTTCTGTGATGAGACGGCTCTAAAAACAATTGTGCGAAGCAACCCAGGTGTTTTAGAGTTGAACGCAGGTACGATTCTTCAGAAGTTGCATTGGAATGATACTAAGAAAATGAATCTAAAACTCCTTCCAGGAGCAACACCAAATCTAGATTTTGGACTTAAGTTACGTTTAGATAGTATTGCAGTTTTAGACCAACGGTATCGTGCGCTAATGCAAGCCAATACGCCCGAGGCACTCCAAGAACTTGGTGAGGAAATGGGATTGACAAAAGAAGAGTACACAGGCGATCATCGGGCATTGCAAGCCGTTATTGACAGTTCAAATATGGCATTCGTAGAAAACTATTTTATAACGAATGGGTATCCTGGAAAATCGGTTGTTGGAGAAGAATCTAGCCTTGCAGCTTGGTATGTACTACAGCACAATCCAGATAAAATTGCGACCTATTTACCGCTTATAAAAAAGGCTGCTGCCGATGGTGAAATTTCAATGAGATCTGCTGCGATGATGGAAGACCGCTATCTTATGAATGAAGGTAAGCCCCAGGTTTATGGAACTCAGGGGATGCATTATGATGACGAAAGAGGGTCTTTTATTTGGCCAATTGAAAATCCTGAAACCGTAAACGAACGTCGTATAAAAGCGGGTTACGATCAAACTATTGAAGCCTATTCCAAAGTGCTTTTTGGCCCTGATTTTGAATACAAGGTTTTGGGTATTGATGACGTTAAAAATTAACTAGGTGGGCAACTATATATTGCAGAAAATAGGGTATTCAATCCTCACTTTATTTGGGGTAATCACCGTTATTTTCGTTTTGTTTACGATCTTACCAGGAGATCCAGCTCGCATGATGCTGGGTCAAAACGAGAGTGCCGAACAAATCGCGATTGTAAAGAAGAAATATGGTTTTGATAAGCCGGTTGGCGTTCAATACGTTCAATACCTCAATGATTTGTCACCGCTATCTTTTCATAGTACAAATGCGAACGAGTATTCGTTTCTTTCCGAAGGGAAATACAGTGCTGTAAAACTATTTACGATCGGTACTACACAAACTGTTTTAAAGTTCCCATATCTGCGGGAGTCCTTTCAGAAGAATGGTAAAAAGGTGAGTTCGATAATCGCTGAAACACTTCCAAATACTGCAATCTTGGCGTTCACGGCAATTTGTATCGCTATGTTCCTTGGCGTTGTATTGGGAATCGTTTCTGTTTTATTCAAGGACGGTTGGGTTGACAAATTAATACAACTGCTCAGTACTTTTGGAATGAGTGTTCCCTCGTTTTTTAGCGCGATTCTATTTGCTTGGTTGTTTGGCTTTGTGCTTCATGAATATACAGGACTCAATATGACGGGCAGTTTATATGAGGTTGATGATTTTGGTGAAGGGAGTTACATACAATGGAAAAATTTGATTTTGCCTGCTGTGGTTTTGGGAATCAGACCCTTGGCTGTAATAAGTCAATTAATGCGAAATTCACTTTTGGAAGTGCTGAGTCAAGACTACATTCGCACAGCCAAGGCAAAAGGACTGTCATTTTATCAAGTTATTAAAAAACACGCGTTAAAAAACGCATTAAATCCGGTAGTTACGGCAATTTCGGGATGGTTTGCATCGATGTTGGCCGGCGCTGTTTTTGTCGAATATATTTTTGGATGGAACGGTCTAGGCAAGGAGATTGTGGATGCGCTTAACACCCTAGACTTACCTATTATTATGGGGGCCGTTATTGTAATAGCAACCTTGTTTATACTTATTAATATTGTGGTTGACCTTATTTATGGTTGGCTGGATCCAAAAATAAGTAGTTAGCGATTAAAGAATGTGAAATTGTCTCAAATCGAGATAAACCGAATGTAAATGGCTTTGTGAGACTTCTGAAAAAATTAAAAATAATAAACATACTAAAAAGTAACAGTATTATGAGAAAGAAAATAGTAGCAGGAAACTGGAAGATGAATTGTGATATTGCACATACCTATGAGTTGCTCGACCAATTAAAAGAAAGAGCATTAAATGAGGATGTTGAAGTAATTGTAGCACCACCGTTTACAAATTTGCAGAGTGCGAATCAAGCGCTGATTGATAGCGATATCTTGGTGGCAGCACAAAACATGCATCAGGCAACAAATGGTGCGTATACAGGTGAGGTTTCTGCAGACATGTTGAAAGGGGTAGGCATTGAGACTGTTATTTTAGGACATAGTGAGCGCAGAGCCTATTTTCATGAGGATAATGCACTACTGGCTAAAAAAGTTACAACGGCCTTAGAAAAAGAGATGACAGCTATCTTTTGTTTTGGAGAAGAACTTGAAGACCGCACATCGGGGAACCATTTTAATTTGGTAGCATCCCAGCTAAAGGAAGGCTTATTCCATATAGAAGCTGCAGATTGGAAAGATGTTGTTCTTGCTTATGAACCTGTTTGGGCCATTGGAACTGGCGAAACTGCGAGTCCGGAGCAAGCCCAGGAAATGCATGCTTTTGTGAGAAAGACGATTACAGAAGCGTATTCTGAGGATATAGCCAATGACGTATCTATTTTATACGGCGGAAGTGTGAAACCTGCGAACGCTGCTGAGATATTTGGAAAACCGGATGTTGATGGCGGACTTATTGGGGGAGCTGCATTAGATGCGGAAAGTTTCGCGGCAATAATAAATGCCTTTGAGTAACCTATGTCGCACATCTATATTGAGTATCAGTTTACAGTTAGTCCAATTGAACCAGGCGTTGAAATCCTCATTGCCGAATTGGGATATGCTGGTTTTGAAAGTTTTGTAGAAAATGAAACAGGAGTGCAGGCCTATATTCAGAAAGATGAATGGAATGAAGAAATCTTATCGGATATTCAGGTTTTATCTTCTGAAGAATTTCAAATAGACTACCATGTTACTGAACTTGCGCAGGTAAATTGGAATGAAGAGTGGGAGAAGAATTTCGATGCCATTGAGGTAGATGGAAAATGTGCCGTAAGGGCCCCATTTCATCCAGAAGCCAATGTTGAATATGAAATCGTCATTGAGCCAAAAATGTCGTTTGGAACCGGGCATCATGAAACCACCCATATGATGCTTCAGCATATTCTGAAAAATGATTTTGCAAATAAATCCGTTTTGGATATGGGATGCGGAACGGCGGTTTTGGCTATTCTTGCTGAAATGAAAGGCGCTTCAAAGTTGGAAGCTATTGATATTGATCCTTGGTGTTTTGAAAACTCTGAAGAGAATGTCGCTAGAAACAACTGTAAAAATATTGCTGTAGAACTGGGAGATGCCTCGCTATTAGACGGAAGAAAATACGATGTGATTATTGCGAATATAAATCGCAATATCTTGTTGAACGATATGGCGTGCTACAGAAAATGTCTTGATGCGGGTGGCGAATTGTATTTGAGCGGCTTTTATAAGGAAGATTTGCCAATCATTACGGCTTGCTGCAATACATTGGGGTTTACCTTCGTTGATAACAAAGAAAGGAATAACTGGATTGCGGCAAAATTCGTAGTTTCGTTGAAGTAAATGAAGATTGATTCGTTATGAGCACTAAAGAAAAGATAGAAGAAGAACTGGATGTTGCCGAATTGGAGAGCAATCAGAATGAAATTGTTTTATACAATGACGAGGTAAATACCTTCGATCATGTAATCAATACCCTTGTTTATGCCTGTGAGCATACGCCAGAGCAAGCAGAGCAATGTTCACTCATAGTACATTACAAAGGGAAATGTACCGTAAAAACAGGCTCATACGATGAGTTGGAGCCTCGATGTTCGATGCTATTGGACGCAGGCTTAAGCGCTGAGCTCGTATAATCCATCACAGCGATAATTTTTCGATTTCTAGCATTGCTAATGCATAATAATATTTTATATTTGCAGCCCAATAATGGCCTCGTGGCGCAACTGAATAGCGCACTTGATTACGGCTCAAGAGGTTACTGGTTTGAATCCAGTCGAGGTCACGACACTCAAGAAACCCCACTCTTTTTTAAGAGTGGGGTTTTGTGTTTTAGACAGAAATTAAGCTTGCTTAAAATTTCTGTATAAAACATAAAACCAGCATTGTTTTTCTACAATGCGTGGTTTCTTATTTGCAACATTGGGCTTTTTCTGGATCTATAATCCAGTCGAGGTCACTAATGAAACCTGTGGTTTACAATGTTTGCATAAAGCCTGCAAATTAGGTTGGTTCGTTTAAGCGATACCTTCATAAAAAGAGAGAACTAGGACAAGTTGTGTAAAACATCCATTGCCCTCTTTTAGTAAAGAGCCAATCTACAAATTTGTTCATAATAAAGGAATTAAAGAGGGGAGAGATGCGAACTAAAGATATGA
>CALKCP010000031.1 GCA_938083445.1 uncultured Ulvibacter sp. | reverse complement strand
TTGGGGCCATGATGGATGTTGCTCTTGTGAATGATGGACCGGTAACGATTGTTATTGACAGTAAAAACAGAGACATAGAAAACTATTCACAAGAGAGAATGACCCTTGAGAATATAAAAAAAGAGTATCCGCAATTTTTTAACCAAGAATACACAATGCTTCAGGCTGACCTGCTGCAATACCTAAAAAGGAATGTAGAGTTTTCTTGCGAACCCATCGAACACAATCAGGGTTGGGAGATTACCTACAGGGACGAAGACGGCTGCTACCTATCAACATACAACAAAAACCAATCACTAACTTTTAAAACTAAATTATCATGAGATTTAAAAACGCACCAAACAACATCGAGATAAGCAGTCTACTGTAAGAATGCTGAATACTGAAGACTTAACACTTAACAATGAAGAAGAGCCCAAAGGGTTATACCAACACCTCATATTGAAAAAAGAACTGTAGATTGTACTATCAAAAACTTAAAAAATGGATATCAAAAATGCACAACTTGAAGTAGATACATGGATTAAAGAGCATGGCGTTCGTTACTTTAATGAGCTTACCAATATGGCACAGCTAACGGAAGAAGTTGGAGAGGTGGCCAGAATCATAGCTAGACGCTATGGAGAACAAAGCGAAAAGGAGAGTGACAAAGGCAAAGACTTAGGAGAAGAATTGGCCGATGTAATGTTTGTTGTTCTATGCTTGGCGAATCAGACAGGTATAGATCTACAGGAAGCTTTTGATAAAAAGCTGGATTTGAAGGCGAAACGCGATCACGATCGACATCACGGCAATAAAAAACTAAAATAATGTTTAAGAAAGTTATAAATTATGATGGGTTTTGGAAGTCGGTTGTCTCTTTGGCATTGGCTTTTTCACTAGTGTTTGTTTTTATTAAATGGGCACTAACTGGTTTTGAAAATGCTTTTTTTACACAAGGTGATCCTGTAAGATTTTTTGCGGGCATTGTGCTTGCAGGTTTCATATACGGCTTCTTCGTAACCTTTGGGAAATTTAGAGCCAAAATTAAGAATCAGGAACGCTACTAATGAAAGCTTCATTAAAATCTAAAGAAATTTCTGGCGTTGAAGCTCGTATTGCTGTAACTGGTTCAAAAAGTGAATCGAATCGGTTGCTTTTGCTTCAGGCCTTATATTCCAATATTTCTATTGAAAACCTTTCCAATAGTGACGATACTGTCGTGTTAAAGCAAGCTCTTGAGGCAACGAGTAGCGCTGTTGATATTCATCATGCAGGAACGGCAATGCGTTTTCTAACAGGGTATTTTGCTAGTACTGAAGGAGTAGATGTTGTTTTATCGGGAAGCGATCGCATGCACCAGCGCCCCATTAAAATCCTCGTGGATGCCTTAAAAAGTTTGGGAGCCAACATAGAATATCTTGAGGTAAATGGCTATCCTCCGGTACGTATTTATGGCCGTAAATTAGAAGGGGATTTTGTGAAAATGAAGGCAAATGTAAGTAGCCAGTATATTTCAGCTTTGCTGCTTATTGCGCCATCCTTACCAAAAGGGTTAACCTTAGAATTGGAAGGTGTTATTACGTCGGCACCCTATATTAAGATGACGCTTGCGTTACTAAATCAATTAGGCGTAACAACATCCTTTGAACAAAATACAATTCATGTTTTTCCAAAGGAAGTTATTGGGGATACAAGCTTTGTGGTAGAATCAGATTGGAGTTCAGCCTCTTATTTTTATAGTTTAATAGCGTTGTCGAATGATTCAAAAGTTACCTTAACGAGTTATTCAGCAGAAAGTTTACAGGGTGATGCAGCGCTAAGTGATATATATAGAAGTTTGGGTGTGGATACGGTTTTCAATGCTTCGGAAATGACTATCACACTTTCAAAAAGTAGTACTAAGATTTCAAATTTAATTTCTCTGAATTTATCAAATACGCCCGATATCGCTCAAACCATTGCAGTAACTTGCTTTGGATTAGGAATAGGGTGCACATTAACGGGCTTACATACCTTAAAAATAAAGGAAACCGACAGGCTTTCAGCATTAAAAATAGAATTAGAAAAATTGGGAGCAGCAGTTTCTATTACAAATGACTCTTTGGAGCTAGGAATGCATAGTGATGCTGTTTTTTCTAAAGCAAATAGTGAAGTGTACGAGATAGACACCTATCAAGATCATAGGATGGCTATGGCTTTTGCGCCTTTAGCATTAAAATTCCCTCTTCGTATTAACGACCCAATGGTCGTGACGAAATCGTTTCCAAGTTTTTGGGAAGATTTAAGCAAAATAGGTATTGCAGTAGATTTCAAATAATAAATGTCTATTTACTTGACAACCCCTATGCTGAGGTTGTATATTTGCCTTCGTCTAAAAAATTAATACTACGCTATATGGGAATGAAACTTTCTAATTTTCAGTTCGAACTACCAAACGAATTGTTAGCTGAATATCCAGCAGAAAACAGGGATGAAGCTCGTTTGATGGTCCTTAATCGCAAGGAGCAAACAATAGAACACAAGACCTTTAAAGATATAATTGATTATTTTGAGGAAGATGATGTTTTGGTTCTAAACAACACAAAAGTATTTCCAGCCCGCCTTTTTGGTAATAAAGAAAAGACTGGAGCTAGAATTGAAGTTTTCTTATTACGTGAGTTAAATTCTGAAACACGCCTTTGGGATGTGCTTGTAGACCCAGCTAGAAAGATCAGAATAGGGAATAAACTCTATTTTGGAGAAGATGACACGCTGGTGGCCGAAGTAATTGATAATACAACATCAAGAGGTAGAACACTCAGATTTTTGTTCGATGGGTCGTATGAAGAATTCAGAAATAAATTAACGGAGCTCGGTGAAACACCTCTTCCTAAGTATATTAAAAGAGACGTTGAGCCTGAAGATGCAGAACGTTACCAGACTATTTTTGCCAGTAAAGAAGGTGCTGTTGCTGCACCAACCGCTGGGTTGCACTTTTCGAAACATTTATTGAAACGTCTTGAGATCAAAGGAGTTGATTTTGCTGAAGTAACTTTGCATGTTGGTTTAGGAACTTTTAGCGCAGTTGAAGTGGAAGATTTATCCAAGCATAAAATGGATTCTGAAGAAATGAGTATTGATGCCGATACTGCAAAAAAAATCAATTTAGGTATTGAAAGAAAGAGTCGAATTTGTGCAGTTGGAACAACGGCTATGAGGGCTTTAGAGAGTTCTGTTTCTTCAAACTATAGATTGAACCCATATTCTGGTTGGACCAATAAGTTTGTTTTTCCTCCCTATGACTTTAGTATTGCAAATGCAATGATTACGAATTTCCATACGCCAAAATCTACCTTGTTAATGATGGTTTCTGCATTTGCGGGTCATGATTTTATAAAGCGTGCTTATGATGAGGCAATCAAAGAAAACTATAGATTCTATACCTATGGTGATGCGATGTTAATTATCTAGAAAAGTGCTATATAATAGTAAGAATCCCGATGTTTCATCGGGATTTTTTGTTTTGTATCGATTGGATTTTAAAAAACCAAAATAAAGAACTACTTTAGTTTATTAGTATGTTTACAATTCAAATGATCGAATGAAGAGAATTCTACTTTTTGCATCCTTATTCTTGGCTTTTTTATCCTGTTTTTCTCAGGGTACAGAGGCTCCTATGAGTTGGCAATTAGGGGTTCGGTCGAATGCAACTATTATTGAATTGCCTCCGTTAGATCTAGAAAATATTATGCAACAAGATAGCATCAACGACTTGGATAAAAGTCTTCCTTGGCGCTATGGGATTTCTCGAGCTGTTGCGTTGGATATGAGTCAAGACGGTGAATGGACCGACCTACCTAATATTGGTAGAATATGGCGTACCGCGATTAAATCTCCTGACGCCATTAACCTAAGTGTTAATTTCGATAATTTCCACCTTCCTGCAGGAGCAACCCTACAGCTTTATAATGAAGACCGTTCCGATATTTCTAAAACCTATTCGAGTGCGCAAAACAGACAAAATAAGAAGGTAGCTTCGTGGTATATAGAAGGTGATTTAATTTGGATAGAATACTTTGTGCCCGATGATGTTACAGAAGAAGCACAACTTGAAATAGGTAGTGTCATCCATGGGTATCGATTGGGTCGCATACGGCAGCATGTTCAAAATACGCGAGGCTTGAATGATTCGGGCGACTGTAACTATGATGTAAATTGCTCCATAGGTGCCGATTTTGACGACAAAAAAGAGGTTATTAAAAAGGCGGTGGCCTTGCTCACCTTGGGGAATGGTTATTTATGCTCTGCATCTTTGATGAACAATACAAGAAATGACAAAACACCATTCTTGCTAACCGCCAACCACTGTTTAAATATAAGTGACCCTGCCTTTTGGACGATTCGATTTAACTGGATGAGTCCCAATCCAATTTGTGGTACTGGAGAAGAAAGTGATGATATTCAAACGAACTTTACAATGAGTGGGGCTGAGTTAAAAGCTAGTAACGAACTCAGTGATTTCGCTCTTGTAGAAATGTTTAGTGCAATACCTGAGTCCTGGGATATCGCTTTTGCAGGATGGGATAATACAGATATCGATCCCGAATTTGAAGTGGGAATTCATCATCCTAATGGCGATATCATGAAAATATGTAGGGATGATTCGGGAGCTGTTAAAGAAAATGCCAATGGTACAGAAGTTTGGCTTATTGGTGGTGTCTCAGTAGGAACAGGAAATGGTTGGGAATACGGTACCACTGAAAGTGGCTCTTCGGGCTCTCCATTATTTGATCAGGATGGACGGGTCATAGGGCAACTCTATGCAGGTCAGTCTTTCTGTGATGGCGAGCAGAATAATAACGATTATGATATCTATGGTAGATTTGGCGTTTCTTGGGATACTGGAACTTCTCAACAAACGAGATTAAGAGACTGGTTAGACCCTATTAATAGCGGTGTCGAGACATTAGAGACCATACAAAACATACTGAACGTTAGTGATAATGAATTTGCTGGTAGGCTAGAAATTTATCCAAATCCAGCGACAAGCCATATTACGGTAATGAATAATAAGTATCCGAACTTATCGTATTCAATATTTAATTTAATGGGTCAAAAACTGAAGGATGGCTCGCTTTCCAATACCGAGAATATGCTTTCTGTTGAAAGTTTGACCGACGGCGTCTATTTTCTTTATCTGGTAGATAAGGACTCTGAAGCAAACATTACCAAAAAGATTATTGTCGGTAGATAATCGCACTCTCTCTATTTCAATATATATTATTTCTGTGTCCAAATAATTGCCCTCATTCGTCTGCGTTACTTCGCAATTTTCAATCTTTGTTCTTTTTAATTTCAGTATTTTTGCTTTCGAATGATTTCAGAAAAAAAAGATATTAGATCGCTTTCCAAGGAAGACTTACGAGACTTCTTTGAAGGCCTAGGTGATAAGGCCTTTAGAGGGAATCAAGTGTATGAATGGCTTTGGGGTAAAGGCATTCATAGCTTTGATGATATGACCAATATATCGAAAGAGACCAGAGCGCATTTGGAAGAGAATTATGTAATCAATCATATCGAAGTTGATAGCATTCAAAAAAGCAATGACGGAACGATTAAAAATGCAGTAAAACTTCATGACGGGCTCATCGTAGAATCGGTATTAATTCCCACAAAAAAGAGAACGACAGCCTGTGTTTCTTCGCAGGTAGGTTGCAGCCTTGACTGTAAGTTCTGTGCAACATCGCGTTTAAAAAGAATGCGAAATCTAAATCCGGATGAAATTTATGATCAGGTAGTTGCTATTGATAAAGAAAGCAGATTGTATCAAGGCATGCCTCTTTCCAATATTGTTTTTATGGGAATGGGAGAGCCACTAATGAATTATAAAAACGTACTTGAGTCTATCGACAAGATAACCTCTGTAGAGGGTTTGGGGATGTCACCAAAACGCATTACTGTGTCTACATCGGGTGTCCCGAAAATGATTCGAAAACTTGCCGATGATGAAGTTAAATTTCACTTAGCTGTATCCTTGCATTCGGCGATTCAAGAAACGAGAGAACAAATCATGCCTTTTGCCAAAAGTTTTACCTTAGAAGACCTAAAGGCGTCTCTTGTATATTGGCACGAAAAAACAGGAAAGAAGGTTACCTACGAATATATAGTTTGGGACGGTATAAATGATACACTCGAAGACATCGATGCGCTTGTAAAATTTTGTAAGGCAGTACCGTGTAAGGTAAATATTATTGAATACAATCCGATAGATGATGGTGAATTTCAACAGGCACCAAGCAGATCAATTGATAACTATATCGATAAACTAGAAAAGAATCGAATACCTGTTACAGTGCGCAGAAGCCGTGGAAAAGATATTGATGCTGCCTGTGGCCAATTAGCTAATAAAGCAACCTAATCTAGAGCGTCAAGGTATTCTAAGAGCATTGTCACGCCCGCTTGGTCAACCGTAGATCGACCTATTTGCGGCATTCTATAGGTAGGAACATTGCTTTGAACACGAACTTCTATCTCCCCTCGGTTTGCATAAATACCACTATCGCCGAAGGCAGTTTCTAATCTAAAATCAAGACCGAAATTAGTAACTTCTCCACCAGGTTGGTGGCAATGGGCGCAGTTAATGTCTATATAAGCCCTTCCGCGGGTAAGAATGTCTAAACTTTCATCTGTCCAATCTGGTAAAACGGAAATATTAGAACTGTTAACGCCTTCCAAAATCCCTATAGATTCAAAATAATCCAGTTGATTTTGATTTGTATAGCTGGGTGTAAAGTTCCAATTACGTAATTTCGGGCCAATGGGAGTAACAACATTCGATTTGCTATGACATGTAATGCAGTTGTTTCGCGTAGGAATCACATAATCTATATTCTGAGCTGTTCCGTTACTATCGGTATAGCTTACAGGCAATGACCCTCCTTCTTCGTTGTATGCAGCTTCCGTCTGATCTTGATTCCAGATATAGGTTCTCATACTCCAAACCCCGTCTACTTTAATCGAAATACGAGTTTCTATAATTTGTCTTTCTGAATTAGGGTTTGTCTCATCTAGATTGTAATAAAAAGTTTTAGCCATCAATGTGTTGTTTGGGAATGTTGGAAACAACTCTGAAGACTCATAGCGCATCGCCTGTCCACTGGGAAGTCGAATAAGCCTTTGCTTTACAGCGTAGTCTGTAAATAAGCCACTGTTTAATTCAAATAATTGCACACCCTCTGCAGGGTTTAGGTCTGCTAAGTTTCCGCTAAACACAGCCATTGACGATAAGGTGGGCTGAAAAATGAGTGGTTCTTCTTGTGTTGTGAAGAAAGCGGTATTACTGGCGCCAGATTCATTTCCGGCTGCATCAAGTGCCGTGACATAATAGCTGTAACCACTCGCCTCAGTAAGGTTGGATGGTGAAAAACTAGTTGCTGTTAAATTGGTTTCAACAAGAGTCCCATCTTGGTAGAGTTGATAAGAGGTAACCGCAACATTGTCGGTGGAAGCATCCCAACTTAATAGGGCAGAAGTACCTGTTATATTTGAAGCAATGAGATTTAATGGAGCTACGGGGTTTTCGGTGTCTGCAATAACTGAAGGGCTATCATCACCAGAGCAACCAAATTGCACTATGGTTGCTATGATCACTATTAATAAGCTTCGTTTTTTCATTAGTAACGCAATTTGATGTTAAAAATATGAAATAACATCCGAAACTATATAAAATGACCTCTTAAAATTCTTCTTCCTAATAAACAAAAGCTCAGACACAATAATATGTTTCTGTTTAGAGCAATGACACAAACAATCCGGCATCTGTTTTGTTTACTTTGGCAACACCATGCTTCGTAAGGCCTTTGATTGTCTTATCCCATTTTTTGTTGGATAGACCCGATTGTGTTTTCAAGTCATTTAAGGGAATAGGAGAATTGACTTTCAAAATGGCAGCAACTGCTTTTTCCTCATCGGTCATAGAAACGTGCTTCTGCTCAGGTTTCATTTGAGGAAAGAACAATACTTCTTGTATAGATTGGTTGTTTGTTAAGAACATAATCAATCGGTCCATGCCAATGCCAATTCCAGAAGTAGGAGGCATACCATACTCCAAAGCTCTTAAGAAATCATAATCAATAAATTGTGTCGCTTCATCATCACCGCGATCTGCCAACTTCACCTGATCTTCAAATCGTTCTCTTTGATCTATAGGGTCATTTAACTCGCTATATGCATTTGCTAACTCTTTTCCGCAGACCATTAATTCAAAACGTTCTGTAAGTTCTGGATTGTCGCGATGTTCTTTGCAAAGTGGACTCATCTCTTTTGGATAGTCGGTAATAAACGTAGGTTGAATAAAATTACCTTCACATTTTTCTCCAAAAATTTCATCGATGATCTTTCCTTTCCCCATGGTTTCATCCACTTCTATCCCCATTCCTTTCGCCGCTACTCTAAGTTCATCTTCCGATTTTCCGGAAATATCAAAACCAGTATACTTAATAATAGCATCAGTCATGGAAATTCGAAGATAGGGTGCCTTAAAATTAATGTGATGTTCCCCAAAAGTAGCCTCGGTGGTTCCATTTACTTTGGTAGCACAATAATCCAGTAATTTCTCGGTATAATCCATCATCCAGTTATAGTCCTTGTAGGCTACATAGAGTTCCATCATGCTAAACTCTGGGTTGTGGGTGCGATCCATGCCTTCATTTCTAAAGTCTTTCGCAAATTCATACACGCCATCAAAGCCGCCAACAATAAGTCTTTTCAAATACAGCTCGTTGGCAATTCGCATATACAAAGGAATATCCAACGAATTATGATGTGTTATAAACGGTTTAGCTGCCGCTCCTCCCGGAATGGGTTGTAGTATAGGTGTTTCAACTTCAAAGTAGCCGCTGTCACTTAAAAAAGCACGCATGGCATTAAAAAGCTTTGTACGCTTTACAAACACATCCTTTACATGTGGATTCACTACTAGATCCACATAGCGCTGGCGGTAGCGCTGTTCTGGATCAACAAAGGCGTCGTGCGTATTTCCTTCGGCATCTACTCTTGGCTGAGGTAATGGTTTTAGTGCTTTTGAAAGCAATTTGAAAACCTTCACCATCACCGTTTTTTCACCTACTTTGGTGGTGAATAACTCCCCTTCAATACCTACAAAATCGCCTATATCAAGTAGTTTCTTGTACACTTCGTTATAATGTGATTTGTCTTCTCCAGTACATATTTCATCACGATTAAAATACACCTGAATGCGACCATCCGAATCCTGTACTTCAGCAAAAGAGGCAGATCCTTGAATTCGACGCGACATCAAACGACCGGCGATAGTAACTTTCTTTCCTGTTACAAAATCCTCTTTTATCGATTTTGATGTTTCATCTACCGGATATAAGTCTGCGGGATAGGGATTGATTCCTAAATTGCGCAGTTGAGTAAGTTTTTCTCTTCGTATGAGTTCGAGTTCTGAAAGTTGCATAGTGGTTGTGTGAAAAATAAGAAACAAAGATATATACAAACAATGGGTAAATCAATTTCAGAAGGATTTTTTAAAAGACCGATTCAAACGACTCGTTGTATCTGTTTTATTAAAAAATGTGAAGTACCAAAATGTATTTAGATGAAGCAACAGTTGTAACAAAAACGACTTGCAATTGACTTATACTTAGTATTAATTGTAAATTTGTATTTATGAGTATTTGGAGAGTGCTACTTTCAATTTTATTTCCACCCTTGGCAGTAATGGATAAAGGCTGTGGATCTATTGTAATTGTGTTAATATTAACTCTTTGTGGATAGATACCTGGGGTGATAGCAGCATTAATTATCATAAACAATCCTAAAAGCTAATTGGCGTGCCTTTGCGGCATTCATGTGTTAGGTTTAAAAGTTACATTTGAGAAACAGCTGTGAATAAAAGCGTGCAAATACAAGACATCGGTCTAAAAGATTATAAGGAGACTTGGGATTATCAGGATGAGCTCTTTAAAGGGGTTATTGATTTAAAAATTAAAAATCGAAGAAACACTAGCAATAGTCCAACACCCAATTATTTTCTACTAGTTGAACATCCGCATGTATATACCTTGGGAAAAAGCGGGGATCTTTCAAATTTATTAATCTCTGAAAAAAAGCTCGCTGAAATCGACGCTACCTACTATAAAATTAATCGTGGAGGTGATATTACGTATCACGGTCCAGGACAAATAGTGGGATATCCAATTATAGACTTAGAAAACTTCTTTACAGACATTCATAAATACCTTCGTTTTCTTGAAGAGATGGTAATTCGAACCTTAAACGAGTACGACTTAAAAGCAGAACGATCTGATGGTGAAACGGGTGTTTGGCTCGACGTAGGGACCCCTTTTGCTAGAAAAATTTGTGCCTTGGGTGTTAGAGCGAGTAGGTGGGTAACTATGCATGGTTTTGCACTCAATGTAAACACCAATTTAGGCTACTTTGATCATATGATTCCCTGCGGAATAAAAGGCAAGACAGTGACCTCATTGAACGTGGAGTTGGGCAAGAAGGAAGTTGCTATGGATGAAGTGAAAGAAAAGCTTCTGAAGCATTTCGCAGTACTTTTTGAGGCAGAATTAATAGATAAAACCGTGCAGAAGTCCTAGCGAAAAGTATAGGCGAGAATTTCTTTCTTTTCACCCATTACTATAATTTTTAAAACGCCTTTTTTCGAGCCATTCGCTATAGAAGCAACGGAGGTGCCAAACACAGGGAACCCTTTTATTAGAGAACCAGCGCTATCATAAACATACACTTTGTTTTCCTGAGTTTCGGTTATTGAAATATAGGTTGTTTTATTTGCGAAAAACAGTTTTGGTTTGGTGTAAATCCCAAATGGGAGTTCAACTAATTTCCCTTTAATACGCAGCAGATTATCGTCTAAGGTAACTTTGGTCGTTCCTTTAATTATAAAGCTGTAATTAGAAGAGACATCCAGCGACAGGGTCGTTGTTTTTCCACTTTGCGAAATACTTTCTTTTTTCTTGTCGGCTGTAATAACCACAAAATTAGAACCTTCTTTCGCTATTGGGGTTTCAGAAAACGCAAACTTTTTTGAAAGGTTGACCCTCAATTTTCCTTGTCGGCTCAGTAAATTCAAACTACCGTTTTCTTCAGCAATAGCAATGTAATCTTTATTCCCTAACCGAATGTGCTGTGGTGGCATTACAATGTTAGACGTGGCTTTTTTAAAGGCAAACCCTTTTACAGTTTTTCCTCTCGAATCATACATATACACTTCCTTTCCTTGGGTGATAATAAATCGGTACTTCCGGTTTTTATCGTAGTCAAAAACGGATAGCGGTTGCGTTATAGGGTCTTTAAATTTTATTGGAAATGGAGCGACATTTTTTCCATTTCTGTCAAGAACATATAAGGTGTTCTTGGTTGTAAAGGCCATTTGCTTCTTACCATTGCGAAATATGTCCACTTCGTTGGCTTTTCCTAAAAGTGGGCCATCTACTTTTTGTTTCCAAATAATTTTGCCGTCTGGATTGATAAGGTGCAGGGTATTTGTCAAATCTTGTGCTAGAATATCTTTTTCGTTAGAACGGTGATTGCTAAAAAACTGTGGTTCTTCCAATAATTCTTCCTGGAGTTTTAAACTGAAGTCTTGTGATACAGTAGCGAAATTTTGCTTCTTTTTAGAACCTTCTTGGATGATCAGATTTACATGGGCAAAATCACGATCATAACTATACTGAAGCGCGGCGAGCGGATGTTTTTTTGAAAGAAAAATATCTTGCTTAGCTTGCTTTTCAACATTTAAAAACCCTGAAAGGGACATGGGAACTTGACCCTGCATCTTCAGCATAAGGAGCGAAGAGGCACTGCTTAATTGCGAGCTGTGTTTTTCGTAATAGGCGGTGTTATTCAAACAATTTTTACTGGTATAGGCCGTAATTATTTGTTGAGCAATTGTTTCAGATTCGGCAAAAACAAAGAAATTATCTAGTTGAAATAAGAGTGTTGGACGGACGTTGGAAATAAAGGGTGCAAAGACCTCTTCAAATAATCCTGGTTCGCTAAATAAGCTTAGTTTTATTTCCCGAAAACTGTTTTTTTCAGAAATATAACGAGCCAATGCATCTTGAGTTAGTGCCGGATCAATACTTTTAACAAAAATGGCTTTTCCTTCAGTAAATGAAATTTCGCCAACTTCATTTACAGTACCGAATACACCTGTTGTGTTTTCAGAATTAGAGCTCTTTTGAAACTTTTTTAAATGAAACTGAAGGGTTTCTGCATCACTAAAGGTGAAAGACAATGCTTCTAAGGCAGTGGTTGGAACAATAGATGCAATATCATTTTGCTGTGGAATTTGTGCGTCAAAAACTGAAAGTAATTGAGGGATAGTATCTCTCGCCAGTGCAACTCCCGTAGCTACAATTCCGTCTCGCAATAAAACCATGTTTAAACGGGTCCAAGATGCAAAGGGCACCTTCGTTGAATCGGATATTTTGATGTCTTGGTCTTTTATGAAGGCAGTAAAATCGCCCTCATTATCGATTCGCAACAATTTTTGAAAGTCCAGGTCTTTTTCCGAGGTTCCATTTAAAAGGGCCTCGATTATAAGGGGTGACGAACAGGCAATGAAAACGCTGTCTTTCGAAGTAACGTATGCTATTTGCTTGTCAATTGTGATGCGCTGAACAGGTTTTTTTCCAATCAGTAAAGTGTCAATAGTTGCATTTTCAATAGAATCTGTGTACAGAACATTGGCAGCTGCTTTTGTGATAAACGTATAGACCGCGCTGCTGTCATTCGCAGGGCTAATACACAATAAACTAGTCTTGCTTGGATTGAGCTCTTTTAATAGTGCTGCTTTTTTCCATAAATCAGCATATAACTTCTTCTTAGTAAAAGGGGAGAGTAGTTTGTTCTTTTTTAGTGCACTGTTAAAATTTTTGAAACGTGCCGATGGATCTGGCTCCCCAGAAAACTTGAATACAATAGAAACATCTTTAGGCACAAAATTAGATAGGACACCATTCTTTGAATCATTGTTTGCACAATTCAAAAAAGTGCCAAATACTGCAATTAATGCGAATCTCTTCATAAAAACGATCATGATACAAAAATAGGAAGGAAACGATACTGATTATTATGTATTGAGAAGTTTTATTGACTTGTTTTCAACAACCTATAGCAAGAAGTCGAAACTAAGACTCTGGCAGTAATCGAAAACTCTTCCTGTGGAACGCAGTAGGGCCGTGCTTTCTTATGGCAGCTCTATGTTCACGTGTGGGGTAGCCTTTGTTTTGTTTCCAATTATAGAATGGAAATTCTGTATCCAAAGTCTTCATATAGGCATCTCGGTACGTTTTTGCTAGAATCGATGCAGCAGCAATATGCAGGTACTTGCCATCTCCTTTTACGACGCACTCAAAAGGAGTTTTCCCATATGGGGTGAATTTGTTACCGTCTACAGCAATAAACTGAGGCTGGGTTTTAAGTGATTCAATAGCTCGGTGCATTGCTAAAATAGCCGCGTTTAAAATATTAATTTTATCAATTTCATCCATCCATACATGTGCGACACCATAACAAACGGCTTCCGCTTCAATAATGTCTTTTAGGAGTAAGCGTTTTTTTTCTGAAAGTTGCTTAGAGTCGGTTAAAAATGGATGGCTAAAATCGTCTGGAAGGATTACGGCGGCGGCAGTAACTGGTCCCGACAAACATCCGCGACCGGCTTCATCAGTGCCACATTCCAATAAATGAGTATTTATTTTTAACTTCAGCATAATGGCCACAAAGTACGCAATCGAAAATCTAAAATCCAAGGAAATTTTTATGACTGCAATTTCTTTGGAATTTGGTACTTGAATGTTGGTGCATATTTCGTTATTTTGTGACGCAAGAAAAAAATTGATGAAAAAGACTTTTTTGTTATTTCTATTACTAAGTGTTTCGGCAGCGATGTTTTCGCAGGTCGGAAATAAAAAGTATACACAAGGAGGTTCATCAGATTATACGCAAGGAGGAGATACCTATAAATCTGCAAAGAAAGCAAAGCCACCTATAAGCTTGTATAAAATAATTTCTGCTCAGCGTGACACAACCTTTTTGGACACCACACTTTCAATTAAAAAAGACTACAAATACAATTACCTAAGAAGAGATGACTTTGAACTCTTGCCATTTGTAAATGTTGGGCAGACGTATAACTCTTTAGCCTACAGTTTTGATAGACTGAACCTAAAACCCTTGTTTGCTGCACAAGGACAGCACTTCAATTACTATGAGATTGATGACATCAATTATTTTCATGTTCCCACACCTCTAACCGAGCTCTATTTTAAGACGGCTTTTCAGCAGGGACAGCAATTGGATGCCTTTTTTACAATAAACACTTCAGAACAGTTTAATTTTTCGCTTGCTTACAAAGGAGTTCGATCGCTTGGTAAATACCAGCATATTTTAACAAGTACTGGAAATTTCACCTTTACGACAAACTATCAAACAAAAAATAAACGCTACAATATAAGAGCACACGTCGCGGCGCAGGACCTGCTAAATGAACAAAATGGGGGCTTAACAGATACCTCCTTGGCATTATTTGAGAACAATGATCCCGAGTTTACCGATCGAGGACGATTGGACGTCAATTTTGAGGATGGTGAAAATAAATTAGAGGGGTTGCGGTTCTTTGGAGAGCATGAATATGAGTTGATATCTAAAAAAGACAGTTTAAGTTATTCAGTATTAACCATTGGGAATAGTATTGGATACGAAGATAAGAGCTATGAGTATCGTCAAAACAAGGCGTATGCTGGTTTTGGAGATGCCTATGTTAAGTCGAATTTAAGTGAAACGGTGACCTTAGAAGATTTTAACGTGAAAGCGTATGCGCACTATACTAATTCTCTTCTAGGGAAGTTTACGGCATCTGTGGGGTATACAGAATTCAATTATGGGTATAATTCCATTTTGATATTGGATGATGGGAGAATTCCAAATCGGCTTAAAGGGAGTATCACAGAAGCCCGCGCCGAGTATAAAAAGACATACAAGGGTTTTGAACTTTTTGGGAAAGCCGCTATTAATGTCGCAGGTGATTTTGACGGAAACTATATAAAGGGTGCTGCGTCTTTTGCCTTAAATGAAAACAACAAAGTAGAGGCCTCTATTGCGCTGCACTCTGTAGCTCCAAATTTCAATTTGCAACTGCATCAAAGTGATTATAAAAACTACAATTGGCTACGTACTTTAAATAATGTCAAAACACAAGAACTTTCATTGGCACTTACATCTAAAAAAGTGGCAGATATATCGGTAAGCTATAGCGGTATTGATGATTACGCCTATTTCGGATTGGCACAAGAAAACGACTCTACACCTTCACCTATTCAATATAACAAACGAGTCGATTATTTAAAAGTGAAGATAGAGAAAGACATAAAATACAAAAAATACGGATTAGCGAACACGATCATGTACCAAAATGTACTCGCTGGAGATGAGGTCTTTAAAGTGCCACAAATTGTTACTCGGCAATCATTGTATTACGAAAATCACTTGTTTAAACGGGCATTGTTTATGCAAACAGGCGTCACTTTTAAGTACTTTACAAAGTACAATATGAAAGCCTATGACCCAGTGCTTGGCGAATTCTATGTGCAGAATACACAAGAACTAGGAGGTTTTCCAATGATAGATCTATTCTTTAACGCCAAAGTGCGACAGACGAGAATATTTTTCACTTTGGAGCAATTTAATACCTTGTTTACAAGTAAAAATGAGCAGTTTTCAGCTCCGGGATATCCCTTTCGTGAATCGGTAATACGTTTTGGCTTGGTTTGGGATTTTTTCCTTTAATAGAGATTCGCTTTCGGTGTCTCTCGTATATAAAAGGGACTCTTCTACATTGCCGCAGTTTTAGCTAGAAATGAAAATGATTGGAATTAGTTTCTCAGCAGCCCTCTAGAAATAACGATTTTCTGAATTTCAGATGTGCCTTCATAAATTTGTGTAATTTTTGCGTCACGCATCATGCGTTCGACATGGTATTCTTTCACAAATCCATTCCCGCCATGTACTTGAACTGCCTCAACAGAAACATCCATGGCAACTTGAGATGCATAAAGCTTTGCCATAGCGCCACTCATTACATAATCATTTCCTTGATCCTTGTCCCAAGCGGCTTTCATTACGAGCAATCGCGCAGCCTCAATACTTGTGTGCATATCGGCTAGCTTAAATGCAATCGCTTGATGGTCGCAAATGGCCTTTCCAAAAGATTTACGAACCTTTGAATATTCTCGAGCTAAATCGTAGGCACCACCTGCAATTCCAAGTGCTTGGGCAGCGATACCAATTCTTCCTCCAGCCAATGTTTTCATAGCGAATTTAAAGCCAAAGCCATCCTCACCAATTCTATTTTCTTTGGGAACCTTTAAGTCATTAAACATAAGGGAGTGGGTATCGCTTCCGCGAATTCCTAACTTGTCTTCTTTGGGACCAATTTCAAATCCTTCCCATCCTTTTTCAACAATAAAAGCGTTGATTCCCTTGTGTCTTTTTTCTTTGTCTGTCTGTGCGATCACAATATAAAAATCTGCAGACCCACCGTTGGTGATCCAGTTTTTAGTGCCATTTAGCACATAATGATCGCCTTTATCAATGGCTGTGGTTTTTTGTGAAGTTGCGTCACTTCCCGCTTCTGGTTCGCTTAGGCAAAAGGCTCCAAGAGAAGCACCAGTGCAAAGTTTTGTTAAGTATTTCTGTTTCTGTTCTTCGTTCGCATAGGTTTCCAATCCATAACAAACCAAGGAGTTGTTCACAGACATGATCACTGAAGATGAAGCATCCACTTTGCTCAATTCTTCAATAGCCAAAACATAAGATAAGGTATCCATGCCACCGCCGCCATATGCTGGGTCAACCATCATTCCTAAAAACCCGAGCTCACCCATCTTTTTTACTTGTTCAGTGGGAAATTTTTGTGCGTTGTCGCGCTCTATAACTCCGGGTAATAATTCGGTACGAGCAAAATCACGCGCTGCATCGCGAATCATGATTTGTTCCTCAGAAAGACTAAAATCCATATGCTTTTTTTAATGAAAGTAAATGATCATTCATAAGGTGCAAATGTACCTTTAATAATAGGAAATTTCAAAAATGAAGTCTCAAAAAATCTGTTTTTAAATAAGATAACCTCCATAGATTCTTTTGTTTTGTGTATTTTTCGGTGCTATTGTAAGGGAAGACCTTTTGTATGGTTAAAAGGAAGAGTAGCTGCGATTGCCCATAAAAAATTTGAATTGATATAGAAACAATTGGATAAAGAACAGTATCACGTACTTGGCATTATGAGTGGCACCTCACTCGATGGAATAGATGTTGCAGAAATTCATTTCAGCTTGTCTAAAGGTGGGGCATGGGACTTTGAAATTCTAGCGTCTACTACCACCGAATATTCTTCAGCTTGGCGAAAAAAATTACAAAAGGCAGTTTTGTTATCGAATGATCAAATTGAGGCATTGGATATTGAATACACCCACTATCTTTCCCAAGTAATCCTTGATTTTATAAAGAAACATCAAATCGAAAATCTCGATGCTATTTGCAGTCACGGACATACCGTTATGCATCAACCAAAAAACGGGATCACGGTCCAGATTGGCAATCTTCCTAGCTTGTCTAAATTACTCAGCCAACGTGTTGTGTGCAATTTTAGGGTACAAGACGTTCTTCTTGGTGGTCAGGGAGCACCATTGGTTCCAATGGGAGATGCCTTGCTTTTTCGAGAATATACGTATTGCTTAAATTTAGGGGGTTTTGCGAATATTTCTTCAGAAATTGAAGGGAAACGAATTGCCTATGATATTTGTCCCGTCAATATAGTCTTGAATATGTACGCTGAAAGTTTGGGGTTTTCTTACGATGATAAAGGAAGTATTGCAGCTTCTGGAACTTTAAATTTGGAGCTATTAGAAAAACTCAATGACCTGCCTTTTTATTCTGAAACAGCCCCAAAATCATTGGGTCTTGAATGGGTTATAAAATGGATGCTACCAATTTTAGATGCGTCAAAAATATCACATCAAGACAAACTAAGAACCACTGTTGAGCACATCGCAATACAGCTAAGCGCTCAGATAGAAACGGGTTCTAAAGTTTTGGTTACGGGTGGTGGTGTGTATAATGACTTTTTAATGTCTAGGCTGCAGTCGCAGGGTGACATTGAACTAATACAGCCTTCAAGGAAGTTAATCGATTATAAGGAAGCTCTTATTTTTGGACTCTTAGGCGTATTAAAGTTAAGAGGCTCCGTAAACTGTCTTGGAAGTGTTACCGGAGCAAGAAATGATCATTCTAGTGGAAACATTTTTCTTGGGTAAAAATTAATCAAAATCGAACGAAACCCTTGCTCAATTTTTTATATTTGTGTCCGTTTTCGTTTCCTCACT
>CALKCP010000030.1 GCA_938083445.1 uncultured Ulvibacter sp. | reverse complement strand
AACATTCTGTGTGGTATCAAAACAAGTAGCGTCGTCTAGATTCTCTAATCGAATAAATATAGTCTCACCAGGAGCCGTAACAAAATAAGGATTGACTAGGGCATTAAGATCCCCATCAGCATCGGCCTGGCTTGTATGATAAGTAACATCATAGTTGGACGAAGGTTCTCCTTCCAACACCAAAGCATTAAAAGCTACTTCAAGATCTACAAACTCACCACCATCACCATCAAAATCACAAACATTATAAATAGCAGGAACCAAACCTGCGATCGCGCGTGAAAAATAAATGTCAAACTGCTCCAAATCAAAACAAGCACCAAATAAATCATCGATACGAACAAAAATAGTCTGAGGAGATGGAGGAACGATCAAATGAGCGGCAGGTCCGAAAATAGCATTCGTATCATTCTGACTATCCAATAAAGTCTCAT
Organism: uncultured Ulvibacter sp.; assembly: GCA_938083445.1. Lineage (GTDB taxonomy): Bacteria > Bacteroidota > Bacteroidia > Flavobacteriales > Flavobacteriaceae > Ulvibacter. The sequence continues at coordinate 49,014 of CALKCP010000030.1, read as the reverse complement.
AGTACTTAATATTAAACAATGCAGGGTTCTGACCTCCCAAAATATTAGCGTCATTAACCGTTAAATCAAAAACACCGGCAGTAGCACCAAAATCACACTGAAATAAGTCGACAGGAGGATTCGCAACGGGTTGGGGGTTAAATGATATTGTTACTTCATTGCTATTCACTCTGCATAACCCATCCACTGCGCGCACAGAATAAATACCGGCAGTGGTCACGGTTAATGTAGAATTTGTGGCACCTGGGATAGCGACTTCACCTGGAAACGCGCCTACATACCATTGAATATTGAATGGTGGATCTGTAACACCGGCGTCTAAAATCACATTAGATCCAGCACAAGCAGGACCAGGATTTAGAAGAATTCCAGCCAAACTAAGATCGATTAATTCGACCGCCTCATTATTAGTTTCGTCCGTTTCATCAATGATTCCTGTACCGTTCCCTATATCATCAACAACAACCCTCAAGTTAAAAATGTTTGGTGTTGACAGAGGAATGGCCAAGGTAATTGTTCCGCTTTCAGAACTGCCAATTGGAATATCAGCTACAGTTTGTGCTTGACCAATAAGCACCGCATCTGCATAAAAAGCGATGGGTGTATTTAGTGCGAGAGGTGCCGTACTATTCGTATTAAATATGGTATAATTAACATTAATATTACTGTTTTCACAAAGCACTCCTAGACCGTCTATAACTACACTGGCGTCTGAGAGTTCAGAATTGACGCTTGTAATGATGTTGTTCACCATTACAAAATCCTGCTGGGACGAAAGATCAATCTGAACACTAGTGTCTCCTGGTTGCACGATCCCTACTAGGTCATAATAATCCAAGTCCATGTTATAATTAATGCTAGACCCTGTATACGTATTTGTACCATTAAACGCATTATTTCCTGGGTTTAATGGCGGATTATCAATAAGCGTTCCGTTGATTACTAAAGATTCCCCATTCGCTATAGATTGTTCCCCTTCCCATGCTAAGAATCCTATTTTTGAAAGTATATCGGAGGTAACATCAATATTCGTTAGTGTTATGGACAATGTGGGATTACCACTAGAAACACCGTCTAATCCATCGAACAAACTAATTTGATTTAACCTTAATGATGGGTCAGAATAGATGACGTAAACCCCCCAACCTGCGAAGTCTGTACCACAATAATTGCCTACAATACTAGAAACATCTAAATCAGAAAAGGTATAGGTCCCATTTCCTGTCGCAGCAACCAAATTCGTAACATCTGCGTAGGCCGCAAAATAAGGCAAGCCATTTCCAACAAAAGTATAACTAAAAGTTCTTTGGGCCGCAATAGCCGTTCCATTAAGTGCTACATCAAAATCTCCTGTACCCACAGAACCCCAATAGAGATGAGCCGACTCAAAGGTCTGTCCTGATGTTAATGACAATGTTGCGGCGCTACTAGCTAGTGGCGTACAATTTCCCTGCCCTCCATTATTGGCAAATTCATTCAATGTGTTTCCAAAAGCCGTGAAATCTAATCGACCATTAAATTGTTGAAAAAGATCGACAGGTTGTGCTAGAATAAATAAAGGAAATAAAAATAGTAAGCTAAGTAATTTTTTTTTCATGCGTAGGTCTATTACTGTGCCAAATATATCGAATACATTGACTTTCTTTTTATATTTTTGTAAAAAAATAGCTAAATGCCCTCATTTAACATTACAGTAGAACACACAAGTAACGAAAATATTGTAAAATTTGTTACAAATTCATTTTTAACTCAGGCAAAAAGCTTTGAATTTTCAAATATTGATGAAGCTAAATCGAGTCCAATTGCGCAGCAATTATTCCATTTACCCTTCGTTAAAACGGTTTATATATCGCAAAATTTCATAGCTATTGAAAAATATAATATTGTTAGCTGGGAGGATGTGCAGGAAGAGGTTGCTATTTCGATTTCAGACTATATTTCTAGTGGGAAGGAGGTTATTTCTGAAAGTGAGACCTCGAAAAAAGTTCCCGTCACCATTTATGCTGAGAGTACGCCAAATCCCTCCGTTATGAAATTCGTTGCGAACAAGCCCTTAGCAGATGGGATTTTCGAATTTAAAAACATAGATGAGGCACTAAATGCTCCATTAGCAACGGCCTTATATTCTTTTCCTTTTGTGAAAGAAATCTTCATTAGCGCAAATTATGTTTCGGTTATGAAATATAATGTGGCTGAGTGGCAAGAAATCTCTATGGAAATCAGAGAATTTATCAGGGTCTATATAGAAGATGGAAAACCTATTTTAAATGATGAAATTCTTTTAAAAGAGAATCAAAATAAAAGCTCGAATATTTCTGATGACCAAGCGACAAAAACAGAAGAATATTCAGATATAGAGAATGAAATTATTTCCATATTAGACGAATACATAAAACCGGCTGTTGCAAGTGATGGTGGTCATATTGCTTTCGACTCTTTCGATGAACCCTCGAAGACAGTGCGTGTAATATTGCAAGGCGCCTGCAGTGGTTGTCCTTCATCAACCATCACGCTTAAAAATGGCATCGAGACAATGCTAAAAGAGATGTTAAACGGTAGAGTTACGACTGTAGAAGCAATTAACGGTTAGGAAAAAGCGTTTGTAGAGATGACAATATAACTCCATTTAGAGCCAACATAATAATTACGATCGAAGGTGATGAAAACTATTTTACAACGAATATATATGCGGCATTTATCCATCCTTATCGTTGTATTGTTATTGCTTATCTCTTGCAATTCTTCACAAAAAGAAGCATCAACAGAACCTGCTTACACAAACGAACTTAGTAAGGAGACAAGCCCCTATTTATTGCAACACGCCCACAATCCTGTGAATTGGAATGCCTGGAATGCTATTACTTTAGAGAAAGCAAAGAATGAAAATAAGCTAATGATTGTGAGCATTGGCTATTCGGCTTGCCACTGGTGTCATGTTATGGAGCGAGAGAGCTTTGAAGATTCTACTGTGGCTGCTGTAATGAATACACATTTTGTTTCTGTTAAAGTTGACAGGGAAGAACGACCAGATGTTGACCAAATTTACATAAACGCAGTACAATTAATGACAGGCAGTGCAGGCTGGCCCCTTAATGTTATTACACTACCCGATGGCCGTCCAATATGGGGAGGAACCTATTTTACGAAAGAGAACTGGATAGAGGCTATTTCGAAAATGCAGGATCTGTACGACGAAGAGCCTCAAAAGCTGATTGAATTTGCAGACAGGCTGGAAGAAGGAATAAAAGGAATGGACCTTGTTACTTTGAATACAGGAGATGTAGACTTCACGAACTATCCCACGGCTAAATTAATAGAAAATTGGTCGAAAAATTTTGACACGTCTTATGGTGGTTATAATCGAGCGCCAAAATTTATGATGCCAAATTCGAACCAGTTTTTATTGCGATATGCATTCCAAACAAAGGAAGTTGAACTCTTGGATCATGTTAAATTAACGATGGATAAAATGGCCTATGGGGGTGTTTATGATCACATTGGCGGAGGATTTTCACGATATAGTACAGATGCGAAATGGCACATACCTCATTTTGAAAAGATGCTCTATGACAATGCCCAACTGGTGAGTCTCTACAGCAATGCGTATCTCGTAACAAAAAACCCACACTATAAAGAAGTGGTGGATGAATCCCTTGCCTTTATCGCTAGAGAGATGACCAATGAAGAAGGCGCATTCTATTCTTCGCTAGATGCAGATAGTTACAACGAAAATAACGAGCTGGAGGAAGGTGCGTATTACGTTTTCAAAAAGAACGAATTAGAAACACTTCTAACCACAGACTTCGGTCTTTTTACAGCCTATTATAATGTGAATAGCTTTGGACTATGGGAAGAGGAGAAGTATGTACTAATAAGAGATAAGAGCGATGCTGAAATTTCTAAAATGTTTTCCATTACAAAGGAAGACCTTCAAGTAAAAAAGAAGGCTTGGAAGTCCCTGCTGCTAGACCATAGAAATAAACGTTCCAAACCCAGACTAGATGATAAAACACTTACATCTTGGAACGGATTAATGTTAAAAGGTTACGTGGATGCCTATAAAGCCTTTCAAGAGAATACGTACTTAGAAGCTGCATTAAAGAACGCAGGTTTTATTGATAAAAAGCAACATCAAGCTAGCGGTGCATTATATCATAGTTACAAAAATGGTAAAAGTACGATTAATGGATACCTTGAAGATTATGCGGCGGTAATAGACGGATATATTGCGCTTTACGAGGTAACACTAGACACACAATGGATACAAAAGGCTAAAAAACTTACAGACTATACTTTTACAAATTTCTTTGACACCGAAAAAGGCATGTTTTACTTTACCTCAAAAGAAGATGCGGCGCTGGTAACAAGAAATTTTGAATATCGAGACAATGTAATTCCTGCCTCAAATTCTATAATGGCAAAAAATTTGTTTGTTCTTTCTCATCATTTTGATGATAAAAAATACGCCAACACCGCAAATCAAATGCTTAAGAACGTTGTTACTGACATTGAGCAATATCCAAGCGGCTTTGCTAATTGGTTGGATCTACTGATGCATTATCAGACGAAATATTTCGAAATCGTTATTGTAGGATCAAATGCCTTGGTATTAACTAAAGAAATCAATAATGAATATATCCCGAATAAATTAATCGCAGGAAGTACGAAGGACGAAACAGCACCACTTTTGGAATTGCGTTATGTCGAAGACGAAACCTTAATCTATGTTTGTGTTAATAACACCTGTAAGCTGCCTGTTGAAGATAGTGAAACCGCAATTTTAACACTAAATAATTTTTAAAACACCTGCACTAAAAAGACTTGACTGCCAACTTATCTAGGCAAAAAACACAAGTTAGCCGATATGGTGCAAAACAGAAAAAGAACCTATAAATTGGTAAGGTTCTATAATAGTTTACTGAAAATTTCTTATCTACTAGAGTTCATTTTATTAATATTGCAATAGTAAATATTAACACATACACACCCAAAATCAACAAATTGCCATTATGAAAAAAACCTTATTTACACTTGCTTTTTTGACCGTATTCACAATCGATGCCCAAATAACAACACTCGCCGTCCAGCGCAATGCGCAAGCTTTTATGGAATATGTAGACAGATATGAAACCGCCGACAATCTCGATTATTTAGATGAGGAATATACGGGCACTCCCTATAGTAATCCCATTTTCCTTCTGGGAAATATTTACGAAAATAACAAAGTCGTGGCGTCAAATTACGCCTTGCGTTACAATGCAATGTTAGATGAAGTTGAAGTAAAAGAAAATCTTTATGCAGAAGATACCGAAATAAAAGCCCTAGCAAAAAATCCAGCGCTTTATGCGAAGATAATGTCAGATATGTTTGTTTACAGAGTTGTTCCAGAAGCACAGAACGGTGCTGGCTATTTTCAAGTCTTACACATAGGTAGCACTTACAATCTATACAAGAAAAGTGTCAAAAAGTACTATCCTGCAATAAAGGCTCAAAATTCGTTTGAAAAGGATGTTCTGGCAAAATTTTCAGATAGACCCGTCTATTACCTCGTTTCTCAAGACGGAACATTTCAAGAATTTGGACCATCCAAAAACAAAAGATTAAAACTCTTTGAAAGCAAACAAACAGAGATGAAGAAACTTGTTAAATTGGGAAAATTAGATTTGACTCAAGAAAAAGACTTGTTGAGAGCCGTAAAACATTACGATATTATTTCTTCGAAACAGTAGCTAGAAAATCTTTTAAATAATAAGGTTCAAAATAAGCGACATTTTCAATGTCGCTTATTTTATATTTAGCCTCAGCCAGTGCGGCCATTTGAGAAGCAGACGGCAACTTTTCGCTGAAAAAACTTGCATTTTTATGTTGACAAATGGATTCAAACTTTTCAACTCCGCTACCCAAAAACAATACAGGTCCTTCCTGTAAATACTGTGCATACGAATTTTCATCAAGAATTTCTGCTTGGGTTTCTCTAATTTGATTTCCTTCGGAAGAAAAAACAGCCGAATATACTTCCATTCTTCGCGCATCTAGCATAGGAACAATCATGCCTTTTTTAGGCTTTACCTGAAGCGCAAGAGATTCTAAAGTTGAAATAGAAATTAATGGTACGTCTAAGGCAAAACAAAGCCCTTTTGCTGACGAAACTCCGATACGAAGACCTGTATAAGAACCGGGGCCTTTACTAACCGCAATTGCATCGAGACTGCTCTTGCTTATTTTTGCTTCCGTAAGAACTTGTTCGATAAACGTATGCAAGCGCTCGGCATGAGAAAATTGTTTGCTATTATCTTCAATTAAGACAGCGACACTTCCATTTACTGAAAGTGCTATAGAGCAATTTGTAGTCGACGTTTCAATGCATAAAATAGAAGCCATTATTCTTCAGAATCTTTCGTATCCTCGTCTTCAGATTTCTCTTCTATCTTATCCCCATTATTTAAAATCTTTGTAACCGTATTGTAGGGCCCTGTAATTACAAGGTCTCCTTCGCTTAAACCACTTGTTATCTCTATATTACTATCATCTTGAATCCCCGTTGTTATTATTCGAAGCTTTGCTTCCTCCCCTATTTTTACAAAAACACACTCAAACTTCTCGGCATTTAGCGTGTTTTTTACTTTCAACTTCTTGCCACTACTCGTATCTGTTTTGATTACAATTGCACTAATTGGAACCCCAACAACCTTGTTTTTTTTATTTGTAATTACATCAACTGTTGCTGTCATTCCTGGTCGAAATGGAGAATAATTTTCGGGCTTGCCATCTGTCAAATCTTTATATGACTGCGGAACAATCCGTATTTTTACTTTGAAATTGGTTACTTGATCTGCAGACAAGGTGGTTTGTGCAGAATTGGCAATTTCCGTAACAACTCCCTTAAATTCACGCTTTAAGTAGGCGTCAACTTCAACAATCGTAGCGTCACCCAATTCGACTTTAACAATGTCATTTTCATTAACATCTACCTCAACTTCCATATTGTTTAAATTAGCAACGCGCACTATTTCAGTACCTGCCATTTGAGCCGTTCCCACAACCCGCTCACCAAGTTCAACGGAAAGTTTTGAAATCGTTCCATTCATTGGTGCGTAAATAGATGTTCTAGAAAGATTATCTTGTGATTGCTTTACATTGGCCGCAGCACTTCGAACACTGTAATATGCCGATTGCTTTGCCGCTTCGGCACTTTCAAAATCAGCTATAGATCGATCCCATTCAGATTTCGAAATCACTCCCTTCTCATAAAGAGCACTATTTCTATTGTAACTTAATTCCGCATTTTTTAGCGCTGCCTCAGCTTGAGCCAATTGAGCTTTTACCGTCTGCAACCCTGCTTGAGACTGATTCAATCTAGATAGGACTAAGTCTGGATTAATTTTTACAAGCAAATCTCCTTTTTCAACTTGTTGGCCTTCTTTTATAGGAAGTTCAATTATTTCACCAGAAACTTCTGATGAGAGTTTGACTTCAACTTCAGGCTGAATCTTACCAGTAGCAGCTACGGTCTCCGTAATATCAAGCAACTCTATTTTGGTGATTTCAACCTTTTTAAATTTTCCTTTTTTACCAAACCATCCAGCATTACTTCCAAACAATAGCAATGCGATAAGTAGAATCGTTGTTACAACAATCCAAATAAGTGTTTTTTTCTTCATAATTAAAACTTTAAGTCCATTGCTGGTACTCCAAAATATAATTCTAATACCTTAATTTTAAAAATATAATTGTATTTACCTCGGTTCACCTCTATCAATGCATTGTCATACCGAAGCTTCGACTGACTAAAATCAAATGAATTTGTCAAACCTACATCAAATCTATCTTTGGCATATTGATATGCCAGCTCCTGAGATTGCAATGATGCCAAGGACGCCTCATAGGCTTTTCCAGCACCTTTTGCATCTACATAGGCCTGGTATACATTAGACTCGAGATCTAATTTTGCTTGTTCCAATTCAAACTCCGAACTGCTTAAACTTATTTGATTTCGCTTCACATTGTTCCGAACACTAAAGCCGTTTAAAACAGGTATATTTAATCTTAGTCCATAATTTATTCCATCATTCTGATATAACTGAGTGCTAAAATCCAATGGGTTCAGGTCGGTATAACGGGTATCATAACCAAAAAAGGCAGATACGCTTGGATAATAGCTCGCTTTTGCAATTTGAAGATCTTTACTCGCTAATTCCAGATTTTTCTCTGCTATTTTAACCTCCGTACGATTTTCCTTTGCAGTCGCTATTATGTCAGAAACAGGGTTCGTCGATATTCCTGGATCAACTAGATCAAAACCTTCATCTTCAATATCAAAAGTTTCATAATCCTTTACTAATAACAACTGCGCCAAACTGATTAGAGATATTCGAACAGCATTCTCCTGCACGGCAATGTTTTGTTTCTCACGAGCATCGGTAGCCTTAATCTCTAGCAAATCGCCTTTGGGTAAGACCCCAGCATCTACTAATTCATAAACACGATTTATTTGCTCTAAAGTCACTGCATTCTGTATTTCAATTACTTTCAAATTTGCTTTATTCAGCAGTACTTGCAAGTATCCATTCGCTACAAATAATGCGATATCGTCTCTCATTTTTACCAAACGATATTGACTTGCTAATTTAGAAATCTCTGCCCTTTGCAGCTGTCGGTAGTTTCGCAACCCATCGAACAAGGTATAGCCAACACTAATCCCCCCCGCAAGATTTAAAGCCGTTATCGTCTCGGGCTGATTGGTTATTGGATTAAAACTTAATCCTGTGTTTTCTGAAATTGTTGGCCCCGCATTAATTGAAGGTAAAAAATTTCCGATAGCATCGCTTTTTTCAATCTCCGCCAATTCAATATTCAACGTACTTTGTTTGATAGAAATATTGTTTGACAGAGCATAAACCACGCACTCTTCAAGAGTCCATTGCTTATTTTGTGCCGTTATTTGAAATCCTAATGAAAGGAGAAAAAGTAAAATTCCTAATTTTTTCATAATAGTTTGAATTCCTAAGTTTGTCTCTGTAAACATGAATGTGTTACAAAGGTGATACATTATTTACATGTGTTTTTATCATTGGCCAAATTCCCGCGATGCTTTTATTTTATTCCAAACTTTAATTGCATCCTCTACAGTAATACCGCTCTTGATTTCGACATTGATGCCATCACTTATTCCTAGTTCAATATCACGTCTTTCAAATTGCTGTTCTCCAGTCATTACCTCAACAAAGGGCACTTGTGTTTTCGCGTCGAATTGCACTAACGCTTCTTTAAGGGTTAGGACACTATCCGCTCTTGCCAAAATAATGGAAGCATTTGCACTTAAACCCGCTCTTATAAACGTCGTGTCTTTTTTATTAAGAGTCCCTTTAATTTCAAATTGAATCGCACCATTCTCACTCACTCCTTTCGGCGCAATATAGTCTAATATTGCATCAAATTTTTTATTTTCAATAGCCCCAACTATAATTTCTAGGGGTAAGTTTTCCGTGATTTTACCTACTTCACTCTCATCTACTTTTCCTTCGAAAATCATTTTCTCTACATCAGCTATAATAGCAATCGTAGTTCCATCATTAAAGTTATTTGATTCAATGACTTGATTCCCTGTTTTTACCGGCACATCGAGCACCATTCCAGAAACAGTGGTGCGGATTTCAGTATTTGCTGATGCTCCAAGACCACGAGAAGTTCCTGTTCGAACAATATCATAGGTTTGCTGCGCCCCTGCTAAAGTAACTTTTTCCTGATTGTAACGCTGTTGTGCCTGATTAAAATTTAATTCGGCTGTATCAAACTCATTGGCAGAAATCACCCCTTTTTCAAAAAGTTCTTTTTGTCTTTTAAAAATACTTTTTTGACTTTCAAGAGACAGTTTTGCTGTTTCCACCTGTGTTCGAGCGCTATTGATATTATTTTGAGCACTACTTAAAGAGTTCACATTTGGCACGACCTTCACTTTGGCAATAAGGTCACCGCTTTTAATAATATCGCCTGCAACGACGAATATTTCATCAATAATTCCTGAAATATTCGGTTTGATTAAAATCTCTTCCTTAGGAACAATACTTCCTGTGGCAACCGTCTTCTTTAGTATGGTTTGAATCGAAGGGTTTTCAGTAAGATAAACAATCGGATCTTCTTGATTTTTTGAGTAAAACCAAAACATTGAAACGATAAATAAAAGTACAATCGCGATGAGTGTAATAATGGTTGTTGTCTTTTTCATTCTAAAATAATTAAAGTTTTATTCTGTTCTTAATGCTTCTACTGGTTTCACTTTAATGGCATTCTGTGCTGGTATTAAACCCGCTAATAATCCTGACACTATAAGGATGGTTAAGGCAATTATAACAACCCCAATGTTTACTGACGGACTCGCAAACATCATGTCGGAGGTGTCCATTCCGTCTAAAATACTATTTACAACGGCCAATAAAACGGAGGCCAATACTATTCCTGCCATTCCTGAAATAATAGTCAAGAAAATAGATTCCAATAATATCTGTGACCTTATTGCCCATGGAGTCGCTCCAAGAGCTCTTCTTATTCCAATTTCTTTTGTTCTCTCTTTTACAACAATCAACATAATGTTACTTATCCCAATTACCCCTGAAAGTAACACTAAAATTCCAACAAAATAAGCAACAAAATTAAGTGCCGTAAACAATCCATTTATTTTACTAAACTCTTCAAACAAATCAAAATGACCAATCGCTCTATCATCGTCTGGGTGGATAGAATGCCGCTCCTTCATAACTTCAAAAACCTGCTCTTTTAGTTCGGTAATTGAACTATCGTCATTTGCTGTAATGGCCATCCAACCAACATTATTGCCCATATTAAAGGCTTGTGAAAAAGCTGTAAAAGGGACATATATTTCCTTTTGATCTTCTTCTGCATCACCGTTATTTGATTTCTTTTTATAGGTTCCAATCACCATGAAATTTACACCGTTAATTTTGATGTACGACCCTATGTGCTCTTCCTCCGTTTCAAACAAAGTCTTGAGTACACCGCTGCCAATAACTGCTACTTTTCTCTTATCATTAATATCGGAGTAACTTATAAACCTTCCGGAAGTTATATCCATGGGTTGTTGTTCTATTAGTTCAGGGTAATCGCCATAGACATTAAACGCTCCTGTCTTCAAACCTCTAACTACATTATTTGACCCCTGAAATCCTCCTAATTGATTTCGTGGAGAAACAAATCGCAAGTTTGGAACGCCCGATTTTATAGCTTCAACATCTTCAATCTTATACCTAAAACGTCTTCCTTTAGGCAAACCTTTATAGGGCTTTGAAGCGGTTTGTGCCCACATGAACATTGAGTTAGTAGCCATTCCGTCAAAACCTTGTTTCACTCCATTTTCGAGACCTTTCCCTGCCGCAAGTAGGATTACTAAAATAAAGATTCCCCATAAAACGCCAAAGGCCGTTAATACGGTTCTAAACCAATTGGAACTTAAGGCCTCAATAATTTCAGACCAACTATCTCTACTAAACAACTTACTCATCTCGAAGGGCTTCAATTGGTTTAATAGATGCTGCCCTGTACGCTGGTATAAATCCAGCCAAAGCGCCTGCAATCACTAAAATAATGACAGTTGAAACTGCCACACTAAAGTCTACCGTCGGATTTCGCATATAATCGGTTTCAATTAAAGGCCCCACCGTTTCTAATAAAATAAGGCTGAAAAATAATCCTAAAAATCCTGCGATTGCCGTCACGAAAATAGACTCGTGCAATATCATTCCTATGATCGAAATTGGCTGAGCTCCTATGGCTTTTCGTATCCCAATTTCCTTAGTTCTCTCTTTTACGATGATCAACATAATATTGCTAACACCAACGACCCCAGCAATAATTGTACAAATACCCACGCCCCAGAAGAACCACTTAATCATACCTATTAAATCGAAAAATCGTTTTGCCTCCTCAAGTGAATTATTGATCTCAATAGCACTTTCATCCGTTGGAGATACAATATGTTTTCTTTTTAAATCTGAATTTAGTTGTGCCGTAAACGCTTCTGAAGCCGCCAATGATTTCTCAAAAGAATCCTCGGGGTTTAGAGTAAAACTCATTAAGCGAATATTATCACCTGCACCATATACTCTCTGCCCTGTCGTTAGCGGTATAAAAATTCTTGTTTCCTCTCTTTCCCCTCCCGGATCGGTGTAAACCCCAACGACTTTAAATTTAATACCGTTAATCTGAATATATTCGCCAATGGCTTGGTTGGCTCCAAATAGATCTTTGGAAACTCTGCGCCCTACTACAGCCGTTTTCTCATAATTTTCTAAGTCGCTATGATTTATAAAACGCCCACTCGTCATGCTTGCATTTTCCAAGAACTGATAGCTCCCTCGAACTCCTTCTATACGATAGGTCCCAGATTCATTCTTGTACGACGCAAGTCCACCCCAAATACGGAAAACACCCGATTTGTACTCTAATTCATCAATGTTCTTGTTTACGGCTAAATCATAATCCTCATTTTTCAATTGAATAAATCGTCCAGGGTTTAGACCTTTAAAACTTTCCGAAGTAACGCCAGTCCAAACATCAATTCGATTGGCGGCATCTTGCTCAAATTCTTTTGTGATCCCATTCTGCATACCTTGACCAATTGCCAAGAGAATCACCAAAATAAAAATTCCGGAAGCCACAGAAAGGCCGGTTAAAAAGGTTCGAAGCTTATTTTTAAGAATCGTTTCAAATATTTCTTGCCAACGCTCTAAACTAAACATGAACCGCTGGTTTAGCTATTACCTGTTCTACCTTCGAATCACTTATAATCACACCATCTTTCAAATTGACAATTCTTTTGCACATATGCGCTATATCGTCTTCATGTGTCACAATAAGAATGGTTTTTCCTTCATTATTTATTGCTTGAATTAATGCCATCACTTCATAGGAAGTAGCACTGTCCAATGCTCCTGTAGGTTCGTCGGCAAGTAGCACTTTAGGATCACTCGCTAATGCTCTGGCAATTGCGATTCTTTGTTTCTGACCTCCGGACAGTTCACTGGGTAAATGTGAAGCCCAATCTGCCAATCCTACTTTTTCTAAGTAATGCATTGCTTTTTCCATTCGAAGCGCACGTTTCACTCCTTGGTAGTACAATGGAAGTGCTATATTGTCTAATGCCGATTTGTAGTTAATGAGGTTAAAAGACTGAAAAATAAATCCGAGAAACTTATTTCGATAATTTGCAGCGACTTTTTCGTTTAGATCTTTTATAATCTTGCCGTCGAGTTCATAGCTCCCTTTGTCGGCTTCATCAAGAATTCCTAAAATATTTAGCAACGTAGATTTACCAGATCCCGAAGACCCCATAATAGCTACCATTTCACCTTCTGAAACTTTAAAATCGATTCCTTTTAGAACATGAAGAGAATTACTTCCCATATGGTAGGATTTGTGTAGGTCTTTTATTTCAATCATAGCTATACAATATTCATCAAAGAACAGAAATCAATTTCTATTCTTTGCAAAAGTTATGTTAAGACTTGTGTTTTGGGCGTTAATAAAGATTTTTTTTATTAGACCAAGGGTTTTGTTCTTTGTTACACTAAGAAAGAAGAAATTAATGTAACGCTCGATTGGACTTTATTTTTTTCCGACTTCGATAAATAATATAGCCAATTCCTCCAACGAGAATATATGGAAAAACCATTAAGTAAATAATACCATTGTTAATTCCTTTGGCCATTTCTCCACTTTCTTCACTTTCTATAACAGCGCGACACATGGCGCATTGAGCCTCTGCCGGAAGCACACAAATAACAACTAAGAAAAAAAACAATCCTGTTTTCATACTATTGAGGATAAAACGGTGAAATCATTAGATAAACAATAACGCCAGTAACAGCAACATACAACCACAACGGGAATGTAATTCTAGCTATTTTTTTATGCATTTTAAAATCTCCATTGATAGCCCTAACGTAGGTCACCAAAACAAAAGGGATGACTGTTACAGACAGTAAAATATGAGAAATCAAAAGAAAGTAGTAGACATATTTAATGGCTCCGAGGGCTCCTGACTCAGCATCAGAGAGCAGTCCATCAGCATTTTTGTCTCCAAATTTGGTTGAATCGGAAGTCATGTGATAGGCCACATACATTAGTAAAAAAAGAACAGAAAGTCCTATGGCAAGTTTCATAAAACGCTCGTGGGCTTTTTTATTACCTTGTTTAATTTGAAAAAGTGCAAGGATTAATACAACCGCCGTTAGCGCGTTAACACTCGCATAGATTGGAGGTAAAAAACCCATGCGTTCAATACCAGGAATTCTCACAGTAAACAGGATAGCCACTGCCACTGGAATCGCGATTGAAACAATCCATATCCAAACGTTATACTTATTTTTAGGTGCTGCTGTATTTGTTCCCATTATAATAATTTTTTTATATCTTCAATCAACATTTTAATATTTGATTCTTCCAAGCCATCATAATATATGATTGGATTACCATTCTTGTCTCTTCGAGATCGAATATTTCCATTTTGGTCAATTAAGGCAAAATACCCAGAATGCTCAAAACCCCCTTTTGAATCCGGAATTTCTCCAACGTATAAATTGAAACCGGCATTTGCAAGATTAAATATTTTGTCTTTCGCTCCAGTTAACAAATGCCATTGTGGTTTTGTTATGTTATAGCTTTCCGCATATTCTTTTAACACCTCTGGTGTATCATAAACTGGATCGATGGTAAAGGATGCGATAGCAACATTTGAATATGCAAAAAACGCATCCTGCACTGTAACCATATTCCTATTCATGATTGGACAAATATCGGGACACGTACTAAAGAAAAATTCGGCGACCCAAACTTTACCCTTATAGTCCTCATTTGTGATCGTATCACCATGCTGGTTCGTAAAGCGAAACTCAGGTACTACTTTATCTCCAATTACAACCAGGTCAGGTTCAGACAATCGGTCTACTATTTTTGGAACTGCCCAAATTCCAAAAATCAAAAGAATCGCTGAAATTCCGATATAAGAATTGTTTTTCATAGCTTAGATCTCCCTATTTGCCTTATATTTCTTTAGAGCCAAACGATACTCTGCCAAGAGCACTTTAACATCATCGTGCATCATATTGTTTATTTCCGAAATGTCTGATGCGTTAAAGCCATAAAGCTTCCCTTCATTGTCATCATCGTCCCTGCCTCTCAGGCTTCCATCTTTGTCTATTATAAAAACATAGGAAGTGGCCAAGTTACGATCCAACGAGTACTTCGAACCCAAAGAATGAAACACCGTTTGAATGGCTTCAGAAGATCCAAAAACAAACTTCCATTGTGCCGTGTCTGCTATTTGACTCAGTTCTAATTTGAGTTCGTCCGAAGCATCTTGCGTGCCTTCAGGTAAAACGATTACCAACTGAAAATCCTGAAAACCTCGATTTTTCTTGTATATCTTATGGGCAAGATTAAAAGCATTTCCTTTGTTTTCAAGCAATTCCTTTCCAAAGAAACCTAAAACAGTGATACGGTCTTTAAATCGAACAGGAGTGTCCTCAATAGTACGGAACCCCGTTAATTCTGTTATTTTCGGAGTCAACACTGGAAGTTTTGCAAAATTATCCTTCCCTGACGCAAAAAAAATATACACCGTTATGGGTAAAATGAACAATATTCCAAGAACTAAAAACTTTTTCATTGTAGTGGTATAAATGAGAATGCAAAAATAAGCCGTAAAATGCGGAGAAACAACCTTTGATGGTTAATTTTTAGGCATAAAAAAAGCCCTGTATCACAGGGCTTTTAGTGGTTTTATTTTTAAAAATCGAATTTCACAAAGCCGCTTTTATATACTTCATAAATATAATCTCCTTCAATTAACAAGATCATAACCAAATAACAAAGAAGAAATATTGTGGTCCAAACAACTGCACGTCGCAGAGATTTAACTTCATCACGCATGTGCATGAAATCCCACGTAATATAATATGCCTTTACCAAGGTCAATATAATAAATACCCAGTTTAGCAATTTCATCGCTAAAAAGGAATTATCAACTAAGAGCTCGGGCTTTACAATACCAAAAGCGACCTCAACGATCGTAATAATTGAAAGGAATGTAAAGATTCCCCAGATCTTTGTATTATTTGATTTGAACTTTATAAGTCCTCTAAAAATTTCTAATTTGTGTTCGTGTGCCATTTTTTTTTCTGTTATAGCTTATACAAGGTAAAAGAAGGTAAATACAAATACCCAAACTAAATCTACAAAGTGCCAGTAGAGACCTACTTTTTCAACCATTTCATAACTCCCTCTTCGCTGGTAGGTTCCAATTACAACATTAAAAAAGATAATGATATTTATTACTACCCCTGAAAATACGTGAAACCCGTGGAACCCTGTTATAAAGAAGAAGAAATCCGCAAACAATGGTGTGCCATATTCATTATGCCTCAGATTTGCACCTTCAACAACGAGCTTCCCATCGTTTACAATTTTTGCAATTGAGGCTTCCCGTGAAAGAACTATTGGATGCCCATTCTCATCTTTATATTGAATTCTGACTAATAAATCTTCGTTCGCTAAAAATCCCGCTTTTACTTCTTCAAAAGAAAATGAAGTTACAGTGTCTGGCTCCGATTGAAACCACAAGCCATTCTTTTTTTCATGCTCGATTCTTTCTGTAGGTATATGCAATGCAAAGTCTCTAATAGCTACTCGTTCACCTTCTGTATCTAAAAACTGAACAATTTTACCACCCTTCGTTTCTACAGCACCGTAATCTCCTTTTATAAAGGTTGCCCATTCCCAAGCCTGAGAACCAACAAAGATTAACCCCCCAATAATGGTGAGGAACATATAGAATATAACCTTTTTCTGCTCCATCTTATGTCCTGCGTCCACGGCTAAAACCATAGTAACAGATGAGAAAATAAGAACAAAAGTCATGAATGCCACATAGTACATTGGAGCATCTACTCCATGCAAAAATGGAAAGTGAGTAAACACTTGATCTGCGATAGGCCAGGCATCTACAAATTTAAATCTCGAAAAGCCATAAGAAGCTAAAAATCCAGAAAAAGTCAATGCATCTGAAACGATGAAAAACCACATCATCATTTTCCCATAACTGGCTCTTAGGGGCTTATTTCCGCCGTCCCAGGTTTTTTCCTCAGCACCTGTTTTTACAACAGTAGTATCCATAAAAATAAGTTGGTTTTTAATTGGGTTCAAAAATACGTATATTTTTTATCTGACAAAACATAAAAACAAAAACAGATAGATCCATAGCACATCAACAAAGTGCCAAAATGTGGCAGCAAGTTCTATTCCAAGGGTTTTACCGTTCTGATACTTTAGTTTATAATGATTATAAATTACTACAATCAAGGCGATAAGTGCCGCAATAATATGCGCCAAATGCATTAGCACTACCAAGTATACGAACGAAGTAGTTATTGAGCTTTCAGATCCTGTAAAAAAGTAGCCATTTGCTATAATTTCTGAAAACCCTGCAAACTGAAAGTAAATAAATGCGAGTCCCAAAACCAAGGTCACCAACAAAAGACGCATCCCTACTTTATTGTTCCCTTTCTGAATATTTTGTTTTGCGAAATGAAAACTTAAACTACTCACCATAATCACCAGCAAACTAATATAAAAGGACTGTGGAATTTCGAAATCTGTCAACCAGTCTTTTCTTGTTTTACTTATCACATAGGCGCTAGTTAGACCCGCAAAACTCATTACGAGACTAATAATACCAAACCACAACATATTCTTCTTTGCGCGATATACTTTCTCTTCGTGACTTCCTTCTGTATAGTTCATTGCTTCAAAAATTCTTGATTATCTTATAAACTTATCGACTACATATATTATCTGTAACAGTGTAATATAACTTACACTTACCAGCATCAATTGTTTCGCTGCTTTATCTGTCTTTTGTTGAATTAGCCTTACAGCATAATAGACTAACCACACACCAATACCTCCTATTAAGATAGCTGCTACCGGACTAAGTTTCAAACTCCCCGTAACATGAAATGCCGGAATTAATGACACCAATACCGTCCAGATACAATATAAAATGACTTGAATCGCAGTTCCTTTATTTCGTTTGCCGTTCGGAAGCATAAAGAATCCTCCTTTTTTATAGTCTTCAAAAAGAAACCAACCGATTGCCCAAAAATGCGGGAATTGCCAAAAAAATTGAATCATAAATAGCGTCCCCGCCTCGATTCCAAAATCATCTGTTGCAGCAACCCAACCAAGCATGAAAGGTATGGCGCCAGGAAAAGCTCCCACAAATACAGAGAGAGGTGTTTTCGTTTTTAATGGCGTGTATAAACTAACATACATGAAAATTGATATCGCACCGAACATGGCCGTTTTAGGATTGATGATGTATAATACAACGATCCCAATAACGGTGAGAAAAGTACCTAAGGCAAAAGCCGAACGAACATTCATACGGCCTGAAGGAATTGGGCGATCTTTCGTACGATTCATCAACCCGTCTAAATCCCTTTCGATAATTTGATTGTAAACGTTGGAAGCTCCAACCATGCAATAACCTCCCACGCATAGAAGAAATAAAATAAAGAAATCTATAGTGGTAGCCCCCAACAAATAACCAGCAACCGATGAAAAAACGACACTTATTGACAATCGAATCTTCGTTATATCAGTGAAGTTTTTTACCACAGACTGTTGTATAGTATAAGATTTGGTAGCGGGCAATCTCTTTTATTTAGGTTTTTCTTATTACAATAAGCCTTATCAAAAGCCTAAGGGCAACGCTTTTAGAGTTGGAGATTGCAAAGATACGGTACCTTCCCTATTTTAACAATATAATCATGACAATGTTTAGTGCAATACTTATCCTTTTTTCTTAATTTCAGCCTTTCATTAAATCCTATCTATATGTACAACAAATACGCGATTCTCATACTTTTTTTATTCGGAACGATTAATTCCTCTGGTCAAGAGGATTCAGACTATATGTTGGAAGAAAACAAGAATGCCTCCGTGACTAATTATAAGGCAAACAAAATAGGCGTAATCCAAGTCAAGGACAATATATTTATGCTAAAAGGCAGAGGTGGTAATATTGGTGTTAGTGTTGGTGATGACGGTGTTTTCGTTATTGACAGTCAGTTATCAGATGCTTCAGCGGATATTGTTCAAAGGATTAGATCGTTAAGCAAGAAACCTATTAAGTTATTAATTAACACGCATCATCACGGAGACCACGTTGGAGGAAATCGAAATCTAGCAAATGAAGGCGCTCTTGTTTTTTCTCACGAAATGGCAAGAAGAAGAATGACGGCTCCTTATATGAAGGCCGCCCAAGATAAACATCAAAGAAGTATCGACAGTATTATCGAGCGTCAAGGAACCAAAATTACAACAGTTGAAGATAAAAAAGCGGCAACCAGAGATGCTGAAAAAATAGTAGGAAGCGTTGAAGACATTATGAACTTGCCACAAGGGACCTTGCCCGTTGTTTCCTTTTCAAAAGATTTAACATTCAACTTTAATGGTGAAAAAATTAGAGCTATTCACATCCCCAAAGCGCATACCGACGGAGACGTACTACTTTATTTCACTGAGAGTAATGTAATGCACACCGGCGATGCCTTTGTGAATAAAACCTATCCGTATATTGACATTGAAAATAATGGGAGTTTGAACGGTTACATGAAGGGACTTGAGAAGGTTTTAAGACTGATAAACGATGAAACCATTGTGATCCCTGGCCATGGACCAATTGCTTCTAAAGATGATGTTTCATATACCTATAACATGCTTCGCTTTTTAAATGACCGAATCGCGTTTCACGTTGTTAGCAAGAAAACTGAAGAACAAGTTGTATCGATGACTGAAATCACTAAAGAGTACGATGACCAAGGTTTTGGGGAAGGATTTATTACTACTGAAAATTTGGTTCGAACCCTCTACAAGGAAGTGTCAAAAAAGTATAAAAAGTAACTTAAAAATCGTTATACCAGTTAAACAAATCGGTTCGGATTCCCAAGTTGACCCAGGTTGTTTCACTTTTAAAAACAGTTTCTGTATCCACTTTTGGATTTAGGTTTCTGTATATTAAGCTCGCGTACACTTTTAAATTTGTTGCCGGATTAATAACATAGCCGCCCTGTAATTCCATATGAAAGAATTTAGCGGTATTCCCACCTGCAATCTCATAACCATTATCTTGTTCGCGGTCATCTTCCGTTCCATAGATACTTCCGCCGTAGTAAAAACTATCTTCTGATGTGTTAAATTCAAAACCTCTTTTTGCAAAAATAAACTTCGCGTCGGCAAACACCCTTCCATAATCATAGCGTGCAATTGCAATAAATTCAGAAAAATTAGCCCCTAACGTATGGGCCATAGATTGGTTGTTATGCCCATAGTTTAAGACCACTGAATTATGGGAATAAGTAAATGGCCGCAGCCTGTTGTATTCTGCCTGAAGCGTTAGATTGCTTAATCCAAAAGCATCGTAATATTTTACACCCAATTGATATCCCGTCTTATTTTTATAGCTTCCATTTGCCCCTGAGACATCACTGGTTGAAAACTCATCAATTATAAATTGTCCGTAAGCGTTCACACGATCAGTAAACTTATACTTCGCTGTAAGTCCTATCAAAGCGTTTCCACCCCTCGAACCGGTGGAAAACTCAATTGCTCGAAAAAATATTATTGGGTTCATGTAATTAAAATCAAATCCTCGATCATTATCATTTTGCCAAATTATAGATTCAAACAAGCCAATGTTGAGACGTTTTGTAACATTATAACTCAAATAATGATTCGCCATAAATTTAGTTCTAAAAGAACCACTGTCTGTAACCTCAGGCCGAACATCACGTAAAGACATCCACGTATTAGTATATTTCAGTTTCCAAAAAGTAGTGTTCAGCTTAAAGAAAGGGTACGAACTAGCATTATCACTCAGCAGTAAAGATCGATACCCGTCTCCCAGGAAAAGTTTCCCATGACCTAGCTGTAAATTAAAGGCTTTAGACGGAGAATAAGAAACATGTCCAGTTGCCACAGGATAATCATAAGAATCTGCTTTAAATTCTTTCGCTATTCCCTGTCCAGGAATAATTGCCGGATTTCCTCCGTCTGGTTTTATTGACTCAGCGTAGCGATTAAAATAACCTGCAAACCGTCCTTGACTTTCATAAATCACTGCAAAAAAACTAATGTTCTTTCCAATGCCTCCTTGGGTCGTAATTAACCGTGTATTATTATATGTCGTGCTATTCGTATGGTTTTCCGAATCTATACCGGATTGTAAATCGACTCCTGGGTCTAAGGTAAGCCAATAGTCTTTCCCTTTTAATGTAACCATATGCTCGTTCCAAAGTTTTCTGCCAAGCCAGGAATTACGATCCCTGAGAAGTGCTTGATTCTTTTCTTCAAAATTGTAATATTTGTTCACCTCAGAGTATATATAAGGTTTTTGAGCGGTATGGTTATTCAAGCCTACCCTGTTTAATGAAGGGTCAAACTTACTGTAATTATGGTGAGACAGCGGTATGTTTATATTGCTTTTATATTCATCATTTGCATAAGGAATTTTTACAATGGCATCATATTCGTTTATAAGCGTGTCACTTTTTTCAACTCCTTGTGTTTTCTCACCTCCGTCTACCTCCGCAATAACTTCGATAGGCGCCAAATCCATTAACGGAATCATAATTGGCATTGTAAACTGAACGTATGTTGCGTTGCCATTATACGTCGCTGGAGTGATATTTGGCAGGAGGGCAAAAATTCGCTTCACCTCATCTTTTAACTCTTTGTATAAGGCATCCACATAAATAATTTCAAAATCCCCTTCTTTAGTAACCTCAAAAAAAACAGTAACCATTCCTTTGTAATCTTGTGAAGTAACAATGTCAGGATTTTTAAAATTTGCAAGCACAAATACCTGCATTGTGTCATTGAAACAACTTTCCAAATTTTCTGTAGCAGTATCAGAACATCCAGAAAAAACTGGGTATTTTTCGAAACTTCCTATTGATTCTTGAGCATAGGAGTGAACTGAAATCAGCAAAATGAGAAAAGAGGCTAAATGCTTCATTGAATAATTACTTTTTTAATTACTAAAGATACAGCTTTTTTAGAATGCCTTTAGGTTTGGTTAAGACGACACTGCATTAGGTTTCCTTTTAACTTAAATGTAAGGAATTCAATAATAATAGCGCTCAATCACTCGAAACAATCATCCTTTTTAATTGAAATCCCTGCGAAAAAAAAATCCCACTCGTTATGAGTGGGATTTGCATACTATTGTGACAGTTAATTTTCGACTTGGAATAAAATAGGCAGGGCATACAGAACACCCACTGATTTACCACGTTGCTTTCCTGGTGTCATTTTTGGCAATGCCCTAACAACAGAAACCGCTTCTTGCTCCAACTTAGGATGTGGCGCACGTGCTCTTACATCAACAACATTTCCATTCTTATCAATTTTAAACTGTACAGATATACGCTGTCTTCCCTCGAGACCTAGATCATTCGCCAATTCAGTATCAAACTTCTTTTGAACAAATTTCTGAATCTTCTCAGACATGCATTTTTTCTTGCCCGCATTTCCAATCTTTTTTTCACAACCTGGATATATAGGCACATTTTCAATTACTGCAAAAGGAACGTCATCTATTTCTTCTTCAAAAACCTCTATCTCAGCAATTTCCATTATTTCCTCTTCCTGATCTGTTTCTGTAGATTCAATAATGGTCTCCTCAACTTCCTTTTCATCTTCAACTACTTCAATCACTTCAGGAGCTGGTGGCGGTGGCGGTGGTGGTGGTGGTGGCGTTACGGTTTGAGTAATCGGGATTTCTTCGTCCAATTCATCTCCAACATTCAGAGTATCAATAGCCAACGACCTATCGTAGGTTTTCCATTCAATCCCCTGCCATGAAAGGAATAACATAAGAATCATTCCTAATTGGAAAAACAACATACTTCTTTTACTTAGGTCTGCCTTTGGATTTTTCTTTGGTTCCATATTCGTTTCTTTATATAGGTGCTAAATTAATAAAAATCTCTGTAATTAAAGATGAAAATTAGTTCTTTAGATTATAAAATAATCATTCGTTTTTATTTTTAATTCAAATTAAATAGTCGGGCCCTACACTTTGAACGCAAACTACTTCATTATTGAAGAAATAATAATACAATTTGATTAAATCCAACTATTGTGCCAAAAATAAGAATACAGATGAGGACCAATCAAAAAAGAATGCATTGTTACCAACTAAACTCATTTATCAATGCTATTATAGTTTTAAGCTTCGTAATTTTTTATAAAACTACGCATTTGCCAATGTGTTCCTAAAAGCCCTGTAAATCAACAAGCCTATAACACTGCCAAACCCATTGGCTATAATATCGAAAGCATCATAACTGCGCGCTGGTATAAAAAGAAGTTGCACCACCTCTATTACTATTCCGTAAGAGAAGCATGCCAGCAAAACAATACTTACCTTTTTAACAGATACAGGATATTTATCCCACGAAAAGGCGTACAACAGCCATATAAAACTTAAAAAGACATGAATAAACACATGAGCGATCTTATCGATAAAAGCAATCTTTATCTGGGGAATTTCTGAACCAGGCATGAGTAAGATTGTGGTTGTAAAAAGCGTGTATGCTACCCCAATAAATGCAAGGGTTTTAGGCTCCGATAATTTCTTTATAAGCGGCATCATCTAGTAAATTATCCAGTTCATCGAGGTTCGTTATTTTAATTTTAATCATCCAACCATCGCCATAAGGATCATTATTTACTTTTTCAGGCTCTGCCTCTAGACTATCGTTAAATTCGATAATTTCACCAGACAAGGGAAGAAAAAGATCTGAAACAGTTTTTACTGCCTCCACAGTGCCAAAAACTTCATCAGCCTCCATTGTCTCGTCGACAGTTTCTACTTCAACATAGACAATATCGCCCAACTCTCCCTGAGCGAATTCAGTAATGCCAACCGTTGCAATATCGCCGTCAATGCTAATCCATTCATGGTCTTTTGTATATTTTAATTCGGTAGGTACATTCATAATAGTAGTGTTTAAAAGATATTGTTAGTTAATTAGTTTCCAAAATTATATCGAAGTGTAAACCCTCCTCTAATGGTTGTTTGAGGAAAGGCTGTCGAAATTGCATACTCAGAAAAAGAATGGTCATAATAAAACAATGCTGTTAAGTTTTTACTTAGTGCATAATCTGTTGATAGTTGCAGTCCGTAAATTGTTTGACCAGCCGTTGTTTGATTGTTGTTAACATCTAAATAGCGAATTACCGTTCTATTTTCTCTTCGAGAAATATCCAATTTAAAGTTCAGATCACTTTTCAGAATTGTTTTCTTTCCGCCAAAATTAGTTCCAATTTTCAAATCTTTAATTCGATATCCAAACCCAATAATTATTTCATCTCCTTTAATTTCGGTTAGGAGGGTATTAGCAAAACTGAGCGACAACGCACGGTCTTTTCTGTACTCGGCCAATATTTTTATGGAGTTTTTCATCTCGAAGTCAATTCGTACCAAAGGTGAGAATTGCTCTGTAAGATTTATATTGGTTAGCAAGACTTTGCTTTTGAAATTACCCGCTTGATCTGTTGCTTGAGGGTCATTTGTATCAAAATCGAGATTGGTTTGAAATTGATTTACTGTATAATCGGCACGATATCCGTGTTGTATTGAAAATCTTCTGAATCGCTTTTTAAACCATTTCAACCTCATCAAACCAGTATATTTCATATCCCAATTTGGCAAAGGTACATCTCTTAATATTCCTGTTTTCTCCTTAGAAGGATCACTCCCTTTATAGGCTGAAAGGAATGCAGGTAAGAGCACGTCCTGACTTTCCTTTCCAAATCCTACAGGATATCCTTCTTCATCTCTTGGGAATGCAGCACTGCCATAAAAATCGGTTGCCAATCGATCGGCTACAACAAGTCTATTGCCTCTAAAATTTTCAAATGCCGCAGAGGTCACATCAGTATTACTACCAAAAGAGGTTCCAATAAGTATCGTAGTGATGTTAAAGTTTCCAAATGTATTTGGTGTCAAAGATCGATATTCATCATCCTCAACTATGTAGTTTTCAGCGTAGTTTTCAGAATAAACCCTTCTTCCGTTTAAATCAATTTTTAAATCAGGTAGTAGTTCGATATTCGCTTGAACATCTAATTGCCTACTTTCAACCTCGGTGTATTGATCGTTAAATTCTGGATACAGCGTTAACCATCCTTTCCGAGCTGCCAAATCTCGCACTTCGGCCTGACTTCCAAAAGTAAAACCAGCAGTTGGCTGCAGTGTCCCAATGAACCCAATCGACGGCGTATAACCAGGTAAGTATATCCCGTTATTCTCTTGATAATTTAATTGTATTTTCTTGATTGAAGTAGCTAAGCCAATAACGGTATTCAAAGCTTTATCGCCCGCATTCAATGAACCAGATGAACCCCCATTTCTACCTTTTCCGCCTTTTCCACCCTTTCCATCGTCACCACCAGCTAAAGATGATGAGTCGTCATCTCCTTTACCGCGGCCTCCTTTTCCAGATTTTTTGTCTCCCCCCGATTTAGAATTTCCGCCCTTTCCTCCTGCGTCACCCTTTGCATTATTAAATCTATCGCCACCAGCAGAGGTTCTAGTATTCTTCTTTTTAGACAAGCCAATGTACTTGTAGAAATTATTCATGTCAAAAGTTGAATTAATCCTATGTGTACTGGCGTTCTGAATTGTATTTCCTAGGTTATAAATTCCTTCGGTGCCATCGCTTAATGTTATAGGAATGTTGCTAAACTGTGCACTGCTCCTCTGCCATTGAAAGTCACCTGTGAAAGAATAGGTTGCTCTAATAAATTTTAAAAAGGGTACTTTGCTAAATGGTAAATCGTAATTGACCTGCAACGACTGAAAATGTGAATTTGGCGTTCCAACATCAAAGAATCCACTCCATACTCCAACCGATTGATCTGGAACTCCATTTAAGCCTAAATAATTTTTCACGATCATGTTATTCGATGATGAAAAATTAAAGCGAAGCGACTTTGTTAAATTATGATTTATAGCGTATTGCCAATCAAACAAGAAATTACGCTGGTACAGCGTTGGCAATCCAATATTTCCTGGCAATAAATCTATCTCTCTAAACTTCTGCTCATTGTACTGTCGCACTATATTTGAACTTACACTTACATTCGTTGGCAAATAATTGATATTGAAGTCCTTTAACAGCTGCCAATACTTACCCGTAAATAGAGAGTCATTCTTTTTGAAAGGCTCTATAGACTTTGGGGTAAAATTATAGCTATAAGTCGCTCCTAATCGAACGTTTTGATCTAAAGATTCTTCTATTTCAAAGTCACGGTGATCTGTTTGGTTATAGGAATACGAAAAAGCAAAATTTTCAATATCATATATTTTTGGCTTTGCGTCTCCTGTGCGCTCCTTCCGAACTCCAATAAAATTAATGCTTTGTCTTTTTGTATAATCTACTGAACGATTTAAAATGGCATCTCTTGTTTCTGAATTCTGGGCATTGTCTAAACTTGTTTTTAACTCTACGTCTTGCAAAAGAGGATCATATTGAGGTGTAATTAATTCTTCAGATCTCCCATAATTAAAGGGCAATTGAACCCCCCATTTAACCGGCAGCAATTGCCCTAAGTTTAAGTTCGTTACAAGATCATATCCTTTTACATCCTCACGACTTCTTTGGTTTGGACCTTGGTCAATGGAACCAAAACCGACGGTGCTTCTACTCCCTGTTGCACTAATGGTAGCGAAGTCGGCTAAATTAGCGTCAACACTAGCTACTGCCGCCCAACCTCCTTGGTTTTTTAATTCTGAAAGTCGCAATTCATTAAACCATGTTTCTACACAAACATCGGAAGTGGCGCTATTTCTAATACCGAGCATTATGGTACGAACATTTCCAAAACTTGGGTTTCCTTTTATTCCTATACGGAGTTCGTTTTCTGGTCCCCCAGACCAAGATTCGTCTAATTCTGACTGATCAAAAAAGACAATACCGTTGTCATCTGGATTCGGATTATTGTCACTATTTAAGACGCGAGACTTTATCTTTTGAAGTAACCTAAGCGGTATATTCATTCTATTCTCTACGGGCCAAACCGCTTCAGGATCTAAACTGTTTGGAGGGCTAATGTCCAGTGGTATTTGAACTTCGTAGAAATTTTGAGTTAAATCATTTCCTAAACGCATAAAAGCCGTTACATCTCCATCGCTTAATTGAGGTTCGTTCTCTTGAGACTCTGCATGAAGAAACATCTCTAGGTTTTCGTATTGACGCATATCAACACTAAAATTCTTGTAAACCGCCCGTGCATCTCCCTCTTCCAACCCACAAATTCGAACCGCTAAGGATTGTTCGTTTTGACGAATAATATTGTTATTATTATTAAGCTGTTCTCTTTGCACCCCTGGAGGAAGCACATAAATTCCACTGTTCTCTTCAATACTAATGGTTTCAACTTCAAAAACAGTTTGGTCATCAGTTGGATCGGGATCGTTTATCGTTTCAAAAGATTGTACAAATCTTCGCCAATCTCCCCGAACCAGTTCTAAAGTTCCAAAACGCAATACCGTAGGTTGTGAAAATTGAGACAAATACATTCTCATAAATCGAATGGATCTAAAGTCTGATATTCCATTTATAGCACGATCTGGGTCGCTTAATGGAATTTTGAACTGAACCCAGCGGGCGTCTATCACTTCATTGTTTGGAAGTGTTATTCCTTGCACAATTTTTACATCGGTGATATAACTACTAGTACTTTGGTCCATCCCTGGCTCAATTGGGATATTGTATTCAAAATAACTGTTCACCGTATTCATAGTGTTGTCTCGGTTAATATCCTCAACATCTGGTAATGTGGTTGAACCCCTATTGGTGTTTGTCACTTCAACTGGTGAGTTTCCTTGAGTTCCATTATATGAACGATATCGATCAATAATACCCCCTTCTGCTTGTAAAAAATATTGGTAATTATCTCCTGCAGGATCTTCCAAATCCCTAAAAGCTTGAGGATAGTCTGCCTTTGCTTTTTCTTGCGCATCGCTGAGGCCGTCATATCCAATATCCTGATTTGTGCGTTCCTCGCCAGCCGAATCAAAACTGTAGATTAAGGATTGGTTTGTTGGCACCTTACCAAATACTGAGGCGGTCGTGTTTTCAGTCCCTCCATCCCTAGGAAGGCCATTTTCATACTGTTTTCTCCCATCTTTTAATACATCTTCTGAAATATTTCCGAAGTTAAAGCTAAGTACACCGCCATTGTTTGATGCATTTTCATCGTAGATAAATGGATCCATTAACCAAAACTGAAGGTATTCTACATTAGAACGTTCAAAATCTGTCGTTGTGAGTTGCCTTGAAATACCCCCAAAACTACTTTCAGGGTTGTCTAAAGTATTCGGATCTCCATCTGCCGATGCCGCAGGGTTAAAGTTATACTCTCCTCTTTCTCCTGGCCGATATGACAATTCTAGTGGAAATAAGGATTGTGTTTGTCCTTGAATAATATCTTGTTCTGGAAAAATTTCATCTCTAAATATCCGACGTGTAAAGGGCGAAGACAAGTCTTCATCATTGATACCGTCTGGCCTTTGACTGCTATAAAAAATTGGATCAATTGTATACCAGTTTAGTTTCCCTCTAAAATAATTATACTCCAAATTGTTATTCGCAACATCTCCTCCAAACACAGCATCCGCAGGCGTACTTGACAAATACCAGTTGTTGGGAGAACTAACATCCAATTGCGTTTGTGACGATTCGAAATCATCTACATATACCGTAGTCTTCCCATCAAAATTCGCCACTTTGGGCGCTCCAGGCATTAAGTAAGCAAACTCGCCTCGAATAGAAAAATTAGACTCAACATCTGTATCTATATTCGGTAATTTATTTACCAATCGTGTTAAAAACGGCACGTCAGTCGAGTAGTTTGCATTAAAGCCAAAGACTGTATTATTTATTGGCTCTACGTTATAGGTTGATTTCTGCGTTAATGGGCGTTCATTCAAATTCAAATAGGTTCCACCGATAATGAAATTATCGCTAAACTCGTGTTCAATATTCAGGCCTGTAAACCTTTTTGTTTGCTGTCCAAATAATGTACTGTTCTCTGTTGTAACTTGAATAGGAGTACTCGAATTTAATAAGGCTGGGTCTAATATCTGCACCCTTCCTAATTGATAATTAACCGTATAATCGACTCCTTCGACTAACTGTCTTCCTCCTGCGGTTACCGTTACTGACCCTTGAGGAATATTAAATCCCCCAATTGCAATTCCATCTGCACCTGTTGACTTATACGTCCCTTTTAATTGAAATTTATTCTTCTCACTTTGCAATAACTCTGCCTGTGTTTTTGTAGACGAGTATAGTTTGTCAAAAACATACCTGTCCTGATTCGGATTGTAGGTTTCTGGATTTGAATACGCCTCAGGTCCTCCATTCGGAGTATTGTCTAATTTATCAAATAAATACTCTCCAAAAGGTTCGACACTAGTAAAGAT
This sequence comes from uncultured Ulvibacter sp., assembly GCA_938083445.1. Classification (GTDB taxonomy): domain Bacteria; phylum Bacteroidota; class Bacteroidia; order Flavobacteriales; family Flavobacteriaceae; genus Ulvibacter. Next base: position 19,445 of record CALKCP010000030.1, on the reverse strand, counting down.
AATTCGTCCATTTTGAGTATCTACTGTCAACCGCGGCATAAAATCGAAAAAACCATCTCCGCCGGGCTGTGGGTCATTATTAAAACTTAATCTATCTAGGTTGAATACCCGTAATAAGGTCGCATCATTAAGATCGACAGGGTCAATTTCGCTTGAACTAGGTTCAGGGAAAGTAGTTCCGTCTACAGGTGTAATGTAGTTTAAAGGCGATGGATCTGTGTATAAAATATTTAATTTAAAATCTTCCTGCTCCAACTGAAAGGCACCTAAAGGATAAATATTCTTCATCATGATATCCCAAATTGGCTGATTCACATTTGTAATATTACTTTTCAATAATTTTACAATAAGGTTCTGAGAAATCCCTCCTATTGGAGGTGCATTAGGGTCTCCGCCTGGATCTCCTGGTAATGTTCCACCATTGGCTTCTACACCATCATTCGAAAACTCTCCAACTTGATACACTTTTCCGTTTACCGTAAACTGAAATGCAATTCCTAAAACCTCGTCATTGGTTAATCGTTGATTTAACGAAATATATCCTAGCTGTGAATTTAATTGAAATTCATTTGTGTTAAGCCTTTTTGCATTCTCAAGCGTTACATAGTCCGTTCCTTCATTAACTTGAAGCCCTGTAAATCCTGACTGTACTGAAGCTACATCTCTAATTAAAGGGTTTAAAATTGTTTGTTGACTTGGGTCATTTAGACCAAATGGATTTAAGTCATTATTGCCATTATCTGGATATGAATTTCTAGGTCTATTAATAAAACCTCCCGGTGGGGTTGCAAGACCTATTTTTGTTGGATCAGACTCCCCTAAATCTTGAAGCCCCACAATATTTCGAACATTGTCGGTTCGGTTAGACCTGTTCGTAACCCATGCTTCAATTCTAGTAACCTGAACATTGGAATTGATAAACGGGTATTTTTCTATAACTCGATTGTAATTATCTCTAAAATATTGTGCTAGGAAGAAGTGACGATTCTCATCGTAATCCAATGCAAAAATATCGAATTTGGTAACGGTTGAACCACCCTCTGCAACAACTGTTCGAGATTCAGATTTTTGTTCAGAAAACACCCCTGTAATCGTTGTTTTTCCAAATTTAAGTTCTGTTTTCACACCGAATAAACTTTGTGCGCCTTGAATTAAACTAGAATTAAGAGGCATACTTACGTTACCGACTTCTATCTTCTGAATGATATCATCTTCGGTTGGCGTATATTCTAATTTAATCTGGTTTTGAAAATCGAAGGTCGACTGCGTATCATAATTTGCAGTTACCTGAAGTCGTTCCCCTACCTTTCCCAATAAGCTTAAGCTTATGCGTTGGTCAAAATCAAACGATAAGTTCGATCTATTTCTTGGCGAAAAAGAGGGATTGTCTTGCTTCGTATAGAGCAAGCCTAAATCAATCTCCACACTACCTTGAGGAATTACTTCAATGGTATTTCCTCCAAAAATGGACTCAAACAAACCAGACTGCACATAAAATGTCGGTAATAAATTTTTCTGGGCGTCATCTGCACCATCTTTTCTCCCATCTGCAGCATTAATTTTTTCCATAAAATACGCCTTCATTTGCTCTTTCAGAACAAGGTCTTGGTATTCTTGTGGTGTGAGAATAACAGGGTATGAAATATTAAAATTCCCTAAAGACTTGGTGTAGATATATCGATCCGTGATTGAATCGTAGGTATATAAATCTTGAATGCTTGATGGATTTGGCAACTCCATCCTACCCATGGTTGAGCCTGTTGCCGTAGAGTCCTGAGCAAGGCCAAGTGATATACTTCCAAATGTGATACCTAAAACTAATAATAACTTGTAATAGCTATTCAAGTAAACGTAATTTTTTGATCCCAATTTTTACAAATTTTTTAAAGCTTGTTTTATAATCGTCTCAACCGATGCCTCCGGATTCTCTATTACTATTTTGTCGCAAACTTTTTCTATTTGTTTGCGAGCAAAACCTAATGTCTCCAAAGCAGATAACGCTTCATTTTTGTTGGTATTGCTTGAGTTGACAGAAATACCAGACAAACCGTATATTTTCAAAATTTTATCTTTTAAATCCAAGATTACACGCTGTGCAGTTTTGGACCCAATTCCTTTGACCGACTGAATAGTCGCTACATCTTCAGACGAAATAGCGTCCGTCACTTGATCTGGTGAAAGTGACGAAAGCATTGTTCTAGCAATACTCGCGCCTATGCCTGATACAGACAATAATAATCTAAATATTTCACGCTCTGCTACCCCTGAAAATCCATATAAAATATGTGCGTCCTCTCGAACCTGTAAATGCGTATATAACTTTATACTTTCACTGGAGGAGATTTGTGAAAAGGTGTGCAATGAAATATTAATGAAGTATCCTACCCCATTGCATTCAATTACGACATCTGTTGGGGTCTTTTCGACAAGCCTACCCCTTATATGGGTGATCATTCGTTTCTATAAAGTTAATCTGTCAAATATAATATAATTATTCGCATCTCACCACTTGGTAAATATTAAATTCTTTGAGATTCGTGAGCTATTTAGTCCAGTGTATTCTGCCTCTCTTTTTGCTGGGCATCTACTACTGAAACCGCCGCCATATTCACAATCTCATCAACGCTGGCTCCAAGTTGAAGAATATGTACCGGCTTTCTCATCCCCAGCATTATAGGCCCTATTGATTCCACATTGTTAAGTTCCTTAAGTAATTTATAGTTGCTATTTGCAGAGTCTAAATTCGGAAAGATAAGTGCGTTTACTTTTTTTCCAGCCAATTTGGAAAAAGGGAAGTTCTCTTTCAGCATCTCAGGATTCAAAGCAAAATCTGTTTGTAGTTCTCCATCGATAATCATATCTGGATTGCTTTTGTGTAATATGTCGACGGCCTCCTTAACTTTTCTAGCGCTCGGGTTTTTAGAAGAGCCGAAATTTGCATATGAAATCATGGCAATCACCGGACTCAAACCAAACATTTTCATGGTGTAATTGGTCATCTGGGCTATTTTGGCCAGTTCTTCAGCGGTTGGGTCAATGTTAATCGAGGTGTCAGAGATAAATATTGGTCCTCTTTTCGTTAACATTAGATTTGTTGTCGCCACCTTAGTCACACCATCAAATTTTCCTATTGTATCTAAAACAGGCCTAAAAACAGTAGAATATGACCTAGAATAACCAGAAATCATAGCATCCGAATCACCTTCATTTAACATCATTGCAGCATAATAATTTCGCTCTCGCATTAATTTTTTAGCCTCATACAGGGTAATCCCTTTTCGTTTTCGGTTGTTCCAAAAAATAGTTGCATACTCATTTAGCTTTTCTGTTTGACTATCACTTTTTGGATCAATAATTTCAACATCTTCATCAAATTCTATTTGCAACATGAGCTCTAAAATAACTTCTCTGCGCCCCAATAGAATCGGAATTCCAATTCCTTCTTCGAAAACGATCTGCGCTGCTTTTAAAACACTTAAGTGATCTGCTTCAGCAAACACAATTTTTTTCGGGTTGCTTTTAGCCCGACTAATGAGCAACCTCGCGATTTTATTGTCACTACCCATGCGCTCATTCAAGCCATCAATATATTGGGGCCAATCCTCAATTGGCTCCGTTGCCACTCCGCTTTCCATTGCAGCTTTCGCAACTGCTGGTGGGACCCGGGCAATTAACCTTGGGTCGAATGGTTTTGGAATTATATAATCTCTTCCGAAGTTTAATTTGGTTTCTCCGTACGCAATATTTACTTGTTCAGGAACAACTTCCTTGGCTAAGTCTGACAGTGATTTTACAGCCGCCATTTTCATTGCTTCATTAATTTTAGTGGCGCGCACATCAAGAGCCCCTCTAAAAATAAAAGGAAAGCCTAGTACATTATTCACTTGATTTGGATGGTCACTTCGACCGGTTGCCATGATGATGTCTTTTCGTGTTTTAATAGCGAGGTCGTAGTTAATTTCAGGGTTTGGATTTGCCATAGCAAAAACAATGGGGTCGATTGCCATTCCTTTTAGCATTTGAGGCGTAACAATATCTGCAACTGATAAACCTACAAATACATCCGCGTTTTTCATGGCATCTTCTAGGGTGTCTATTTGCCTCGAAGTAGCAAACTCTGTTTTTTCTTTTGACAACCCTTCCCGGTCTTGACGAATAACCCCCGTGCTGTCGATCATTACAATATTTTCAGCCACTGCACCAAACGCTTTATATAGGCGCGTACAAGAGACCGCTGCTGCTCCAGCTCCGCTAATGACTATCCTCACCTTATCAATTTTTTTATTCACGATTTCTAGCGCATTTAATAATGCTGCCGCCGAAATAATTGCTGTACCATGCTGATCATCATGCATTACAGGAATATCCAATTCTTCTTTTAATCGTCTTTCTATTTCAAAAGCTTCCGGCGCTTTTATGTCTTCTAAATTAATTCCTCCAAAAGTGGGGGCAATGTTCTTTACCGTTTCAACAAAAGAATCTACATCTTCAGTATTTACCTCAATATCGAATACATCAATATCTGCAAATATCTTAAAGAGTAAGCCCTTCCCTTCCATTACTGGTTTGGACGCTTCCGGCCCAATATTTCCTAAACCTAAAACAGCCGTTCCATTTGAAATTACAGCAACCAAATTACCTTTGGCTGTATACTTATAAACGTTTTTGACATCCTTCTCAATCTCAAGACAAGGCTCAGCTACGCCAGGAGAATATGCCAAAGCAAGGTCTCTTTGTGTCGCGTATTTTTTAGTTGGAACCACTTGTATTTTACCTGGCCTGGGTTTTGCATGATATAACAGCGCTTCACGGCGTTTACTTTGTTTACTCATAATGGTTGGAGTTTACTAATCTTGAGTTGTACGAACTACAAATTTAAACCAGTAAGTTGAACGAAGAAACTTTATTTACTATTTCTCATAATCAATTTTCACCAAAAAACGGAAGTAGTATAGACAATACCCCCTGCAAGCATGGGTTTAAGGCGCCAAAATACAATTCAAAAACTCATCTTCCGTATCGCAATCTTTTTTCAATTATATTCGATAACCGCGCACTTAAAAACACGAAGCGCATGTTCATGCTTTAGTACCTCATGAGCTCAAAAAATCAATGTTTCGTTTTAGTCCTTCGAATTTTGTTCGTTTCACCGCGCTGTTTTTAAAGAGGTTTTTAAAAACATCCTCTGTAATTTCATTCCAATCCTTCTTTGTCATATCTAACAAATCTGGATTAGGATTAAACAACGGCTCTTTGTGAGATTGACTAAACCGATTCCAAGGACAAACATCCTGGCAAACATCGCAGCCAAAAATCCAGTCGTCAAAATGACCTCTCACATTGGAGGGGATTTCATTTTTTAATTCTATCGTAAAATAAGAAATGCATTTACTGCCGTCAACCACATACGGCGCTACGATTGCTTCCGTAGGGCAAGCATCAATACATGCAGTACAAGTACCACAGTGATCTGTTACAGGAGAGTCATAGTCTAAGTCGAGATCTACGATCAATTCTGCAATAAAATAAAAGGACCCTGCTTGTTTGGTAAGCAAGTTGCTGTGCTTTCCCATCCAACCTAACCCACTTTTTGCAGCCCAAGCTTTGTCTAGAACTGGCGCCGAATCTACAAAGGCACGCCCATGTACTTCTCCAATTTCTTCCTGAATGTGATGAAGTAGCTGTTTTAATTTATCTTTAATTACAAAATGATAATCAGTCCCATACGCGTATTTAGAAATCTTATAAGAATCCTCATTCTGCAATTCTGAGGGGGCGTAGTTTAAAAGCAATGAAATCACACTCTTCGAATCCGACACCAATTTAGTAGGATCCAGACGCTTGTCAAAATGGTTTTCCATATAGCCCATTTCACCATGCATGTTGTTTTTCAGCCAACGCTCCAAGCGAGGGGCTTCTTCTTCGAGAAACGCCGCTCTGCTAATGCCACAAGACATAAAACCAAGACGCTTGGCTTCCGTTTTAATTAGGTTCGTGTATTTCGATCGATTTTCAATCAACTATTCTCTCAAATTAAACTCTAAGATAGCATCTTTTGGTTTCATGGTGATTAACGGGAGTATTTTAATTGGTGTAGTTTTGGTTGAAACCTTATACTTACTCACCATTTCAGTAATCGCGAGGACCATTTCATACATAGCAAAATTATTTCCAACACACATGCGTGGTCCTGCCCCAAATGGGTAATAGTGGGAAGAATATTTTCCAGACCCTTCCGAAAAACGCTCCGGTTTGAAAGCCTCCGGTTCTTCCCAAAAATTTGGGTGAATGTGTATTTCGTGCAGGGAAAACAATAAATTTGTTCCCTTCGGAATTCTCATTCCATTAAATGTATCTTCCTCTATATTGACACGATCTATGAAATACGCTGGTGGATACAGTCGCATGGACTCCTCCAACACCTGTTTAGTGTAAGGACAAGCCTTCATGTATTCCATCAAATTTTCACTTTTGGAAGGAGCCTTTTTAACTTCCGATAGAATCTTTTCTTGTACCTCTGGATGGCGTGCTAATAATTCGCAGGTAAACGTGAGCGCATTCGAGGTGGTTTCATGCCCTGCTGTAAATAGAATTAGGATCTCATCAATAAGCTGATCTTCGTCCATTGCAGTGCCATCTTCATACCTGGCATCCAAAAGCATGTCTAAAAGATCACCTTGCTTCTTATTGCTCAACTTTCGTTCATGGATTAATTCTCTTAAAATTCCTCGGGCGTCGGCAGTTAGCTGTAGTACACTTTTCAATTTACCACTAACGTGAAACCACCATTTCAGATATGGTTGACGTAGTTCTTTAACCAGCATTTGCTGTGTTTCTTCAGTGATTTTCTGAAGGCGTTTTATTTCTGAAGGGCTTACAGCACTGCTAAACAAGGCTTTCACCACCGTTTGAAATGCCAAATCATTGAAAACAGGAAAAATATCTTGAGGTGTACCTGTTTTGATTTTTAAAAGCTCTGCTTGAATGGCCTCTAAAACCGTCTCTAAAAGGGAGGTCAATTGCTTTTTATGAAAGGCCGGCTGAATAAGTCGTCGTTGCTTTTTCCAGTGCTCTCCTTCTGCAGTAAGCAATCCCTTGCCTACATACTTGGCAACATCTTCAGTTTGGATTTTCGATTTTGTGTAATTTTTATGGTTTTTCTGAAGTGTATGTCGGGCAAAAGCAGCATCACGAGAAAAAACAACCGACTTTCTGAAGCCAATCATAAGACGAAAAGTATCGCCATGTTTCTCAAAATTTTGACGATGAAACGGAAGTGGGTTTTTTAAAATGTCAATTGAATGACGTAAAAATTTAATCAGAGAAACCCTTGGTATTTGCTTTTCCATCCCTTAAAACAATCCCCCCTGTGAAGGGCCTTTTTGCTTGCCTAAATGCTTGTAAGCAGCTTCAGTTACTTCCCTACCTCTGGGTGTCCGCATGATAAAACCCTGTTGTATTAAAAAAGGTTCGTACACTTCTTCAATCGTTTCAGGACTTTCAGAAACCGCCGTTGCAATCGTTGTTAATCCAACAGGACCACCCTTGAATTTTTCGATGATCGTCGTCAATATTTTATTATCCATCTCATCTAGACCATGTGCATCCACATTGAGGGCTTTCAATGCAAATTTTGCAATTGTAATATCAATGGTGCCATCACCTTTAATTTGGGCAAAATCTCGTACCCTACGAAGCAATGCATTCGCGATTCTTGGTGTTCCTCTGCTTCTTCCTGCTATTTCGATTGCTGCCTCCATTGAAATAGGCATGTTCAAAATTCCGGCACTTCTTTGAACTATCGTTGTGAGTAAGTCTGTGGTATAATATTGCAGCCTTGAGGAAATTCCAAAACGAGCGCGCATTGGCGCTGTTAATAAGCCCGATCGTGTGGTTGCCCCAATGAGTGTAAACGGGGCTAAATTAATTTGAACTGAACGTGCGTTGGGACCAGATTCAATCATTATGTCAATTCGATAATCTTCCATTGCTGAGTACAAATACTCTTCAACAATAGGGCTCAATCGATGTATCTCATCAATAAACAAGACATCACGCTCATCTAAATTTGTAAGAAGACCTGCCAAATCTCCAGGCTTATCAAGCACAGGTCCGGAAGTCACTTTAATTCCAACCTGAAGTTCATTCGCTAATATGTGCGCAAGCGTCGTTTTACCTAGCCCTGGAGGTCCATGAAACAAGGTGTGGTCTAATGCTTCTTCCCGTAAATTCGCAGCTTGTACAAAGATCTGTAAATTCTCTAATGCCTGATCCTGCCCTGTAAAGTCTTCAAATGAAAGAGGCCTTAACTTCTTCTCTATTTCAAGTTCTTGAGGTGTTAAATCTTCACTACCTGGATCCAAGTTTTCATTCATATAACAAATATACAAAGTGTTGCACTACTAAATTTTAAAATTTATCGATGTTTAAATGCTATTTAGTTAAATTAGCACAACCATCTATTGCCTTATGATTAATCGGCTCATCTGTTTCCTTATAATTAGCACCTCTTTTTCTTCAATTGCCCAAAAGAAAGTGCAGGTTAAATACATTTCTGAAGATATAACTATTGATGCCATTCTTGACGAAACGGCCTGGGAAAAAGCCGTTCCCGCGTCCGAGTTCTGGCAATATTTTCCAACCGATACAATCCAAGCCAAAAACCAGACGGAAATTTCCATGTTGTATGATGATCAGAAACTATATGTTGGCATTAAAGTGTATTCTAGCGGTGACGATTATGTAATTCCATCTCTAAGGCGTGACTTCCGCGCCGGTGGCAGTGACAATATCACCCTAATGTTTGACACCTTCAATGATGGAACTAATGCGTTCCTCTTTGGGTCAAACCCATTGGGAGTACGTCGTGAAGCTCTAGTTTCAGGAGGAGGGAAAAGCCTGAGGGGTTTTACAACAAGCTGGGATTCAAAATGGGTTGGTGAGTCCAAGCAGTATAATGGCTATTATATTTGTGAATGGGCCATTCCCTTATCTGCGTTCAAATTTCGTGAGGGTGAAACAACATGGCGTTTTAATTCGTATATGTTCGACACTCAAAGCAATGAGCGCTCCACTTGGATTCAGATTCCGCAAAATCAGTTTATTTTTAATCTTGGGTACATGGGCGACATGGTATTTGAAAAACCACTTGGCAATTCAAAGAGTCCCATTTCAATTATCCCTTATATAAACGGTTTATCTGGCAGCGAGTTTGAATCGGATGATACTTTTTCTGATATTAAATTTGGTGGAGACGCAAAATTAACCATCGCGAATAGTTTGAATTTAGACCTTACTATTAATCCAGATTTCTCCCAGGTAGAGGTCGATCAACAGGTTACTAACTTAACTCGATTTGAAGTAAACCTGCCCGAGAGACGCCAATTTTTTATAGAGAATAATGATCTTTTTGCCGACTTCGGAAACGCTAGGGATGCAAATTCATTTTTTTCCAGACGTATTGGAATTGCCACAGATACCAGTGGCACGAGTATTGAAAACAATATTATTGGCGGCGTTCGTCTTAGTGGAAAACTCTCTAATGATTTTAGAATTGGCCTACTCAATATGCAAACAGCTTCTGATGCCGCAAACGAAATTGGTGGCAACAATAATACCGTTGTGGCCCTTCAACAACGAGTTTTTAGTCGTTCAAATATAAGTGCCATTTTCATCAATCGACAAAACACCTCGGGTGAAGATTACATTTCCGAAGGTGAAGAATACAACAGAGTCGTTGGTTTGGACTACAACCTTGCCAATGCCGATAATAGTTGGAATGGGAAATTCTATACTCACAAATCGTTTACTCCAAATGTAGATTCGGATGACTATTCGGCTGGTGCTAGTTTGAACTATAATCGTGGAACCTGGCGTGCAAGAGCCAGCGGACTATATGTTGGAGAGAATTTTAACTCAGATCTTGGTTTTATTCGACGAAAAGATATTTTAAAATTAAATCCAAAAGTAGAATACCTTTACTTTCCAAAGAAAGGGTTCATTAATCAACATACCTTCAGCATTACTCCAATTTCTGTCTGGAGACCCAAACAAGGTTTTAAATTAGCTGATTATACGATTATTACTCAGTGGAGTTCAGAATTAAAAACGACAGGCCGTATCCGCGCGTCACTTTTTAATCGATATACCTATTTATTCGATGAATTTGACGCTTCTTTATCTGATGGCTTGCCGCTACCGGCTGATACTGATTATCGTTATTCCACCATAGAACTAGAATATCAATCTAATAGTAGAAAGTCTTTTTTCTATAGGGTGAAGCCATCATTTGGTCAATTTTTTAACGGCTCTATTTACACCGTTTCAACTGAATTAACTTTGCGCGTACAGCCCAAGCTTTTATTTACTATTCAGGCCCGATATGACCGTATTACATTACCAAAGCCCTACGCCAATAATGATTTATGGTTGATTGCACCAAGGCTGGATGTCACCTTCAGTAAATCAATTTTCTGGGCAACTTTTATTCAATATAATTCAAAGCAGGATAATTTAGGAATTAACTCAAGATTACAATGGCGTTTTGCTCCGCTTTCAGACTTGTTTTTAGTATATAACGACAACTACTTTACAAACAACGTTTTCGCCCCTCGTTTTCGATCAATTAACTTAAAAATGACCTTCTGGCTATATCTTTAGACAGCCGATTTTAGATATAAAAAACCCCATTCAATAAATGAACGGGGTGTTATTAGGTATTTGATCAAATGTGATACGTATTAACAGGAACTGCTAATGATCCATTTCGTCCTCATTATCTTGCATAGGAATGTGCTGAGGCACAAAATCTTGGCCTGCGATCACATAATCACTTTCGTCTTTGTTTAATTTACTATAATCATAAGGCCAACGATGTACTTCAGGAATAGGGCCATCCCAGTTTCCGTGTATGTGTTTTACTTCAGCAGTCCATTCTAAGGTTGTTGAACTCCAAGGGTTTTGTGGGCCCTTTTTTCCGTAGAACATTGAACTAACAAAGTTATAAAGGAAAACCAACTGACCTGCAGCGGTGAATATGGCAAATACTGAAATTACCACGTTAACATCTGTTAAGTCATCGAAATATGGAAAGTTGGTGTTTGTATAGTAACGTCTTGGTAAACCTGCCATTCCAATAAAATGCATTGGGAAGAACACACCGTAAGCACCAACTACTGTGATCCAAAAGTGAACATAGCCTAAGTTTTTATTTAACATTCTACCTTCGAACATTTTAGGGAACCAATGATACACTCCGGCGAACAAGCCATAAAGCGCTGAAACACCCATTACTAAGTGGAAGTGAGCTACCACAAAGTAAGTATCATGTACATTAATATCTAACGCACTGTCTCCTAAAATAATCCCTGTCAATCCTCCTGTAATAAAAGTAGAAACAAATCCTATGGAAAATAGCATCCCTGTATTCATTTGAAGATTTCCCTTCCAAAGAGTGGTTATCCAATTAAATGATTTTACCGCCGATGGTATTGCGATTAATAGTGTTGTAAAGGTAAACACAGATCCCAAGAACGGATTCATTCCTGAAATAAACATATGGTGTCCCCAAACTATAGTTGAAAGAAATGCAATTGCTAAAATAGATGCTACCATCGCCCGATAACCAAAAACTGGTTTTCGAGAATTGGTTGCCAGTACTTCGGAAACCATTCCCATTGCTGGAAGAATTACAATATACACTTCTGGATGTCCTAAAAACCAAAATAAATGCTCGAAAAGCACTGGAGACCCTCCTTGATTGTGAAGTACCTCTCCTGCTATATAAATGTCGGATAAAAAGAAAGACGTTCCAAAACTCCTATCCATTATCAACATCAACGCCGCCGATAAAAGAACCGGGAAAGAAACAACACCTATTATTGCGGTAACAAAAAATGACCAGATCGTCAATGGCAAACGTGTCATTGACATTCCTTTTGTACGTAAATTTATTACAGTTACTATATAATTTAGTGCTCCTAATAATGAAGAGGCAATAAATATAGCCATCGAAACCAACCAAAGTGTCATACCCGCTCCAGAACCTGGTATAGCCTGAGGCAATGCACTTAGTGGTGGGTATATTGTCCAACCAGCAGAGGCAGGGCCTGCTTCTACGAATAGCGACAAGACCATGAAAACACTTGATAAAAAGAACAGCCAATACGAAACCATGTTTAAGAAACCTGAAGCCATATCTCGAGCCCCTATTTGTAATGGAATCAACAAATTACTAAAGGTACCACTAAGACCTGCTGTTAAAACAAAGAACACCATGATGGTTCCGTGAATTGTCACTAAAGCCAAATAGACACTTGGGTCCATAACGCCGCCTTCACCCCATTTTCCTAAGAATATTTCATATACAGTAAACTGGTGATCTGGCCATGCCAATTGCAGTCTAAACAATAATGACATTGCAATTCCTATGATCCCCATAAACAAACCTGTAATCAGGTATTGCTTGGAAATCATTTTGTGGTCCTGGCTAAATATATATTTAGTTACGAAGGTCTCTTTGTGATGATGTCCGTGATCATCGTGACCATCGTGATCTACTGCGTGCTCGTTTGCGTGTGCTGACATATCTTTTAATTCCTAATTTTATTTTTTAATAACTTCTGCAAAGGTCGGTTGTGTTTCCATCCAAGCGTCATAATCTTCTTGTGATTCAACAACAATCTTCATTTGCATATTATAATGGTTCGTTCCACAAATTTTATTACAAAGAAGCAAGTAATCGAACTGATATGGTTCCAATCCTTCTTCTCCCTTTGCTGCCAATCCAAGACTTTTTTCTCTTCTAAGTCTGTTAATTTCATTCACTTTGTCCACAACATCCTCATTTAACCTCATGTCTTCTGTGGTAATTGAGGGGGTAAACGCAAACTGTGTTATCATTCCTGGCACACAATTCATTTGAGCTCTAAAGTGAGGCATATACGCCGAATGCAATACATCTTGCGATCTCATTTTAAACAACACTTTTCTTCCTAATGGCAAATGCAATTCATTTACGACTACATCGTCTTGTGCATTTGGATCTGAAGCATCAACACCAAGCTGATTAACACCCTCGATTAAACGAACATTAGCCTCTCCTAGCGTATTATCTGCACCACTATACCTCGCTCTCCAGTCAAACTGATACGCATATAATTCAACCACCATTGGATCATCTTCGGTATCCACATTCATAATATCTGTCCAGGTAAATAATCCATAGATGATTAACCCTGCCAAAACAATTACAGGTATAATAGTCCAAACAAATTCAAGCGTGTCATTGTCTGCAAAGAACAAGGCTCTATTTTCTTTTTTCCCTCTGTATTTAAAAGCGAAATAACTAAGTAACCACAATGTGACAAACCCAACAAAAAAGATAAGTGCCATGGAAATATACATGAGGTCATCTAATCCTTGCCCATGCTCTGAAGCTGCCTCAGGTAACAATACATCACCCCACTTCCAAAAACAGTAAATGAGTAGGAAATATGTAAAAAACACAAACCCTAACATTAAATATCCGTTAATGTTATTATCCTTATCTGAAGCTATTTCGGAATCGTTACTGCCTTCGGATTTCGACATTTGAAATATCTTATCCAATTGCCAAACAGCAACTCCAAATAGAATGATTACTAATACAACTAAAAATGCGGTCATCGTTATCTGTCTTCTAAATAATTAATTAATAATGATACTGCTTGCTCTCCTTAATAAACGGATTGTTCTTCACGACTAGGGGCGCCTTTGTTAATGCTGAAAATACAACATACACAAAAAGACCAAAGAAAAAGCACATTGCACCTAACTCAGGTATACCAATATACCAGGATGAACCAACCGTACCAGGCATGACCATCACAAATAAATCAATATAATGTCCCGCAAGGATAACAATACCCGTTAGCACAACAAACCAATTAACCCGCTTATAATCACTATTCATAAGCAATAGCACTGGGAAAAGGAAGTTCATCGCTAACATTCCAAAGAATGGCAATTTATATTGTTCAATTCGTGTAACAAAATAAGTTACTTCCTCAGGTATATTCGCATACCAAATAAGCATGAATTGAGAGAACCATAGGTAGGTCCAAAATATACTGAAACCGAACATAAACTTCGCCAAATCATGGATGTGACTATCATTTACCACTTCCAAGTACCCTTTCGACTTTAGGTAAATTGTCACAAGAGCGATCGTCGTTATTGCACATACCATCATTCCTGCAAATACATACCATCCATATAGGGTACTAAACCAATGTGGATCAAAACTCATTAACCAGTCCCAAGACATCATAGACTCCGTGTATATAAAAAACACTAAAAATCCAGCTGAGATTCTAAAACTTTTCTTAAACCAGGTAGTACCCGCTTCATTATCGCTTTTCCTAGAAAACTTAACAGCAAAATGACGGTACAACAACCAACCTCCCATGAAGATAGCTGCTCTTATTAATAGACCCGTTCCATTTAACCAGCCTGATTTTCCTTGTATTAATTTGTCGTGTGCTACTACTTCTGGATCTGCCCACACAAATAGGTGGTTTAAATGAAATCCAGACAACGCTAGTAAAACAAACATGATAATCCCTCCTGGAACTAGATAGGCAGTAATTCCTTCCATTACTCTAAAAAGAACCGGTGACCACCCTGCCTGCGCAGCAAACTGAATCGCATAAAATGCCAAACATCCCAAAGCGATCATAAAGAAGAAGAAACACGCAATATAAAGCGCCGACCATGGTCTGTTTTGTAGTTGATGTAACGTATGTTCCAAATGAGCTTCCTCATCGCCATGACCTACAGCTTCATGCTCACCTGCATGTGCAGTTTCTTCGCCATGACCTTCATCTACATGCCCGTTGGACTCCTCATGACTTGTCTCGTTGCCGTGACCGTCTCCATGACTTGCCAACATTTCTTTTACCTCTGCTGTGTTCGCAGGTGCATTTAGAAAGCCTGAAACGATCCCAATGGCGCCAATCACCATAAAAATGATCGCAAACAACTTTAATTTATTAGGTAGCGTATACATATCTTAGCTATTCTCTATTATACTATAATTAATTAGTTTCGTTTGAAGCATGTGCCCCATCTAAAACAACGTTTTCTTCTACTACAGCGACCTCAGTCATTTCCGGACTTGATAGTGGCTCACCTTTCAAAGCAGCCTTCAAATTCATCACATGCATTGCTATTTGCCAGCGCTCTAATTCATTTGTCTGTGATGCATATGATCCCATTGAATTTAGACCATACATCTGCACCTGATAAATACCACCATCTATAATATTCCTTCCTGGATCAGCATAGCTTGGAATTCCTAGAAACTTTTCTCGCTTTACTAAAACCCCTTGGCCATCTCCTTTTTCACCATGACAAATCGCACAATAGATATTATATAATTCTTTTCCTTCCGACAGATTTTTCTCTGTTACTGTCAACGGATTTTTTAATTCGGCTTTTGCCAAATTTAGGCCCTCGGTTGTGTCTGGATAATCATAGGGCATCCACCCTCTTGGAATTGTACTTTCTGCAGGCAACATTGCCTCCTGTTGGTCTGCGAAAACTTCATAGTCTCCATATGTTTGATAACTTACAGGTTCATACATGTTTGGCATAAACTGGTAGTTCGGCTTCTTTTTGTTAAAACAAGAAACCAAGCTAAATGACGCTATCATAACAACTGCTATCTTTACTATATTTCTCATACTAGTGATCTTCGTCGGTATCAATTAAATTAATTTCGATCGCTCCTGTGTTGCGCAAGAAGTCCATAACTTCGTCTGTGTCATGATGCCCTGCATCCACAGCCATTAGAAAATGATCGTCTGTTGTTCTAACATCAGGATTTTCAGCTTTCTTAAATGGCCATAATTTACTTCGCATATAAAAGGTAAGTACCATTAAGTGTGCCGCAAAAAACACAGTTAATTCAAACATTATTGGTACAAACGCAGGCATGTTTTCGATATAACTAAAACTAGGCTTACCACCTATGTCTTGTGGCCAGTCTTCAATCATAATGAAGTTCATCATTACTATTGATACAGTAAGACCTACCAATCCATACATAAAAGATGTAATTGCTATACGCGTTGGTTCAAGTCCCATCATCTTGTCTAGCCCGTGAACTGGAAAAGGAGTATAGACTTCTTCTATATGGTAACGTTCTGCTCTAACATCCTTCACAGCGTGCATGAGGATATCGTCGTCGTTATAAATAGCGTGAATCACTTTAGATGCCATACTACTAGTTGTTTTTAGGTTTTGGTGTTACCGTTGTTTCATCGTAATGCTTTACGTCATCACCATGTTCAGCTCTCATTTTCTTATACTTATCTCCAGACCCCTTCAGTATCGATTTTACCTCGGCCTGAGCAATTACTGGGAATGTTCTTGAATACAATAGAAAGAGTACAAAGAAAAACCCGATCGTACCAATAAATATTCCAATGTCAACAAAGGTCGGCTGAAACATCGTCCATGATGAAGGAAGGTAGTCACGATGCAAGGACGTAACAATAATTACAAACCGCTCAAACCACATTCCAATATTTACTACTATTGATATAAAGAAGGAGAACATGATACTTGTCCGTAACTTTTTAAACCACATAAATTGAGGCGAGAATACGTTACAGGACATCATGGCCCAATAAGCCCACCAATAGGGTCCGGTAGCTCGATTAAGGAAAGCATATTGCTCGTACTCAACACCAGAGTACCAGGCTATAAATAGCTCTGTTATATATGCCACCCCCACAATAGAACCTGTAAGCATAATTACTATATTCATCAATTCAATATGCTGAATCGTTATATAATCTTCCAAATTGGACACCTTTCGCATGATAATCAACAAGGTGTTCACCATTGCAAAACCAGAGAAAATAGCTCCAGCGACAAAGTAAGGAGGGAAAATAGTTGTATGCCATCCTGGAATAACTGACGTAGCAAAATCAAAAGATACAATCGTATGCACAGAAAGTACAAGTGGCGTTGCCAAACCTGCTAATACTAATGAAACTTCCTCGAATCGTTGCCAATCCTTTGCTCGACCACTCCAACCAAACGACAGTATTCCGTAAATCTTCTTCGTAAATGGAGTCACAGCTCTATCTCGAATCATTGCAAAATCTGGCAACAATCCTGTCCACCAAAAAACAAGTGATACAGAAAGATAGGTTGAAATTGCAAACACATCCCAAAGTAATGGCGAATTAAAATTCACCCATAGCGAACCAAATTGATTCGGTATTGGTAATACCCAGTATGCCAACCAAGGCCGACCCATGTGAATAATCGGAAATAAACCAGCCTGTATTACAGAGAAAATAGTCATTGCCTCCGCAGATCGGTTAATTGCCATTCTCCATTTTTGACGGAATAATAACAGTACCGCAGAAATCAAGGTTCCTGCGTGACCAATACCTACCCACCAAACAAAATTGGTAATATCCCAGGCCCAGCCAACGGTTTTGTTTAGACCCCAAACTCCAATTCCAGTAGAAACTGTGTAAATAATACAACCAATTCCCCATGAAAATGCAATCAAGGCAATGGTAAAAACAATCCACCAGGATTTATTCGCTTTGCCTTCCACAGGAGCAGCTACATCCACAGTTACATCGTGGTAGCTTTTATCTCCTATAACTAAGGGTCTTCTAATAGGTGCTTCGTAATGCGACGCCATATTTATATACTATTTCTTAGTTAGTTTAAACTTCTTTTGAATTTCTCACTTGTGTCTTGTAGAACACATTCGGCTGTGTTCCAACTTCCGACAATAAGTGATACATTCTGTTATCTTTCTTCTCTTTATATACTTCACTTTCGTGATCATTAATGTCTCCAAACACCATTGCGCCTTTATCACAAGCCAATGAACATGCTGTCTGAAACTCACCATCAATAATTGCACGACCATCACGCTTCGCGTCTAAAATTGTTTTCTGTGTTTTCTGAATACACATAGAACACTTTTCCATCACACCACGTGAACGCACCACCACATCTGGGTTAAGCACCATTCTTCCTAGGTCATTGTTCATATGGTAATCAAACTCATCGTTCTCATTATATAAGAACCAATTGAATCTTCTCACTTTATAAGGGCAGTTGTTTGCACAATATCTAGTTCCCACACATCGGTTGTAAGCCATGTGGTTTTGACCTTGACGGCCATGTGAAGTAGCAGCCACAGGACATACTGTTTCACAGGGAGCATGATTACAATGTTGACACATTACAGGCTGAAAAGCAACCTGTGGATTGTCGGCAGGGCTTTCCATTGCACCAAAATCGGACAATGAGCTACCTAATCCAGAAATATTATCCTTCTTCGACGAATCTCCTTCAAAAGATTCTACACTCGAGTAATATCTATCAATACGCAACCAGTGCATATCACGACTTTTACGAATTTCTTCTTTACCTACAACAGGCACATTGTTTTCCGCATGACATGCAATCACACACGCACCACATCCCGTACACGCATTTAAATCAATTGATAGATTAAAATGATGCCCTATAGAACGATCAAATGAAGCCCATAAATCGGCGTCTGGCGATGAAACAGGTATTTCTTGGTGGTCTTTTGAAACAAAAAGAACAGGATTCCATTCCTGAACATCTTTGGTGTTAAATACTTCTAAAGTAGTTTCGCGAATGATGTCTCTTCCCATCATTGTATTGTGAAGCTGAACACAAGCAAACTTATGATCACCACTTACTTTTTCTAAGGTCACCTTTTGTACCGAAGAAAAGTCCTTATATAAAACAAAGGCATTGACACCTGTTTGCATTTCTTCCTGAACTGCCGCTGTTTTTCCATATCCCAAAGCCAATCCCACAGAACCTTTTGCCTGCCCAGGTTGAATTAAAACGGGTACATTTTCTACAACAGCATCACCCATAGTTACATTCACGTAACTTCCGTTTAATCCTCCGTTTGCAACATGTCTGTTTTCAAGACCCATTGCCTCAGCATCTGCTGATGAAACGGTAATATAATTATCCCACGATGTTCGTGTTATTGGATCTGGCATCTCTTGCAACCAAGGGTTGTTTGACTGTTGCCCATCACCCATTCCAGTTTTAGTGTAGAGCGTTAACTCCAACCCACCTTCTTGAGAGGTTCCATCTAAAGCCCCGTGACTTGACATGCTTTCCATTACATGCCTATTATTTTGTGATGGACTCTCCGTTTCAACTTCCACAGCACTTAATAACACACCATCTTGAAGTGCTTTATTCCATGAGCTTCCACCTAGAACACCGGTCCAATTTTCTTTTATATAGTCGTAGTATTTTTTATCATTTCCAGTCCATTTTAACAAACTATCCTGAAATTGTCTTGTATTGAACAACGGACGAATTGTAGGTTGCATTAAACTAAAAGAACCTTTTTTCAATTGCGCATCACCCCA
>CALKCP010000029.1 GCA_938083445.1 uncultured Ulvibacter sp. | reverse complement strand
TTAAATATCCATTGTGGGTTTTGTACAGAATTTGGTTCTATGTG
Organism: uncultured Ulvibacter sp.; assembly: GCA_938083445.1. Lineage (GTDB taxonomy): Bacteria > Bacteroidota > Bacteroidia > Flavobacteriales > Flavobacteriaceae > Ulvibacter. The sequence continues at coordinate 5,909 of CALKCP010000029.1, read as the reverse complement.
CTTGTTGCATTGCCCATTCTCATCATGTTTCCACTATTATTTTTGTCCGTATTAAAACAAAAATGGTATCCCTTCTTTTTTAGGCTAGCCAGAATTTGGGCTAAAATCATTCTTATTGGAATGGGGTATTATTGGACCGTTAAACGTGCTGAGCCGCTAGTAAAAGGACAAAGCTATGTGTTTGTAGCCAATCACACCTCGATGACAGACATCATGCTGATGTTGGTAGCATTTAAAAACCATCCGTTTGTGTTTATAGGCAAAAAAGAATTGGTAAAAATTCCAGTCTTTGGATTCTTTTATAAACGCACCTGTATTTTAGTCGATCGTAGTAGTCCAGAAAGCCGAAAAGCGGTGTTTATACGGGCTCAAAACCGCATCAAACAAGGCTCTAGTATTTGTATTTTTCCAGAAGGTGGTGTGCCAGACGAATCCGTTATTTTAGACCGTTTCAAAGCAGGGGCATTCCGATTGGCTATCAATCATAAAGTACCACTAGTTCCTATGACCTTTTTCGACAATAAAAAACGCTTGTCTTATACGTTCTTTAGTGGTGGTCCAGGAAAAATGCGCGTAGAAGTACACCCAACTATTTCCACAGAACAACTGTCAGTTGAGGACACAACAGAATTTAGTAAAGAAGTCTATAGCCTCATTTCAAAGTCTTTGGAAGCAGATTTAAAAGCATAAAAAAATCCCGAAGTATCGGGATTTTTAATTAAGTATCGTTTTTTAAGCTTCAGCTTTCAGAACGACTTTTATCTTTTCTTCGAGCTCATCCATTAACTCTGGATTATCTTTAATCATGTTTTTAACAGCGTCTCGACCTTGTCCTAGTTTTGTGTCGTCATAGCTAAACCATGAACCACTCTTTTTAACAATTTCATGCTCGACAGCCACATCTAAAATTTCACCAACTTTAGAAACACCTTGTCCATACATGATGTCAAATTCTGCTAAACGGAATGGCGGCGCGACTTTGTTTTTCACAACTTTAACACGCGTTTTATTCCCTAAAACATTCCCATCACTATCTTTTATTTGTGTCGAACGACGAATGTCTAAACGAACAGAAGCATAAAACTTTAAGGCATTTCCACCTGTTGTTGTTTCAGGGTTTCCGAACATCACACCAATTTTTTCACGTAATTGGTTAATAAAAATCATGGTACAGTTTGTCTTGCTTATAGAACCTGTTAGTTTTCTTAAGGCTTGAGACATTAAACGGGCATGAAGTCCCATTTTAGAATCTCCCATCTCGCCTTCAATTTCACTTTTAGGTGTCAATGCTGCCACAGAATCAATAACCACCATATCAATAGCACCAGAACGCACCAAATTATCGGCAATTTCAAGGGCTTGCTCGCCATTATCAGGTTGAGAAATAATAAGGTTATCAATATCCACGCCTAAATTTTGAGCATAAAAACGATCAAAAGCATGTTCAGCATCAATAAACGCTGCAATACCACCTGCTTTCTGCGCTTCCGCTATTGCATGTAATGTTAGGGTCGTTTTTCCTGAAGATTCAGGGCCATATATTTCAATGACACGACCTCTTGGATAGCCACCAACGCCTAAGGCAATATCCAACCCTAAGGACCCTGAAGGGATCACTTCGACATCCACCACTGGGGCATCACTCATTTTCATTACGGTGCCTTTTCCGTAGGCTTTGTCAAGCTTATCTAAAGTTAGCTTGAGGGCTTTTAATTTTGCATCTTTTTCGCTGCTCATAAGTCTTTTGTATCTAATTCTTTCTTCTTGCTAAAGTAAGATATCTTTTGTAAAGTTTGAAAATTTTAACGAACCTTTTTGTATTATTTTAAACCTTTTTATCCCCATTTAGAAGGGTTGTTTCAAAAACAAGTACCTTTGCAGCTCAATTCATATAAACTTAAAATTAGTATAGCATGCAACTGTACAATACCTTAAGCAATATTGAAAGAGCTGAACTCCTCCAAAAAGCCGGTAAAGACCGTCTGACGATCTCTTTCTATAAGTATTCAAAAATCAGTAACACGGAGGAGTTAAGAAACCACTTATTTCTATTTTGGAACAGTATTGATGTTTTAGGTCGAATTTATATTGCTCATGAAGGCATTAATGCACAGCTTTCTGTGCCTGCAGATAATTTTGAAGCCTTTAAAACTCATTTGGATACCATTGATTTTTTAAAGCATGTCCGTATAAATATCGCTATTGAACACGATTTATTGTCATTTTTAAAATTAAAGGTTAAGGTCCGTGATAAAATCGTTTCAGACGGTTTGAATGATGATACTTTTGATTCTTCGGCTATAGGTACACACGTAAACGCTTCGGAATTCAACACATTGATTGAAGATGAAAACACTGTGGTAGTTGATATGAGAAATCATTATGAAAGTGAAATCGGTCATTTTAAAAACGCAATAACACCAGATGTTGATACCTTTAGAGAATCCTTAGATTTAATAGAAGACGACCTTAAGGATTATAAGGAAACTAAAAAACTGGTTATGTATTGTACTGGGGGCATACGTTGTGAAAAAGCGAGCGCCTATTATAAGCATAAAGGGTTTAAAAACGTGTACCAATTAGAAGGTGGTATTATTAACTATGCCCGTCAGGTAGAAAAGGAGGCGATAGAAAATAAGTTCATTGGAAAAAACTTTGTGTTTGATCAACGCCGTGCCGAAAAAATATCTGATGATGTCATCGCAAGTTGCCACCAATGTGGAGCACCTGCAGACGTTCATGTCAATTGCGAGAATGATGCCTGTCATTTGCTATTTATTCAGTGTGATTCGTGCAAGCAAACCATGGAAAACTGTTGTTCTACGAATTGCATGGAAATAAATCGATTACCGCCTGAGGAACAAAAGTTACTCCGAAAAGGCCAAGGGAATAGTAATGATATTTTTAAAAAAGGACGAACCGATCATTTGTCTCACAAAAAGGATCTAAGAAATATTTTTGAGACCCTTGAAAAATCTAAAGATTCTTAATTTAAGAGAGAAGTATGTATTTTTATAAGATACAAAAATAGCACTCACCTCGTTTTTAAGTCCTTAAATAATCTTATATTTACGTTTTAAATCATAGGATTAATACGCATTTGTAATGCTGTTGCATTGACAAATTCAATATATATAAATTATGGGATGTACAAGCTGTTCAACAGGAAAAGACGGTCAACCAAAAGGGTGTAAAAACAATGGAACATGCGGGACAGATAGCTGCAATAAACTTACCGTTTTTGATTGGCTTTCAAACATGACACTTCCCAACGGCGCAACCCCTTTTAATTGGGTTGAAGTTCGTTTTAAAAACGGCCGTAAAGTATATTATAAAAACACAGAAAATTTAACGCTAAGTATCGGCGATGTCGTGGCTACACAAGCGGCCTCAGGACATGATATTGGCATGGTAACATTGTCAGGTGAATTGGTTAAAGTCCAAATGAAACGCAAGAAGATTTCGGAAACCCCTGAAGATGTTTTTAAAATTTACCGAAAAGCGTCTCAAAGAGATATCGATATTTGGGTTGAAGCTAGAGATAAAGAAGAACCGATGAAAGTCAAAGCAAGACAATTTGCAATTGACCTGAGGTTAAAAATGAAAATTTCTGATATAGAATTTCAAGGCGATGCTAGTAAAGCGACGTTTTATTACACCGCCGATGAACGTGTCGATTTCAGAGAGCTTATCAAATTGTTCGCAAGAGAATTCAGAACACGAATCGAAATGAAACAGGTTGGTCTTCGACAAGAAGCCGCACGACTTGGTGGCATTGGGTCCTGTGGACGCGAACTGTGTTGCTCTACATGGCTCACGGATTTTAGGTCCGTAAACACCTCAGCAGCACGCTACCAACAACTGTCTTTAAACCCCTTAAAATTAGCGGGTCAATGTGGAAAACTGAAGTGTTGCTTAAATTATGAGCTGGACGCTTACCTAGATGCTTTAAAATCATTTCCTAAAACAGAGGTTAAGTTACGCACCGAAAAAGGGACCGCAGTTTGTCAAAAAACAGACATTTTTAAAGGCCATATGTGGTATGCATATGAAGGGGAATGGATGAACTGGCATAAACTAACCACGACTCAAGCCAATGAAATCATTGCTATTAATGTCCAAAACAAGAAGGTTGCAAGTTTGGAAGACTATGCCATAGATTTAGTTGAAGATACTAAAGTAGATTTTGAAAACGTTGTGGGTCAAGATAGTTTAACACGTTTTGATGCTCCAAAAAATCAAAATCGCAAAAAGAACAATAGACGCAAAAAGAACAACAGGAACAATAGAAATAACAAAAAACCAAGACCCCGAAACAACAATGCAAAGTAAATCAGTACTATGGATCTTTCTTTTCGCTTTTGTGACATTTTCATGTCAACAAAACAAGCCATTTGATCGCTATACATCTATTGTAGACAGTTGGGATAAACACCAAACGATTCGCTACGATTTTATAGCTCCGGACACTATTACTCCTTATAATTTATTTGTTAATTTACGAACGACCACAGATTACAAGTTTAATAATTTGTTTTTAATAGTTGAATTAAACTATCCGAATGGAAAAGTTACAAAAGACACATTAGAGTATCTTATGGCAAAACCAAACGGGGAGCTTTTAGGCACTGGATTTACGTCTATAAAAGAACATAAGCTCTGGCTAAAAGGCTATGAAACCCCTTTTTTGTTTGATGAACAAGGGACTTATAAAATACAAATTCAACACGCCATGCGGCATCGGGGAGAACCAAGTGGAGTAACGAAGCTTGAAGGGATCATTGATGTTGGGTTTAGTATTGAATCCTTAAGTAAATAATAATTATGGCAAAGAAAAAGACAGCAGCTCTTGATTTTTCAAAACCGATTCGTTGGTTTTGGATGACTTTTTTAGCGTTTATTTTAGGAACAGCATTCATTTTTATGTTGGCCTCTTTTGGAGCTTTTGGTGAGATGCCAGACCACACCGCACTAGAAAACCCCCGCACAAATCTAGCTACAGAAATCATTTCTGCAGACGGTGAAACATTAGGCAAATTTTACTATGAAGACAATAGGACTCCAGTAACATTTAGCGAACTTCCCAAACCCCTAGTTGACGCCCTTATTGCAACTGAAGATGTTCGTTATTTTGACCACGCAGGAATAGATGTAAGAGGTACTATACGTGCATTTGCCTTTTTGGGAAAAAGAGGAGGTGCGAGTACAATTTCACAACAATTAGCCCGACAATTGTTTGTAGGAGTTAGATCTAAAAACAAACTAGAAACGGCCACTCAAAAAATAAAAGAATGGGTACTTGCGACACGATTAGAACGTCAATACACTAAAGAAGAAATTATCGCGCAATATTTTAATATCTATGATTTTGGAAATAATGCAGACGGAATCCGGTCCGCATCAAGAATTTATTTTGGTAAAGAACCGATAGATTTATCACTCAACGAATCGGCGATGTTAGTGGGCATGTTTAAAAACTCGTCGCTTTATAATCCACGACCAAAACGAAATCCTGAAGGCACCAAAAACCGACGTAATGTGGTGTTAAGTCAAATGACAAAATATGGGTTTATAAAAGAAACGCTCAAAGACTCGCTTCAACAATTGCCTTTAGAGCTCAATTATACACCTGAATCTCATCGTGAAGGGATAGCAACTTATTTTCGATCCTATCTGCGTGGGTTTATGAAGGAATGGGTTAATAATCCTCAAAACAGAAAACCCAATGGTGAAAAATACAATATCTACAAAGATGGCTTAAAAATTCACACAACTATAGACTCTCGGATGCAAACCTTTGCAGAAGCAGCGACTAAAGAACATATGGCTAAGTTACAAGCGGAGTTCTTTGTTCAAAACACCAAAAGAAGAAACCCTACGACTCCCTTTTTGGATTTAGAGACCAAAGA
>CALKCP010000028.1 GCA_938083445.1 uncultured Ulvibacter sp. | reverse complement strand
TTTTAATCCAATACATTAAACAAAAAAAGCAATGGAAATTTTAGATAAGGCTCTTGAGTTTGAGCAACGAAAGCTTTCCTTTCAAAATACTAGTGATAGAATTGTGGCTTCTAGGGAGGTTAAGGAGCTTATATTGGGCTTAAATGAACTTTATAAAGTCGATAAAGATCCAAAGGTAATGGACCTAATGAAAAGGCTGACTGTGATAAAGCGTAAAATTGAGGTTCGCTTAAAGGGACGACGACTAACGTCTGACTAATAATTACATTTTTTATAATCTACCTAAAAATGTAAGAGTCAGATTTACGGCTTGCTGTAAATCTTTCGAAAGATTTTTTTCTGTCCATGGATGTTTTGAACCGAATACGTGATCGGCTTCATTAATAATTTCTAATGTGCTTGACGGATTCCACTTATGAAGCGCAAGTGCTTCATTAATTGTGACAGTTGGGTCTCCGCTGCCATTTACAATGAGTTGAGGTTTCGATAAGTTTGACACAGCTCGGTTGATGGTAAGTCGACGTTCGTTTTTTTTAAAATCGTGATAAAACTGAATATAATGAGGTAACTGCTGTTTTGTACGACTGTTTTCTATATAGGTAACTCCAGCAACAAGCCAATCCTCAAATCCTTCCGTGCCCTCCTGAAAGCGAACCTTAAAGTCGGAAACTCCAGCCCATGTTGTCACAGAACGAATTCTTGCATCTTCTTCTGAATGAATCAAAACAATACCACCGCCGCGGCTATGGCCAATAAGGTTTATTTTTTCTGAATCAATTTCTTTAGAAAAACGGTTGTCCGAAGTAATAAAATTAACTACCCGATTCAGATCGTTTAACTCAATACTATAATTATTAGCGGCGAAGGCGTTAAGATCTGGGAAATCAATGGGATCCTCTATCGTGCCGCCATTATGAGAAAAATTAAATTTTAGAAAAAAGAATCCGGCCTTTGCAAAAGATTCGGCAACTAATTCCCAAGCCCCCCAGTCTTTAAAACCCTTATAACCATGCGCAAATACAACAACAGGTTTTGGTTTTGAAGAGGGCTCAAAGTAAACATCGTAAACAATAGGTTTTTTTTCTTGGGCTTTTAGAACCTCGTTTTTCTTGAAAATCATTGTTTTATTTCTTTTTCGGTAAAGGGAATTTCAGAATCACAAATTTCCAGAATTAACTTTTTTAGTTCTATAATAAAAGTGTCAAGTGTTTCTTGCGTAACAAAAGAGCGTTTTTCTCTACCTGATTCTTCTGTTTTGGAAGAAAATTTTAAGAACCCACTTTTAAGGTTTTTGAACGAGACAATACCAGCTTCTACGCTATCGACTTTGTGTTGCTTGTTTATCATTAAAGCATACATTAGTACCTGCATTGCTTTACTAAATTTATAATCCGTTGTAATAAGTGCCCAATCATTTATAACAAGGTCACTCCGTTCAACCTTACCCGTTTTGTAATCGATAACTCGCATATGGCCATTATATTCATCAACACGATCAACTTTACCTCCAATTTTAACAGGAAAATCAAGTTCTGAAATAGGGATAGTAACATCGAGCGTTGCTTCAATTTGAATGATCTTAATAGTGTTACCAGCTTTTATTTCTGAAATTTCAAAATTGAGAAAATTAGAGATATAGCGCTTGGCAACTTCAAAAATAATTAAGTTTTTACCTGCATCAATAGTGCCTTTCTTAAATGTAATTTCAAATTGTTTCTTTACTTCAGTGTGAATGCGCTGTTTTAGAGTAGATAGTGTTTCTAAGGATAAAAAAGACCCTTCAAGTGGTTTGTAAAAGGCTTCTAAAGTATCATGGACTATGGTTCCTAATGTGTTCGCCGCAACCATTTCCTCTACTTCTTCAAACTGTGTTACCCTTAATATTTTTTGGTAATAGAAATCAATTGGGTTTCGAACGTAAGCGCTTAAGGCGGATGGAGAAAACCCTTTTTCAGAAATTTCTTTTAATCGAGACATCACACTTTCAGTTTTACCAATAAACCTTTCCGCTTTGTTTTCAATTTTTATTTTGGGCGCTAGAATAATTTTCTCAATGGAGTGGTTGGGGTGCTTTTCTATTTCAAGTTGATAGATTAACCTGCTTTTTTCACCTGCATTCATTCCGTCGCTTTGATTATTATAGAGTAGTGTAATGTTTTTTGACCTGTGCAATAAATGATAGAAATGATACGTATAAATTGCATCTTTTTCGGTGTATTTGGGTAGGCCAAATTCTTGTTTTAAGTCGTGGGTGATGAAAGATGCATTTGATTTTCCTGCAGGTAAAACACCTTCATTTACTGAGGTTATAATGACATTTTCAAAATCCAAGACCCTAGTTTCCAAAACCCCCATAATTTGGAGACCATCGTAGGCATCTCCCTTAAAGTCAAGAGTCGTGTTAGTCGCTATTTCTGAAAATAAGCTGGAAACGGTTTTGACACTGTTCAAATATGAAAAGGAGGTGTCTAATGCGCTTATCTTAGAAAATGTTTTATACAATTCAACGGAGACAGAATGCTCTATGAGGTTGTCGACTAATTTACGTTCCAATAGCTCAAGGAGGCACATGCAATTATGAATGGCTTTTGCACTTTGGTTTTCCCAATTGCTAAAAATTTTCTCAATGATGTGGCCATGTTCAGGTTCTGAGAATGAAAGGAGCAATTCTAAAGAGAGATGGGATACATTCTGAGCATTTATTGCGCCTATAATGGATTTAGTGTCTGGAACCAATAAAAGCACTGCAGGCTGATTTAATAAAGCCAGAACGTCTTTGTAATACAAGGAAGCCTTAGGGTATAAATGAGCCGCTAATAATAGTTCGAAAAAGGTGGTAAGTTGAAAGGTGTTTAGCGGCACCCCCATAGTGATATTTACAGAACGAATATTAGCGGGTAATGAATTAATAATAGGAATTAGTAATTTTTCATCGGCCAAAACAATCGCTGTGCTGTTTAGTGTATCGCTCGAATACTTGGAAAGTAATTCACCAACATATTTAGCCTGCCCAATATTTTTTTGAACCTCAACAAATTGAAACTTTTTTTCTTCTTGATAATAGTTTCCAATTTTAGTTTGGGTTTTTTTTTGGTAGTACTTCCAGTCCTTCATGTATTTATTAAGGAAATAGGAGGCACTGTGTTTACGGTCATCGAATAGATAGCGCTCTATGTCCCAATAAACGCTGGTGTTGGAATGTTCTAGTAATTCTTGGAATATGGTCTGTTCGGCATTATTAAGGGCGTTAAACCCAATGAAAGCATGTTTTTTGTTTGGCTTATTATGAATATAGGCTGCAATATTTTCAGATGCTTTTCTATATACCAATCCCTGGTAACCCGCGCTTTCCGCTAACAAACTTGCTTTTAAGCCTTCGTAGAATTCATTAAGACTATTCCAAAACTTTAAATAGTTTTCTATAAGCGTTGTTTTCTCGCTACCTACATTCCAATGATTGACATCTTGAATGCTACTTAGGTAATTAAAGAAAGGCTCAGGATCAATTAAATAACGATCGATTTCATTAAAGTCTGCGATAATGGTTGTGGCCCAAGAGGTGTATGTTTCAAAATCATCCTTGTATTGTTCTGGATTCGTTGCTAGATAAACCTTATAACTTTTAAACAACAGCTCAGTACTGTCAATAATACGTAGCCCCGAAAGTTCTTCTATGAATTCCTCGACACTAATAATTGTAGGCGAAAATGACGTAATAGATGTTGTTTGACGAAGATAATTCTTTAAGAATCCTCCAGCACGTTTACTTGGAAGAATAAGAGTAAGAGTGCCTAAGTTGGAATGTTCCTCCTTGATAGCGAGAAGAGTTTCTTCAAGAAATGTTATCATTCTGTAAAAATAAAAAACACCTCCTGATTAAGGAGGTGTTTTTAATAAAATATATAAGATTTGTTGTCTTACTACTTTTTCAATAGTATTTCAACTCTTCGGTTTGTACTTCTACCTTCACGTGTATTATTAGATGCAATTGGTGAAGCTTCACCAAATCCTCTTGCTTCTAATCTGCTAGCATCAACTCCTTTCGAGGTTAAGTAGTCAATTACTGAAGAAGCTCTACCTTCAGAAAGAGTTTGATTCAATGATTCGCTACCAACGCTATCAGCATATCCATCAACATAGAAATTGGATATTGGATACTGAGCTAATATGGCAGCAGCATTGTCAAGTACTTCTAAAGAAGCAGGCTTCAATGATGTTTTACCCGTGTCGAATAAAATTGTTTTAGCGTATGCGCTCAAAGCATTTCGAACTTCGATTGTAATTTCAGGACATCCTTTATTTGCTATAGTACCAGCAACGTCTGGACAAAGATCATCTTTGTCAGCTACACTATCTCCATCGCTATCAGGCCAAGGACAACCTTGGTTCGCTGCAGGACCAGCAACTTCAGCACAGTTATCGTCTGGATCCATAACACCGTCACCGTCTGTATCTACTATTGGGCATCCGTTGTTTGATTTTGGACCAGCTTCTAATGGACATGCATCTTCTCCGTCAATAATTCCATCGCCATCAGTGTCAGGGCAACCATTTAATTCTGCTAAACCTGCAACCAAAGGACAAGCATCTTTGCTGTCTTCTATGCCATCACCGTCTGTATCAGGGCAACCGTTGAATTCTGGTAACCCAGGAACTTCAGGACAGGCATCGTCTTTATCATAAATTCCGTCATCATCGGTATCTTTTCCACCAAACTTAAACACCAATCCAGCTGAGTGTTGGAAGTGACTAGGTAAACGATCATCTTTGAAAGATTGTTTGAATGTAGATTGTAAGCTAAGTGCGAACTTTTCAGAAATCCAAAACCTAAGACCAGCTAAAGCGTTAGCAGTTCCATACCCTCTTGAGTCAACCCAAGAGTAACCACCACCAAAACCCACAGAAGGGTCAAGCCATGTATCACCTAAAAGACTTCTAAAGCTATATTTAACTTCTCCGTCAACACCGTAATACGTCAAATCGTCTGCTTCTACATCTCCAATCCTATCGATTCTGTTTATAGTACCTGCGGCAGCGAATACGAACCCACTTCCGATATACCGTCCAACAGATATTTTAGATATTGAAGGAATGACGTTGTAATGGTCGTAGTCAAAGAAATCAGAAAAATAATCGCCACGAGTTGGTGACTTTCTTGTTTGTCCGTCTTTAAAACCAACAGGGTAAACGTCAACAGCGTTCACGCCAACTTCGATGGCCCACGGATTATTTGCGTCTTGACCATTCACTACACCGGCGGTTAATATAATTAGTGCAGCAACTAAAATACTGTTAAAATGTTTCATATTCGAATTTTTAATGTTTTTTAAGTGATAATTAAAAGCAAAAGTAAGTTGTTAATACTTATAAACAAAACCAAATCTATTAAATTTTTTATTAATAACAATGGTTTAATAGGCAAAAATAACTTGCTATGCGTCAATTACATCCAACATCTTGCCAACTTTGATAAACGCACTAATCGCTTTGTCAAGATTTTCTATAGAGTGCGCCGCAGAGAGCTGAACCCTTATTCTAGCCTTATCTTTTGGTACAACTGGATAAAAGAATCCTATAACATAGATCCCTTCTAGTAATAATTGGTCTGCCATCGTTTGGGATAGTTTCGCATCATATAACATCACAGGGACAATTGCTGAATCTCCATCGATAATGTCAAACCCCGCCTGTTTCATTCCTTTTTTAAAGTAGTTCGTATTTCTTTCTAAACGATCTCGCAAAGAAGTGTCATTTGCTAGCATATCAAAAACTTTAATAGAGCCACCTACGATAGCTGGCGCCAAAGAATTAGAGAATAAATAAGGACGTGATTTCTGCCTAAGGATTTCAATAATTTCTTTTTTACCAGTGGTATATCCCCCCATGGCTCCACCTAAGGCTTTCCCGAGTGTTCCTGTAATAATATCAATTCTACCCATCACGCTTTTTTCTTCTAGAGTGCCACGACCTGTTTTGCCAATAAAGCCAGTAGCATGGCACTCATCAATCATTACTAGAGCGTTGTATTTATCAGCAAGATCACAGATTTTGTCCAATGGAGCAACAATGCCATCCATCGAAAATACACCGTCAGTCACAATAATTTTAAAACGTGAATTGTTCTCACTTGCAGCGATGAGCTGTTTTTCAAGATCTTCCATATCACTGTTTTTGTAACGATAACGAGCCGCTTTACAAAGACGAACGCCATCAATGATAGAGGCGTGGTTTAAGGCGTCAGATATAATAGCGTCTTCTGGGCCTAGCAGAGGCTCAAACACACCGCCATTGGCGTCAAAGGCAGCGGCATAGAGAATGGTATCTTCTGTTTGATAAAAATCGGCTATTTTTTGTTCAAGTTTTTTATGAATATCCTGAGTCCCACAAATAAAGCGAACTGATGACACTCCAAAGCCATGTGAATCCATGGCATCTTTTGCTGCTTGTATGACCTCTTTATTTGAGGAAAGCCCCAAGTAATTGTTAGCGCAAAAATTTAGCACTTCCTCACCAGTTGATATGCTTATCGCAGCGTCTTGGGGAGATGTAATTATACGTTCTTTTTTATATAGGCCATTGGCTTTTATTTCCTCAAGTTCTCTCTCTAAGTGATCTTTAATCTTACCGTACATAGTCTGTTTTTTCGAAAAATTTATTAGCTGTAAATTTAAACTTTATTTATTACAATTTTATCTTGATTGGTATAGACTAATAGTCTTTCAGAAATAGGGTGACCCATTTCTTCAAGAGCCAAAGCATAGCTGTTTATTTGATCTTCGTGATAGTAGTTTGGCACTCCTGTTTTGTAGTCAATTATGGTAACTGAATTATCTTCCTTGAAATTTAGTCTGTCTGGACGCAATAGCATCCCTGTGGCTGTAATGATTTCCCTTTCATTTAAAACGGAGCACGATTCTTTGTAGTACTCACTTAATAGAGGGTGTTCAACAATTGATGTAATTTTGGAACATAGGCTTTCGATTTCCTTTGAAGGGATAATTGCACGCTCTTTAATTGATTCGAAAACGGGTGCTATATCTTTTGAAGTATAAATTTCCGCCATGATATCGTGCAATACGTTTCCTTCAGAAATTGCCCTCTGTGATTCTGTCCGGGCAATCGATTCATTACTTGCCACAATTTTCAAAGCATGATCGTTTGGAGATATTGCTATATACGAGGGTATTTCTTGAACTACAGCTTCTGTAACCGTTGAAATATCTCGTTGGGCTGGCGTTCCAAATTCATAAATAGATTTTGTTTCGCTCCAGCTACCTTGACTTTTAAGAAACGCACTAAAAAATTGGTTGTAAGTTAGTAATTTATCATTTTCAGTGGCTGTGGGTTTCTTTGCAAAAACATAAAGCTCTTCAGCTGCTCTGGTTAAAGTTACATAGAGTAGGTTTAGGTTGTCAAGTTCTAGTTTATGTTGATGCTCCTTGTAAATGGTAGCTCCAAGATCGCTATAATCAGAAAGTTCTTTGGTGTATTTAATATGGGCTTCATCGAAATTAAAACCCATATCGGGTCTTAAGGGATACCAAATAAAGTCGAACCTAGAATCATAAATATTTAAGTCGGCAAAAGGAAAAAGGACTACTGGAAATTCGAGTCCTTTGGCTTTGTGAATGGTCATTAATTGAACGGCCATAGTTCCTTCGTTTGCCGGGATTGAAGTCTTATCTTTTTTTCTTTCCCAATTCTCAAAAAAACTGATTTTATTGGCTAGTGGAGTTTGCTCAAATTCAAAAACGAAATCCATAAAACTAAAGAGGTAGGCATCGGGATGTTCAAATAGTTTAAATTGACGAATAATATATTCACAGCTTTCATAGATTGTATAAGATTGCAGCAAGGCAAGGTCCAATAAAATCCCATAATCACTTAAACTCGTTTCAAATTCCCTTCCTGAGGTTTTTAAAAGTGAGCTAAAAAATTGATGTTTATCAATTGTCAAGGAAAGATAATTGTGTAAAAAATCTAATAAGCTCACTTTTACCTGCTCATTTTCTGGATACATAGACAATTTTAGGGTATCCAAAAGGCATTGAACGAGACTAGATGACTGTAATAATAAAGTTTCAGCAGAGATAACAGCGATTTCATGAGCCATCAAATAGCTTCCAATTGCGATTCCGTCTTTTCTGTTTCTTGTTAAAATGCAAATGTCATTTTCTTTAAAGCCTCGAGTTTTTAGCTCTTTGATAGTTTCTAGAATACGCTCGGCGTACATTTCATCTTGTTCTTTTTTTACTGCACCTTCGATAAAAGACAGTCGAATAAAACCACCCTCCTTTGTATTGCATTCTTGACTGTTGCCGTCTTCATAAAGCTGCCTGTGAACGGTGTCTCCGAAATGGGTTGCGATAAATGAAAAAAGGTTGTTGTTGAAATCAATTATCTGTTTTCTGCTTCGGTAGTTTGTTTCAAGAGTAAGCACCTTTTTTTCGGAAGAAGGGAAAGGATTGTCATTCCCACACAAACTCATAAACTGTTCTGGCACCCCTCCCCGCCAGCGATAAATGGACTGTTTTGCATCTCCTGCTAATAATAAGGAGCCTTTCCTTTCACTGGTGTCGAATTGTGAAATTGCATTTGAAATTAAAGGGGTAAGGTTCTCCCATTGCAATTGAGATGTGTCTTGAAACTCATCGATAAAGAAGTGCTGATATTTTTCACCTAAACGCTCATAAATGAAGGGCACGGGTTGATTTTTAATTTCAGTATTTATGAGCGCATTGAATTCGGAAATTGGCAGGATATTCTTATCTTTTTTTATTGCTTCAACTTCCTTTTGCACAAGATTAATAACAGACAAAGGGTTAATGCTTTTTAGGATGGAGTCCAAAAGCCTATATTGATAAATGTAAGCCTTAGTAGCCTTAAAGTTTTCGACAAAAGCAGGTGTTAGTTCATCTATTGTGTTGGAAATATGGGGTGCTTTTTTTAAGGTTGTATTTGTATAAAGAGGCTTCTCGCCAATTGTGGCGTGCCAGGCACTTGTAAATTTAATGCTAAAATCACCATTGGCGACCTTAACAAGATACTTTGGAAAATAACCTCCTTTAAAATCCGTGTGCTCTAATCCGCTTTCGTCAATTAGTTTTAAAGTGTCTGACGTTATTTTAAGGATTTTTTCTGAAAATGATTTTTTTCGGTCTTGCAGCTGCTTTTTAAAACAATCGAAATCGGCAAGGGTCTTTTTCTTAAGTCTTGCAACATGAATAGATTCATTTTCATTGAAAAGAATACCTGAGGCAGATACAATGTCCTTAGAAATATCCCAAGATTTATCATCATCTGTTTTTGCGAGGGCGTAGTCTAGCAAAACCTTTGTAATTTTTGGATCTTCACCAGCTTTATGTATAAGTTGGTCTACGGCTTCTGCCAATAGATTTGGAGTGTCTAAGCTTACCTCGAAATTAGCCGTAAGGCGTAAATCTCTCGCAAAAGTTCGAATTACCCGGTGATTGAAACTATCAATTGTTTCAACGCTGAAGCTTGCATAGTGATGTAATAAATGCTTGACAATTTTACTCGATTGGAGTCTAATTTCCTCTGTTGAAAGTTGAAGGCTTTTGGCTATTTGAACGAGCATTTCTGGCGGATCAGTCGCAGCTTTAGGACTTGTGAAGGACACCAAGTTTTCTAAGATGCGTTTCTTCATTTCGGCAACCGCCTTGTTCGTAAAGGTAATTGCCAGTAAGTTTTGGTAATAGGCTGCGTTTTTCGAGCTTAGAATGCGGCTTATATATTCTTTGACTAGTGTAAAGGTCTTTCCGCTTCCAGCAGAAGCATTGTAAATTTTAAATGGTGTGCTATCTTTCAAGATTACTTTTTTTACTAAAATAATCAAAAGTAGGTAGTCGAGTCCTTATTATTAGAAATATCTATTGGGCTATAAAAATCTTATAAATTCTATAACAGTTTTAAAAAAGGATAATGCGTAACTTTGAAGTATAAAATTAAATAATCTTAAAACTCATACTATGTCTTTCAAACTACCACAATTAAATTATACACATGATGCGCTTGAGCCAAACATTGATAGTAAAACAATGGAAATCCATCATGGAAAGCATCACCAGGGGTATACTAACAACCTAAATGCAGCGATTGAAGGGACTGAGCTGGAAGGGAAGTCAATAGAGTTTATATTGGCGAACATGGACATGAATAATAAGGCTGTTCGGAATAACGGTGGGGGATTTTATAATCACAGTCTATTCTGGAAAATAATATCTCCAAACGGTGGAGGAGCGCCAAGTGGTGATTTAGCAAGTGCAATTGACAATGCATATGGAAGTTTTGACGCCTTTAAAGAAACATTTTCAGGAGCGGCCAAAACTCAATTTGGATCGGGATGGGCTTGGCTTTGTGTTCATGAAGGTGGAAAAGTTGAAGTTTGTTCGACAGCAAATCAGGATAATTCATTAATGCCAGGTATAGGTTGCGGAGGAACGCCAATACTGGGGCTGGATGTTTGGGAACACGCCTACTATCTAAATTATCAAAACCGTCGCCCCGATTACGTAGCAGCGTTTTTCAACATTATAAATTGGGATGAAGTTTCAGCACGTTACCAAGCTAATAAGTAATATTCAAGCCTTTTTAATGCAAACAGCTATTCTGTCAATATTGACAGAATAGCTGTTTTTTTGTATTAGATTAAAATTTTTTCGAAAATAGCTTTGACGATACTGTTACAAGAAACCAAGTAAGATACTATAGGAAGAAAACTTGAGTGGGCTCATTGGAGAGGGCCTCTTAAATTGATGCTACAGGATACGCGCTACGAGAGAGATTTAACAATAGCGCATAAAAAAAGGTAAACGAGAGTTCACCTTTTTTTGCCCCAAATCTACCATGAACTTAACCTACTTATGCTATGGTATTGCTCAAATATAACGGATATTATACTTCTTAAAATAATCTTTTAGATAAAGTGCACATATACTCGATAAAGCGGAGTCGTTAAAAAAGGCAATCCTAAAACATAGCCAAAAGCTAACAATATGAAATAGAGTATTTTACGCCCTTATGTATACTTGATACGGCCCAATAGAAGGTCATCACACCAGCATAATACACAAATAAAAAAGGCAAATGTATGTTTCTCTTTTTAGCCTTAAACCAAGCACGAACATCACCTAATAACCCAGGCCACTATAAGCTGTAAATAAATGCATGCGGTTGAGGTTTTCCTGCTTTCAGATACCAGGATTTTAATTAAGATTTTTTTCCCGAATCAATAAGCTCTCTCTGGGTTGCCTTCATAATAGTTAATATACGCCTTGTTTACAACACGATTTCCTCCAGGGGTGGGGTAGTTTCCGGTGAAGTACCAATCGCCTAGATTCTTAGGACACGCTTTATGAAGGTTTTCTACTGTTTGAAATATTATTTTGACTTTGGCATTGATGGTATTATCACTTATTATCTCAGCTATTTTAGCCGACAGTTGTTCGGCAGTAAATGGGGCATAAATTCCTTTAACATGGTTTACAACCTCTGTATCAACTAGTGCCACTTGCTTTTTACATTTTTCATAGATTTTTTTTATAATGTCTGAAGTGCCTTGATCCTTGTGAAGTTCAAGCGCAGCTTGAAACGCAATTAGGCTCTCCATGCGAGCCATGTCAATACCATAACAATCAGGATATCTAATTTGAGGTGCAGAAGAAACAACCACAATTTGCTTTGGGTTTAACCTATCTAACATTTTAAGAATACTTTTTTTAAGGGTGGTTCCTCTTACAATGCTGTCGTCAATAATAACGAGGTTATCTTCTGGCTGAACGACACCATACGTTACATCGTAAACATGAGCCACAAGGTCGTCTCTACTACTGTCGTCTGTTATAAAGGTGCGAAGTTTAACATCTTTAATTGCGATTTTTTCTGTTCGAATTTTAAAATCTTGTATTTGTTTCAGTCGCTCTTCGGTTAAATTTTCTTTTTCTTTGAAGATAGCATTGTTTTTTTGCTTGTTTAGCTCGTTTTGAGCGGCATCAAGCATCCCATAAAAAGAGGTCTCCGCTGTATTTGGAATAAATGAAAAAACGGAGTTGTTGGTGTCGTAATCAATAGCTTTGAGTACATCAGGCATTATTAATCGACCTAATTCTTTACGCTCTTGGTATATTTCGGCATCGCTTCCGCGAGAAAAATAGATTCGCTCAAAAGAACAAGATTTGCGCTCAGTTGCTTCTAAAATTCTAGAAACAGACAAACTTCCATCTTTTTTCATCAAAACAGCCGTGCCAGGTTCTACTTCGTTTATTGACTCAAAAGGGACATTAAAAACAGTTTGTATTACAGGTCTTTCTGAGGCAACGACAATTACTTCGTCGTCCTGATAATAATACGCAGGTCTTATTCCAGCTGGATCTCTCATAACAAAGGCGTCTCCATGTCCAAGCAAACCAGCCATTGCATAACCTCCATCCCAATCCTTTGAGGCTCTTTTTAAAACCTTCGCTAAGTTAAGTTTTCGTGCAATAAAGGGAGATGCCTCAATTTTAGACAAGCCCTTTGATTTCGCTTTTTTGTACAACTTGCTTACTTCATCATCTAAAAAATGACCTATTTTTTCCATAACAGTAACCGTATCTGCCTTTTCTTTTGGATGCATTCCGAGCTTTGTTAAATTACTAAAAAGCTCTGTAGTGTTTGTCATATTAAAATTCCCGGCAATAATAAGATTGCGATGCATCCAATTGTTTTGTCGCAGAAATGGATGAACGTGCTCTACACTATTCCCTCCAAAAGTCCCATACCGCACATGACCTAAAAATAGCTCTCCTAAATAGGGTATTTTCTTTTTTTGTGCGGCTACATCATCTTTCAGTCCAGGATCTGCTTCAAACTCAGAATTCGCCCGGGCATTAATTTGCGCAAAAATGTCTTGTATGGGTTGATTTGCATTCGATCGCACACGGCTAATATATCTTTCTCCTGGACGCACATCCAATTTAATACTTGCGATTCCAGCACCATCTTGTCCACGATTGTGCTGCTTCTCCATCATTAAATACATCTTATTTACGCCATAGAAGGCTGTACCATACTTTTCTTTGTAAAATTCCAAAGGCTTAAGTAATCGGACTAATGCAATACCGCATTCGTGTTTTAAAGCATCGCTCATAATTTCTAAAATAGGTAAACAAAAAACACCCAAACGGGTGTTTATTTATGTTAATTGAATATCAAACTGAGTCAAACTTTTAAATTGTTTTAAACGTTGATGTATTTCTTTTTTTGAAAGCTGAAGCATCCTTTCAGTTCCAAATTTTTCTACACAAAAGGAAGCTAAGGCCGATCCATGTATAATGGCGGTTTTCATGTTTTCATAACTAAAATCTCCGGTCTTTGCCAAATATCCTGTAAAGCCGCCTGCAAAAGTGTCGCCTGCACCAGTGGGGTCAAATACCTCAGCTAGTGGTAACGCTGGCGCAGAAAATATGTCGTCTTCATGAAAGAGCAATGCACCATGTTCGCCCTTTTTAATCACCACAAATTTAGGCCCCATTTCCATAATTTTTTGAGCGGCAACGACAAGAGAGTATTCGCCACTTAACTGCCGCGCTTCTTCGTCATTAATAGTTATGACATCTACTTTTGCAATAACTTGCATTAGTTCTGTTAGTGCACAGTCCATCCAAAAATTCATCGTGTCTAAAACAATAAGACCCGGGTTTTGCATCTGATTGATAACGCCCATTTGCACCAAAGGGTGCAGGTTACCTAACATCACCACTTCGGCATCTTTATATGCCTCTGGAACGATTGGATTGAAATCAGCTAAGACATTAAGCTCTGTTGCTAGGGTGTCGCGAGAGTTCATGTCGTTGTGATATTTTCCGCTCCAGAAAAATGTTTTGCCGTCTTCCACAATTTCCAAACCCTCCACATTCATTCCGTTGCTCTCGAGCATGGAAATATGGTCTTTAGGGAAATCTCCCCCAACTATGGAAATAATAGCGGAGTTTACCTTAAAATTTGAAGCAGACAACCCTATGTATGTAGCTGCGCCACCAAGAATTTTATCTGTTTTTCCAAATGGAGTTTCTATGGCGTCAAACGCAACGGTGCCTACAATTACTAATTTGCTCAAAAAAATAAAGATTAAAAAATTAGATGCAAAGATAAGTCTTTTTATAGTGTTTTACGATTCCGATTTTTATATTACATTTCGATCTTGATTGATTTTAAATTCACCTGCAAAATATGTGTTTTTATGGTATGACTAAAGATGAACTACATTGATTTTTATCACTATTAAGAAGTTATATAAGAATGCTGGACTCATGGGGTTTAATTTATTATGATTCTAATAAAAAACATTGCCGTACATAAATCGCAAAACATAAAATAAGTCTTTTTAAGCCCTCTAATCATTTTAAATTGAGAGACAAATGGAGCAATTAAAGATGCTGATTTTCAGCTCTTAATAGGGGGTTATTTTCTTCCAAAATCTGCAGGAATTTCTCCCCAAGCTTTCGTCTCCCACTTTACAACTGTCGTCTTGTATGAATTGTTTTTCAGCCAATTTTCAGCGCGCAGAATTAATTCAAAAACCGCTTTGTTTTTAGCACCTTCTTTAAGCTTCGTATTGCACGTTTTTTTCTTTAACCAGCCCATTGCGATTCGAGAATCTGTGTAGAGAATCCTATCGCTTTTTTGTTTTTTTAGAAAAGCTAAGCCGTGCACGAGCGCAAGAAATTCGCCCACGTTGTTGGTGCCTTGTTGAAAAGGACCTTGATGAAATAATTGCATTTTCGTTTGTGTATCCACGCCTCGATATTCCATAATGCCTGGATTTCCACTGGAAGCGGCGTCTACAGAAATAGAGTATAGGTTAGGGGTTCCAATTTTAGCAAGTTCAGTAGACGAAAGCTTTTTTTTCTTTGTGTTTTTACCTTTGTAGTCGTTAAACTCTTTGTTGTAGGCAATTTTGGCTTCTGATAGGGTTAGAAATGATTTGTACTGTGCGCCTTTAACACCGTCAATGGCATGTTTGCACTCCTTCCAACTCCGAAAAATACCGGTTGGGTTTCCAAACCAAACAACGTAAAATTTACCTTTTTTCGCCATTTCATGACCGCAGAGGCGGCTAACTCATTAAATTATATCCAGTGACCTTGAACGTAAGGCTTAGGATCTATGTTTTATTTACTTTTGAAAGCAATAGTTTTTCAATAACTTTTGGAAAATACGCATATTCCAATGTATGGATTTTATTGGCAACAGTTTCAGGAGTATCTTCTTCTGAAAGTTCCACGCTTTTTTGAAATATAATGGCGCCTTCATCATAGTTTTCATTGACATAATGAATGGTAATTCCCGACACCTTTTCTTTATTTGCGACCACTGCTTCATGCACAAATTGACCATACATCCCCTTACCCCCGTACTTGGGGAGCAGTGCTGGATGTAAATTTATTACTTGGCCTGGATATTCTGAAAGAATACGGGTCGGAAATTTTAATAGAAAACCCGCAAGTACAATAAGATCAGCACGGACTTCTTTGATGAATTCAAGAACTTTTTCCGAAGATAAAAGATCTTCTTTTGTAAAGTGTTTAGAGGTGACATGCAGTGACTTACTTCGAACTAAAACCTGTGCATTCTTCTTGTTTGAAAGCACCAAAACAACCTCAGCTAGACGACTCTGTTGAAAATGGCGAATTATATTTTGAGCATTGGTGCCATTGCCTGAAGCAAAAATAACAATGCGCCTCTTCACTAAATCTTCTGTAGTTGTTTTTAAAGTAATCATAAGAATAAATAACAAAAGTACGTCAATCAAGGTTACTTCACCCGAAAATGTTTCATTTGCTTTTACTTTTCTCAGAAAAAAATGCCTTATTTTAGAGGTTGTATATAAAAAGGCAACAGCCACATTAAATAGAGCATCGAAACTGTAGATTTAACATTTTAAATTAAAAAGGCTGTTTTCAGTTAAAATATTTTATTTTTGCCTCTTATAATTAAAATCTAAAAACAAGAATTATGTCAGACATTGCATCAAGAGTAAAAGCTATCATCGTTGATAAATTAGGTGTAGACGAAAATGAAGTAGTTAATGAAGCTAACTTCACGAACGATTTAGGAGCAGACTCGCTAGATACAGTAGAGCTTATTATGGAATTTGAAAAAGAATTTGATATTCAAATACCAGATGATCAAGCTGAGAATATAGCAACAGTTGGTCAAGCTGTTTCGTATATCGAAGGAGCTAAATAATATTATTTTTCTATGGAACTAAAGCGCGTTGTAGTTACAGGTCTTGGAGCCATCACCCCTATTGGTAACAATATTGAAGAATATTGGAATGCCTTGGTAGCGGGAAAGAGTGGCTGTGGACCCATAACATATTTTGACACTGAGAAGTTCAAAACTAAATTCGCTTGTGAAATTAAGAATTTTGATCCATTAGAGCATTTTGATAGAAAAGAAGCCAGAAAATTAGATCGTTTTGCCCAGTACGCACTTGTTTCAAGTGATGAAGCGATCATCGATGCCGGAATTAATCTCGATGAGGTTGACAAGTTTCGCGTTGGTGTTATATGGGGAGCGGGAATAGGCGGCTTAGAGACTTTTCAAAATGAAGTAATAAACTTTGCAGAAGGGGATGGAACACCACGTTTCAACCCCTTTTTCATTCCCAAAATGATAGCCGACATTGCTCCGGGAAATATTTCCATTAAGCACGGTTTTATGGGACCTAACTATACAACGGTGTCTGCTTGTGCTTCGTCAGCTAATGCAATGATAGATGCCTTAAACTATATTCGGTTAGGGACTTGTGATATTATCGTAACTGGCGGGAGTGAAGCTGCGGTTACAAAAGCTGGAATGGGAGGGTTTAATGCATTGCATGCGCTCTCTACTAGAAATGAAAGTCCAGAAACGGCATCTCGACCTTTTGACAAATCACGAGATGGGTTTGTTTTAGGTGAAGGCGCTGGAGCGTTAATCCTAGAAGAATACGAACACGCGAAAAAAAGAGGGGCAAAAATTTATGCAGAAGTTGTCGGAGGTGGAATGTCAAGTGATGCTTATCATATGACTGCGCCTCATCCTGACGGGATAGGGGTGGAACGGGTTATGATCAATTGTCTTGAAAATGCCGGTCTCAAGCCAGAAGATGTTGATGCAATAAATACACATGGTACTTCAACTCCTCTGGGAGATGTAGCAGAACTTAAGGCTATTAGCAGGGTATTTGGTGCACACGCTAAGAACATCAATATTAATTCTACCAAATCTATGACGGGTCATTTATTGGGAGCCGCGGGAGCGATAGAAGCAATTGCATCTATTCTAGGTATGAAGTATGGTATTGTGCCACCAACAATTAATCATAGCGTGGTAGATGAGGAAATAGATTCGTCTTTGAATCTTACGCTAAATAAAGCACAAAAAAGAGAAATCAAGGTAGCCCTTAGCAACACCTTCGGTTTTGGAGGACATAATGCTTGTGTCTTATTTAAGACTATGTCAGATTAGATACAATGGCATCTCTCAAAAACATATTTAATTCTCGTACTGAAAAAGGCGGGATTTTTTTTTTAGAAATAAAAAGAATTATAGGCTTTAAGCCTAAAGATATTAGCATATATGAAACGGCATTTACACATCGTTCCACCAATGAAAAAAACAGTAGTGGTGAGCCTCAAAATTATGAGCGTATGGAGTTTTTAGGTGACGCAATGCTTGGTTCTGTGATTGCATCTCATCTATTTAAGGAGGTGCCTGGAGGAAATGAAGGCTATCTAACAAAAATGAGATCTAAGGTTGTAAGCCGTGAACACCTCAATGAATTGGGGCGAGATTTGGAATTAATTAAGCATGTAAAAACTACAATCCCAATAGAACAATTTGGAGGTAATATACACGGAAATGTTTTTGAAGCCTTGGTGGGTGCTATTTATTTAGATAGAGGCTATTCCTATTGCGAGAAGTTTATAGCAAAACGTGTCATTAAGCCATACGTAGATATAGAAAAATTAGAAGGAAAAGTCATTAGCTACAAGAGCCTCTTTATTGAGTGGTGTCAGAAACATAAAACAAATTTTGAATTTTCTGTGTACGAAGATACTGGTAACGATGCACTCAAACATTTTGGAGTAAAACTCCAACTGGAGGGAAAAACTGTTGGCAAAGCAAGAGCAACGTCAAAAAAAAAGGCAGAAGAACGCGCCGCGAAAAGAGCTTATTTTAAGTTACAAGCAACAATTGAAGGAAAATTGTAATAAATCTTAAAAAAAGAAATCGATTTCGTAGATAATCAGGCAGATTTTTGTCCTCATTTCTTAGATTGATAAAACAATCGCTACTTTTAAATTTTGAAATAAAGGATGACTACCTATAAACTTCTTATGGACGACGATGTAAAGGAGACATTTTCTTTACTGGCCATACATTGTAGCGAGGATGCCTACATCTTAGCATATTTGCTTAATAAGCATCTTGGCTTTCATTTAAAAAGAGAACGACTAGATCTAAATTATGTAAGTAACGGCTTAGAAGCAAGCTTTCCGTTATTTCAATATGAGAATAATTTCCAATACACCATTTACAACTTAGTTGCCAACAAATGTAAATCGCTTGCGGCACATGTTAATAGTTCTGGGGGATTGTTTTATGATGATGCTTCAGAAAAAACTGTGGTTACCTATTTAATACCAGAGTATAGGAAAGTAGACTATTTTCTAAAGATTCATTCAGAATATGAAAGTATTGTATTGAAAAATATTATCACAGAGATTAACAACATAAAACGAATTATTTCTGCCTATGAAATAGGTGTTGATAGTTTAAAATCAAAAAATAATTTAATATTTAACTAATGCTAAAGCAGAAGAGAACAAAAATTGTAGCAACCTTAGGACCAGCTATTTCCAGTCGAAAAGTTTTGAGAAAAATGATTCAGGAAGGAGTGGATGTATTTCGCGTTAATTTCTCACATGCCGATTATGATAATGTCAAAGAGACCGTGGCTATAATACGTGAACTTGGAGATGAAATGGAAACTGCAACGGCAATTTTAGCCGATTTACAAGGTCCGAAGCTTCGTGTCGGCCTTATGAAAGAAGAGGTTGTGGTAGCCCCGGGAGATATCATTTCGTTTTGTACAGGCAAAGAGTTTGAGGGCACACACGAAAGAGTCTACATGAATTATGACAACTTCCCCAGAGATGTAAAAAAGGGAGAGTTGGTTTTGTTGGATGACGGAAAACTTATGTTCGAAGTAATAGAAACCAATGGAAAAGATACGGTTCAAACCAAAGTAATTCAAGGGGGCCCTCTTAGGTCAAAAAAAGGTGTTAACCTACCTAATACCGCTATATCATTACCAGCACTTACGCAAAAAGACAAAGAAGACGCTATTTTCGCGATTGGTTTGGAGGTCGATTGGCTTGCCCTCTCATTTGTGCGTCATGCCGAAGACCTAAAAGAACTACAAGGCTTGATTGAGGCAAATAGTGATTATAAAATACCAATTATCGCTAAAATCGAAAAGCCAGAAGCCGTAGCGAATATAGATAAGATAATTCCGTATTGTGATGGATTAATGGTAGCCAGAGGTGATTTGGGTGTTGAGGTAGCCGCAGAGGAGGTTCCACTTATTCAAAAAGAATTGGTCCTTAAGGCAAAACGCGCGAGGATTCCAGTAATCATTGCTACACAAATGATGGAGACCATGATTACATCCTTAACTCCAACAAGGGCGGAAGTAAATGATGTAGCCAATTCTATTATGGATGGCGCAGATGCTGTGATGTTATCGGGGGAAACGTCTGTGGGAAAATATCCCGTAGAGGTAATTCGTAAGATGGCGAACATATGTAAGCAAGTAGAAAACAGCGACCTTATTAAAGTGCCTCACGAGCCGCCTCATATCCGTACAAATAGATATATCACAAAATCTATTTGTTATCACGCTGCAAAAATGGCTGATGAAATTCAGGCTCGCGCTATTTGCACATTGACGAATAGTGGATATACGGCTTTTCAAATTTCGGCATGGAGACCTGCTGCTCATATTTTAGTCTACACTTCGAATCGACGGATTCTCTCTAGATTAAACTTGCTGTGGGGAGTGAAGGCATTCTTTTACGATAAGTTTGTAAGCACAGACGAGACGGTAGATGACATTAATAAAATAGCGAATCAACAAGGTTTTGTTAAAAAAGGAGATTATATGGTGAACCTTGCTGCGATGCCTATTGTGGAAAAAGGAATGGTAAACACATTGAGGGTTTCACAGGTATAGTTAGTAAAACAAACATTATAAAGGGCATCCACTGTTTGTACTCAGTGGATGCCCTTTATAATCAAACGCCATAATTATTTAATTGTCTCTATCTCGGAAATCTTCATCATGTTTCCATCTTTTACAATGGTTATTGTCCGGTCAAATTTTAGAGATTCATATACGTATTCTATTCTTTCCAGCTTATTATCAAACCGTGCTACTTCTAACTGGTTTTTCAAGTTTTCTTTTTTCGATTTACTGTATCGAATCACCTCCTTGTCTATTCCTTTGGGGTTTGGATAATCAAATTCTTTTGGAAATTCAAACAGCTGTTGTGCTATAAAAAATGCTTCATGCCAAAGTGTTGTTGGCAGTACCAATGTTTCAGCATTTGATGGCTGGCTTACACTTCCGCCTACACTTTCAAAATAACGGACTTCTGGAAAATATTCCTGTAATTCTTCGGCATACCCTTTTACTTTAATATCTGTGTCAGGAGGGAAGAATTTTGATAAATATCCATTAAAAGCAAACCCCTTCTTCCGGTTGAATTCTACTTCGTTCATTCCCCCGCTTATCCCACTAACATTCATAGTGACTTTGTTTTCTGGCGTAATTACTTTTACCCTAGTTCCATAGGGCATTTTGGCAATCTTATCACTGCTCAGGTTATTATACTCGCGCAGGCTTAAACCACTAGAAGCAGTTACATATAAATACTCAGGAGCAGGCTCCTCAATAGTCGTATCGGCGAGGGCTATGTCATTCACCTTGACATCGGTTTTGGGTTTGGAAGATTCGTTTTTACAGGATGTAAAAACGAGTGTCGCAATAAACATACTTAAAACTACTTTTTTCATAATATTGGGTTTTTGTTATTCATTAATACAAGTAGTTTTATCGCATCGTTTAAAAGTCTAGTTTAAGTTGGACATCAATTGATTTTTGAACTTCAAGAGGCTTCTTCTTGACTTCATTATTGAGACTCGATATTGATATTCCCAACAAACGTACCGAGTTCTTCATTTTTTCTTGAAATAACAAATCTTTAACAGTTGCCAGTACTAATTCTTTTGACGAAATGTAAAGAGCTAGTGTTTTACTTCTTGTTTGTAACGTAAAATCACTGTATTTAATTTTAAGCGTAATCGTTTTACCTGCGAGTTTGCTTTGTAATAGTCGTTTTTCAACCTCTTTGGCAATTTCTTCCAAACGTTCCAGCATATATATTTCACTGGCAATGTTCACATCGAAGGTGCGCTCTGCCGCCAGCGACTTTTGTTTTCGCGATGTTTTTACAGGGCTTAGGTGCACACCGCGCACGATTTGATAGTATGAGCCACCACCCTTTCCGAAGTGTTCCATTAGATAGGCTTCAGATTTACCCTTAAGATCGAGACCTGTGAAAATACCAAGCCGATACATTTTTTTCTTAGTAACTTTCCCAACACCGAAAAATTTCTTCACATCTAGTTTTTCAAGAAACGTAATAACTTCTTCTGGCGGCACTGTTTTTTGCCCATTGGGTTTGTTCACGTCACTAGCTATCTTCGCTATAAATTTATTGATCGATATGCCAGCAGATGCATTTAACCCTGTTTCTTCCTTTATTCTTTGCCGAATTTCCTGCGCGATTAGAGTAGCGCTGGGGTTTCCTTTTTTATTTTCAGTGACATCTAAATAGGCCTCATCCAATGATAATGGCTCGACCGTATCTGTAAATTCAAAAAACACTTTTTTTATTTTCGCGGAAATTTCTTTGTATCGAGCAAAGTTTGGCTTTACGAAGATTAATTCTGGGCAATTTCTTTTTGCGACCACGCTGCTCATTGCGCTTCGCACTCCAAACTTTCGGGCCTCATAACTAGCAGCACTTACCACTCCTCTTAGTTCACTTCCTCCTACGGCAACAGGTTTTCCTTGTAGCTCTGGATTGTCCAGTTGCTCCACAGATGCATAAAAGGCATCCATATCAACATGAATTATCTTTCTTAAGTGCAATTGACCTTCCATCCGATAAAATTATAATATCTTAGTGAGATTCAATTCCGAATAGCACATTTTAATGACAAAAACTGCAATAATTATTGGCGCCACAGGGCTTACAGGAGGAATCCTTTTAAATAAGCTACTAGCGGACAGTACTTTTGAAAAAGTCACCCTTTTTTCTAGATCTTCAGTACAAGTTGATCACCCGAAGATTGAAGAGCATCTAATCGATATGTTTGCTTTGGAGAATTATTCAGAGGATTTTATCGGCGATGTTGTTTTTTGTTGTATTGGCACAACCAAGACCAAAACCCCAGATAAAATCATGTATTCAAGGATTGATCATGGCATCCCCATGGCGGCAGCACGCCTTTCTAAAAAAAACAAGATAGATCGGTTTATAGTGATGTCAACGATGGGCGCAGATTCCAAGAGTGCGGTTTTCTACAATAAAACCAAAGGAGAAATGGAACAGGACGTACTTCGGTTCGAAATTGAGAATACATATATCTTGCAACCTTCTCTAATTGGCGGAAGGCGCGCTGAAATAAGAACAGGCGAACGTTTTGCGAAGTGGATGATGGGCACATTTAATTTTATGATTCCGAAGAAGTATAAAATGATTCATCCGGAGTTAATTTCAAAAGCGATGCTTTGGTTGTCTAAGAATGACTTTTCAGAAACGATAATTGTATCTAAAAAAATAAAGGAAATAGCATCGCGATGAATCTAAATCAAATGACCGTGCTCTTGGAAGATGTTGTTTGGGGAAATGGATTATTATATATCGTGTTAGAAACTATATAAACCCGCTGTGGACAATACATTACATATGATAGAAATAGAACGTAAATTTCAAGTAACATCTCAATCTTATAAAAAGGAAGCGTACAAAAGCACGCGCATTGTTCAAGGGTTTTTAAATACAGACCCCAATCGCACAGTGCGAATTAGAATTAAAGGAAATCAAGGTTTTTTAACAGTAAAAGGAAAATCCAACGAAGCGGGAACAATTCGCACAGAATGGGAAAAGGAGATCGAAGTCGTTGAAGCTGAAACCCTTTTAACACTTTGTGAGGAAGGTCTTATTGAAAAGATACGTTATGAGATAAAAGCCGGAAAACATGTTTTTGAAGTAGACGAATTCTTTGGAGATAATCTCGGGCTTACGATAGCAGAAATTGAACTAAATGAGGAGAATGAAAAGTTCGACAAACCGCATTGGCTTGGAAAAGAAGTTACTGGGGATGTTAAATATTACAATTCGATGCTGAGTAAAAAGCCATTTAAAGCATGGATTGAATAAAAATCGGAAACCTAATTATTCAATATAATATTGCCGCCGCGTTTGAAGAAAGAATGAACCCACTAGGCTAATAATTTTATAATTCGCTCAATTTCATTTCTATCGGATGTGCCTATGACGGTATTCTCAAATAGGCCGGTCTCATTAGTACCTTCCTTTCCCTTTTTTGTGGCTGAAAAGTGAATCATTTCAAAACCAGCCTTTTTAAAAACCAGCGCATTTTCAAAATGAATACCGCTTCCTGGCATAATTTGTAGTTTTCCTTCGGAAAGTTCCCTTAGGTGTGTCAGCATTTCGATTCCATCAATCGCCTTATTTTGTTGTCCGGAGCTCAGTAATCGAGTTGCTCCTAACTGCATGACCGTTTCAATTGCTTCGGAAGGGTCTTTCACCATATCGAAAGCACGATGAAAGGTGAATTCCACCCCTTTTGAAGCAGCAATCAGCCGCCTCGTTGCTTTCTCGTCAATTGTATTTTCTGAGGTAAGAATACCGCTTACAAT
The DNA here is from genome assembly GCA_938083445.1 of uncultured Ulvibacter sp. Taxonomy (GTDB): domain Bacteria; phylum Bacteroidota; class Bacteroidia; order Flavobacteriales; family Flavobacteriaceae; genus Ulvibacter. The sequence continues at coordinate 3,750 of CALKCP010000028.1, read as the reverse complement.
GCCAGAGCAGCCCGTTTTTTTGCAAAAACCAATTACATCCAACATGGTCTTAATCTCGTCTTCCGAATAGACAAAATTACCGCCTCGTGGCCGAATCAATACATGAACAGCTATGTTTAATTCGGTAATTACTTTGCGAATCAACTCTCGGCTTGGCGTTAATCCACCAACTGAAAGATTGGTGCATAATTCAATACGGCTTGCACCACCTTCCATGGCAGCTTTGGCACTTTCGTAACTATTCGCACATATTTCTATTATCATACCCATTCTCCGTGTAAGCGGTGACCTCTTTAAATTATCCTGTCACATCGAGTGATCCCGATCGAAAATCGAGATATCATTCTATAAGTATCTCATCAATAAATGTCCAGGCTTTGTTCCCAGCACCTTGAAGGCCTTGAGCGATAATACCGTAGCTCGGAATCCTAAGCTCAATTTTTGATATTCTTCTGTCAGAATCGGCCGGTAAATCAAACAATGCTTCTGCTAAATTGTCTTTTTCTGAAGCTTTTACCTCTTGAAGCATTGATAGTACCCTGCCATCGGATAGCACAGCGGAGAACGAAACATCATTTGGAGCATAAATCCATTGTCCATTCGCATCATAAAAACGCAAACCGATCTTACTGGCTTCAATGTCTTGAGGAAAATCAATTGTTATCAAGACATCCTCTCCCCAGAATCCGAGCCATTCTTTGTCACCATAGCGCGAATCATTTCCTTGAATTCCATTAATTAAAGCGTTTTTTCCACCAGCACTATAAGCTTCATGAGGCTTTATACTTAAAGATATGTTTCCTTGTAGTCCCTTGTGAAACAACATTTTTTCAGAAAAAAGCCCCCCCACTTTTTCTCCGTTTTTGTATACTTGGGCTGTAATGTCGGTGTCTTCAGAAATGGGAATAAGACTATTGTACTTTTTTTCTTCAGCACTATTTAAGGAAAATAAAATCTCTTTACCCTGTGTTGGTGTTTTTAACTCGTAAAACACCTCTCCTTCTTTTTTTATTACATTTCCTTCTATCTCGTACAAATGGTTCGCATAGTTAATTTTTAAGGCATCCATTCGCTGCATAAAAGGCTCTAAGCGTTCTAAGAAATTCGGGTAATCTGTTTCAATATCTTCAGTAGCGCCGCTCCAAACGACCTCACTCATTGCTAACATCCGTGGATATGCCATATATTCAACCTGATCTTCACTTGGCATATATTCTGTCCAAATATTCCCCTGTGCTCCTAGGATATATGTAGCTTCCGCAGGGCTTAATTCTGGCGGAACTGGATTGAAACCATATACTTTTTTAAGGGGTAAGAATCCGCCAATTGCAAGAGGCTCATCGGGATTATCAGCCTGATAATAATCGAAATATGCATGTGACGTTGGGGTCATAATAACAGAATGTTTTTCCCGTGCTGCTGCAATTCCTCCCTCCATTCCTCGCCAGGACATTACCGTTGCGTTTGGAGCCAGTCCACCTTCTAAAATTTCATCCCATCCAATAATCTTTTTCCCCTTGCCGTTAATGTACGCTTCCATTCGCTTTATAAAATAACTCTGTAAACCATGCTCGTCTTTAAGGCTGAGGTCTTTTATTAAATTCTGGCAATGATCACATGCTTTCCATTGTTTTTTTGGCGCCTCATCCCCGCCAATATGTATATACTCTCCTGGGAACAATGGAATCACTTCATCCAAAACATTTTCAAGAAATGTAAAGGTAGCTTCATTAGTGCAATAGATGTTTTCAAAAACGCCCCATGAAGTCGCTACTGAAACTTGTTCCCCAGTACAACCTAACTCTGGGTATGCGCTTACAGCCGCTTGTGCATGCCCAGGCATTTCAATTTCTGGAATGATGGTTATGTTCTGTGTTTCTGCAAAGGCTACAATCTCTTTAATGTCTTCCTGAGTATAAAAACCACCGTATCGCTTGCTGTCAAACTGCTGCGGCGTATCATTATAATGCCCTATTAAAGTTTCATCGCGATAGGCAGCATGTTTGGTAAGATTTGGGTATTTTTTTATTTCAATACGCCACCCTTGATCTTCGGTAAGGTGCCAATGGAAGTAATTCATTTTGAGTAAAGCGAGATTGGCAATATACTCTTTGATAAATGCCTTCGGAAAGAAATGCCTTCCAACATCTAGATGCATTCCCCTGTATTCAAACTTTGGAACATCATTTATTGATAGTTGTGGAAGCTGAACCGAATGGCTAGCGATCGAATTTGTTCCTTCCAATGCTGCAGGAAGCAATTGTCGCAGCGTCTGAACAGCATAAAAAGCTCCATTCGCATCGGATGCTTTTATTATAATCTGTTTTTCTGAAATTTCTAAACCATATCCTTCTTTGGGCTGAGAATTGTCTAAAACGATGATAATATGTGCATCGGCTTTTGATTGGTTTTGCAAGGTATAGCCTAAGCCATTTTTTACATAATTCTGAAGAAAATTGGAAGCAATGTCAAATTCAGATTCAGAAAAAAAGGTTGTGTTTTTATCAATGGTAAAACTTCCTTTTTTAAGGACTAACGATTCCGGCTTCGGAATTAAATGAAGATCTGTTTTAATGAATTCCTTCTGAGGAGGCTTACACCCAATTAAAAAAAGGCATATTAAAAAAGGTATAAAGTTTTGGACTCTCATGCGTCTAAGGTATATAAATTATAGATTATCATAAAGCGCGTTAGGATTCGGTTGGTTGTTTCAATTCACTTTTATGTCGATAGGCAAAGTTTAAGGCGGCTTTGCCGGTTTTTGATGTCAAGAGGGTTTTATGAAAGTTCGGGCTGCGATCAAAATGTACTATACCCGTCTTAAAAGCGTGTGTTTATTCATCCTTATAGATTCTCACAATAAGTTCCCCCTTAGAATTCATGTGAGCGCGGTACATTCCGGCGGTATTAAATTCCATGGCAACGTTTCCATCTTTATCAATAGAAACAACCCCTCCATCTCCTCCTAGAGCGGGTATTTTCTTCTGAATCACTTCACTAGCTGCTTCTTGCAACGAGACCCCTTTATACTCCATCATTGCTGAAATATCATGAGCCACCATGCCTCTAATAAAAAACTCGCCCCAACCGGTTGACGAAACTGCGCAGGTGGCATTATTCGCATAGGTTCCCGCACCGATAATCGGAGCATCACCAATGCGATTCCATCGTTTATTGGTCATTCCCCCCGTTGATGTTCCCGCGGCTAGATTTCCGTGTTTGTCGAGTGCCGCGCATCCTACAGTACCAAACTTGGATTCCTTAATAAAGGGGTCTTCGAAAGAAACACCGATAAGATTGTCTTTTTCACGCTTTTTAATTTTTTGTAATTGCTTGTAACGCGCGTCGGTGTGGAAGTAGGAAGGGTCAACTAAAGAAAACCCTTTTTCTTCGGCAAAGGTTTCCGCTCCAGTGCCACTAAGCATAACGTGAGGGGACTGCTCCATTACTGCTAAAGCGAGATCAATAGGGTTTCTAATTCGAGTAACACCAGTAACGGCACCTGCATTTAAGGTTTTCCCATCCATAACGGATGCGTCGAGTTCATTTGTCTCCTCATGTGTAAAAACAGCTCCCTTACCGGCATTAAATAGGGAGCTATCTTCCATGATGTTTATTGTTTTAGTAACGGCTTGCATCGAAGTACCTCCATTTTTTAGAATGGAGTGTCCTTCCGTGATGGCCTGTTTTAGTTTTTGACGATAGGCCTCTTCAAGAGAATCACTCATATTTTCTTTTAGGATGGTCCCG
>CALKCP010000027.1 GCA_938083445.1 uncultured Ulvibacter sp. | reverse complement strand
GGACCTTAATGATGATTGGGAAGTTGTAGATCAATACGCAGACCTTGTAACTTCCAGTCTTACACTTGAGCATATTGAAGATTTGAATGCTATTTTTAGGCAAGCAAATAAGAAACTTAAGGAGAATGGAATTTTCTTTATTAGCGAATTACATCCTTTTAAACAATATACTGGAAGTAAAGCCAGGTTCGAGACGGATGCTGGTATGGTTGAGTTAAAAGTATTTACCCATCATATTTCAGATTATATTAAAAGTGCCGAAAGCAATGGTTTTGAACTTTTGGAATTAAATGAGTGGTTTGACGAGACAACTCAAAATGAAATTCCAAGACTTATTTCTTTTGTGTTTAGAAAAACATTCTAGTGTCACTGCCTAGATTTCTATTTATAGATTAAGAAGACCTAATTGTTAGTACAGACGAAATGAGACCTTCCAATCCTGAAACATTAAAAATGATAGAAGCTAGGCTGAAAAGTAAAACAATATAACAATGAGATTCGATGCATGATTGAAGCTACAATGTGTTTTTTATATACATCTAAAAGTAACAGGGTTGTACCTTTACACATCGTTTCAAATTGTTCAATATAATACAATTAACAATTAACATTAGTAAGGAAATATGATCATACATTCAAGTAAAGTAGTCTTTAGGGATGGTAAATATTATTTTAAAAAAGGCGCAGAGGATACAGCTGAACTAGTAACGGCGCAGGTATTATTTTTTTCTGAAAGTGGTGCGCTTGAGTGTGATTTTAATTTTAAACAGGGCGTTTTTAATGGACTCCAAAAGCTTTATAAAGATGTGTACTATCAATTAAGTTCTGAAGAAAATTATCTAGATGGTCTTTTAGATGGCAAGAGTACATTTTATAGAGAAGGAAATGTATATAAAGAATCCATGTATAAGGATGGCAATCTCATTACTGAGCATTCTACGAATAAATAATACATGGTATTGCCTCAAGTGTACATTGCGTGACTATTGACTTGAATTCAACTCCAAGTTAGATGGTCGTTAGTAATGCCTGTTAGATAAGGACTTCATGGATACTAATTTGCACTCCCATAATACATCTAAAATGTTTTGACCTCTCGTTTTTTTTTGTCAGGAAATACTACGTACTTTAGGTCATGGCGAATGGTGAAACATACGATGTACTTATCATAGGAGGTGGGCTAGCAGGGCTTGCTTGTGCACTTCATCTTTCTAAAAACAACCGTAAGGTGCTCCTTGTTGAAAAACAGCAGTATCCGCACCATAAAGTATGCGGTGAGTACGTTTCAATGGAAGTTGTTCCGTATCTGAAATCATTAGGAATTGATCCGTTTTCTGTTGGAGCAAAACGAATAGGTAATTTTGAAATAAGCAATCATAAGGGTCAGTTATTAAAAACGAAATTACCTCTGGGTGGCTTCGGAATTAGCAGGTATGCGTTTGATGCGATGCTCTACAACGCGATAAAAGATAAAGTGACCTTGCATTTTGATACTGTTGACACCGTCCAATACCACGACAATCATTTTGAGGTTATTACGCAAGGCAAGGAGGTGTTTAAAGCAGACTATGTTGTAGGAGCTTACGGAAAAAGATCAAATATCGATGTCGATCAGCATCGAAAATTTATTACAGAAAAGACCCCGTGGCTCGCGGTTAAGGCACACTACGAATATGATTTTAAGGACGACACCGTGGCACTTCATAACTTTAATGGGGGCTATTGTGGACTTTCAAAAACGGAGATGGATACAGTAAATGCCTGCTACCTAACTACCTATAAGTCGTTCAAAGAATTTGGAAATATTGAGGATTTTCAGAAGCAGGTGCTGTCTAAAAACCCTTATTTAAAAGAGTTTTTTCAGAATGCGAAGCCACTTTTTAAAAAACCATTGACTATAGGTCAAATTTCATTTGATAAGAAACTCCCTGTAGAGAATCATATTTTCATGATTGGGGATAGTGCAGGGCTTATTCATCCTTTATGTGGAAATGGGATGGCAATGGCTATTCATAGTGCCAAAATATTCTCTGAATTTTTCCTCAAATCAACTAAAAAAGAAAGCTACAGTAGATTGGATTTAGAAACACAATACACACAACTCTGGAATAAAACATTTTCGAATCGTTTGAAAGTTGGACGCAACATTCAAGGAATGTTATTACACCCAAAAGCCACTAATGTTGGATTTTCTGTGGCAAAAATGTTTCCCTCGATACTGCCGGCTATAATTAAACGAACCCACGGGGAGCTTTTAGTATGATACACTATTCAACAAAAAATCGCTCTGTTCAACCTGAAATAATGGACGAATTCGAACTCCAGGGTGATGAGATGAAACAGGTGCTAACCGACCTAAAAAATGTCAATAAATGGTTGGGAGGGAACAACATATCTATCAAAGGTATTAGTAAGCTCTTACCAGAGTACACAAAAGCACAAACAATCACTATCTTAGACGTTGGATGTGGTGACGGAGAAATATTGCGTGCATGTGCGCGGTTTGCTAAGAATGCTGGTTATAATTTTGAGCTTATTGGAGTTGACGCAAATGCTTTTATTCTAGAAGAGGCAAGACGAAGATCGACCGATTTTCAGAATATAACATTTCTTGAAAAAGATGTTTTCTCTGCTGAAATGAAAGACCTCAAATACGATATTGTTTTATGTACTTTGTTTCTGCATCATTTTTCGAATAAGGATGTGCACATTTTGGTTCAGCGTTTTATAGACCAATCTCAATTAGGCGTTGTCGTAAACGACTTACATCGAAGCAGGTTGGCATTTTGGTTGTTTAAAATGGTGAGCTACTTTATAATTAAAACGTCCATTGCACGCACTGATGGTTTAATTTCGGTGGCAAGGGGATTTAAAAGAAAAGAGTTAGAGTCGTTATCAAAGGAGATTTCCAATAGTACATCCGTTATTGGGTGGAAGTGGGCCTTTCGATATTCTTGGATACTCAAAAAAGTGAGAAATGAACAACAATAACCTGAACTTGAACTTATTTTAATGGTACTAAATTAATGAGTGTAAAAATAACAACAGTAGCAACGCAATTACCTCCATATACGAGAGATACTTCAGAGATTATACCCTTTGTAAAACAGTGGATGACGGGGCAGGAATCTCGGTTTCAGCGAAAGGTGATAAAATTATTTGAGGGTGCAGGGGTCGATAGGAGGTATTCTATTATGGATCCAATAGAAGTCTTCACAAATCCAAGTTTTGAGAGTAGAAATGATATTTATATCCGGGAGGTAAAGAAACTTGGCAAACAATCTTTAGAGAAAGCACTAAATAAAGCAGCATGGCAAGCCACCGACATTGATTTTATTATCACCGTTAGCTGCACTGGAATTATGATTCCTTCAGTGGATGCTTATCTCATAAATGATTTAAAAATGCGACAAGATGTGGTGCGTCTTCCTGTTACAGAAATGGGATGTGCCGCTGGGGTTTCCGGAGTTATTTATGCGCATAATTTTTTAAAGGCCAATCCTGGAAAAAGGGCAGCTATTGTTGCCATTGAAGCGCCTACGGCCACTTTTCAGCTAGAAGATTATTCAATGGTTAATATTGTAAGTGCAGCTATTTTTGGAGACGGAGCTGCCTGCGTACTCATGTCCTCTAACGATGCAGATGAAGGCGTAACGGTGCTGGCCAACGAGATGTATCATTTTTACGATGCTACCGATATGATGGGCTTTAAATTGGTTGATACCGGTTTACAAATGATACTTGATAAAGAAGTACCGCAGCAGATAGCAGATCATTTTCCGGCGATTGTACACCCTTTTCTAGATAAATCGAACAAGACAATTAATGATATTGATCATTTGGTCTTTCACCCTGGTGGAAAAAAAATAGTTCAAACCGTTGAAGATTTGTTTGGATCTCTGGGTAAAAACATTGATGATACTAAAGAAGTTCTTAAATTGTACGGTAATATGAGCAGTGCAACTGTGCTCTTTGTTCTAGAGCGATTTATGGACAAAAACCTTCCAAAGGGAGACTTAGGTTTGATGTTGAGCTTTGGACCAGGATTTTCTGCACAACGCGTTTTATTAGAATTCTAACATGAATAACAAAAAAGAATTTAATGGAGACTGGGCTCTTATCCTAGGCGGGAGTAGTGGTTTGGGATTGGCGACAGCTAAAAAGCTTGCTTCACACGGCATGCATATTTGTATCGTGCACCGAGACAGAAAAAGCAGTTTGCCAAAATTAGACATGGAAATCAAGGAAATGACTAAAAACGGGGTCGAAGTACTTCGCTTGAATATAGATGCGATTAAAAGAGAGTCTATAGATCAAGTCGTTGCTGTATTATCTAACAAACCTGTCAAATTATTAGTCCATAGCATTGCAAAAGGTAGCGTGAAATCTATGTATCCCACTGAAGGTTCACTGTCGAAGGATGATCTGGAGATAACCATTGCAGCCATGGGAACAAGCTGGTATGTCTGGACACAAGCTTTAATAAAGAACACGTTATTTAGTAAGAAGGCAAGAAATATTGCCTTTACGAGTGAAGGAAATACCAGAGTTTGGAACGGATATGGTGCCGTATCGGTTGCTAAAGCTACCCTAGAGGCTCTCATGCGGCAGATGGCGGTAGAATTCGCGCCTTTGGATATTACCACAAATTGCCTTCAGGCAGGAGCTACACGGACGCCGTCATTTGAGAGGATTCCTCAGAGCGATGACCTTGCAAGGCTTGCCAAGGATAGAAACCCCTTTGGAAGACTTACAAGTCCAGAAGATGTAGCGAATGCTGTCTATTTATTATGCAAAAAAGAGGCCGATTGGATTAATGGGACCATACTTAAAGTTGATGGAGGCGAGAGCTTGCGCTAGTCTGTCTATTTTGTTTGAATAGTAAAAAGATATTGTTGTTGATGTCTTTGGCCTAAAAGAGATACGTGCGATTTATGAAACAAGAATTCAAAAACATACGAAAGTTATTGCCTTATTCAAAGCCATTTTTGTTTGTAGACACCCTGATTTCAATGTCCGAATCTAATGCAGAAGGTTCTTATACCTTTTTGAAAGATGAGTATTTTTATGCAGGACATTTTATTGATAATCCGGTCACTCCTGGTGTTATTCTAACCGAGTGTATGGCTCAGATAGGTCTTGTTTGCTTCGGAATGTTTTTGCTAAGTAATGAATCATCTGCCGTTAAAAACAATATGCCGCCTAACTATAAAATGGCGCTTACAAATCACGCTATTGATTTTTACCTTCCTGTATTTCCAGGGGAGCGTGTGCGAGTGGTGTCAGAGAAAGAATATTTTAGATTTAATAAATTAAAATGTAAGGTAAAAATGCTGAATGAGAAGAACGAGCTTGTATGCAAAGGGGTTATGAGTGGGATGATTTCGAAATAAGATGTGAGACCGCTGTGCTGAGAGATAAAAGACTATAGAAATTAAAAATATAAAAATCCAAAATTAAGTTGAAACAAAGAGTAGTAATTACAGGCTTGGGGGTCGTGGCGCCAAATGGGGTAGGAGTTCCTGCGTTTTTAAATGCAATTAAGAAGGGGGAATCGGGAATCACATTTCAGCAAAAATTAAAAGATTTAAACTTCTCTTGCCAAGTTGGAGGAGTTCCTATTATTTCCGAAGCACAAAAACGAGCCTATTTCACACCACTGCAGTTACGGAACTTTCATAGCAATGGAATTTTATACGGAGTAATTGCTGGAATGGAGGCATTGAAGGATGCGGGTATTCATCCTGCATTGGAAAAAGAGGATCCTCTATGGAATCTCGGAATTGTCTTTGGTGTTGCAACCAGTGGTGTGGAAAAATTTAGAGAAGCAATTTATAAACTAGATGATGGTGATGTGCGACGATTGGGCAGCACTGCCGTTATTCAAACCATGGCCAGTGGTGTTAGTGCCTATTTAAGTGGGATGATCGGGGCTGGTAATTTGGTAACTACCAACTCTGCCGCCTGTTCAACAGGAGCCGAATCGATTTTAATGGGCTATGAGCGGATTGTTTCAGGAAAAGCTACTCAGATGCTATGCGGAAGCACCGGTGAGGATGGGCCTTATGTATGGGGTGGATTCGACGCTATAAAGGTGATCACTTATAAACACAACGAAAATCCAACTCAGGCATCGCGACCTCTAAGTGCAACAGCCAGCGGATTTGTACCAGGAAGTGGGGCAGGAGCCTTATTACTAGAGTCTTTAGACAGCGCAGAAAAGCGCGGAGCGACTATTTATGCTGAAGTCTTAGGAGGATCATTAAACAGTGGAGGGCAAAGGTTAGACGGCACTATGACGGCTCCCAATAGTACCGCCGTTCAAAAGTGTATTCAAGATGCTTTGGCCGATGCTGGGGTTGATGGAAAGGAAATTGATTACATCAATGGACACCTTACTGCAACTACGAAGGATTCGTTAGAAATAGAAAACTGGAGCGCTGCTTTAAAAAGAAGAGGTACAGACTTTCCGTATATTAATTCCTTAAAGGGAATGATAGGCCATTGTTTGGCTGCCAGTGGCAGTATAGAGACCGTATCTACCATCTTACAGATGCATCATGGTTTTGTTTTTCCGAATGTAAACTGTGAAGATTTGCATCCAGAAATAGCGAATTTAATAGCTTCAGACAGGGTTCCGATAAAAGAAGTTAAAACGACATTAAATGTGGCTGCCAAGGCCAGTTTTGGTTTTGGTGATGTCAATGCGTGTGTTATCTTTAGAAAAAAATAGCATTTATGACCTCAGAAGAAATACTCACGAAGTTAATACCTATTATTGCCATCTACTTGCCAGAAGACGTTCAGGTTTCGGCAATAGAGCAAGAAAGCAACCTTACGGGCGAATTGAATATAAATTCAGCGCACCTAGTAGATGTTGTTTTGGATGTAGAAGACGCATTCGATATCGAATTCGCCAACGAAGACATGGAGGCATTGCATACTGTTAAAGATGCTATTGAAATAATTCAGAAAAAAATAAAGTAGTTACAATCGCTTCAAATATTCATGTCAAGCAACAACAAAATTAGTGGTACAATCCCGAAGCGACTCGCCGTAAAGTTGAGTGCTACAGGAGAACGCTCTGTTCGGAGCGGCCATCCTTGGATTTTTAGTGAAAGTATTGAAAAGGTGAACATTGAAGGGGTATCAGGAGACATTGCTATTATATTTAGTCATACTAAAAACAAGGTAATTGGCATTGGACTTTATGATCCTGATTCCCCTATCCGAATAAAAATGCTACATAATGGAGGAGGAGCGAGCATTGATTCTGAATTCTTTTCAGAAAAAATACATGTAGCGTATACCCGCCGAATACCATTGTTCGAAACCAATACCAACAGCTACCGTTTACTTTTTGGAGAAAACGATGGGCTCCCTGGCTTTATAGCAGATGTGTACGACCAGGTACTTGTCGTAAAATTATATTCAGAAATTTGGTTTCCTTATCTTGATTCTATACTTAAAGTATTAGTTGAAGTATCTGGGTGTAATTGTGCTATTATTAGACTAAGTAGGAAGTTACAGACAAGTGATAAATGTATCTATAGAGATGGTGAGACTATTTTTGGAATACTGACAAATGAGGTTATAGAATTTGTTGAACACGGCGTTCATTTTTCTGCGAACGTTATAAAAGGTCATAAAACAGGCTATTTTTTAGATCACAGAGCCAATAGAAAACTCGTAGGGGAGCTTTCGAAAGGAAAAGAAGTTCTCGATGTATTTTCATATGCTGGTGGTTTTTCTGTTCATGCGCTCGCGAAAGGAGCCAAAGAAGTAACTAGCTTGGATATAAGTAAACAGGCCTTGGAAGCAGCTAGATATAACGGAAAACTCAATGATTATAAGGGGTCACATAAAACGATTGCTGGTGATGCCTTTGAAGAAATGACCAAGATGATCCATGCAAAGAGAACATTTGACATTGTAGTAATTGACCCTCCAAGTTTTGCCAAAAATTTAAAAGAAATAGAAGTAGCTAAGAAAAAATACACGCAACTAGCAGTGCTGGGTGAGCAGCTATGCAAAAAAGGAGGTATGCTGGTTTTGGCATCTTGTTCGTCACGGATATCGTCAGACATTTTTTTTGAGATCAATAAAGTCGCTTTGACCAACCAATTGAGGAAGTTTTCGCTACATTTAACAACTGGACATGATATAGATCACCCAATTAGCTTTAATGAAGGTGCTTATTTAAAATGTGCGTATTATAAATTACGTTAGTATGGGCAAAAAGAACATTACCATAAAAGAACTTGCAGATATTTTGAATGTCTCAATATCAACCGTATCAAAGGCTTTGAACGATAGTCACGAAATTGGTGACAAAACAAAGGCGAAAGTAAAAGAGGTTGCTGCTCTTTATAATTACCGACCAAATTTTATTGCTAAGAGTCTTAAAAACCAAACAACCAAGACGATTGGTGTGGTTGTTCCAGATATTTTGAACTACTTTTTTGTAAAAGTACTATATGGAATCGAAAAGGAATCCAGAGATCGCGGCTATAAAGTAATTACTTGTATTTCTCATGAGTCTTTAGAAATAGAAGTTGAAAATGTTACAACACTTACAAATGGTCGTGTTGATGGGCTATTAATTTGTCCATCGGAAGAAACGCAGCAAACGAAAAACAACGGGCATCTTAAAGAACTTATAGATTCAAGCATGCCTGTGATTACCTTCGATAGAACCATCAATGCGTTGCAATGTCCAAGTGTAATCTCCGACGATCTAGAAGCGGCTCGTAACGCTACACAGCATCTTATTTCGAAAGGCTGTAAATCGATTGCTTTGTTCAGCGCTCATGGAGACTTAAGTGTTATGCAGGATCGGGTTAAGGGGTATAGGAGTGCAATGCAAGAGAACCATTTATTAGATGAAACCCATATCTTCAGTTTTAACGATGTAGCACATGCCGAAGCCAGTATATTGGAAATACTAAAAGAACATTCACTAGATGCCGTGCTAACTATCGATGAGTTGTTGTCTGTAAAGACAATAAAGATGGCACAGCAATTGAATCTAGCTATTCCTAAAGATTTCAAGGTCATTGGGTTTTCAAACGGACAAATATCGCAAGAATTTCATCCTTCAGTGTCTTCTGTTGACCAACATGCAGAGGAAATGGGGGCATTGGCTGCTGGTTTGTTAATCGACTCCATAAAAAACCCTGAAGAAACTACTATTGAGTCAAAAGTGGTGAAATCTTCTCTTGTAGAAAGAGATTCTAGTTGAGCCTAAATTCATGTGCTTGGATTTCGTCCATTCACTTTTAAAGTTTCTTCTTACTGAAACTATGTGCTGCGTTTCACGTAGTATAAGATTCCGATAGCTACTATAGAACATAAAGAAAAGCCTATAAACAGAGGAAGAACACTGCTTGATATAAATCGGCCAATAAAAATACTAATGGGTACCGCCAACAAGATTGAGATAAATCCTGTGATTGCAGACGCAACACCAGCGATATGGCCTACAGGCTCCATAGCCATAGCGCGAAGATTCCCAAAGAGAAAACCTATGGCGAAAAATTGCAAGGCGAAGAAAACCAAGAGTACTGCTAACGAGGGATTTGGGCTGTTATGAAATAGTAGTATATACAAGAGGGAAACGCCAAAAAAGCCTAGGAGGGAGGTCGTTATTAATTTTGCCATACCATACTTTAAAACCAGGGTTCCGTTTAAAAAAATGGCAGTTCCTATGGCAATTGCCAGGCCTGCGAATATGTAAGGAAACTCTTCTTTAAGCTGGTACTGCTCTTGAAATATTTGCTGAGAACTACTAAGATATACAAAGAAAGAACCTGTTACAAATCCCGATATAAGCGTGTATCCCATTGTTGTTTTCTGCCGAATTACTTCTTTAAATCCATCAATAAACACATGCTTTGAGAGTTTTTTTCTTTTTTGGTAGGGTAGTGTTTCTGGCTGCCGAATCCAAAACCAGATACCTACGATAAGACTTATAACTACTTGGACATAGAAAATGCCTCGCCAATTATAAGAATCTAATATGAGTTTGCCCATTGCTGGTGCTATAATTGGGACTAGAATAAATACTACAGTTACGAACGACATAATTCGCGCCATATGGTCACCACTAAACATATCTCGAATAATGGCTATTGAAATGGTTCTAGGTGCCGAAAGACCAATTCCCTGAAG
>CALKCP010000026.1 GCA_938083445.1 uncultured Ulvibacter sp. | reverse complement strand
AAACACCTGCAGAGAAAACAAAAACAGGAGGCTATACAAATGGAGCTTCCACTCTATTTACAAAAGTGAACACCAGTGCTTCTGGGATCAACTTTCAAAATGTGATAAAGGAGACATTGGATTTTAATTTCACAAATTACCCCTACATTTATGCTGGAGCGGGACTAGCGGTTGGCGATATTGATAACGACGGTTTGGACGATGTTTATTTTGTTTCTAATTTGGGTTCAAATAAACTCTATAAAAACAAGGGGGGATTGAGCTTCGAGGATATTACGGCTGCCTCATTAACAGAGGATGCCAAAGGTTTTTCTACTGGAGCTACAATGCTCGATGTAAACAATGATGGGTGGCTCGACATTTATGTGTCAAAAGCAGCGTCGGTAATGGATGACGATGCTAGAAGAAATCTATTATTTGTAAACCAAAAGGACGGTACTTTTAAAGAAGATGCTGCATCGTGGGGAATTGATGATCCTGGCTATACGACCCAAGCATATTCACTTGATTATGACAAAGACGGAGACCTAGATCTATATGTGGTGAACTATAGATACGATTTTAAAAACAATGGAAAAATTAGTGGGAAAATTCAAAGTCAGATTGAAGAAACAACCAGCGATCAACTGTATCGGAATAACGGCTCTACCTTTACAAAAGTAACTTCTGAGGCTCAACTAAGAAATAAAACTTGGGGATTGGGTGCTGCCGTTGGAGATTTTAATAATGATGGTTGGGATGATATTTATGTTTCAAATGACTTTTTGGAGCCAGACTCGATGTATATAAATCAGCAAGATGGAACATTTAAAAATGAAATCAACACGCGTTTAAATCACATCTCCTTTAATAGTATGGGCAGTGATTATGCCGATTTAGACAATGACCTTAAGCCTGACCTTATTACCGTAGATATGCTTGCCGAAAATTATGCCCGTAGTAAAGAGAACATGGCCTCTATGAGCACTGCAAACTTTATGGATATGGTAAAAATTGGATATCATCACGCCTATATGGCAAATATGTTACATTACAATCTTGGGAATGGAAAATTTAAAGAGACATCTCAGCTTAGCGGCATTGTAAAAACCGACTGGAGTTGGGCGCCGCTTATCGCCGATTTTGACAATGACGGCTTGAAGGATATTTTCATTTCCAACGGAGTTGTAAAAGACTATACCAACCAAGATTTCCGGATTTCAATGAAGGAGAAGTTCAGTAAAGGAGAATCTTTTACCTTAGAAGCTGTTCTGGATCTGATGCCCTCTCAAAAGCTTGATAACTATGTTTACAAGAACAACGGTGACCTTACCTTTCGTAAGGTAATCAAAGAATGGGGGTTGGAGGACCCGTCATTCTCTCAAGGGGCAGCCTATTCAGATTTGGATAATGATGGAGACCTAGATTTAATTGTTAGTAATGCAAATAATGACATTGGATTATATCGTAATAATGTAAACCAAAACTACCTGCAAATTAAACTTAAAGGACCTGAGAATAATGCACTAGGCCTTGGAGCTAACGTGTATGTGAAAAATAAAAATGGAACACAGTACCAAGAATTATATCTCACTCGAGGTTATGAATCTTCGGTAACCAACACGCTTCACTTTGGACTTGGCGCTACCGCCCCTAGAAATGAAATAACTGTGGTATGGCCTGATGGAAACGTCTCTAAATTAAAAGACGTCCATGCAAATAAATTGGTAACTATTGATCATAGTAAGTCGAGAGCGGAAAAAGTAACATTAAAATCAAACAACTCCTTGCTCAGAAAAATAGACCCAGAAAGTCTTGGGATTGACTACGTTCAAAAAGAAAATGACTTTAATGATTATTCTCTCCAATTACTGTTGCCTCAAAAAGTATCTACCAAAGGAACAGCTGTAATAACTGCAGATATTAATCAGGATGGTTTGGATGATTTTTTTGTTGGCAATGCAAAAGACGCTGCTGCCGCCACTTATGTCCAGAAACCAGACGGATCATTTCAAAAGACAAACGAAGTACTTTGGAACAGTCACACCAAATATGAAGATGCCAATGCCCTTTTTTTTGATGCAGATAACGATGGGGATCAAGATCTATATGTGGTAAGTGCAGGATATGAATTAAAAAGCAATAGTTCATTACTTCAGGATCGATTATACATCAATGATGGAACAGGGGTTTTTGAATATACAAGCACTGCATTGCCAGGCATTAAAGTTTCCGGGAAGAGTGTTACTGCAGGTGATTATGACAATGATGGAGATTTAGATTTATTTGTTGGCGGAAACTTAATAGGTGGAAAATACCCCCTATCGCCAAGATCATATCTTCTAAAGAATAATAATGGAATATTTACAGATGAGACCTCAGAAAGTAGTGTTCTCAGTGAAATAGGCATGGTATCTGATGCTGTTTTTACCGACTACGATAACGATTCAGATTTGGATTTAATGGTCGTTGGTGAATGGATGGCTCCCACTATTTTTACAAATACGGAAGGCACTTTCGATCGTAGTGCTGCTATTTCAGGATTTGAAAATACCGAAGGGTGGTGGTATAGTATTACAGCCTCAGATTTGGACGGCGACGGGGACGACGATTACGTGATAGGAAATATTGGTAAAAACAATAAGTTTCAACCAAAAAAAGACAAACCTATTTACATCTACGCTAAAGATTTTGACAACAACGGCAGTTTTGACGTGGCTCTAAGCAAAATTAATGAAGGGAAACTGGTTCCTGTGCGCGGTAAAGAATGTAGTTCTGAGCAAAACCCATTCCTTCTTGACAAGATTAATAGTTACAAAGAATTTGCTAGTCTTGACATGAATGACATCTATGGAGAAGATAAATTAAAAGAAGCCTATCAATTAAAAGCCCATATGTTTGAGTCTGCCTATGCTGAAAATTTAGGTGACGGAAATTTTAAACTCAAAAAGCTTACAAATAAGGCGCAAACCGGACCTACTTTGTCCTTTGTTATTAAGGATTTTAATAATGATGGAAACAAAGATATTATGGGGATTGGAGCTATTTATGACGCCGAAGTTGAAACGATTCGATACGATAGCAATTATGGCTATGTGCTTCTAGGTGATGGAAAAGGTGCGTTTAAATATTCCAAAGAATACGAGCCACTTATTGACAGTGATTCAAAAAAAATGACTGAAATCAACATCAACGGGAAAGCACATTATATGGTAGTGAGTAATAATGCTCCTTTGGATATTTTTTCTTTCACCCCTTAAACATCGTTTCATTCATTTGGAAAAAAGAGCTGTGTTTTTCAAATCTGAAATCGATTGTTTTCTTTTCTGAAATAAAGAAGTTAGATAGGTAGGTTCAAATACTAGCGTATAAAAACGGGCTCAAGTTCACTCTTTGAATGAGACTCACTAAACGCATAACCACCATAATCAAAAGCCCTAATATCGTTCAGCGTTGCAGCATTCGTGTCAATGATATAGCGAACCATACTTCCCCGCGCCTTTTTAGCGAAAAAAGAAATCATCTTTAACTCTCCATTTTTAAAATCCTTAAACACTGGAGTGATTATTGGCGCATTCAGTATTTTTGGTTTAACAGCCTTAAAATACTCGTTGCTTGCTAGGTTTATCAGTGGTTCTTCTCCGTCGAGTTCATCATTTAAAGCAGTGGTAATTTTATCTCCCCAAAATTGATAAAGGTTCTTTTTTGTATTTATTTTTAAACTGGTGCCCATTTCCAAACGGTATGGCTGCATTAAATCCAATGGTTTTAGCAAACCATACATTCCTGAAAGTATTCGAAGCTTTTCCTGCAACAAATCGATCTTTTCTTCAGAAAGTGTGTAGGCGTCTAAGCCGGTATATACATCTCCGGCAAAGGCATAAACCGCTGGCCTCGCATTGGACGGTGAAAATGGTAAGTGCCAATCTTGATTGCGTTCAAAGTTTAATTGACCCAAATTTGCAGAAATACTCATTAGTTTTGACAAACTACTTGAAGATTTCTTTTTAAGCTCCTTATTGAGGCGCTCGGCCTCTAACAAAAATTTAGCTTCCGTAGACTTGTTAGTTGGTAATTCTGATTCAAAATCCAATGACTTTGCAGGAGAAATGACAATTTTCATAGGCGTAATTTTATTTCAAAATTAATAAGAATTTGATTACTCTACAACGTGCCTAGAATAATTTCTCCACTTGTGTAAACACTGCTCCATATCTTCCGGAATAGGTGCTTCAAATCGCATCATTTCGCCTGAAACAGGATGCTTAAATCCCAAGGTGCGCGCATGCAACGCTTGTCTTGGCAATACTTTAAAACAATTCTCAACAAATTGCTTGTACTTTGAAAATGTTGTCCCTTTTAAAATGCGTTCTCCACCATAGCGTTCGTCATTAAAAAGCGTATGCCCAATATACTTCATATGTACGCGTATTTGGTGGGTACGGCCTGTTTCCAGTCGGCAAGACACCAAGGTAACATAGGTAAGCCTTTCAAGAACTTTAAAGTGTGTAACCGCTGGTTTTCCTTTCTCATCGGCCTCTTCACCATAAAAGACAGTATTTTGCAACCTGTTTTTGGGGTGACGCCCAATATTTCCCTCGATAGTCCCTTCATCCTCTTCCATATTACCCCAAGCTAAGGCAACGTATTCTCTTTCTGTAGTTTTATTGAAAAATTGCTTTGCAAGTTTTGTCATTGCAATTTCAGTCTTGGCCACTACAAGAAGACCACTGGTATCTTTGTCAATGCGATGCACCAAGCCTGGGCGGTCACTACTATTGTTTGGAAGGTTTTCAAAGTGAAAAATAAGCGCATTAATAAGAGTCCCACTATAATTTCCATGTCCAGGGTGCACAACCATACCTGCCTGTTTATTTACCACCAAGACATCATCATCTTCGTAGACAATATCGATCGGGATGTCTTCTGGCTTGAGTAAATACTCATAAGGTGGGTGTTCAAAAAGCACCGTAACAACATCATTAGACCGCACTTTTTGATTCGATTTTACAGCAACATCATTGATCCGAATATTGCCATCCTTCGCAGATTTTTGAATTTTATTACGGGTGGCATTTTCAACTTTATTCATTAAATATTTATCCACACGCAAGGGCTGCTGCCCCTTATCTGCAACAAAACGGAAATGTTCATACAAATCGTCATTTCCATCGTCTTCCTTCTCTACATTTTGATTGGTCATTTCCATTTTAGTCTTTTTCTATTTCGTTTGAAAATTTGTCATCCCGCTCTTTTTTAGCCCTACCTTTAGTTCCATCACCCACTATTAAATCGATGACCGAGGTCTTAGGGATTTCCTTGCCTGGATTGAGCTTTTCGCCTTTATAGCGCATCTCTAATACATGATCACTAATATGCGGACGTGTGCTTAATTCACCAATTTGAAACCCCATAGCCCGCAATGTTGGCTTGGCTTGACGGGCCGTTATGCCAAGCACTTCGGGTACTTTAATCTTTCTGAAACCTGATGGGTTTATGGTTAGGTAAATCTTGCGATCTTCCTTTACAAATGCCCCTGGTTTTGGAATTTGTTCTATGATAGAAAATCTCGGATAATCTGGATTAAAATTGGCAGAATCTAACACTTCATAACGTAAATCTAACTCCTCTAGTGCGTCTTCAACTTTATCAATCGACAACTTTGCAAGGTTAGGAACTTTGATTTTCTGACTATGATTGGTTGTAATACGCAGCCACCAAAGTAATAAAAACACAAGGACTAAAATTGATAAACCAGCATACAACAGCTGTTTTAAAAACGTTTTACTAATTAGAAATTTTAAAAATGTCATACAGTACTTGTTAAAAAGCAAAAATATAAAACATAGGTTAGATTTAGCTCAAAAAACACTGAAGGTTTAACCATAGGTAGCTTTGTTTGGATGAAACACCAAGTAATCCAAGCTTTGACCGATGTAATCAAAGATGATTTATTTAATAATTAAAATAAATCATGATAAAAAGGTACTTTTGTTTAACGACATTTTTATGGTTTTGTTATGACGAAAAAACATATCGCAGTTGCTATGGGCGGCTATTCGAGTGAATTTGAAATTTCATTGTTAAGCGGTAACGTGGTTTGTGAATCACTGGATGCGCTATTGTATACTACCTACCCTATCCATATCTTAAAAAGTGGTTGGCATTATGTTGCCGATAATGGAACTAAATATCCTGTTAACAAAGCAGATTTTAGTTTTAATACCGCCAATGGTATTATTAAACCAGATGCCGTTTTCAATACGGTTCATGGTACTCCGGGTGAAGATGGATTGCTACAGGCATATTGGGAAACACTAAAAATTCCTCAGACGAGTCCCAACTTCTATGCTTCAGCCTTAAGTTTTAATAAGCGTGATTGTATTTCTGTTTTGAAAAACTTCGGAATAAAATGCGCTAATTCATATTCTGTTAATAAGGGAGATGAAATCTCTTCAGAGGCCATTGTAAAAAAAGTAGGCCTTCCCTGTTTTGTGAAACCGAATCGAGCGGGATCAAGTTTTGGAATTAGTAAGGTTCACCATACAAATAAATTACTTCCTGCAATCGAAAAGGCATTCGAAGAGGATAAAGAAATTATTATTGAGACGGCCCTTGTGGGGACAGAGGTATCGGTAGGCGTTTATAAACAAAAAGGCAACCTCATAGTTCTAAGCCCAACTGAAATTGTTTCAGAAAATGATTTTTTCGATTACGAAGCGAAGTATCAAGGGAAATCGCAAGAAATTACACCCGCTCGTATTTCCGATGAAGAAACAGAGAAAGTCCAAAATAAAGCAAAAGAAATTTACCGCATTCTAAACATGAACGGCGTTACCCGAAGTGATTTTATTATTCAAGACGGAGAGCCATTTTTTATAGAAATTAATACGACACCCGGCCTTAGTAAAGAAAGTATCGTACCAAAACAAGCGATAGCAGCAGGGATGACACTAACTGAACTTTTTGGGGTACTAGTCGAGGAATTATTCAACACATAAAAAGGTTATTGTTTGATTCCCTTAATCGATTCAACTAATAATGTTAACTTCGTAACTCAATCATATCCTATTCTATAATGAGACGTGCAGTTTTTCCCGGTTCCTTTGACCCCATTACACTGGGGCATTTAAATATTATCGAAAGAGCGTTACCCCTTTTTGACGAAATTATTATTGCCATTGGGGTGAACGCTGAGAAAAAATATATGTGGTCTTTAGAGGAGCGAACAGCATTCATTGAAAAAATCTTCACCAAAGAGGCCAAAATAAAGGTTAAAACATATAACGGCTTAACCGTTCATTTTTGTAAAACTGAAAAAGCTGATTTTATACTGCGAGGGCTTCGAAACACATCCGATTTCAATTACGAACAGTCCATCGCGCAAACGAATGCGGCCATGGAAGGGATTGAAAGCATTTTCTTAGTTGCATCCCCAGCTATTGCTCATATTTCGTCCTCAATAGTTAGGGACGTTCAGCGAAATGGCGGTAATATAAGCGAGATGGTTCCAACAAACGTTCAGAAAGAGTCCTAGGAACCTTTGTCTTCATACATTTAAAAAATCTCAAAGTGAGATGCGCAATATTCGTTTTCCGTCTGAAAACAATGAAACTCCTGTCGCACCATAATTTCTCTACTTTATTGGAGGCAATAACACGAAAGTTGAGATGTCGAATTGAATAATATCAATTATTTTATTACATTGTAGCATGTGTTATACATCCTTAGAAAAACTGTATGATGTTATTCCCCTAAGACCAATTTAATTTTAGAGAGGAACTAGTAGGAATTAAAAATCGGAATCTTAACAAAAAAGACGACCATTCTGCGTCTACATGAGTTCTGTTGTGCTAATTAATTGAAATGTATTCAAAACAAGAGTTACGTAAATTGCGCAGTAAACTATTTCGTCACCTAGATGGAATTGTTATCGCACCCACTGCACATGCCTTAAAGAATCGTGGAGTAACCGATTATTTATTAGCGCATAAAACTGTCTACTTAGATGATTTAACAAAAAAGTTTGACGCAAACGAGGGATATCTCAACGTTGCCCTTCGAGGTCTATGCTCGCAAGGTTGGCTCATTCAGCATGTCGATAACAAAGAAAACAGAGTCGCTTTCAAAACAAATGAAGTGTCTGAAATCGCATTCAACCATTTTCATCTTTATAAAGATATCGTTTCACTGCTAAAACAGTCTGCAAATCATCATCCAAGGAAATTTGAGATGGAACCTTTTGTGCTGCTAGAAACTACATATAAAAAATTCAAAAATGACTTTGGAATTGTCCGCTCATTAGACCCACTAACTAAAACAATTCAAGATCAGATATTTACTCATATTGAAGGTAATATTCTAGGGCCAACACTAGTACATTTAGGCATGAGTGGTATGTTTCATAAGTATTTTATGCAAACTAGGTTCAGACCTGAAGAGTTTCATAGAGATTTTGAGGGATTTAGGCGCCTTCTGAATATACTTACCGACCTTAACATGTTTAAAATAGTGAATGATTCATTTGAATTTACAGAGTATGGATTGTTTTTCGCAAAAAGAGCAAGCGCATACGGAGTAACCGTTTCGTATATACCTACCCTGCGCAAACTTGACGACCTTATTTTTTCAGACCCATTGATATTAAAAAATTTCAATACGATAACTGAAGAAAAAACAGTAGATCGAGAAATGAATGTGTGGGGAAGTGGCGGTGCTCATGCCTCCTACTTTAAAGTAATAGATAAGATTATCATTGAACTGTTTAACAAACCAATCGACGAACAACCTAAAGGCATCCTAGATATGGGTTGTGGAAATGGGGCTTTTCTTCAACATTTATTCAATGTTATTGACAACCAAACGTATAGAGGAACTATATTGGAAGAACACCCTTTAATTATTATCGGCGCCGACTATAACGAAACTGCATTAAATGTCTCAAGAGAAAATTTAATAAAGTCTGATATTTGGGCAAAAATTGTTTGGGGAGATATCGGAAATCCAGACCTACTTGCTGCCGATTTAAAAGAGAAATACAATGTAGCGTTAGATGATTTATTAAACGTTCGAACCTTTTTAGACCACAATAGGATTTGGGAAGCTCCCGAAACATCAACGTCTCTAAGCCAATCATCTTCTTCTGGGGCTTATTCTAGTAATGGTGATAGATTAAACAACAACTTGATTTCAGAATCACTGAAACAACATCTAACGAAATGGACACCACACATCAAGAAATTTGGCCTATTAATCATTGAGTTACACACAGTCAAACCAGAACTTGTAGCTAAACATCTAGGTGAAACTGCCGCAACAGCCTATGATCTTACTCACGGCTATTCCGATCAGTATATTCTTGAAGTTGACGCTTTTTTAGAAGCTGCAGAAGGCGCCGGATTGGTCTCTAGCGAAGGTGATTTTAAGAAATATCCAAACTCAGATCTTGCCACCGTCTCCATCAACCTGTTTAAGACACTTTAAGGATAAAAGCTTTTCACTACTAAATAAAAGAAATGAAAAACACGAACATTATTAAACTCATACTACTTCTACTTTTAACCGGAGGTAGCAGTAATATATTTTCACAGACGACTCTTTTCAGTTCTGAAAAATATACAAATACCGATGGTGAAACATTGCAGTACAGACAACTTATATCAGACTACGATTCTGCGAGTAAATACCCATTGGTGGTTTTCTTGCACGGATCTGGCGAGCGAGGCGACGACAACGAATCTCAATTAAGATGGGGCGTAGAAAACTTCGCTTCTAACAAAAATATGAAAATGCACCCTGCCATAGTAATCGCACCTCAGTGCCCCAAGAATATGTCTTGGGGAAACTATTCAAGCACCGATATGTCGCTCCTGCCATCGCCTAGCGAGCCCATGAAACTATTAATTGAATTAATTAAAGAATCCATTCAGAAATTGCCGGTTGACACCAGCCGAATCTATATAACCGGTCTTTCTATGGGAGGTTTTGGCACCTTTGATGCAATTTCACGTTATCCAGATCTTTTCGCTGCAGCAGTGCCGGTATGTGGTGGAGGTGATATTAAAAAAGCAGCTGCTATAGCTCACATACCTATTTGGATTTTCCATGGTGCTTTGGATAGCACGGTTAGCCCTACTCTTTCGCATACAATGCTAGGAGCACTTACAGATGCGGGAGCCAGCCCGGGATATACACAATACCCTAAAACAGGCCATTTTTCATGGATAGCTGCCTATGATGACGAAATGATGATGGATTGGTTATTTAGTCAAAAAAAGAAGTAAGGCGGTTATCTGAGTGACTCATTGAATTCAATTATAAAAAATAGAGCACAAAAAAACTCCTTCAGTTTCCTGAAAGAGTTGTAAATCGGTTAAGAGGTATCTTAGATTATAGCGCAGCTACGTGCTTCGCCATGTTAGATTTCAAGTTAGAAGCTTTATTCGTGTGAATAATATTCTTCTTCGCTAGTTTATCTATCATAGAAACTACTTCAGGAAACATTTTTTCCGCCTCCTTTTTTGTAGCAAGTTCTTTGAACTTCTTCATTGCGTTCCGTGCCGTTTTGTGCTGGTACCGATTGCGCAAACGCTTTGTTTCGCTATTTCTAATTCTCTTTAATGCTGACTTATGATTCGCCATTTTGATTATTTTTTATTCTTAACTTTTGTAGTCCGTAGGGGAATCGAACCCCTGTTACCAGGATGAAAACCTGGCGTCCTAACCCCTAGACGAACGGACCATTGCTTTTTTATGCGGATGCAAAAATACAACTATTTTCTTATGTCACAAATTGTAGTATCCTTTTTTTAAAAAAATTAATATGCTTTCGCAAACAGCACTCTTTCTCTCGAAGGTTTCCCAGTAACCATGCAAGTCCCCTCTTCTTTTTCAACATCTGAAGGAATGCATCGAATCGTAGCTTTTGTTTCGTTTTTAATTTTCTCTTCTGTTTCTAATGTACCATCCCAATGTGCTGATATAAAGCCTCCTTTCGTATCTAAAACTTGCTTGAACTCGTCGTAATTAGAAACTTCGGTCGTATGCTCTGTACGGTTGTCCAAAGCTCTTGAAAATAAGTTTTTCTGAATTTCATCCATTAAGCCCGAAACTTTATCGACAACTTCATTTTTCAACATCACCTCTTTTTTTAGAGTATCTCTTCGCGCTACTTCAAAAGTACCGTTCGCAATATCTTTTGGTCCAACAGCAATTCGTACAGGCACTCCTTTTAGTTCGTACTGATGAAATTTCCAACCTGGTTTTTGAGTATCTCTATTATCAAACTTAACCCTAAGACCCTTAGCCCGTAATTCTTTCTGTAGCTCTAAAGCTACTTCACTCACCTTATCGAACTCTTCATCTCCTCTGTAAATAGGAATAATAACCACTTGGATCGGGGCAAGTTTTGGTGGCAGTACTAAGCCATTGTCATCACTATGCGTCATCACTAAGGCTCCCATCAATCTTGTTGAAACCCCCCAAGACGTAGCCCAAACATAATCTTGTTTGCCTTCCTTATTCGCAAATTTCACATCAAATGCCTTCGCAAAATTTTGACCTAAAAAATGTGATGTACCAGCTTGCAGCGCTTTTCCATCTTGCATTAATGCCTCAATACAATAGGTTTCAATGGCTCCTGCAAATCTTTCACTCTCCGTTTTAACGCCTATTATCACGGGTACAGCCATATAATTCTCAACAAAATCTGAATACACATGTATCATTTGCTCTGCTTCCGCTATGGCTTCATTTTTGGTTGCGTGTGCCGTATGTCCTTCCTGCCACAAAAACTCAGAGGTTCTTAAAAACAGTCTTGTACGCATTTCCCATCGCACTACGTTCGCCCATTGGTTAATAAGCAGTGGCAAATCGCGATAAGATTGAATCCATTTTCGATAGGTATCCCAAATAATTGTTTCTGAGGTTGGCCTTACTATTAATTCTTCTTCAAGTTTGGCATCAGGATCTACAATAACTCCTTTGCCATTTTCATCATTCTTTAAGCGATAATGAGTTACAACAGCACATTCCTTCGCAAAGCCATCAACATGACTCGCTTCTTTACTGAAATAAGATTTCGGTATAAAAAGCGGAAAATATGCGTTTTCATGACCTGTTTCTTTGAACATTCGGTCGAGTTCAGCTTGCATCTTCTCCCAAATTCCATAACCATATGGCTTTATTACCATACAACCCCTCACTCCTGAATTTTCAGCAAGATCTGCTTGAATTACTAATTCATTGTACCACTTAGAGTAGTCCTGTTCTCGTGTTGTTAAATTCTTAGCCATAGTGAATAGTTTGGCACAAATCTTGCGTCTTAATTTTTAATTAGTAGTTCTCGGCAAAACTACCTATTTTTATATTGCCCAACAATTAAAACTTATTTATATGAGAACCCTTCTTACTTCCTTAAAAAAAGCCTTTCCAATAACACTATCTGTACTATTTGTAGTTATTGTAAGCTCCTGCGGTACTCAAAATCAAAAATATAGTAGTTCGGACGGAATATATACTTCGGACATAGCTAACGCAAACAATTCTGAACAGGAAGTCGATAAAACAAATTACTACAAACAATATTTTAAGTCGAAAGCTGGAGCTTATGAAGAATTGCCCGAGGAAGGAGCCATTTTTACAGATATTGAAGCATACAAAACTGAAGATATATTAGATGAAGACGGCTATATAGTCACAGAAGAAGTTTCCTACGAAGAAGGATATGGTGGTTGGGGCAGCAATGCCGATAACGTTACTGTGAACATATATAATGGTGGCGGTTATGGAAATTGGAATAATTCATATTGGGGAATGAATTATGGATGGGGAATGAATTACGGTTGGGGAATGAATTATGGATGGGGAATGAATTACGGTTGGGGAATGAATTACGGTTGGGGAATGAATTATGGATGGGGATTTAATTACGGTTGGGGGTATCCCTATTATGGTGGATATTATGGTTCGCCATTCTATGGAGGATATTATGGTTCGCCATTCTATGGGGGTTATTACTACTCAAATAATCACCACGGTTACGGAAACAACATTGCATACAATCGGGGCAGAAGAAATACAGATTACGTAGCCGGAAGAAACGCTAACTCCCGTTCAGAAATGAATCGCAGAGGGAGAACAAATACTGAAGGAATTTCGAGTTCACGATCTGAATATCGCACACGGCCAACATCTAGGACAAGACCAACGTCAAGACCTGCAACGCGACCAACATCAAGACCCGAAAGCCGCCCGACATCAAGACCAACGAGCCGTCCTGCGTCAAGACCTACGAGCCGTCCAGCATCAAGACCAACAACGCGTCCAACAACGCGTCCAACGTCAAGACCTGCGAGCCGTCCAACATCGCGACCTTCATCCCGACCTGCGTCTTCAAGCAACCGCAGTACTAGGTCAAGTGGAAGCGTTAGCAGACGAGGCCGAGGATAACATAAAGTACGCATCCAAAAATTTTAATCTATTTCTATGAAAAGAATTACATTCTTTCTCTTGGCTATTTTAGTTAGCGAGAGTATGAACGCTCAAGGTATTGACGAAGGCATCATTTTTTCTTCTGAATCTCAAACGGGCACAGCTAGATTTAATGCACTGAGTGGTGCATTTGGCGCACTTGGAGGAGATTTATCTGCCATTAATCTGAATCCAGCAGGAAGCGCCGTTTTCTTAACTTCCAGCGCAGCATTTTCAATTGCAGGAAACGACACCTTCAATAGGGCAACATACTTTAACACAAAAACGAAAAGCGTAGACACAGCTATTAATTTAAATCAGGCAGGCGGCGTTTTTGTTTTTAAAAATGATTCAGGAAATGGAAATTTTAAGAAATTCACAATCGCTTTTAACTATCAAATTGAGGAAAACTACAATAATGAATTAATTATTAAAGGCACAGGAAATAAATCAATTGGAGACTTTTTTCTCTCTAAAGCCAACGGCATTCCATTAGAATTACTGCAATTACAAGGAAGCGAATCTATTTCATCGCTTTACAATTACCTTGGCGAAAATGAAGGAACTACTGCTCAAAATGCCTTTTTAGGTTACCAAGGCTTCGTTATTGATCCGGTTGACGGAAATAATAGTCAGAACAGACAATATGTTTCAAATATTTCCCCAGGGGCGTTTTACCAAGAATATGCTTATAGAACGCAGGGCACAAAGAACAAATACACTATTAACGTAGGAGCTCAAATAAACAATAGCATCTCCCTTGGAATAAATTTAAACACACACAGTATTTCGTATCAAAGAAGCACTTATTTATTTGAAAGTAACGCGAATCCGGGAAGTCTAGTAAACGAGGTTGGTTTTGAAAACAACTTATCAGTTCGCGGATCCGGTCTTTCAGCCCAATTAGGAATGATCGCGAAAATAAAAAACAATTTTAGAGTAGGGTTTTCATTACAATCGCCCACTTGGTATGATATATTTGAAGAAACCACGCAGCTTTTGGAGACTGGAAGGATAGAAAGCGGCCAATCTATTGTTGAAAGAATAAACCCAGGGGTGATCAACGTATTTGAAAAATATTATTTACTAATACCGGGTAAAGTCTCAGCCAGCGCAGCCTATATCTTTGGAACTAATGGACTCATCAGTTTTGATTATTCGTTCAGGAATTTTGGATCCATTAGATTTGATTCAGATAATTATAACAATTCCTATAGCGATGACAGCTATTTTAACACCGTGAATACAAATGTAAAAAAATCCTTAAACGGTGTAAATAGCTTGCGATTAGGAGGGGAATATCGAATCAATCAATTTCGTTTTAGAGGAGGTCTTAAATACGAAGAGAGCCCTTATAAAAATAAAAGCACCATTGGCGATCTCAATGGTTTCTCTTTAGGTCTAGGCTATGCATTAGGAAACTACAATATGGATATTTCATACATTCGTTCAGAGCAAGATAGAAATCAGCAGTTGTACTCTGTAGGGTTAACCGACAGTGCGAGCATTAGCGAAGTTACAAGCAATATTACATGTACATTGGGATTCACTTTTTAAGTCATTAATACCCGAAAATAAAAAACGCTCACTAAGCGATTAGTGAGCGTTTTTTATTTTTATATTAGTCTTTATCGTTTTAAGCTAAAGTGTCCTTTAAATTCTTTTTGCACGCCGTCTTCGTTGTACTCGACCAAGAACCAGTAATCACTGGATGGTAATGGTTTGCCATCATAATTACCTGCCCAACCACCCGTTAGTGGGCTAAGTTGT
>CALKCP010000025.1 GCA_938083445.1 uncultured Ulvibacter sp. | reverse complement strand
TAAAACTAACACACCTCAGCCCCGATTGTAAGACCTTGTTGTTAAAATGGGATCCAGAGTTTGAGCATGTAATTGAAGAGGCTATCGATGATCCAAGGTACTATGTCGTTACCGATATTTTGGATAGTGAGGTATAATGTTCATTTTTTAGCTGAAGAGAAGAAGCGCAAAACACTCCCCCGAGCAACATCTGTGAACATACAAGAGTCTTGAGATAAAACCAGTGTCTATACCTCCAGGACCAAGCGTGAATTGCGCAGAAATTGCATTCTAATTTTAGAGTATTTTCAATCCGTTCTCAACTGGTATTCCTGGTTGAAGAAGCGTTACATCTTTTCCACCTACCGCACCTAAGACCAAACATTCACTCATGAAGGTGCCAATTTGCTTTTTCGGAAAGTTTACAACGGCAATAATTTGTTTCCCCACGAGTTCTTCAATCGAATACAAGGAGGTTATCTGAGCGGAAGATTTTTTAATACCCAAAGACGTTCCGAAGTCAATTTCTAATTTAAAAGCCGGCTTACGAGCTTCTGGAAAATCCGCCACATGTATTATTGTACCAACGCGCATTTCAACTTTTTCAAAATCAGACCAAGAGATTTCCATACTTATTAATTTTCTGTAACCAAGATACTAATTTTACAACCTATATACTACCTTGCAGTTTTAACATTCTAAGATACAACCTTATGTCACTTACTCCATCCAATATGATTCCTCTAGGAACAGTCGCACCTAACTTCAGCCTCATTGACCCAATTACTAAAAGGAAGGTATCTTTAGAGAGCATACGAGGAAAAAAAGGCACAGTGGTCATGTTTCTAAGCAATCACTGTCCTTATGTTAAACATGTAAATGATGAATTAGTGCGCGTGGCCAACGATTATCATGTAATCGGATTTGGTTTTGTGGCAATTAGCAGTAATGACATAGTTCATTACCCTCAAGATGCACCAAAGTTGATGATAGAAAGCGCTCGCAAAGAAAATTACCGTTTCCCGTACCTATATGACGAGACTCAGGAAGTTGCCGAATTATATGATGCAGCCTGCACTCCCGACTTCTTTTTGTTTGATGCGGAATTAAAACTAGTGTATCGCGGTCAATTAGATAATTCGCGCCCTGGAAATGGAATCCCAAGCAATGGAAGAGACTTACGCGAAGCATTAGATAATATACTAAATAACAACGCACAACGCCCCGATCAAAAGCCAAGTATGGGATGTAATATTAAATGGAAGGTAAGAGGTGCTGATTGAATACTTCAACTTTCCTAAACCCGTGCTCTCATAACACAAAACGCCCGTGTCTCCACGGGCATCTTAATTGTAACTGTTCTGAAAGATTCTTCTTTCAAAATGACAGAAGAGATTTACCCCTTTATATCCATCAATTCAACATCAAAAATCAAAGTTGCATTGGGTGGAATTACCCCTCCAGCACCTGCTTCACCATACGCTAAATGCGATGGAATAACGAAACGTGCTTTATCTCCTTTATTCAGCAACAAAATACCTTCATCCCATCCCTGTATAACTTGTCCCGTTCCAATTGGAAATTCTATCGGGTTGCCACGTTTGTATGAATTATCAAACTCACTACCGTCTGGCAACATTCCTTTATAATGAACGGCAACTGTTTGTCCTTTCGTAGCTTTTGCACCGTCACCTTTTTGAATGTGTTTATAGTGCAAACCGCTATCCGTTTTATCAAAACCTTCAGTGAGTTCGGCCATGGCAGATTCTTGAGATTTTTTAGCTGCCTCTTCACGCGCTGCTCTAGATCCTGTAAACTGTCTAAAGACTTCAACTGCATTCCAGTTTTTTGCTTCTTCACCTACTCTCACAATTTCGATTTGCATGGTATCTCCTTGCGCAATGCTATCAACCACATCTTGTCCTTCAATTACATTACCAAACACGGTGTGCTTATTATTCAACCAGTCGGTAGCGATATGTGTTATAAAAAACTGACTTCCATTGGTTCCCGGACCTGCATTGGCCATAGAGAAAACACCCGGTTTATCATGTGTTAATTCTGGATGAAACTCATCATCGAATTTATAACCTGGTCCACCAGATCCCGTTCCATCAGGATCTCCTCCTTGTACCATAAAATCTGGAATTACTCTGTGAAAAGTTAATCCATCATAATAAGGTGTTCCCTGTGGTTTTGCATCATTCTCAAGAG
The DNA here is from genome assembly GCA_938083445.1 of uncultured Ulvibacter sp. Classification (GTDB taxonomy): domain Bacteria; phylum Bacteroidota; class Bacteroidia; order Flavobacteriales; family Flavobacteriaceae; genus Ulvibacter. Next base: position 15,081 of record CALKCP010000025.1, on the reverse strand, counting down.
TACCTTCTGCTAAAGCTACAAAGTTTCCAACAGTTCCTGGAGTTTGCTTGTAAGTCAATTGACCTAATATCTCTCCTTTTTCAGTAGTTATTTTTGCGTAAATACCGTCTTGCATTTTTTTATTCTTTAAGAGATTAGCACCAACTGTTTTAGCCTGGTGATTTAAGTCGGCAAAGGTACGGATTGATACTGAAAAAATAAGACATGTTTCACTTGAATTTTTAATTGGGGTAGACTCAATAGATTCGCGGGATTCAATAATTAATTAGCGACTTCATTGATAAATTTGATGCGATATAATCTGAGCTCCTCTAAATCGTAATCACCATCAAACTCTTCCATAGCTGCTTCAATGCTATCAGTTTCAGCTTCTAAAAAATATTCATGAATGTCCGCTTGCTGCTCTTCATCAAGTAAATCATCAATCCAATAACTTATATTTAATTTTGTACCACTATAAACGACAGCCTCCATTTCTTTAATAAAATCGGGCATTTCTAGACCTTTAGATGCCGCAATATCGGTCAAAGGTAGTTTTCGATCTACATTTTGGATGATATATAGTTTTAAAGAACTATTGCTTCCAGTTGATTTCACAATAAAATCATCTGGTCGCATCACATCATTTTCATCTACATACCTTTGAATAAGTTCTATAAAGGGGGTACCATACTTTTTTGCCTTGCCATCTCCTACCCCATGCACATTTGACAATTCATCAATGTTGATAGGATATTTTAAAGCCATGTCTTCCAATGATGGGTCCTGAAAAATTACAAACGGCGGCAAATTCAATTTATCGGCGACTCTTTTACGTTCTGATTTTAGCAGTTTAAACAATTTTTCATCTGCAGAACCGCTGCCTTTTTGTGCAACAATAATAGTGTCATCATTCGCCTCTTTGAACGAATGATCCTCTGTCATCAGAAAGGATAGGGGCTTCTTTAGATACGCTTTACCAGCTTCCGTAATCTTAACAATGCCATAGGTTTCAATATCTTTTCTAAGGTAACCCGCTACCAAAAGCTGTCTCAATAAGGCCATCCAATAAGCCGCGTCATGACCTGCCCCCAAGCCGAAGAAATCTTGCGTATCGGTTCGATGCGATTTGATCATAGCATTCACAGAACCTATCAGAACATTTACCACTTCCTTTGACTTATATTGTTCATTCGTTTTAGTAACGACTGTCAATAATTTCAACACCTCCTTTTGTGCTTCAATCTTCTTCTTTGGATGCCGCATATTATCATCCAAATCACCGCCATCTCCGGTATCGTTGTCAAATTCTTCTCCAAAATAGTGTAGAATAAATTTACGCCGAGAGATAGATGTTTCAGCAAAAGCAACGACTTCTTGCAAAAGCGCATGACCTATTTCTTGCTCAGCCACCGGTTTTCCGCTCATAAACTTCTCTAACTTCTCAATATCCTTGTAGGAGTAATAGGCCAAGCAAATTCCTTCCCCGCCATCACGTCCAGCGCGACCTGTTTCTTGATAATAACTTTCAATACTCTTTGGTATGTCATTATGAATAACAAAACGAACATCTGGTTTATCGATACCCATACCAAAAGCTATGGTAGCAACTACAACATCTGTATCTTCCATTAAGAACATGTCTTGATGTTTTACACGTGTTTTCGCATCCAGCCCCGCATGGTAAGGAACCGCTTTTACACCATTTACTTGTAATATTTGAGCTAGTTCTTCAACTCGCTTTCGGCTCAAACAGTAAATAATCCCGCTCTTACCTTCATGTTGTTTTACAAATCGAATAACATCACTGTCAACATTTTTTGTCTTAGGACGAATTTCATAATAAAGATTTGGGCGATTAAACGAAGCCTTAAAAGTATTGGCATCCTGAATCCCCAAATTCTTCAATATATCTTCTTGTACCTTAGGCGTCGCTGTAGCTGTAAGTCCAATAATGGGAATATTATCTCCAATGCGCTTAATTATAGCTTTTAAGTTTCGATATTCCGGCCTAAAGTCATGGCCCCATTCACTAATGCAATGTGCCTCATCAATAGCGACTAAAGAGATTTTTTGTTCTAATAAAAAATCAACGTATTCCTCCTTAGTAAGCGACTCAGGCGCTACATATAGTAATTTCGTAATGCCCTGTTCAATATCGTGTTTTACCTGTTTAACCTCGGTTTTATTTAGAGACGAGTTGAGTACGTGGGCAACGCCATCTTCCGAAGAGAGAGCCCTAATAGCATCCACTTGATTTTTCATCAAAGCAATTAAAGGGGAAACAATAATTGCAGTTCCCTCTTGTATTAAAGCTGGCAGCTGATAACATAATGACTTTCCACCACCGGTTGGCATAATGACAAAAGTGCTATGTCCTGAAAGTATTGACTGTATTACACCTTCTTGAAGTCCTTTAAACTTTGAAAACCCAAAATGTAATTTAAGCGCCGCATATAAATCTATATCACTCACCTCTCTTAAGTTGAATTATTATTATTTTTATTCTGTGTACTAAAATAAATTGTTTTAACAAACTAACAATTGTAGTTTTGCAACCATTACAATGAAACTGCATCTTACTATTATGTGTAAATATTGTTGAGCGAACACGTAGCTATGTTCAACCCTAAATATACTAAATTCTGAAACAGTTACAAACAATGAAAAGCGCAAATTTTGAATAAATATTCTCAAATAATTTCAGTTGCAAGAAAAACGATTGAAACCGAAAGTAAAGCCATACAGAACCTTGCTACTCTAGTTGATGAGGAGTTCGCTGAAGCAGTGTATTACATCTACAATTCTAAGGGAAGAGTGATAATCACTGGGATTGGAAAAAGTGCAAACATCGCAACAAAAATTGTAGCCACGCTAAACTCTACGGGTACGCCGTCACTATTTATGCACGCAGCGGATGCAATTCACGGTGATCTTGGCACGATTCAAGAAAACGATACTGTTATTTGCATTTCAAAAAGTGGCAATACTCCAGAAATAAAGGTTTTGGTCCCACTTATTAAGTCGATTGGCAATAAATTAATTGGGATTACATCCTCTAAAGATTCGTTTCTTGGTCAACAAGCCGACTTTGTTCTAAACGCATATGTTGAAAAAGAGGCGTGTCCAAATAACCTCGCCCCAACATCGAGTACAACCGCTCAACTGGTAATAGGTGATGCACTTGCCATGTGCCTTCTCGATTTACGCGGGTTTTCGAGTAAAGATTTTGCTAAATTTCATCCGGGGGGGTCGTTGGGTAAAAAATTATACTTACGCGTAAGCAACCTCACTTCCTTAAACGAACGACCACAGGTACATCCAGATACAAATATTAAAAACGTAATTATTGAAATTTCTGAAAAACTACTCGGGGTAACCGCGGTAATAGAAGATGGTAAAATAATTGGAATTATTACGGATGGTGATTTACGGAGAATGCTTGCGAGAGTCGACTCATTTAAAGGTCTTACAGCAAGGGACATTATGTCAAAAAATCCAAAAACAATTAGTAACGAGGCGATGGCCGTGGAGGCCATTGAGATTATGGATACCTATGGAATTACCCAAATTTTGGCCGAAGAAAACGGAAAATATAGCGGCGTAGTTCATATTCACAATCTCACCAAAGAAGGAATTATTTAATGTCAAGACGGGAGGAAAATAAAACCATCGAAAAAGAAATGTCTTTCCTAGATCATTTGGAAGACCTTCGCTGGCATTTAATTAGAGCTACTCTGGCAATAGTTATTGTCGCTGCAGCTGCATTTTTCGCTAAGGACTTTATTTTTGATGTTTTACTTTTTGGACCAAAAAATCCTGATTTTCCAACCTATAAATTACTGTGCAGACTTGCTACCAATATTGGCTTAGAAGACAGTTTCTGTTTTACTGAAGAGCAGTTCAGAATTCAAAGTAGGACCATGGCCGGGCAGTTTTCGGCACATATTTGGACCTCCATAATGGCTGGGTTTATCATCGCATTTCCATATGTCTTATATGAATTTTGGAAATTTATTAGTCCTGGTTTACATGACAACGAGCGCTCTACGAGTCGCGGTTTTATTCTTATCGCCTCCCTCTTGTTTTTTATTGGTGTGTTATTTGGATACTACGTAGTGACCCCACTATCAATTAACTTCTTGGGTAGTTATCGTGTAAGCGATCAAGTATTCAACGACTTTGACTTGAGCAGTTATATTGGCTTGGTGCGCGCCTCGGTGCTTGCCAGCGGAATTATTTTTGAATTACCTATCATTATTTACTTCCTAACGAAGGTTGGTATCGTAACCCCAGAATTTCTTCGGAAATATAGAAAATTTGCATTGGTCATTGTGCTTATTTTATCTGCGATCATTACACCACCAGATATTGCAAGTCAAGTAATCGTTTCAGTACCTGTGTTAATATTATACGAGCTAAGCATCTATATATCGAAATGGGTCATTCGGAAACAAAATAGAAAAGAAAAAGCAGAAGCCAAAAAATAGTGATGAAGCTATGGGTGTAACAATTGGTTTTTTTAAGTATAACTGCCCTATTTCATTACTAAAAAAAGGCCTCTTAACTTTAAAAAAAACCTAAAGTTCTCTCAAAGAATTAATTATTACATTTACAGTTCGCTATCTTGAATCCAATTAAATGAAATTAAAAGCAGAAGGTTTAGTCAAAGCTTACAAAGGACGAGAAGTCGTTAAAGGCATTACCGTTGAAGTAAATCAAGGAGAGATAGTTGGACTACTAGGACCGAATGGCGCCGGTAAAACCACGTCCTTTTATATGATTGTGGGGTTGATAAAACCGAACGGCGGGCGTATTTATCTAGAAGGAACTGAGATTACGAACTACCCCATGTATAAGCGCGCACAAAATGGCATAGGATATTTGGCACAGGAGGCTTCGGTATTCCGAAAATTAAGTGTTGAGGATAATATTTTGAGTGTTTTGCAATTGACGAAACTTTCAAAGAAGGAGCAACTCCAAAAAATGGAATCCCTTATAGAAGAATTTGGTTTGGGACATATCCGTAAAAATCGTGGTGATTTATTAAGTGGTGGAGAACGCAGACGAACTGAAATCGCACGTGCCTTGGCTACCGACCCCCATTTCATTTTATTGGATGAACCCTTTGCAGGAGTCGACCCTGTGGCTGTTGAAGACATACAGAGAATTGTAGCGAGGTTGAAAGATAAAAACATAGGAATACTAATCACAGATCATAACGTTCAGGAAACACTCGCTATCACAGACAGAACCTATCTAATGTTTGAAGGTAGTATTCTCAAGCACGGAGAGCCTGAAGAGTTAGCTGCAGACGAGATGGTTCGCAAAGTATATTTGGGTCAAAACTTTGAGCTTCGTAAAAAGAAATTGGAGTTTTAGTTCTTATACCAATTAATTGGTATTCTTATCTTTCCAGAATAAAGAAAGCAGTATATAGGTCAAGATTATTAGAGGTATGGCTATAAACTGAAGCACTGCCAAAAGTACCAGGCAACATACCAAAAACAAATAGCGCATTGCATTGCTTTTAAAATCCCATGTTTTAAATTTCAAACCGAACAATGGCAATTCAGCATTTAAAAGCATACTACTTACAAGAGTTAATCCTATTAAAAACCATTTGTTTAGTATTATTCCTTCAATCCATTCTGAAGATTGGAAATGTAAAATTAGGGGTACACTCAAAATTAGCAGGGCATTTGCAGGAGTTGGCAGTCCAATAAAGCTGCTGGTCTGTCTTGTATCGACGTTAAATTTAGCGAGTCTGTAACCCGAGGCAATGGCGATGACTAGCCCCATCAATGGAAGGTAATTGGTCATGCCCAGGTTCCATTCATCGACAGAAAAGGTTTCGGAAATAATAAAGGGTTGACCAAAAAAAGATTCGTTTAGAAGCTGTACCATAACAATAGCAGGTGCCACGCCACTTGTTATCATATCTGCCAAGGAATCAAACTCCAAGCCCACATCACTAGGTGCATTTAATAAGCGTGCAGCAAGGCCGTCAAAAAAATCTAAGAAAATTCCAAAGAAAACAAAGAAGGACGCTGAAATTAAATCACCAGACACCGCAAATAGTACAGCCACACATCCGCACAATAAGTTAAGGGAAGTAATAATATTAGGTATCTGCTTTATCATAATAAAACGAAGTCAAGAAAGGAGTTTTTTCAATGACTTTATAAATTCTATGTAAAAATAGCAAAGTATTTGCGTCTAGCGATAAGAAAACACAATATGTACCTAAAATTGTTGTTTACATTTCTATAAAATAGTAAGATATTTGCGTAAAGTTTCAAGCTTGAAGAAGAACATTGTATTTGCCTTTTTATTTGTTTCAGTTATTTCCCATTCGCAAACCGTTAGAAAGTATTCTAATGAATTTATGAATATTGGAGTAGATGCTGCCGCTTTTGGAATGGCAAATGCTGTTGTTGCCTCTACCTCCGATGTAAACGCTGGTTACTGGAATCCTGCTGGCTTGGCCAATTTAGAAGATAAGGAGCTCTCCCTTATGCACGCTTCCTATTTTGCTAACATTGCATCTTACGATTATGCTGCTTTTGCCATGCCGTTAGAAAATGGTGGGGCCGTTGGCTTCTCAATTATTAGATTTGGCGTAGATAACATTCTAAATACAACGCAACTCATCGATAATCAAGGAAATATTGATTACAATCGCATCAGCAATTTTTCTACAGCCGATTATGGCTTTACTTTTTCATATGCCAAAAAACTACCCTTAGATGGACTAAATGTTGGCGTTAATGCGAAGGTAATTAGAAGGGTAATTGGAAAATTCGCTTCTTCTTGGGGGTTTGGACTAGACGTTGGTATTCAATTTAAGAGTAAAGGAGATTGGCATTTTGGTTTAATGGCAAGGGATATTACAACGACCTTTAACGCTTGGTCTATCGACGAAGATGAATTTGCAACTATTCAGGGCGCCGTAGCTGGTCAAAACCAAGAATTACCTGAAACCACTGAGATTACGATTCCTAAACTTCAATTAGGTTTTGCGAAAAAGTTCGTGTACGATTATGATTATACATTGCAAACAGAACTCGATTTAAATTTTAGATTTGCCGAAACAAATGATATTATTTCCTCTTCAACAGCGAGTATAACGCCTGCTTTAGGCCTAGCATTTGGTTATATCGACATGATATTCGTTCGCGCTGGCATGGGTAATTTTCAAAATGTTAGACAACTGGAAGGGAATAATTCTGTTAATTTCCAGCCTAATATTGGAATTGGCTTCAAGTACAAAGGGATCTATGTAGATTATGCGCTTACCGATATTGGGGATCAAAGTGTCGCCCTATATTCGAATGTATTTTCAATAAAACTTGACTGGAGTGTTTTTCGCTAATCGAATAAACATACCACGCATTAAACTGAATATTTGTTACTTTGTTTTCTAAATCTAGAATTATAAACTCCGTGATTAAAAATTACTTGTTATTTATTGCAGTGCTCATAACTACAATTGCAGTCGGACAAGGGATTCCATTAACTGAAAATGCTGAAATTAGCATCATTACCGTGGGACCTGGTACCAATTTAAACGATTCCTTTGGGCATAACGGCTTTCGTATTAGAGATGAAAGTAGCAACATAGATATTATATATGACTACGGTCGCTACGACTTCAATACTCCAAATTTCTATTTAAAATTTGCACAGGGAAAATTACTGTATGAAATAGGTTCCAATAATTTTAATCCCTTTTTCAATTATTACAAAAAGCAAAATCGATGGATTAAAGAGCAAATATTAAATCTGGATTATTCTGAAAAGAAAGCCTTGTTCAAATATCTTCAGACAAATGCGAAGCCTGAAAATAAAAAATACACCTATGATTTCTTTTATGATAACTGCGCGACAAAAATGCGAGATGTCTTACTAGGGTTATTGGGAGAAAAACTCGAGTATAAAGAAGACCACATCACAGAAGCCTATACATTTCGAGAATTGATTCAGAAAAACGTAAAAGCTAATTCGTGGGGTAGCCTCGGAATGGACGTCGCAATTGGAGCGGTAGTGGACCGTAAGGCCAAGCCCATAGAATACCAGTTTCTGCCCGAATACGTGCTCCAAGGTGCCAATAATGCTGTAATAAGTAGAAACAATGAAGAGGTTTCACTCGTAAAAAAATACAACCTACTCTTTGAATCTGAAAAACAAGAGTCGAATACCAACTTCTTTTTAAGTCCGTACTTTATTTTTGGATGTCTTGGAATGTTGTTGCTCTTTATTACCTATAAAGACTTTAAAAACGGCACTCGAAGTAGAATTACCGACCTATTAATTTTTCTTAGTACTGGATTGGCGGGCGTATTATTCGTGCTTCTTTGGGCCGCTACCGATCATACCTCAACAGTAAACAACTACAATTTACTTTGGGCCTTCCCTTTCTCAATTCTTTTCTTTTTACAAATCTTTAAAAAGTCCCCAAAAGCTTGGTTGCAAAAATATGTATTCTTCCTCATGATACTCTTAGCCCTAGTAGCCATTCACTGGACAACTGGTGTTCAGGTATTTGCAACTGGCTTATTGCCATTATTAATAGCGCTAGGCATACGCTATATCTACTTATGGTATTTCTTAGGGAAGAAGCAATCATAATCTATACAAAGCAATCCAGTCTCTAAAGTCTAGCACCTTACGTATCTAATAAGAAAACTACTGTCCGCGATAGAAGATAACAGTACTTAGGGTTTTTATTAGAATATTTATATCCAAAGCGAGGCTTCGATGTTTCATGTAAAAGAGATCGTATTGCAATTTTTCTAGAGAATCTTGTTCTGAGGATCCATAACGTGCATTTACTTGAGCCCAACCTGTAATGCCAGGCCTAATGAGATGACGCACTTCATAGAACGGTAAATCATTTGAATATTCTTTTACAAAAAATGGGCGTTCGGGCCTGGGACCAATAACGCTCATATCTCCCTTAATTACATTTATAAATTGAGGAATCTCATCCAATCTAGATTTCCGAAGAAAACGGCCAAATTTTGTTACTCGAGTGTCTAACGCATCCGCATACTGGGGGCCATCCTTTTCAGCATTCCTGACCATACTTCTGAGTTTATAAATTCTAAATTCTTTGCCGTTTATCCCAACTCTAATATGTGAATAAAAAAGAGGCCCTCTGTTCGCCCAAAAATTTCCAACAAGAATAATTGGGAATAGCAAGAATCCCAGGGTCAAACCGAGGATTGAGAATAACACATCTAAAATTCTTCTACAAAATAAATACAATTTATTTTGATTGCTTCGACTAAACGGAAAATGCAGGTAGAAATCCTTGTCTACATGCTGAATAGGGATTCGATGGGTAATTGATTCATATACATCGGTATAAGAACGAATAGGAGTCCCTTTTTCAAGAAGTAAAATTAATTTATTGTACAAAGAAGCTGTAATTTTACCGGCAGCGGGTGCTGCTACTACTATTTCAGAAATACTATGCTGCGTTACAGTGCTCTCAATACTCGCTACCTCAACTTCTATTAAATCTTTAAATTTCTTCGAAATATATGCGACCGAACTCGTATTTATGAAACCAACGACTTTATAATTAGGGTCAGACTTTTGCAGCGTCATTACCATTTCATCTATATCAGATGCATTGCCAATTAAAATAACTCGTTTGAAAAATCTTGTAGCAGAAATCAAAGTAATATAGGCATATCTCCAAATAAAGAGTGCTGCATTTATTGAAAGATAGAAGTAGACAATCTGCAACCTATTTACGGGAAGGGTTGGTGTGAAAAAAGGCGTTAGTAAATAGAGCAATACTATTACAAAACAAGTAATGATAATGTTCTGAACAATACTTTCAAACTTACTTGCTTTTTGAAGGTCATATAATTCAAAAACACTGCCGAATACACTTAAATAGACTGCTAGTACTGCGGTCCACTGCCAATTTTCTAGATTGATTTTGAAATAATCAAAATCGAAAAATGCATCCATAAAATACAAAAGAGAAAGAACGCTTGCAATATCCAGAAAACGCAAGAGGATCTTTCGTTCAGAAATATCGAAATGGATACTAGAATGCTCCGCCATAAAATTTCAATTGCAAAACAAAAGTAGGCAATTATTCTCTTAATATAGAAAGCCACATGCCTTTAACCTTGGCCCAATCATACAACTCCATCCTTACACGGGCTTTTTTGGTGATGGATACCGCTAAGCATGAGTTCATTAGAAACTTATTCACAGCCTTTGTCATTTTATCAACATTATTTGGCGGAACTAGTAGGGCAGTCTCACGATCCTCAAACAAAAAAGGAATACCTCCTACATTTGTGCTAACGATTGGCAAACCTAGAGCTGCAGCTTCAATGAGGCTCACTGGTGTATTATCAAAATTACTTGTGTTTATAAAAATATCATGGGACGTTGAAAGTGCTATCCATTCGTGTTTTTCTAATTTACCAGTAAATGTAATGGGTAAATTGTATTTTTTAGTTTCTCTTTTACATGCCTCCAAAGCGCCATCTTTCTCTGGACCAACCATTGTCAATGTCGCCTTCACACCTTGTTCTTTGAGCTTCTTAATTAACTCAACACCGAGCATCGGATTGTAAATTTCTGCAAAAGAACGAACCCATAGCAGTCTCGGAAATATTTCTTTCCGAAGTAAAAACGGGTAGGCATCAATCTCAATCGAATTTGGAATATAACGAACATTATTAAATCCCCTTGCCTTGAAAGCTTCGATCAAGTACTTCGAAGGCGAAACATTCGTTTTTGCATTCCCAAAGAGTTTTTTGGACAAGCTGGGACTTTTATCAAGTCGGCTGGGTAAATTGCCACCATGTAAAATTGGAATGTAGGGGGTTTTTAGAATCCGACACAGCCAAGAGACAGCCACTGCATAGTAAAAGTTTTGTGTGCTGTACGTATCCATAATCACCACGGAAACCTTTCTTGAATATTTTAGTGTAGCATAGAGCATGTCTACGAAGCGAAACAGCTTATTTTTTATAGAAGATGCCGTATAAACTGTATATCCCTCTCCTTCAAACAAGAAACTCAATGTATCGATAGTTGTTGCCGTAGCACCTTTTGAAGCGAGTTGGTTACCAATATAAAGGACAGATTTTTTCAAAATTAATGTTTCTTTTTTATCTCCCTATTGTTTATTATACTAATTAAGGACAATCCATAAACCAATGCGGGAGCTGCAATTCGCATGGAAGAATGATTTATGGTTAAAAACCAAAAAGCAAGAAACGAATAGAAATAAAAATTAGTTTTGTTCTTTAGCCTTAATAGCAACGGAGTAAGCAGTAAAACCAGAAGTCCAGATAAACCGAAGATACCGTGTTCTGCCAACATTCTACCCGTTTCATTATGGGTAGCTGCCGAAATACCTGTCTGTTTTTCACGATATTCCTTTCCTTTCCCTACGCCTATTCCAGTAATGGGGTTTTCATAAAAAGCATTTAATTCAGTTTCAATAATTTCTGTGCGTCCAGTCGTAATGTCAGATTTCAACCTTCCTGCCGCGTCTTCATTGGAGTATCTGTTCCCTATTAAACCCGAACTAAAAAACAACGTTACAAGCCAAGTTACTATGAGTATTCCTGTTATGATCGCCATTTTTGGAACAAGATGAGATTTCTCTTTTGGCGGTAGTCTCAGAAAATATAAAACTAAAAAAAAGAAAGCACAAACTGCTGCCGTAATGACGCCACCGCGGGAAAAAGTAACTAAAGCTCTATAACTCATGAGCCCTAATAAGGCTAAGTCAATCAAATTAACAGCCTTATTCTTTATAGTTAAGAGTCTTGAGAAAAGAATAAACATGCCTATGCCCAGTATTGTTGCCACCTGATTTGGACCAAAGCCTCCAGAAGCAGAAAAATTAGATCCTGTTCCCGATAACGATTCCCTCAAATCTGGAGTAAAAAAGTAGAGATAGGACGTCATTGTAACCAAGGGCAAAAGAATGCAAATCAAAATTGACTGTAGTCTTTCTAAGGTCATTTTCCGATCATAGCAATAGAGTCCACTTATGGCAAGACAGACCGGACCGCTTAAATTAAATCCAATGGCATTTCCAACATTGGTGCCATAGTTTAGATTAATGGCTGAAAATATAATTCCGGGAATTAATAAAAATATAAACACTACGTATGGCCAGGATTTTCGATGAAATCCTCTGTAAAACATTCCAATGGTGAGAAAAACAATCACCATGTATTTGGCAAACTCATATGAAAAGGCAGCATTAGTCATCCTCGACAATACTTCAAAGCCCATAATATATGCCGCGCCCATGAGGGCCTCATCGTTCTTGTTATTATTTGACAGTGTCAAATAAAGGAAAAATAGAAGTACGATAGGAAAAATTATTTTCGAAAGGATTGGTAACATAAAAATCCCAAATCCCAATGCAGCGTGCAGTGCGACTAGTTGTATGTATTTTATTTTAGCGGGCGATTTAATAACTTTCCGATTTATATAAAGTTAATAGTTTTGATTGAATAGGTTCATACGAATATTTCTATCAAATGTATTTAGAATACCTATTGCAGCCTATTTTATTACTTACTTATTAAGACTATTTACTAATTCAATATATCTTTTTATAAACCCTTTAGAAGAGTAATTCTCGAGAATAGATTTTTTCAACCTCATAGCTTTTTTATCAGCAATTTTGGAATCTTCTAAAGCTTCTTTTATTGCAGCTGCCAGTTCTATTGGAGATTTTACTGGAACTATCCAGCCATTTTTCCCATTTTCTAACACCTCTTTACATTGACCAACATCGGTGCAAACTACCGGTAATTGCGCCAAGCCGTATTCTAATAGAGATACGGGTAACCCCTCACTAACTGAACTTAGAATTCCAATATCAGCATTTGATAATACTTCAGAAATATCGTTTACAGGTCCAAGAAGTACTACACTATCATTAAGTTTGAGTTCAAAAATTAATTTTTTTATTTTTTTAACCCAATTACTATCTTCCAATGAACCCGCTAATAATAATTTAAAATCAACATTTTGCTCTTTCAATAAAAAGCAGGCATTCAGTAAATTTGGATGGTCTTTTTGCTCTCTAATATTAGCGATGCACAGCAAAGTAGTTCCTCTGACTTCTTTTCGATTGGTATTTTCACTTAATGGAAAATTAGGAATGTATACAACAGATTCCCCATCTACCTTCAAATTCTCCATATTCCATGTTTTAATCTTGTGATTTACACAAATAACTCCATCTATTAAAAATGAAAAATACTTGACAACTTTTCTATCCGAATTTTTCAGCAAATCACTCAAGCCCCAATGGTCATGCCAAATAACAATCACTCTTTTGAATAACAATTTCATTACAAAAACCCAATAGATGGATGTCTGGTGCGCATGTATTACCGTTGGTTTATATCTCCTTATAAGATTGAAAAGCCTAATAAACGCTAATAGATCGAAGCTTCCTTTTTTGTTTAAAAAAAAAACATTTTTCTTTTCACTAATGAAGTTATAAATAGGACCTGATTTTCTAGATACAACCAAGCAGTTTTTAATATTATGAGACGTAAGTGAATTAAAGATATTGACACTCATGCGCTCTGAGCCTCCAACTTGAAGGGAATCAATAATCTGAAGTATTCTATAATCGTCTTTCATTTTCTAGTCAGTTCCTTTGGCGATAACAATGACACTTATTCCAAATATTTTAGAATATATATATGGATTTAAAAACAATAAAAGAGCTTTAACAGGATATGTAATCTTTTGTAAAATACTTTTATTATTCGATGGGGCTTTAATTGCACCTTTTGAATATTCATAATCCAATATATTTAACCCAGAAGTTGTAATTAAATTGAGAGCCGAATTAATATTTAAAAAAACTAAATGGCCAGGGTCTTTAATTTTCCTTTTTTGAAGGTTTCTCATATTCACAGATAAGCAATCCTCCAAAGGAATATGCATCACTATCAATTTTGCTCTTTTCCCAACTTCACTTAAAAAAGAAGCTGTTCTTGGGATATGTTCTAGAACATCATTTAATGTAACCAAGTCAAAATTTTCAGTCGATTTCGTGAAGTCTTCACACGAAAAATTAACGATCTCATCACTTAACTTTTCAACATGCGGTGAAACATCAAACCCTTTTAAAACTTTTAGCGATTTAATTTTTAGTTTTAATTCTTTACCCAACAATTTTACTATTTCACCGGAACCACAGCCAACATCTGCATATGAGGTTAATTCAATACTATTGTTGGTCAAATACGGAATCAATATCTTCTTTATTGAATCAACCTTATATTGACTATCCTCTATATGTCTACTTGCATTTTCAAAATAAACTCCTTCTGAATACATATAATCTTATCTGATTTTATCTTAATTAATGTCTATTAATTTACACATTTCAGCTTCAAAAGCATCAAGAGTGTAGTTTTGCGACCAAATTTTTGCTTTTTTACTCATATCCAGCATTCTCTCTTGCGAAGAAAGTAAAGAAATTATGGCGTTCGCATCCCGTTCTAAATCCATTTCCATTAGAATTCCCCGCTGACCCTCTCCTAGCATCCATGGAACACAGGAAATTTCTGGCACTATTGGTATAGTACCCCAGAACATTGCTTCCGCCACTACTTTAGGCCAGCCTTCAGACTTCGATGGTAATATAAGAAAATGCGACTTTTTATAAGCAGTTTCTACTCTCTCTGCTGTTTGATTACCATAAAGCCTAATCCTGTCGGTTAAATTATTTGAACGAATATAGCCTTCCAAAGAAAATTTCTCAACCCCTTCTCCAAATAGATCAAGCTTACAGTCAATACCTTTTTGAAGAAGAAATGCTAACAATTTAATCGCATACAAAGGTCTTTTTCCAGTTGAAAGACTCCCGACAAAAACAAAATGAAAAGGTGTATTAAAATTTCGTGACTTCATGTTTTCAACCTTGCTTTGAGGATAGGTAGCAGTAAAAAAGGGTTTTATATTCTTTGATAGTCCCGGCCAATCCCCATACACTAATACTTGAATGTTTCTAGTCAAGAAGGTATTCGCTAAAATCCATTTTTGAAATCGATAGCTAAGCGGCTGCTTTGCATT
>CALKCP010000024.1 GCA_938083445.1 uncultured Ulvibacter sp. | reverse complement strand
TATTAACAGTGATAATTCTTTTTGAACCATCAAAACCTCACTAGTATAAGATTCAAAAGCAGGTTTTTTTAAATCTAAAAACAATGCATCCATGATGCTTGCTTCTTTTTTGTCAAGTAATTTCTTTAATTTCTTGAGGTACTGAATTCTTTTTTCTACACCATCTGTTTTATGTTGTTTAAAAAAAACATGATGGTCCTTTTGAACTTTTAAAATAAATGAACGCTCACTATTTTTCAATTTTTTTATGTAAAGTTACTAAAAAACAAAGCTCCATTTTTTAAGTAATTGAATGTCTTAAAATATAACAACAAAGTAGTTGATTATCAGTATTTTAATTGGCATTTACTAAGGTTGGGTATAGGAGTGTAATTTTAGGCATACTTATTGAATTCTAAACATATATTATATTCGTAGATATTTTTAATTAATGGCTTTAAATAAATACAGTAAATTAGTCACTCAAGATTCGACTCAACCTGCAGCACAAGCTATGCTTCATGCTATTGGATTGAAAGATGATGATTTTAAAAAACCACTTGTGGGTATTGCTTCAACTGGTTATGAAGGAAATCCTTGTAACATGCATTTAAATGATCTTTCACAAGATATTAAAGTTGGGATTAATTCGCAATCAATTGTCGGTTTAGTCTTTAACACCATCGGGGTAAGTGATGGTATTTCTATGGGAACTCCCGGGATGCGATATTCTCTGCCGTCTCGCGATTTAATTGCCGATTCTATGGAAACGGTGGTGCAGGCGATGAGTTATGATGGTTTAATTACGGTTGTTGGTTGTGATAAAAATATGCCAGGAGCCTTAATGGCAATGATACGCCTAAATCGTCCATCGATTTTGGTCTATGGAGGGACTATTGATTCGGGATGTCACAATGGAAAAAAATTAGATATTGTTTCTGCCTTTGAAGCTTGGGGGTCTAAGGTCGCCGGGACTATGACAGAAGTTGACTATCAAAGTATCGTAGAAAAGGCATGTCCGGGAGCCGGCGCATGTGGTGGTATGTATACGGCAAATACGATGGCCTCTGCAATTGAAGCCTTAGGCATGGCGCTTCCGTTTAACGCCTCTAACCCAGCTTTGAGTGATGCAAAGAAAGAGGAGTCGGTAAAGGCAGGTGAGGCCATTCGCCTGTTGATTGAAAAAGATATTAAGCCTTCAGATATTATTACACGCAACTCATTGGAGAATGCCATTCGATTAGTGACGATTCTTGGAGGATCTACCAATGCAGTTTTACATTTCTTGGCAATTGCAAGAGCAGCCAATATTGAATTTACCTTAAAAGATTTTCAAGATATAAGTGATAACACGCCTTTCTTAGCAGATTTAAAACCTAGCGGTAAATACCTAATGGAAGATGTGCATGCTGTTGGTGGTATACCAGCCGTTTTAAAATATTTACTTCGAAAAGGATTGCTTCATGGAGATTGTTTGACTGTTACCGGAAAAACAATCGCAGAGAATCTATTGGATGTTGCCGATCTAACGGAAGGGCAAGACGTCATAAAATCAATAGAAAACCCCATTAAGGCTACAGGGCATCTTCGAATGCTCTATGGAAACCTGGCTTTGGAGGGTAGTGTTGCAAAGATTACTGGAAAGGAGGGCTTAAATTTTAGAGGAAAGGCAAAAGTATTTGAAGGTGAATACAAAGCAAATGATGGAATTCGTGATGGAAAAGTGGAAAAAGGAGATGTAGTAGTAATTCGTTACGAGGGTCCGAAAGGTGGTCCAGGAATGCCAGAAATGTTAAAACCTACGGCTGCGATCATTGGGGCTGGACTTGGAAATGACGTGGCTTTAATTACAGATGGGAGATTTTCTGGGGGAACCCATGGTTTTGTAGTAGGACACATTGCTCCAGAAGCACAAGAAGGCGGTACAATAGCCCTAATTAAAGACGGCGATTACATTGCCATCGACGCCGAAAGCAATTCGATTACACTTGAAGTAGCCGAAGAGGAACTCAAGGAAAGAAGAAAAAATTGGTCACCACCAAAACTGAAAGTAGAACGTGGTGTTTTATATAAATACGCGAGAACGGTCTCATCTGCATCTAAAGGATGCGTAACGGACGAATTCTAGTACACCGAAATAAAGATTCATGTCAATAGAACTTTAGATAATGAAAGAAACACAAACAATTGAAAGGAAACAGGAATCAATAGTGTCGGCAACCGTTATTTCGGGTGCCGAAGCTATAGTTAAATGTTTGCTAGCTGAAGGCGTTGATGTGCTTTACGGATATCCCGGGGGAGCCATAATGCCGGTATACGACGAGCTTTATAAATACGAAGCTAAAATCCATCATGTACTAACTAGACATGAGCAGGGGGCGACACATTCAGCCCAGGGATATGCGCGTATTTCAGGTAAGGTAGGTGTTGCTATGGCCACATCTGGTCCTGGCGCCACGAATTTAATTACAGGGATCGCTGATGCTCAAATTGATTCGACACCAATGGTATGTATTACAGGACAAGTGGCCTCTCATCTATTGGGAAGTGATGCTTTTCAGGAAACAGATATCGTCGGGATTTCAACACCGGTCACAAAATGGAACCATCAAATAACCAAAGCTTCTGAAATCCCCGAAGTAATTGCTAAGGCATTTTATATAGCAAAAAGCGGTCGCCCAGGTCCTGTATTAATTGATATAACGAAAGACGCTCAAATAGAAAAATTTGATTTTGAGTATAAAAAATGTACTGGAATTAGAAGTTATAATCCGGAGCCCGCTGTTGATGCAGCAGCTATTAGCCAAGCAGCCCAGCTTATAAATGCGGCAAAAAAACCCCTTGTGGTTTGGGGGCAGGGTGTTATTCTAGGAGAGGCAGAAGAAGAATTTAAAGCGGTGATAGAAAAAGCCGGAATCCCATCCGCATGGACTATTTTAGGAGCTTCAGCCTTAGCTACAAAGCATCCATTAAATGTCGGAATGGTTGGAATGCATGGAAACTACGCACCCAATGTTTTAACCAACGAATGCGATTTGCTGATTGCCATCGGAATGCGGTTTGATGATCGGGTTACTGGGGATCTAAAAAAATACGCCAAGCAAGCCAAAGTAATTCATTTCGAAATTGACCCTTCAGAAATTGACAAGAATGTGAAAGCAGATGTTGCTGTTCTGGGGAGTGCTAAACAAAGTCTCGCCTTATTATTACCTCACTTAAATATAAATACACATACCGAATGGCATCAAAAATTTAAGGATTTGTACGCTGTTGAATATGAAAAAGTGATAAAAAAAGATCTTTATCCTACAAAGGAAGGACTTACGATGGGGGAAGTGATACAAGAAATTAATCTTCTAACAAAAGGAGACGCGGCCATTGTTTCAGATGTAGGACAGCATCAGATGATTGCTTGTCGATATAGCGAATTTAATAAAACAAAAAGCAATATAACGTCTGGTGGTTTGGGTACTATGGGCTTTGCACTACCTGCTGCTATTGGAGCAAAAATGGCAGCACCCGATCGCGACGTGATTGCTATTATTGGAGATGGGGGCTATCAGATGACCATTCAGGAATTGGGCACCATTTTTCAAACAAAGGTCCCGGTTAAAATTGTTGTTTTAAATAATGAGTTTTTGGGGATGGTTCGCCAATGGCAAGAGCTGTTTTTTGATAAACGATATGCTTCCACAGAGCTTATAAACCCAAATTTCGTGGCTATTGCAAAAGGCTATCATATAGAAGGTCAAAAAGTGACGAAACGATCAGAACTAAAAGGCGCTGTTGCCGAAATGATGGCCTGCGACGGTGCGTACTTTTTAGAGGTATGTGTAGAAAAACAAGGAAACGTTTTTCCAATGATACCTACAGGAGCGTCGGTATCCGATATGAGATTAAGTTAGATTATTGAAGGGTAGGTAGTAAGAAGAAAGACCGCTTACGCCGACTATGTTCAGTAAAAGTTGCTGAAAGAAGCAAGAAAAAAAGCAATGGAAAACAGAAAATAGAAAAAGGGAATAAATAAGTAGTCTCTTCTCTTTATTCTAAGAAAGTAATTATGAGTAAAAAAACAAATACATATACTGTTTCAGTGTATACTGAAAATAACATCGGATTGCTAAATCGTATTTCGGCAATTTTTCAACGAAGACATTTCAATATTGAAAGTTTAAATTCATCACTTTCGGAAATAGAAGGCGTTTCACGCTTTACTATTGTTGTGGAAATGACTGAGGAGCAAATAAAAAAAATAATTGGTCAGATTGAAAAGCAGGTGGAGGTCATAAAAGCTTATTACCACAGAGATGAAGATACAATTTACCAAGAATCTTGTCTTTTTAAAATCAAATCCGATTTATTATTTGAGGAACGTCAAATTCAGAATATCATAAAGGAAAGCAACGCGAGGATTGTAACCGTTAACAAAGAATACTTTGTTTTGGAGAAGTCTGGAAGACGTATCGAAATAGAATTATTACATAGAGAACTAAGCGCTTTTGGAATCTTGCAATTTACGCGCTCAGGAAGAATAGCGGTGACTAAAGAACCGATGGAAATATCACAAAAATTAGCATCAATTAAACAATAATATAAAAATGGCAAATTATTTTAACACTTTATCACTGAGGAAACAATTAGCAGAGTTGGCAAAATGTAGATTTATGAATGCTTCAGAATTTGAAGATGGTGTAAACATATTGCTTGGAAAGAAAATCGTAATTATTGGTTGTGGGGCACAAGGCCTTAACCAAGGATTAAATATGCGAGATTCAGGCTTGGATGTGTCATATACGTTAAGAGAAGTAGCAATCAAGGAGAAGCGCGTTTCTTATCAAAATGCCACACAAAACGATTTTAAAGTAGGAACCTATGAGGAGCTTATACCCACTGCAGATTTGGTTTTGAACCTAACGCCAGACAAACAGCATACACAGGTTGTAAATGCGGTTATGCCTTTCATGAAAAAGGGAGCAACTTTATCGTATTCTCATGGCTTTAATATTGTAGAAGAGGGTATGAAGGTTAGGGAAGACCTAACCGTAATTATGGTAGCGCCAAAATGCCCTGGTACAGAAGTTAGAGAAGAATATAAAAGAGGATTCGGTGTTCCGACACTTATAGCTGTGCACCCCGAGAATGATCCTGAAAATAAAGGCTGGTCTCAAGCGAAGGCATATGCCGTGGCCACTGGAGGGCATCGTGCTGGAGTTTTAGAGTCGTCGTTTATCGCTGAGGTGAAAAGTGACTTAATGGGTGAGCAAACAATTTTATGTGGCGTTTTACAAACGGGTTCAATACTTTCTTTTGATAAGATGGTTGCCGAAGGAGTTGATGCAAATTACGCGGCAAAATTGATTCAGTTTGGATGGGAAACGATTACTGAAGCTTTAAAGCAAGGTGGCATTACAAATATGATGGATCGGTTGTCTAATCCAGCGAAGATTAAAGCCTTTGAGCTTTCGGAAGAACTGAAAGTGATTTTGAAGCCTTTATTTGAGAAGCACATGGACGACATTATTTCAGGACATTTCTCTCAAACGATGATGACAGATTGGGCTAATAATGATAAAGATTTATTGCAATGGAGAGCCGAAACTGGTGAAACAATTTTTGAGAAAACAACGCTTACGTCAGATCATATTAGTGAGCAGGAGTATTTTGATCATGGTGTCTTATTGGTAGCCTTTGTGAAATCGGGCGTTGAACTTGCATTTGAAACCATGGTAAGTGCAGGAATTGTTGAAGATTCGGCCTATTATGAATCGTTGCATGAACTTCCGTTAATCGCAAACACCATTGCAAGAAAAAAACTATACGAAATGAATCGTGTGATTTCTGATACAGCCGAATACGGTTGTTATTTATTTGACCATGCTTGCAAACCTTTGTTAGTTGATTTTATGAAATCGGTAGAAACGAATATCATTGGTGCGCCTTTTTCAAAATCGAACTCGGTGGATAATGTTGATTTAATTGAGATCAACGAGGCTATTCGAAGTCATGAAATTGAAGGTGTTGGTAGGCGTTTACGTAATGCTATGACTGCAATGAAGACAATAAAAACAGCTGTAACACCTGAAACAGTTTCATCCTAAAAAGTATGCACCCAACCCTCACGTATTTTCCAACGCTTAAAGCTATTGAAGCTGCAGCTGTAAACTTAAAAGGAGTTGCATCTGTAACCCCTTTAACTCGGAATACAAGGTTTTCGAAAGATTTCAAAAGTAATATTTCTTTTAAACGTGAAGATTTACAGGTTGTTCGTTCGTACAAGATAAGAGGGGCATATAACAAAATGTCTTCCCTCTCTGCTTTAGAAATTGAAAATGGAATTGTTTGTGCCAGTGCAGGAAATCATGCGCAAGGGGTGGCTTTATCGTGCAAATTATTAAATATAAAAGGAACTATTTACATGCCTGCACCAACGCCTAATCAGAAGATAGAGCAGGTTAAAATGTTTGGTGAAGACGCTGTAGATATTGTCTTGGTAGGTGACACCTTTGATGATGCATATGGCGCCGCTAAAATTGAATGCGAGCGATTGAGCAAGACTTTTATTCACCCGTTCAATGATGAGAAGGTCATTGAAGGACAGGCTACAATGGGCCTTGAAATATTAAACCAGACGAATGGGCCAATAGATTTCCTTTTTGTTCCTGTTGGTGGTGGTGGATTGGCTTCGGGTATATCTACTTTATTTAAGAATGTTTCGTCTCATACCAAAGTTATTGGTGTTGAACCGGAGGGAGCACCTTCTATGTCAACATCAATAAGAAATAAGATCAATACGGAATTAAAACACATCGAAAATTTTGTAGATGGTGCGGCAGTAAGAAAAGTTGGAGATATCAACTTTGCCATTTGCAAAGAGAATTTGGACGCGATGATTACCGTTCCCGAAGGTAAAATATGCCAAACCATTTTAGAACTTTATAATAAAGAGGCAATTGTTGTTGAGCCCGCTGGAGCAATGAGTATTGCTGCCCTAGATTTTTATGCTGAAGAGATTAAAGGCAAGAATGTTGTCTGTGTTTTAAGTGGAAGTAATAATGATATTACACGAACGCCCGAGATTAAGGAGCGCGCCCTAATCCATGCAAACTTAAAACATTATTTTATCGTTAAATTTCCTCAAAGAGCTGGAGCTCTTAGAGAGTTTGTTGTTGAAATACTGGGTCCAAATGATGATATTACTCATTTTGAGTACACTAAAAAGGCGAATCGTGATAATGATGTTGCTGTAGTAGGTGTAGAACTGAAATCAATTAACGATTTGGATCCACTAATCACTAAAATGAAACTTCATAATTTTTATGGTGACTATCTCAACAACAAACCGGACTTATTTCAATTTTTGGTTTAATTAAACTTCATTAATAAATTCAATACTTATGCATATACCTGAAGCCTTCAGAATAACATCTTTAATTGATCAAACCACCTATCTTGTTTCAGGAGAATTGAAATCTTGGAAAGGTGAAACGGCAGAAGTCTATTCAACAATTTCTTCAACAGAGGATTACAAACCAACCTTATTAGGGAAAATTCCGCAGTTAGGTAAAGTTGAAGCCTTGGAAGCCTTGGATTCTGCTTGTGACGCATACAATAAGGGGCAAGGTCAATGGCCTACTATGAAAGTTGTCGATAGAATTGCTTGTATGGAAAATTTTGTGACACAAATGAAAACCAAACGGGCGGAAATAGTAAAACTATTGATGTGGGAGATAGGAAAAAACCTGCCCGATTCTGAAAAGGAATTTGATAGAACCGTAGATTACATCTATGATACAATTGAAGAGTATAAACAACTTGACAGACGCAACGCGAAATTCGAAAAGCAGGAAGGTGTATATGCGCATATAAGACGCGGGCCCCTGGGTGTTGTTCTTTGCTTAGGGCCCTATAATTATCCGCTCAATGAGACTTTTGCCTTATTGATACCTGCATTGATTATGGGGAATACGGTAATTTTTAAACCAGCTAAACATGGGGTTTTGTTAATTTCACCTTTGTTGGAAGCTTTTCAAAGTAGTTTTCCAAAGGGCGCAGTTAATATTATTTATGGTCGAGGCAGAACGGTTGCAACTCCAATTATGGAGAGTGGTAAAGTAAATGTGTTAGCCTTAATTGGTCACAGCGCATCGGCAAATGCTCTTCAAAATGTACATCCAAGACAAAACAGATTGCGATTGGTTTTAGGATTGGAAGCTAAAAATCCAGCCATCATTTTACCAGATGCCGATTTGGATTTAGCTATTGATGAGTGTATCGCAGGAACCTTGTCTTTTAATGGGCAGCGATGTACTGCCTTAAAGGTTTTGTATGTGCATGAAACAATTGTTGACGAATTTAATACGCGGTTTTCAGCAAGAGTTGATGCTCTTAAATTTGGCAACCCCTGGGAAGATGGTGTAAAGTTGACACCGCTTCCTGAAGTTGGAAAACCCGGATATATAAAGGATTTGATAGATGATGCTTTGGAAAAAGGCGCGAAAATTTTGAATGGAAAAGGAGGGGAGTCTTCTCATAATTATATTTTTCCTGCCGTACTGTATCCTGTAAATAAAGATATGAGAGTTTTTCAGGAAGAACAATTCGGACCTGTAGTTCCAATTATCTCTTTTAAAGATATTGAAGAACCTTTGAATGATATGGCTGAGTCCAATTACGGACAACAGGTAAGCGTTTTTGGAAAAGATGTAAAGACATTGGCTTCTTTAATTGATACCTTGGTAAATCTCGTTTGTCGCGTTAATTTAAATAGCTCTTGTCAGCGTGGTCCCGATGCCTATCCTTTTACAGGTAGAAAAGATTCGGCTGTTGCTACTTTAAGCGTTCATGATGCGATTCGATCCTTCTCAATTAGAACATTTGTTGCTTCAAAAGATAATGACTATAACAATGCTATTTTAAATGAAATACTTGATAGCAAGGCATCAAATTTTATTAGTACAGACTATATTTTGTAGTCAAAGTTTGGTTTTTGTATGTAAAAATTATTTGAATATTGTAAACCAAACAATATGATAATAAATCATTTACATATTTTAAGCCTTAGATTACGAATATGGTAAATGTGGTTAAAAAGATACCTTTTTGTATAATTTATTTAAAATCAAAACGATGGAAATGCTGTTCTTGCCATGATTGATTTCAGGAGTGTTTTAAAAAAAAGCGGCCCTAATAAATCAGGACCACTTCTCCGCTAAAAAAAATAAAACTGGCTAAATTATTGTCGACTGTCCCATATGAATATTGTTAAAGTTCATATTACTATCTTCAGGATTCGCTATAAAATCTTCGATAAAATCTCCTACATTCGACGTTGTTACTTCAATGTTAGAAGAATTTAAATCTGGAGTCGTGATTCCAAGTTCAAGAGATTTTTCAACTGCTTTTCTAATTAAATTTGCCTCCGTAGTGAGACCAAAATGATCCAGTAGCATCGCTGCAGATAATATAGAAGCAATGGGGTTTGCAATATTTTTATTCTTCGCCTGTGGGTAGGAGCCATGTATAGGTTCAAATAAGGCGTATTTATTTCCTATAGAAGCTGAGGCTAATAAGCCAATTGAACCGCCAATAACACTGGCTTCGTCTGATATTATATCACCAAACATGTTTTCGGTTAGGATTACATCAAACTGTTTTGGGTTTAGTATTAGCTGCATCGCAGCATTATCAACAAAAAGAAATTCAAGTGCTACATCTTCGTATTTTTCACCTAACTCTGTAACTACTTTTCTCCATAATCTTGAGCTCTCTAAAACGTTGGCTTTGTCTACCAAAGTAACTTTCTTCTTGCGTGTTTGAGCAGCCTTGAAAGCCAGATGTGCAATGCGCTCAATTTCCTTTCTCGAATACTCACATAGGTCTGAAGCAGTATTGCCATCTTCACTTAGTTTCTTTTCCCCAAAGTAGATACCTCCGGTAAGTTCTCGGTATATACTGATGTCGGTTCCCTGAATATTATCGCGTTTTAAGGGTGATTTATCAAGTAAATATTCATAGGCTACTACAGGTCGAATATTAGCGAATAGGCCCAATGATTTACGCAATTCCAGTAACCCTTGCTCGGGCCTCACTTTTGCCGACGGATCGTTATCGTATTTTGGAGTACCTATCGCACCAAATAGGATTGCATCGCTTGATTTACATAAACTGAGTGTTTCCTTTGGCAGGGGGACACCAGTAGCGTCAATCGCCTCAGCTCCCATTAAACCATAGTTGAAGCGAAGTTTATGATCAAATTCGGCAGCGATAGCCTCTAAAACCTTTATCGCTTGCTCGGTAACTTCTGGACCAATTCCGTCCCCTGGTAAAACTGTAATATTTAATTTCATTTTAGTATTGGTGTTTCGTTTCGAAGGCTTCTATTTTATTTATACTAGCAACCAAAAAGTCTATATCATCATAGCCATTGACTAAACAGGTTTTTTTATAAGGATCAATTTCAAAATTTTCAGACAGCGCTGTTCCCTTGATAGAAATGTTTTGATTGATCAAATGAATTTCAATTTCTGTTTTCGGATTATCTTTTATTTTCTGAAAGAGTGTTTTCAGAAATACCTCTGAAACCTGAACAGGCAGTAATCCGTTATTTAGAGCATTGCCCTTAAAAATATCTGCAAAGAAACTCGAAACGATCACTTTAAAGCCATAATCGGATAAGGCCCAAGCAGCATGTTCTCGACTTGAACCACAGCCAAAATTGTTTCCAGCCACCAAGATGCTGCCTGAATAACTTGGGTCGTTAAGTGCGAATTCTTCGTTGATCTCTCCATTTTTATGAAACTTCCAATCCCTAAATAAATTCATTCCAAAACCTTCTCTATCGGTGGCTTTTAAGAAACGTGCGGGAATAATTTGATCTGTGTCTATATTCTCATTCACTAATAAAACAGCAGAAGATTGGAGGGTGGTAAACTTTTTCATCTAGCTGAGGTGTTTGGTTATATCAATTATTTTCCCTTCGATAGCAGTAGCTGCAGCCACTAGAGGACTCGATAAAATGGTTCTTGAGCCTTGACCTTGACGGCCTTCAAAATTTCGATTCGATGTAGAAACACAATACTCGCCTTGTGGTATTTTATCGTCATTCATTGCCAAGCAAGCGGAGCATCCAGGCTGTCGTAATTCAAATCCAGCTTCATCAAAAATATCTTTTAAGCCTTCGCTGATGATTTGAGATTCTACTTTTTTACTACCAGGAACAAGCCAGGCTGTTACATTTTTCGCTTTTTTCTTTCCTTTTATAAATCCGGCAGCAATCCTGAAATCTTCTATTCTTGAATTTGTACAACTACCAATAAAAACAAAATTGATTGGCTTGTTGATAAGAGATTCTCCCTGTTCGAACCCCATGTATGCTAAAGACTTTTTTGCAGAGTCATCCGTAATATTTTCAGGTATTTTTCCTGTAATTTTTATCCCCATACCAGGATTGGTACCGTAGGTAATCATGGGCTCAATATCGGCCGCTTCAAAGTGATATTCTTGGTTAAATGTAGCGCCTCTATCTGAAGGAAGTGTTTTCCAAATAGCCACTTTTTTATCAAATTCATCTCCAGTTGGAGCAAATTCTCGGCCTTTCACATAGTCAAATGTAATGTCGTCTGGCGCGATCATTCCACCTCTTGCACCCATCTCAATACTCATGTTACATACCGTCATTCTGCCTTCCATGGACATGTTTTTAAAAACATCACCAGCATATTCACAGAAATAACCAGTACCTGCATTTGTACCTAGTTTCGCGATGATATAAAGTATGACATCTTTTGGAAGTACCCCTTTTTTAAGAGTGCCATTTACAGTAACTCGCAAGCTCTTAGGTTTTGAAAGCAGTAGGCACTGACTTGCAAAAACTTGTGCGACTTGACTTGTTCCAATTCCAAACGCAATCGCTCCAAATGCACCGTGGGTTGATGTATGGCTATCTCCACAAACAATCGTCTTCCCTGGTTGTGTGATTCCTAATTCGGGCGCTATTACGTGAACGATTCCATTGTTTTTATGACCAAGTTCGTAGAGGGTAATGCCGTTTTTATGGCAGTTCGACGTTAACTCATCAAGCTGCTTCCTAGACAACCTATCTTTAATAGGTTCATGTTGATTTGTGGTTGGAATGTTATGATCTGCTGTTGCCACTATTTGTTCCGGACGTAGAATTGGAATTCCACGATCTTCAAGTTCTTTAAATGCCTGTGGGCTTGTCACCTCGTGTATTAAGTGGTTGTCTATATATAAGACTTGTGGGCCATTCTCAATCGAATCGACTACATGTGCATCCCAAACCTTGTCAAATAATGTCTTCTTCATTTAGGCTGAAATAATTTCTTGGTACACACGGCTCGTTTCAATAATTTGGTGAATATCACTGTCTTTAATCTCTTTTTTCCGGTCTGCGAAACTCAGGAAGTTTAGGTACACGACATCAAGTTGCAGTTTCGTCAATTCATAGCCAACATTTTTTGCTCTATATGCCAATGCTGCTCTTCCGCTTCTTGCCGTGAGTACAATATTTGATGCTGATGCCCCAACATCTTTAGGATCAATTATTTCGTAGGTTTCTCTTTGTTTAATTACACCATCTTGATGAATTCCAGAGCTGTGCGAGAATGCATTAGCGCCAACGATGGCTTTATTAGGTTGGGTGTAGATGCCCATATGTTCAGACACCAATTGACTCACTCCATATAAGTTTTTAGTTTTAATATTCGTGTCAAGGTTTAGATGAGGGTGCTGCTTTAGGATCATCACAACTTCCTCTAAGGCCGTATTTCCAGCGCGCTCACCAATGCCGTTAATGGTACATTCAATTTGCCGAGCTCCATTGATAAGACCTTCTATAGAATTTGCAGTAGCGAGCCCCAAATCATTATGACAATGACAGGATAAAATCGCTTTTTCAATACCTTTTACATTTTCATAGAGGTATTTTATTTTTGCTCCGTATTCGCTCGGTAAGCAGTATCCAGTTGTATCCGGGATGTTGAGCACCGTAGCTCCTGCCTTTATTGCGACTTCGCAGACTCGTGCTAAATAGAAGTTCTCTGTTCTTCCTGCGTCTTCAGCGTAAAACTCGACATCCTCAACAAAAGACTTGGCGTAGCTTACGGCCTCAAATGCACGATCGATAATTTGATCCCTTGTTAAATTAAATTTATATTTAATGTGAGAATCAGAAGTTCCAATTCCTGTATGTATTCTGGGGTGCTTAGCAAATTTCAGTGCCTCTGCAGCAACTTTAATGTCATTTTTCACTGCGCGTGTAAGACCGCAAACAGTGGTGTTTTTAATCATTTTGGAAATTTCTTCAACCGACCTGAAGTCGCCGGGACTTGAAACTGGAAATCCGGCTTCAATCACATCGACGCCAAGTTCCTCTAGTTTTTCAGCAATAATTAACTTTTGTTCAGTGTTTAGTTTACAACCAGGAACTTGTTCTCCATCTCTAAGGGTCGTATCAAAAATTTTGACTTCAGTACTCAACATTTATCAAATAATATTTTCTAATTGAATTACGAATGTATAATTTGGAATCTTATTAGCGCGTACCTTTGTTTTGGTAATTACGATGTTTAACGACTCAAAAATTTGTTCAATAAATTGGAAGTCAGGGTTTTGATAAAGAAAATTACATTATGACTAAGGATCAAAAAGATAATTTATTTTTACTCATAAAATCGCTCACTAAGTCTGAAAAGCGGCAGTTTAAATTATATGTGGGTCGTTTGGGTGTAAATACGGACTCTAAATTTTTAAATTTATTTACAATTTTAGATAAACTTAAAGTCTATGACGAAGTTCAAATTTTAAAATTTGGTGTCGTAAAAAAGAGTCAACTTGCTAATATTAAAGCGCATTTGTATCGTCAAATACTAGTAAGTCTTAAGTTAAATCCTTCTCATCAAAATATACGATCTCAAATACGGGAACAGCTTGACTTTGCTTCCATTTTATATCACAAAGGACTGTACAAACAGAGTCTTAAACTTTTAGATAAATCGAAGGAGATTGCTATTCAGAATGAAGAGAAGAACCTTGCCTTTGAAATCGTTGAATTGGAGAAGATCATAGAATCTCAATACATAACAAGAAGTATACGGGGGAGGGCGGATGAGTTAACAGTGCAGGCGACCGAACTAAGTGCTGCGAATGTAATCGCCAGTAAATTATCTAATTTATCGCTTCAGCTATATGGAATATTTTTGAAGACAGGCTATGTTCGAAGCGCCGAAGAGAGCAATAAGGTTTCTACTTATTTTAACGACCACCTTCCAGATTACCGCATGGAAGAAATGGGCTTTAGAGAAAAGCTATGGTTGTTTAAAGCGTATTTATGGTATAGTTTTTTACTTCAGGATTTTCTGAATTGTTATAAATACTCATTAAAATGGGTGAATCTCTTTAATCAGCACCCAAGCATGATAAACCTCAACCCTGTGTTTTATCTCAAAGGGAATAATTACCTCCTAGAATCTCTTTTTCTAATTAGAAACAGTGATAAATTCAAAGAACATTTTGAGAAGTTTGAAGTCATTATTCAGAAAGATTCCTTCCCTAAAGATGAAAATGTGCACGCTCTTTCTTTCTTGTACCTGAGTACCAATCGAATTAATTTATGTTTTATGGAAGGAAGCTTTGATGAGGGGTTGCTATTGATTCCAACTATTGAGACAAAATTTAAAGAGTACCAAAGTCGCATTGATGAACACCATATCATGTCCTTTTACTATAAATTTGCCTGTATGCATTTTGGTGCAGGTCAAAATGAAGCGTGTATCGCCTATCTGCAAAAAATAATTACAAACAAGTCGCTTTCAATGCGAGAGGACCTCTTGTGTTTTTCAAGAGTTTTAAATCTAGTAGCGCATTATGAGGCAGGTCAAGATTATAACCTTCAGTCGCTTATAAAAAGCACCTATCATTTCTTGTTAAAAATGAATGAACTGCACGAGGTTCAAAAAGAGATGATAAAATTTATCAAGGGACTCCAAGATATTTACCCGCATGATATTATCAAAGCGTTTAAAAAATTACATTCAAAATTGAAAGAATATGAAAATCATCCATTTGAAGGCCGCGCGTTTCTTTATTTGGATATTATTTCTTGGCTGGAGAGTAAAATAGTTAATAAGCCAGTAGGTCAGATAGTTAGAGATAAATTTTTGGTTAAAAACTCCAAGGTAAAAAAATAAATATTGAATATTTATTGAAATATATTTGGTTCTTAACTTTTTATGACTGAATATTTACGCTCACAAAGTTCAAAACTTTATTGAAATGTTATCAAGAAAGGCGGAGGGATTAGACCCTATGAAGCCTTAGCAACCCTTTCACTTGAAAGAAGGTGCTAAATTCTACAACCATTTTCTGTTTTACAGAAAATTACTGATAGATAACGAAACGACAATTTTTAAAATTGTCCACTCATTCTTAATAACATTTTTCTATAGAAGTGCGCCCAAAAGGTGCATTTTGACTTTTTACTTTAATTATGTATTAACTCAAAAACCTAGAAAAATGAGTACACAAAAATTCGCAACCAATGCGTTGCACGCAGGACACGATGTAACTACAAACGGAGCCACACGAGCTGTTCCAATTTATCAATCCACTAGTTACGTATTTAATGATAGTGATCACGCCGCAAATTTATTCAATTTGTCTGAACCTGGATTTATCTACACCCGGATTAACAACCCTACAAATGACATTTTAGAAAAGAGGCTCGCTGCCTTGGAAGGTGGCATTGCGGCAGTAGTTACTGCTTCAGGAACATCGGCAATTGCAACTACTTTGCTCACTTTATTGCGTGCAGGAGATCATGTGGTCGCTTCAAACAGCTTGTATGGAGGTACCTTCAATTTACTGAGCGTGACCCTTCCTCGATTGGGAATTACAACAACTTTTGTTGACCCAAATGAAACGGATAGCTTTTCGGATGCAGTTAGGGAAAATACACGTGTTGTTTTCGTTGAGTCTTTGGGCAACCCAAAATTAGATGTACTTGATATTGAAAGTATCGCGAGGCAAGCCTCGGCAAACAAAATTCCACTAATTGTCGATAACACGGTTGCAACACCCTATTTGTTAAATCCAATAGCACACGGGGCTAATATTGTGATTCACTCCTTAACCAAATATATTAACGGAAACGG
The DNA here is from genome assembly GCA_938083445.1 of uncultured Ulvibacter sp. Classification (GTDB taxonomy): domain Bacteria; phylum Bacteroidota; class Bacteroidia; order Flavobacteriales; family Flavobacteriaceae; genus Ulvibacter. Next base: position 11,005 of record CALKCP010000024.1, on the reverse strand, counting down.
AACCGCACTAGGAGGTGTCATTATTGACGCTGGAAATTTTGATTGGACAAACGGAAAGTTTCCTGAGTTTACCGAGCCCTCAGCTGGGTATCATGGTTTGATATATTCTGAAGCACTTGAGGCAGCGGCATTTATTGCAAAAGTGCGTATTGAAGGCCTACGAGATTTTGGAGCTGCTTTAAGTCCGTTCAATGCGTTTCAAATTATACAAGGTTTGGAAACTCTTGAGATTCGAATCAAAAAACATAGTGAGAATGCCTTGAAAATAGCTACTTGGCTTCAAAATCAAGAAGAAGTAAGCTGGGTAAACTATCCAGGGTTAGAGACAAGTCCTTATTTTGAATTGGCAAAAAAATATTTACCTGAAGGTCAAAGTGGGATTGTAACATTCGGTTTACACGGTGGTTTTGAAGACGCAAAAATTTTTGCTGATAATACCAAGCTATTTTCACTTCTAGCAAATATTGGCGATACAAAATCGCTAATTATCCACCCGGCAAGTACCACCCATCAGCAGTTAAGTGATGCAGATCAGGAGACTACTGGAGTAACCAAAGACTTAATCAGGCTTTCCGTTGGAATTGAGGATTTTTCAGATTTGACAGCCGATTTAAAGCAGGCGTTTTCCTTCGTTTCGAAAAAAACCCTGGTATAACATTTCAATTACAAATTAATTAGCGATGGTTCGACTCAAGGGTTGGCCATCGTTTTAGAGCTTTAAATGACCTATGCTGAATCGCTTACAAATAGAACCGTTTAAAACACATAATTCCAGTATTTACCAAACCATTCCTTTGAGTTATGAAACTTTTGGATGCCCGCTTGGCAGCGCGCCAATTGTTTTAGTAAATCATGCGTTAACAGGAAATAGCTCTGTAGTTGGCGAGCATGGCTGGTGGAAGGATCTGGTCGGTGATGATAAATGCATTGATACCCTGCAATATTCGATAGTAGCCTTTAATATTCCGGGAAATGGATATGATGGATTCTTACTAGACAATTATGAAGATTTTACAGTTTTTGATATTGCAAATCTTTTCCTAAAGGGTCTCGAATTGCTTAAGATACATTCATTATTCGCGGTCATAGGAGGTTCTTTAGGAGGCAGTGTTACATGGCAAATGGCCGTCTTACAACCCGAGTTGATTCAGAACGTTATACCTATCGCCACAGATTGGAAAGCCACAGATTGGGTCTTGGCGCAATGTCGAATACAAAAACAGTTGTTAGAAAATTCCTCCCAACCATTGGAAGACGCCAGGATGCATGCAATGACTTTTTATCGCACTCCTCAATCACTTACTGCCAAGTTCGAGAGAACTAAACAGGTGGGTTCTGTGACCTATGATGTCGAGAATTGGCTTCAGAATCATGGTGAGAAACTTCAAAAAAGATTTCATTTAAAGGCCTACAAATTAATGAACCACTTATTAACGACGACGAATGTTACCGACGGTACTAATAACTTCATTGACAGCGCAAAGAACATAAAGGGAGCAATTCATTTAATTGGGATCGATAGTGATCAATTTTATTTAAACGAAGAAATTAATAAAAGTTATCTAGCATTAAGTGAATTTAAAAGTAATATATCATTTTCAGAAATTAATTCAATACATGGACACGACGGCTTTTTAATTGAGTTTGATCAACTCTCGGAAATGCTAAAAGATATTTTTCAGCTACAAATTACAAACTAAACGTATGAATACTCAAACCAAAGTACCCCCTATAGATCGAATCGATTTAGAGAAGATAAAAAAAAAGAAAATCAATCTAGTTGTTTTTGGCCACGGTACTGTTGGATCGTGTTTAATTGATCAAATTATCAGCTCTCAAGAGGAGATTTCTAGGAAGCGCGATCTTGATGTGACTATTTTTGGGATAGCCAACTCAACACGTATACTATTGGAACGTGATGGGATGCATGCGAATTGGAAAGAGTTAAAAGCTGAAAAAGGAGAGACCTATACGATTCGTGAGGTTATTGATTTTACAAAGAAGAACAATCTAGAGAATTTGATTGCTATAGACAACACATCTAGCAGTGATTTAGTAGCTGAATATCCTCTGTTGGTTGCCAATGGATTTCATTTAATCTCATCGAATAAGATTGGAAATACACTGGCTTTAGAATCGTATCAGAATTTACGAGAGACCTTGGCATTTTATAAGAAAGAATATTTATACGAAACCAATGTGGGTGCTGGATTACCTCTCATTGATACTATAAAGTTGTTGCACTTGTCTGGTGAGAATATCACTCGGATTAAGGGCGTGTTTTCTGGATCTTTAAGTTATATTTTCAATGAATTCTCTGAAGGGAATAAAGAGTTTAGTGACGTGCTCAGGGAAGCGATAAACAGGGGCTATACCGAACCCGACCCTCGAATTGATTTAAGTGGGAATGATGTTGCGAAAAAATTACTAATATTAGCTCGAGAGCTTGATTTAAATAACGAAATTGAAGATGTTTCGGTTCAAAACCTTATCCCAAAACAACTGCGTAATATCTCAGGAAAAGATTTTCTATTACAACTAGAGGCACTTAATGTCTCGTATCATATTAGAAGAAAAAACCTTTCAGAAAATCAGGTGCTGCGATATGTTGGTGATTTAAATGGAGACCTGTCCAAATCTGATGGTGCTAAGTTAACAGTGAATTTAACAACGGTAAATAGAAATAGTTCTTTAGGGCAGTTAAAGGGAAGTGACTCCATTTTTGAAATCTATACCGAAAGTTATGGAGAGCATCCTATTGTGATTCAAGGAGCTGGTGCTGGAGCAGCGGTGACAGCCAGAGGAGTGTTTGGAGATATTTTGAGATTAAGTGAAAAAATAAATTAAATAAAAACAAAGTCTTCAGATGCTGTTATTTAGGTAGTGCAATCGTAGAAATATTTCGAAATTGAGCCGCTTTTAATGATTCAATTATTACTGTTAATACCAAGAATTGTCTCATATTGTCAAAAAATAGAAAACCAGACAATATGAAAGTGATACTAAATAGATTGAATGACGACTACCTTTTTGAAGCAAAAGGAGCCAATGAGGTGTCTGTTTTAATAGATAATAAAACCGACGATATAGCAAAAGGTGCTAGTCCAATGGAATTGGTACTTATGGCTGTTGGTAGTTGCAATGCAATTGACATTATTTACGTTCTTAAAAAGCAACGTCAGGAGATAAAGGCGTATAAAATTGAGGTAGACGGTATTAGGACTGATGGGCCAGCAGCAAAACCCTTTGAATCCATTCATGTAACGATCTATCTTGACGGCGCTATTGAAGAGGCCAAGGCCCAACGTGCAGCCGCTCTTAGTTTTGAAAAATATTGTTCTGTATCCCTTACGTTAGCAGGTTGCGTGGCTGTTAGCTATCAAATAGTATTGAACGGTGAAAAAATAGGGCTGAAATTATAAAGAATATTTAAGACAGTATTCTTAAACCCGATCAACCTAATAACATTGAAACAATTGTAGTTGATTATTTGTAGATTTTAATAAAACAGTATGATTCCAAGTCGAAAAGAAGTGCAAGATGCAAGAGAACGGGTACGGTCCTATGTTCATAATACACCAGTTATTACATCGCGCTTGATTGATGAACTTTCAGGAGCAGAGATATACTTTAAATGTGAGAATTTTCAGAAAATGGGGGCCTTTAAAATGAGGGGCGCCGTGAATGCCATATTGCAATTAGATACAGAGGAAAGAAAAAAAGGGGTGGTCACACATTCATCAGGAAATTTTGCGCAGGCTCTTTCATTGGCTTCTAAGAATCTAGATGTGAAAGCGCACATCGTTATGCCCTCAAATGCGACATTAGTTAAAAAGAATGCAGTTGAAGGTTATGATGGCATTATTACCGAGTCTAAGCCTACATTAAAAGCCAGAGAGGAGGAGGCGAATAGAATCGTAAACACCACTGGAGGTACATTTCTTCATCCGTCAAATAATACAAACGTTATTTTAGGTCAAGGAACCGCCGCAATGGAATTTCTAGAAGAAGTGCCAGACTTAGCGTTTATTTTTACACCCGTTGGCGGGGGAGGTCTTATAGCTGGAACAGCGATGGCCGCTCATTACTTTGGAGACAATTGCCAAACAATCGGGGGAGAGCCAATGCAAGCCGATGATGCCTATCGCTCCATGCTTAGTGGCACTATAGAAACGAACGACACAGCCATTACTATTGCTGATGGACTTAGAACCAATTTAGGGGACAAGAATTTCCCTATTATTAAAAAGTATGTCAGCGAAATAATTAGGGTGGAAGAGCATGAGATAATAGCTGCCATGAAATTACTTTGGGAGCGTTTAAAGATTGTTGTTGAGCCTTCTAGCGCTGTGCCTTTTGCCGCGCTGTTAAAGGAAAAGAATCGCTTCCGAGGGAAGAAAATAGGGATAATTATTTCAGGTGGAAATGTTGATTTATCGACCTTGGCTTTTTAGTAAACAAAAGATTCTCTTTATTTGTGTCAATGATGGGTAAAGTAACAATTCTTCTTCTTTTTTTCTCTATTTCATTATTCAGTCAAGGGAAAGAAACTTCTTCTTTTTTAGGTCTGAATTATTTTTACGGAACAATCCTAAGGCATAATAAAGATATTGCGCATTTGGTTAAAGGGCATCCCGAAGGCTTGCTTCTTAGTTACAATCGAAAAACTTTTGGGGATAAGCGCTGGCAACAAGCCTATAATTACCCAGATTGGGGTTTTTCTTTCTTATACCATAATCCGCACAACAGTATTTTAGGTGAAAATTACGGACTACACGGGCATTATAATTTTTACTTCTTTAAAAGAAATTTATTATTTCGGGTTGGGAGTGGGATTTCATACAGTACCAATCCATTCGACTTAGAAACCAATTTTAAAAATAATGCCTACGGGAGTGATATTCTGAATTCGACCTACTTTTTGATTAATTACAACAAACAAAATATTTTTAAAGGTTTCGGATTACAGGCAGGGCTTACGCTCATTCATTATTCAAATGCCAACGTAAGGGCGCCAAATTCCAGTACAAACACGATGGCCTTTAACATTGGTATGCACTATGAATTGGATCAAAAAGAATCACCTGCCTTGTTCAAAAAGAGCTCCTTTGAGGCCTACTCTGAGCCAATTAAGTTTAATTTAATGTTGCGAGGGGGTGTCAATGAAAGTGATTTTATAGGGCTTGGGCAACATCCATTTTTGATAGCATCTACCTTTATAGATAAAAGAATCAGTTATTTAAGTAGTCTTCAATTTGGGACAGAGGTGTTTTTTGCTAAATTTCTTAAAAAGCAAATCGAATATGTGGCAGTGGCCTTTCCAAGTTTTGGTGAGGATGGAGATGCAGATACTACCCGAGTTGGTGTTTTTGTAGGTCATGTACTGCACTTGAACAAATTAGGGGTCCTCGGCCAATTGGGGTATTACGCCTATTACCCTTCTTCATTTGAAAGCAGGGTATACATAAGAGCGGGGCTGAATTATTATTTTTATAAAAACCTCGTTGGCTCGGTAACATTAAAATCGCACGGCGCAAAGGTGGAGGCCGTAGAATTTGGAATTGGAATACGTATTTAATATGATAAAAAGAAGCTATTACATACTGGTTTTAATTATTTTCAGTGCCTGTAACTCCGATACGTTGAGTGGTTGTTTTCAGGCATCTGGTCCTATAGTAGAAACTGCTTTTTCTGTGTCAGATTTCACAAAAATCCAGATTGAGGGTGAGGTCTCATTGTTTGTTAAACAAGGGCCTTTTCAAGAAGTTGTGGTAGAAACCGGTGAGAATTTGTTGAGCGATGTCTATGTGGCTGTTGAAGGAGAAACACTCATTATTAGAGATGGAAATACCTGTAATGTAGTGAGAGATTATGGGATAACAAAGGCTTATGTAACAGCGCCGAACATAAATGAGCTTCGAAATAGTTCGACCTATGATATAAGGAGCGATGGTGTTTTAAATTTCCCCGAATTGAAGTTAGTGAGTAATACAGAGGGAGGGATTGAAAATGTTCGAAAAGGAGGTGATTTTTACCTTGACATAGTTTGTGAAAGCTTTAAAGTGAGTGCAAACGGACAAAGCGTGTTTTACGTATCTGGGACAGCAACGAAGGCTGAAATAAAGTTCACTGATGAAATACCTCGCTTTGAAGGCGCAGGCCTGGAGATAGGTGAATTGGAACTTGTACAGCGTAGTGCGAATAAAATGATCGTGAATCCACAACATAAAATAGAGGGGGAAATTTATGGCACCGGAGACGTTATCTCCCTTAATGAGCCGCCAATTGTAGACGTACAGCAGTTTTTTACCGGTCAATTAATTTTTCAAGATTAGCAGATGCTGGGACGAATTTTGTCTCCGTTTGTTTTGAATAGCACGGCTATTTTTCTGAAGTCAATTCAATGAATAATTTTTCTAGTGTTGTGTTTTTTTCTTGCAGCTGAAGTATTTTCAGGCCGTTGTCATGAGCAAAATCGAATACCCTACTTCTCATATCTTTTTCTGAATTAAAAGATACCTGATAGACAAACCCTGAAGTGTTTTCTACTTTCTCCACATTTTCTATCTGCATCAGTGCAATTTCTTCAACGCTAGAGTCAAATTCAACGGCGACAATTTGCCGAGCATTCTTTTTTAAATCGATCAGCTTTTTATCCAATACGATTTTCCCTTTATTAATAATGATCACTCGGTCGCAAATAGCCTCAACTTCTTGCATGATATGCGTTGAAAGTAAAACCGTTTTCGACTGTCCCAGGTTTTTAATTAAGGCTCTAATCTCAATTAATTGGTTTGGATCTAATCCAGTCGTTGGTTCATCTAGTATTAAAACTTCCGGATCATGAAGCAGCGCGCTCGCTAATCCAACCCGTTGTCGAAACCCTTTTGAAAGCGCACCTATTTTTTTATTTGCCTCCGATGAGAGCCCCGTTTTATCTATTATTTTTTCAACCTCTGCCTTCGGTATTTTATAAATTTCCGCGTTAAACTCGAGGTACTCTCTAACATACATTTCGATATAGAGTGGATTGTGTTCTGGCAGGTAGCCAATACTTTTTTGAACGTTCAATACCTCTTTTGAAACAGCATAATCGTTTACAATTGCCGTCCCATCGGTGGCCTTAATATAGGTGGTGAGAATCTTCATCATAGTCGATTTTCCTGCGCCATTAGGCCCTAAAAACCCAACAACTTCTCCTTTGTCTATATTAAACGATACAGCGTCAAGTGCCTTTTGATTTCCGTACTCCTTCGTGATATTGATAACGTTTATTGACATAATTCTTTATGGTTGTAAAGTTACGGATTAAAAAACACCAAAATATATTTTGTTATTTTAAAGTTTTAGTTACTTTAGCCCTTTACAAAATAAGCATGAATACATTAAATACATATTTTAATTTTTGGTTTTTCTATTTTATGGAAAAAACCGAGAATTCTATGTAATTAATTCAACATATTAATTATTTAAAAGTCTCGGATAAAATCTGAGACTTTTTTTATTGTTTAATTTTAAAAAGGGGTCCTATGAAAATTGCAATTCAAGGAATTGAAAGTTCGTTTCACGATATGGCGACACGAAAATTATTTCCGGAAGTCGATGTTGAGTTGATTATGTGCGATAGCTTCGAGAAAGTAACCAAGTGTATTGAAGATTCGGAAGCAGATTTTGGGGTTTTAGCCATAGAGAACACAATTGCAGGATCTATTTTGCCAAACTACAATTTGATAGATGCCAGCGGATTGTTTATTTACGATGAAGTTTTTTTAAACATTCAAATGTATATCATGGCTCTCAAGGGAGAAACAATTTATGATATTGAAGAGGTGCATTCGCATCCTGTTGCATTGCTTCAGTGTAAAGATTATCTTCGGAAACTACCACCTCAACTAAAAATAATTGAAGGAAAGGATACTGCGTCCGAAGCAAAAAAAATAAAAGAGGGTAATTTAAAAGGGGTTGCCGCTATTGCAGGAAAACAGGTTGCAGAAAAATTTGGACTTGAAATTCTTGACAGTAATATACAGACAATGAAAGAAAATCAAACACGATTTGTTCTCATTGGAAAAAATGAAATCGAGCCTAAAGAAAATTCAAATAAGGCAACTTTAAAATTCGAATTGTCGCATGACCCGGGAAGCCTTGCCAATACACTGCAATTATTCACGACTTTCAATATTAATTTAACAAAGATTCAATCGTTGCCTATTGTTGGAAGACCATGGCAGTATGCTTTCTTTGTTGATGTTATGTTTGAAGACCATGCACTTTTTTTACAAGTGATTGATGTTTTGAAAAAGGCAGTAACCGAATTAAAAATTCTTGGCGTCTACACGTATAATATTAAAAATGTACCAAGTCAATTAACAAATATTTTAATAAATGGAAAACACTAAAAATCTTAGGTCCTGGTTGGATACATTTGGCCTAGATCATCCGTTAGTAATTGCTGGTCCTTGCAGTGCTGAAACCGAAGAACAAGTACTTAAAATTGCACATCAATTAAAAGATACCGATACGACGGTCTTGCGCGCGGGTATTTGGAAACCCCGTACACGCCCAGGCATGTTTGAAGGCGTTGGAGCGCCCGGACTAAAATGGTTGCAAAAAGCAAAGGAGGAAACCGGTTTGTTAACCACAACGGAGGTGGCCAATGCGAATCACGTAGACTTAGCTTTGCAGCACGATGTTGATATTTTGTGGATTGGTGCTCGTACAACAGTGTCGCCATTTATTGTCCAGGAAATTGCAGAGGCTCTTAAAGGAACTGATAAAACGGTTTTAGTTAAGAATCCTGTAAATCAAGACTTGTCGCTTTGGCTTGGAGCTGTGGAACGATTATATACTGCCAATGTCAATAATTTGGGGGTAATACATCGTGGTTTCTCAACCTATGAGAAAACAAAGTATCGAAACAATCCTGAGTGGCAAATTCCTATTGACTTACAAAGTCGTTTTCCCGACTTGCCTCTTATTCTGGACCCTTCGCATATTGCAGGGCGAAGAGATCTTATTTTTGATCTATGTCAAACGGCTTTAGACCTTAACTACGATGGTTTAATGATTGAAACACATTTTGATCCAGACAATGCGTGGAGTGATGCCAGTCAGCAAATTACACCTCAAACTTTGAATCAAATAACCGCAGATTTACGAATTCGTAAAGAGGAAGACACTACGGTGAACTATACAAATGCGTTAAACACGCTTAGAACCCAAATCGACATGATCGACACTAAGTTAGTCGAAATGATTGGGAATCGAATGAAAACTGCTGAAGACATTGGATTGCTTAAAAAGAAAAACAATGTGGCTATTCTGCAAAACAAAAGATGGACTGAGATTTTAGGTAAAATGATTTTACAGGGCGAGGATAACAACCTTAGTGAAGAATTTATGTTGCATCTTTACAAAGCAATACACTTGGAGTCAATTAATCATCAAAAAAAGATTCTTGGGAACTAAAAAGTTTTGCAACTTTGCGATATGAACAATGGTGTTGTCTATAAATCTACTGGGAGTTGGTATACAGTGAAAGCCGAAAACGGCACCTTTTATGAGTGTCGGATTAAAGGGAAATTTCGCATCAAAGGAATTAAGAGTACCAGTCCCGTTTCAGTAGGAGATCACGTGCAATTTGATATTGAAACCAAGGGGGATGAAACGATTGGAATTATCACGAAAATTGGAGAAAGAGATAACTATATTATTCGAAAATCTGTAAACCTTTCGAAGCAGACACATATTATTGCGGCGAATATTGACGTTGCTTTTTTGCTTATTACGCTTAATAATCCGCCAACTTTTACATCCTTCATAGATCGTTTTTTAGTGACTGCGGAAGCCTACGAAATTAGGGCCGTTCTCCTTTTCAATAAGATAGACACCTATAACGAGGACGAGCTTCTAGAGGTGAAGCTACTCGCGGCGCTATATCGCACAATAGGTTATGAGTGCTTAGGTATTTCTGCAAGTACGGGAAAGAATGTAGATAAGGTAAAAGAGATGATGAGGTCTAAGGTTTCAATGTTTTCAGGCCATAGTGGCGTTGGGAAATCGACACTTGTAAATACCATAGAATCGAATCTGAACTTAAAAACCACACAAATTTCGAATCAGCACATGCAGGGGCAGCATACCACGACCTTCGCTGAAATGTATGATCTTTCTTTTGGAGCTCAAATTATCGATACCCCAGGGATCAAAGGGTTTGGAATAGTCGAAGTCGATAAAGAGGAGCTAGGAGGCTATTTCCCAGAGTTTTTTAAACTAAAGGAGTACTGTAAGTTTAATAATTGCCTGCACATAGAAGAGCCACATTGCGCTGTGAAAGAGGCTGTAGCTGAAGAAGAAATAGCTTCTTCGCGCTATAGAAGTTACCTGCAGATTATCGAAGGTGAAGAAGAGCATTATCGCAAAGACATATACACCAATGAATAATTTTTAGGCTTGTTCTTTAAGTTTGAAAGGAAGTAAAAAAGAAATATGAGAGTCGTTATCCAAAGAGTAAAAGAAGCTTCTGTAGAAGTTGCTGGAGAAATTGTTTCCAAAATAGGAGGTGGTTTTTTAATTCTTTTGGGGATAGCATCGGAAGATTCTCAGGAAGATATTGATTGGCTTTGCGCTAAGATTGCAAAACTCAGAGTTTTTGAAGATCAGAACGATGCTATGAATAACTCCATCCTAGATGTTCACGGCGACATTATTGTTGTGAGTCAGTTTACACTACATGCTAGTGTAAAAAAAGGAAATAGACCCTCTTTCATTAAAGCTGCGCGTCCAGAGGTTGCGGTTCCATTGTACGAGGCTTTTATTAATAAAATGGAAACTGAATTAGGAAAGAAAGTACAAACGGGAGTTTTTGGGGCCATGATGGATGTTGCTCTTGTGAATGATGGACCGGTAACGATTGTTATTGACAGTAAAAACAGAGACATAGAAAACTATTCACAAGAGAGAATGACCCTTGAGAATATAAAAAAAGAGTATCCGCAATTTTTTA
>CALKCP010000023.1 GCA_938083445.1 uncultured Ulvibacter sp. | reverse complement strand
ACTGCAACCAAAGGATCTGTTACCACAACACCTGTCAATGTAACGTTTCCTGTATTTGTAACAACAAAGGTATAGTCGATCGTATCACCATCTGCCGAGCAAGCACCACCATTAGAAACGCCAGTCTTCACGATCTCGATTTCAGGACATTGTGCCAATACCGTTGAAACAGCATTCGAATCATCCGTTACAGTATTTAAAGAAGTATCTAATCCTGTAACTGTAGCTATATTATCAACCATTCCAGCATCAATATCAACCTGGGTAATAGAATAGGTAGCCGTAAATGTCGTTGAATCAACTTGAGAAGGAGCCAATACTATAGGACCTCCTACTACTGCAACCAAAGGATCTGTTACCACAACACCTGTCAATGTAACGTTTCCTGTATTTGTAACAACAAAGGTATAGTCGATCGTATCACCATCTGCCGAGCAAGCACCACCATTAGAAACACCAGTCTTAATAAGGGCTATCGATGGATCTTGACAAAGTGGAACAACCGTTGGCTCATTCTCTAATATACTATCGTCATCCGATAAATCTGTTACATCAGCTCCTATGGGTGGTGTCCCAGTTGCAGTGGCCTGGTTGCTGAAAGTTCCAGCATCAAGATCTGCTTGAGTAACCGTGTAAGTCGCAGTGAAGTTCGTAGAATCACTAGCACCTGGTGCCAAACTAATAGTACCTCCTGACATTACTACCCCTGAATCCGTTACATCAATATCTGTAAGGGTTACATCTCCAGTATTGGTTACTGTGAAGTTATAAGCTATTGTTCCTCCTAATGCTACATCGTAACAACCATCTGTTGGATCTAATGTGACATCGGCAGTCTTAATAAGGGCTATCGATGGGTCTTGACATAGTGGTGTTACCGTTGGGTCATTCTCTAATATACTATCGTCATCTGATAAATCTGTAACATCAGCTCCTATGGGTGGTGTCCCAGTTGCAGTGGCTTGGTTGCTGAAAGTTCCAGCATCAAGATCTGCTTGAGTAACCGTGTAAGTCGCAGTGAAGTTCGTAGAATCACTAGCACCTGGTGCCAAACTAATAGTACCTCCTGACATTACTACCCCTGAATCTGTTACATCAATATCTGTAAGGGTTACATCTCCAGTATTGGTTACTGTAAAGGTATAAGCGATTGTTCCCCCTAATGCTACATCGTAACAACCATCTGTTGCATCTAATGTGACATCGGCAGTCTTAATAAGGGCTATGCTTGGGTTGGGTATTACCAAACCACAACTCGACGGTCTTGTAGGTGGAATGAGCATAGCGTTCAACAAGACTCTTCTTCCATTTGTTTTCTCCAAGCTCTCATCTTTTTTATATTGATGCCCCCCCAAATAAAATACAGATCCACCCTGAGATGTCGTAACATTCGCTATTTTTCCTCCATATAATTTGTTGTAATTGTTGGAGAAGTAACCATATTTTTTGGTGTCTGAACCTGCCTGTGTATTTCCATTTTCAATTTCAAAACTTTGAATACTCCCACCCTGGTCATCAATACCTCCTTCAATTTGAATTATAAAATCAGATGGATTTTCAAACGAGATAGTCCCAGACCCTCCATCTTCACCATCCAAACCTGAATTCGTAATTAATCTTGAATTCGTTCCATCTCCTTCATAACGACGTATTGCTGCACACTGGGCGAAAAAATTTCCTCCCGATTGTAGAAATGATCTTACGCCATCTACATCATTCGTTTGTACATCGTCTGCATGTGGCTCCGTCGCAAGGGTAATACAGACTCCACTAGTTAGATCTGACGCCTCTAAATCTGTCACATAATGAGTTCCAAGAACCAAACCAGCTCCCGTTAGAACGTTGATGTGGATTTGTTGTTTCTTATCCCCACCATTATTTAACACGGCAACCTTCGGCTTATGGTATAATGTAGTTTTTATCTCTATGTCAGTAACACTTTGCAATTCATAAACCTTTACTTCTTTACCATTAGCTGTTGAATTATTGTAAGCATCAATAATTTGTATCGCCTCAGTTTCATACCCTGGACTTATTATAAAAGGTCCAGATTTATAATCTAGGTTTGACCCAGCTCCTGCTGTAGGCTTTAGTTGTCTTGAATTCGCAGTAAAATCAATACCATCCTTCGATTTTCCTGTCTTTATTGCCCATTTTACCGGTATTTCTGCGTGTAACAAATGAACGATTAAGCCGTAGGCATATTCATTAAAATCTCCGTTAAACTGCTGTAGCGTATTATCCATTGCAACAACCAGTGTACCTGATGGAAAATTTTCTATAGCTGCGGCAGAAACAATAGTTTCCTCTTCATATACGTACCCAGCTTCTTCTGCGGTTATTGGGCCATAAACTATAGCATCATCAGAATTTTGTGAATCTGTCTCTGTATGCGGGTAAAACAATCCAAAATTATATGTAGATTCAGTTTCTAATCCTATTCCAAAAACTAATGTTGATGAAAAGACAACTATAAAAGCAGTACATAGGTTTCTGAATCTTTTATTCGCAGATGATAAAATAATTTTATACATATCCCGTTTATTTTCTTATTTTTAATTTGTGCGTATGTAGGTACACTAAAGAACATTACTTGTCCTTAGCATGTAAATATACGTAGGAAAAGCTTTCTAAGTCCTACAATTTTTATTAATTAGCTCAAGTGTTATTTAAATCGACAAACAACTCTAATTTCTCCATTTCTGATCATAAAAATGTAGGAAAAATAACTACGTAGTACGGGGTAGGCCATACTTTATGTTAGATTTAAGAGCAATTAAGAATGTAGGACTATACAACTATAATAATTACTTATCGTTATGAGTTTTGATGCGAATAATAGCCTTAATTGATTCGTATAAAAATCAATTAATAATCTTACTAAATTCCTATATAAATCAATTTTTTACTCAAACTAGCACTATTTTACACTACATTTTGTTTAATATAATCGATAAAGAGCAAATATATACGATTAAAAATCAATTAGTGTTGTAAATAACACTTGAATAATGTACGTTTTTACCTACTTTTTTATATATTTTAGAACAAAAATGACAGCTCAAATTCCACAAACTAGCCGTATATTTGCCTGTTAATTATGTATTATATGTCGTTACAAAACGAAATAGACAGACGCAGAACTTTCGGAATTATATCACATCCGGATGCCGGAAAAACAACTTTAACTGAGAAATTATTGCTTTTTGGCGGTGCAATTCAAGAGGCAGGTGCCGTAAAAAGCAACAAGATTAAGAAGGGCGCTACAAGTGATTTTATGGAAATCGAAAGACAAAGAGGTATCTCTGTAGCGACTTCAGTATTAGCCTTTGACTATAAGGGAATTAAAATAAACATACTCGATACGCCAGGCCACAAAGATTTTGCAGAAGACACCTTTCGAACCTTAACAGCAGTAGATAGCGTTATTGTAGTCATTGATGTTGCTAAAGGGGTCGAGGAACAAACAGTTAAACTTGTGGAAGTTTGTAGAATGCGAAATATTCCCATGATTGTTTTTATCAATAAGTTAGATCGTGAGGGGAAAGATGCTTTTGAACTTCTAGATGAAATTGAACAGAAACTCAGCCTAAAAGTAACTCCCCTTAGTTTTCCTATCGGAATGGGTTATGATTTTAAAGGGATTTACAATGTTTGGGAGAAAAACGTAAACTTATTTAGTGGCGATAGTAGAAAAAACATTGAAGAAACCATTGAAATAGAGCATCTTGACAGCACTCAATTAGAAAATTTGATTGGGGATTCAGCTTCAATAACGCTAAGAGAAGAACTCGAATTAGTACATGAAGTATACCCTGATTTTAATCAGGACGAATATCTTAATGGCACATTACAACCTGTGTTTTTTGGCTCTGCTCTAAATAATTTTGGAGTTAGAGAACTTTTGGATTGCTTTATAGAAATAGCACCGACTCCCCGTCCTAAAGAAAGTGATACAAGATTGGTGCTACCTAACGAAGATGATTTCTCTGGTTTTGTTTTCAAAATTCATGCGAATATGGACCCCAAGCATAGGGATCGTTTGGCATTCGTAAAGATTGTTGCAGGTACCTTTAAAAGAAATACGGCGTATTTGCATGTGCGTCATAACAAGCGTTTAAAGTTTTCTAGCCCTAATGCTTTCTTCGCAGAAAAAAAGCAAATTGTTGACATTTCGTATCCCGGTGATATTGTTGGTCTCCACGATACCGGAAACTTTAAGATTGGGGACACACTAACCCAAGGGGAAGTTATGAATTATCGCGGGGTACCTAGCTTCTCCCCCGAGCATTTTAAGTATATAAACAATGCCGACCCCTTAAAAAGCAAGCAGCTCGAAAAAGGAATTGACCAATTAATGGACGAGGGTGTAGCCCAACTTTTTACGCTAGAGCTTAACGGAAGGAAAGCAATAGGAACTGTTGGCGCCCTTCAATTTGAGGTGATTCAATATCGCTTAGAGCACGAGTATGGCGCGACTTGCAGATACGAGAACATAAATGTGTTTAAAGCTTGTTGGGTGGAGCCAATGGATCCTAAAAGCACAGAGTTTATTGATTTTAAAAGGGTAAAAGCGAAGTTCTTAGCAAAAGATAAAAGAGGGCAATTAGTCTTTTTTGCAGATTCCTCGTTTACCTTACAAATGACACAGTCAAAATACCCTAATGTGAAACTACATTCTGTAAGTGAATTTGAGAAAACCAAAGAATCTTAGTACGTTAATTGAAACGACCGTAAGAATGTCTTTTAAACTAAAACTGAAATATAGGTGTAATGATCTGTACAAACCTATCGAATATATAAAAAAAAGCCCTGCAATAGTTGCAGGGCTTTTTTTATTATGCTTCTCCAGTTGGGCCGAAATTGATAGGTATTGCTGGTTGCTGGTAGTCTTTAATCTCACCATGCGCATTTTCAAATCGATTCACATTTTCATTTAATGCTTTTAAGAATCGCTTCGCATGTTGGGGTGTCAAGATGATTCTTGACTTCACTTTACTTTTAGGAACACCGGGCATTATAGCAACGTAGTCTATAACAAACTCAGATTGAGAATGATTAATAATAGCCAAATTACTGTATATTCCTTGCGCTACGGCCTCATCTAACTCAATATTAATCTGACCTTTTTGAGGCTTCTTTGTATCTTTTTGATCTGCCATTTTGTTTATATCTTAAGACCATTCGGCTCCGCTCGGGCTAATTTGTTATGTGAGCGGAGTCCAAATAATTCTTTAGTTAACTAGTTGTAATTTACTTCCTGCTTATCGCGGGTCATATCTTCCAATTCTTCCTTGGATCCAACAATAATCGATTCGTATCTGCGCATACCAGTACCGGCTGGTATTCTATGTCCTACAATCACATTTTCCTTAAGACCTTCAAGGGTATCCACTTTACCACTTACCGCAGCTTCGTTTAACACTTTTGTTGTTTCTTGGAAAGAGGCTGCAGAAATAAACGATTTCGTTTGAAGTGATGCACGCGTTATTCCTTGCAATATTGGCGTCGCCGTTGCAGGTATCGCATCTCTTCCTTCAATAAGTGTCATATCAGCTCTTCGTAAAATCGAATTTTCGTCTCGAAGTTCACGAGGAGAGATAATCTGACCTTCCTTCATTGTTTCTGAATCTCCAGCGTTTACAATCACTTTCATTCCGAAAATTTTATCATTTTCTTCAATAAAATCATCTTTATGAGCCAATTGATTTTCTAAGAATGTAGTATCACCAGAATCCTCAATTCGAACCTTACGCATCATTTGACGCACTACAACTTCAAAATGCTTATCATTAATCTTCACACCTTGAAGACGGTATACCTCTTGAACTTCATTCACAAGGTATTGCTGCACAGCAGAAGGTCCTTTAATTCTTAGAATATCTTCTGGAGTAATTGATCCATCCGATAACGGCATACCCGCTCGAACATAATCATTCTCCTGAACAAGAATTTGGTTCGATAATTTAACCAAGTATCTCTTCAATTCTCCTAATTTGGATTCTACGATAATTTCACGATTTCCACGTTTAATTTTTCCGAAAGAAATAACACCATCTATCTCACTTACAACAGCAGGATTTGATGGGTTACGTGCTTCAAACAATTCTGTTACTCGTGGGAGACCTCCCGTAATATCTCCAGATTTTGCAGACTTACGTGGAATTTTTACTAAAATCTTACCAATTTTAATTTTATCACCATCATCAACCATTAAGTGGGCTCCAACAGGCAAGTTGTACGATCTAATAACCTCGTCCTTCTTTCCTATAATTTGTAGCGTTGGTATCTTCTTCTTATCTCTTGATTCTGATATTACTTTCTCCTGGAAACCAGTTTGTTCATCGATTTCAACTTGATATGTAATTCCCTGTTCAATATTTTCATATTTAATCTTACCAGCAAATTCAGAAATAATTACACCGTTATATGGATCCCAAGAACAAACGACATCTCCCTTAGAAAGACTAGCACCATCCTTTACGTATATGGAAGAACCATAAGGTATATTATTTGTACTAAGAACAATTCCTGTATTCTTATCAACCAATTTAATTTCTGAAGTCCTAGAAATAACAATATCAATTGGCTTTCCTTCGTTGTCTTCACCTTGAACCGTTTTAAGATCTTCAATTTCAGCCTTTCCATCAAATCGGACAGATAGTTTGTTTTCTTCTGAAATATTCCCTGCAATACCACCCACGTGGAAGGTACGCAATGTCAATTGAGTTCCAGGTTCACCAATAGACTGTGCTGCAACAACACCAACGGCTTCTCCTCTTTGTACCATTTTATTGGTAGCAAGATTTCTTCCGTAGCACTGAGAACAAATACCTTTCTTAGCTTCACATGAAAGAGCAGATCTTACTTCTACCTTATCAAGTGGCGAATCTTCTATTTTCTTAGCAACCACCTCATTAATATGATCTCCTGCTTCAACCAACAATTCTTTTGTCAATGGATTCACAACATCATACAAAGCGGTACGCCCTACTATTCTATCAAACAAGGTTTCAACTACCTCTTCGTTTTTCTTTAATGCTGCAACCTCGATACCTCTTAAAGTACCACAGTCTTCAATATTAATAATTACATCCTGTGAAACATCTACCAATCGTCGTGTCAAGTATCCAGCATCCGCCGTTTTAAGCGCCGTATCTGCAAGACCTTTCCTCGCACCGTGTGTAGAGATAAAATATTCAAGAATTGATAAACCTTCCTTAAAGTTAGAAAGAATTGGATTCTCAATAATCTCGCCTCCTCCAGAGTTTGATTTCTTAGGCTTTGCCATCAATCCACGCATTCCGGTCAATTGACGTATCTGCTCTTTACTACCCCTTGCACCAGAATCTAGCATCATATACACTGAGTTAAACCCTTGCTGGTCTTCTCGAATACGTTTCATCGAAAGCTCAGTAAGCTCAGCATTGGTAGCAGTCCATATATCAATTACTTGATTATAACGCTCATTGTTTGTAATAAGCCCCATATTGTAATTTGCGATAATACCGTCAACTTGTTTGTTAGCACTATCGATCATGTCTTGCTTCTCAGGAGGTATAATAATATCTCCTAAACTAAAGGACAAACCACCTTCGAATGCAAATTTATACCCTAAGGTTTTAATTTCATCCAAGAAAGCAGCGGTTACTGGCACACTGGTTTTCGCTAAAATACCACCAATAATATCACGAAGTGATTTTTTAGTCAATACTTCATTAATATATCCAGCAGCCTCAGGAACTTGTTCGTTAAAAATAACTCTACCAAGCGTCGTTGTAATGATTTGGAAAACCAACTCACCAGCCTCATTAAAATCTTTTGTTCGGATTTTAATTTCAGCATTTAGATCAACTTGCTTTTCGTTATAAGCGATCACAGCTTCTTCTGCAGAATAGAATGTTAGACCTTCGCCTATCACTTTTACTTCAGGAGTTGATTTTCTAAGTTTGGTCATATAATACAGACCAAGTACCATATCTTGAGAAGGTACTGCAACAGGAGAACCGTTTGCAGGGTTTAATATATTGTGTGAAGCCAACATTAATAATTGGGCTTCTAATATCGCTTCTGAACCTAATGGAAGGTGCACAGCCATTTGATCTCCATCAAAATCCGCATTAAATGCAGTACAAACTAATGGATGTAATTGGATTGCTTTACCTTCTATTAATTTTGGCTGGAATGCTTGAATTCCTAGACGGTGTAATGTAGGAGCACGGTTTAGTAAAACTGGATGTCCCTTAAGAACATTTTCCAATATATCCCAAACCACTGGCTCTTTCTTATCTATAATTTTCTTCGCAGATTTAACGGTCTTTACAATTCCTCTTTCGATTAACTTTCGAATTACAAAAGGCTTGTAAAGTTCGGCTGCCATATCCTTCGGAATACCACATTCAAACAACTTCAATTCTGGCCCAACGACAATTACAGAACGAGCTGAATAATCAACACGTTTCCCTAATAAGTTTTGACGGAATCGACCTTGCTTTCCTTTCAAAGAATCTGAAAGTGATTTCAAAGGACGGTTGCTATCTGTTTTTACTGCAGACGATTTTCTAGTATTATCAAACAAGGAGTCAACAGACTCTTGAAGCATCCGTTTTTCATTACGTAATATTACTTCAGGAGCTTTTATCTCCATCAATCTTTTCAAACGGTTGTTACGAATAATAACACGTCTGTATAAATCATTTAAATCTGAAGTCGCAAAACGACCACCATCAAGAGGAACTAAAGGACGTAATTCTGGTGGAATGATAGGAATTACCTTCATAATCATCCAAGCCGCTTTGTTCTCACGATTCTTATTTGAGTCACGCAATGCCTCAACAACTTGCAGTCGCTTTAAAGCCTCCGTTTTACGTTGTTTCGATGTTTCGTTATTTGCTTTATGTCTTAGATCGTATGAAAGTCCATTCAAATCTATTCTATCTAAAAGATCTATTAGACATTCAGCTCCCATCTTGGCGATGAATTTTTCAGGATCTGAATCATCTAAATATTGATTTTCCGGTGGAATGGTTTCTAAGATTGTGATATATTCTTCTTCTGTTAGGAAGTCCAATTTATGAAGGTCTTCACCTTCTTCACTCTTTGCGATACCCGGTTGGATTACTACATAACGTTCGTAGTAAATAATCATGTCCAATTTCTTGGATGGAAGACCTAAGAGGTATCCTATTTTGTTTGGTAAACTACGGAAATACCATATGTGAGCAACAGGAACAACCAAATTGATATGCCCTACGCGATCACGACGTACTTTCTTTTCTGTTACTTCTACTCCACAGCGATCACAAACGATCCCTTTGTAGCGAATTCTTTTATACTTACCACAGGCACATTCGTAATCCTTTACAGGACCAAAAATACGCTCACAGAAAAGACCATCACGCTCAGGTTTGTGAGTACGGTAATTAATAGTTTCTGGTTTAAGAACTTCTCCACGAGACTCAGCCAAAATAGATTCAGGTGAAGCCAAACCGATAGATATCTTATTAAATTTCTTTACTGTGTTTTCTTTATTTCTTGCCATAATGCTGAAAAATAATTTTTATTATTTTTTGAATGAGATCTTAAATAAAGATCTCGAGAGAGAATCATTGAGACCCCTGCTTTCGCAGGGATTTCATTATTCTTCTAATCTGATATCCAGACCTAGACCTTTCAATTCGTGCATTAACACGTTGAAAGATTCTGGTAGTCCTGGTTCCGGCATAGCTTCTCCTTTTACGATTGCCTCGTAAGTTTTAGCACGTCCAACTACATCATCAGATTTCACAGTCAGTATTTCACGTAAGGTCGAAGAAGCACCGTATGCTTCAAGAGCCCAAACTTCCATCTCTCCAAAACGTTGACCCCCAAATTGAGCTTTTCCACCCAATGGTTGCTGCGTTATTAAAGAATATGGTCCTATGGAACGCGAGTGCATCTTGTCATCAACCATGTGACCAAGTTTCAACATATAGATCACCCCTACTGTTGCTGGTTGATCAAAACGTTGTCCTGTACCTCCATCATATAAATAGGTATGTCCAAATCTTGGAATTCCAGCCTCATCAGTAATTTCATTAATCTGATCTATTGTTGCACCATCAAAAATTGGTGTTGCATACTTTCGATCTAATTTCTGACCTGCCCATCCAAGAACGGTTTCATAAATCTGTCCAATGTTCATACGAGATGGAACACCAAGTGGATTCAGTACAATATCTACAGGAGTACCGTCTTCTAAAAATGGCATATCTTCCTGACGTACGATTCGAGCAACAATACCCTTATTACCGTGACGTCCCGCCATTTTATCACCAACTTTAAGCTTACGCTTCTTCGCAATATATATTTTAGCAAGTTTTAAAATCCCAGCGGGTAGTTCATCACCCACAGAAATAGTAAATTTCTCACGACGAAGGTTCCCTTGTAAATCGTTTTCCTTGATTCTATAATTGTGCATTAAATCTGCAACCAAAAGATTGGTTTCATCATCCGTAGTCCAAACACCTCCAATTAAATGCGTATAGTCTTCGACTACATGTAGCATCTTTAAAGTGAATTTCTTACCCTTTGGAAAAACAACTTCACCAAGGTCATTTGTTACCCCTTGTGCTGTTTTGCCTCCAACGATAGTGAATATCTTTTCAACTAAGACTTCTTTCAGATCATCAAACTTAGCATCGTATTTTGCCTCAAGCGCATTGATATCCTCCTTGTCTTTTGCTCTCTTGCGCTTATCTTTTACGGCACGTGCAAACAATTTCTTGTTTATAACGACCCCATGTAAAGAAGGAGATGCTTTTAACGAAGCGTCTTTTACATCGCCAGCCTTGTCTCCAAAAATAGCACGTAACAGTTTTTCTTCAGGAGTAGGATCACTTTCACCTTTTGGTGTAATCTTTCCTATAAGAATATCCCCTGGCTTCACTTCTGCACCAACGCGAATCATTCCGTTTTCATCAAGGTCTTTCGTGGCCTCTTCTGATACATTTGGAATATCATTTGTTAGCTCTTCATTACCCAGTTTCGTATCACGAACTTCAAGAGAATACTCATCAATATGAATTGATGTGAAAATATCGTTACGAACTACTTCTTCAGAAATAACAATTGCATCCTCAAAATTATACCCTTTCCAAGGCATAAAGGCTACTTTCATATTTCTACCCAAAGCCAGTTCACCTTTTTCAGTGGCATATCCTTGACAAAGCACCTGACCTTTTTGAACACGGTCTCCCTTGCTTACAATAGGTTTCAGGTTAATAGAAGTACTTTGATTTGTTTTTCTAAATTTAACTAGCTGATACGTTTTTGAATCACTATCAAAACTAACCATACGTTCGTTCGCGGTACGATCATATTTGATTGTAATTTCACGAGCATCAACGTATTCAACCGTACCATCACCTTCGGCATTGATTAAAACACGAGAATCTGAAGCGACCTGTCTTTCTAGTCCAGTCCCAACAATAGGTGAATCTGCTATCAATAAAGGTACTGCTTGACGCATCATATTCGATCCCATCAATGCACGGTTTGCATCATCATGTTCCAAGAATGGAATCAGCGAAGCCGATATCGATGAAATTTGATTTGGCGCAACATCCGTATAATGCACCTTATTAGGCTCTACTAATGGAAAATCACCTTCCATTCGCGCAATAACTTTATCTGCACTTATCGTTCCATCATCAAGAATTGGAATATTTGCTTGCGCAATTAACTTCTCTTCTTCCTCTTCCGCAGATAAATAGGTAGGTATGTTTATTAAATCAATTTTACCATCCGTTACCTTGCGATATGGTGTTTCGATAAACCCTAGGTTATTCACTTTTGCATACACAGATAGTGAAGAAATTAGACCAATATTTGGTCCCTCAGGTGTTTCAATTGGACAAAGTCTTCCGTAGTGTGTATAGTGAACATCACGAACCTCAAATCCTGCTCTTTCTCTAGATAAACCACCTGGTCCTAATGCAGAGAGTCTACGCTTGTGCGTAATTTCTGCTAAAGGATTCGTTTGATCCATAAATTGTGATAGCTGATTGGTTCCGAAAAAAGAATTAATTACAGAAGACAAAGTCTTTGCATTAATTAAATCAATCGGCGTAAACACTTCATTATCACGAACATTCATTCTTTCGCGAATGGTACGTGCCATACGTGCTAAACCAACCCCAAACTGCTGAGACAATTGCTCTCCCACAGTTCTAACACGACGGTTAGAAAGGTGATCAATATCATCAATCTCTGCCTTTGAATTGATTAACTCAATCAAATATTTAACGATAGTAATAATATCCTCTTTGGTAAGCACTTGCTTATCCATTGGAATATTAAGACCAAGTTTTTTATTCATTCTGTAACGCCCTACTTCCCCTAAATTATATCTCTGATCGGAGAAAAATAATTTATTGATGATACCGCGTGCAGTTTCCTCATCTGGCGGTTCAGCATTACGAAGTTGTCTGTAAATATGCTCTACAGCTTCTTTTTCTGAATTGGTTGGATCTTTTTGAAGCGTGTTATGAATGATCGCATAATCTGCTAAATGGTTGTCCTCTTTGTGTAACAAGATTGTTTTTGAACCAGAATCTAAAATATCATCGATATGATCCTTATCAAGAACAGTATCGCGGTCTAATATGATTTCATTACGTTCTATCGAAACAACCTCACCTGTATCTTCATCTACAAAATCTTCGTGCCATGTTTTAAGAACACGTGCAGCTAATTTTCGTCCTAAAAACTTTTTTAATCCGGTTTTAGAAGCTTTGATCTCTTCAGCAAGGTCAAATATCTCGAGTATATCTTTATCTCTTTCAAACCCGATAGCCCTGAACAACGTTGTTACAGGTAATTTTTTCTTTCTATCAATATAAGCGTACATAA
Organism: uncultured Ulvibacter sp.; assembly: GCA_938083445.1. GTDB lineage: Bacteria > Bacteroidota > Bacteroidia > Flavobacteriales > Flavobacteriaceae > Ulvibacter. The sequence goes on along the minus strand of CALKCP010000023.1, from coordinate 67,167 downwards.
CGCTATTTATATCGGTAGCAAATTCTATCCAAGACCCTTTAAATGGTATTACTCTGGCAGAATATAATTTGGTTCCATTCGCGTGAAACGATTGGCCAAAGAATACACCTGGCGATCTGTGTAATTGAGACACTACAATACGCTCAGCACCATTGATACAGAAAGTACCACTTGGTGTCATATAAGGTATAGTACCTAAATAAACATCCTGAACGATGGTTTCAAAATCCTCGTGTTCTGGATCTGTGCAAAAAAGTTTTAATCGTGCCTTTAGAGGCACACTATATGTTAGACCTCTTTCAATACACTCCTGAATGGAATACCTTGGAGGATCGACAAAATAGTCTAGAAACTCTAAAACAAATTGATTACGTGTGTCGGTTATTGGGAAGTTCTCCAAAAAGGTTTTGTAAAGCCCTTCTTGGCCTCTTTCTTCTGATTTGGTTTCCAATTGGAAAAAATCCTGGAAGGATTTGATCTGGATGTCCAAAAAGTCGGGATAATCCGGCTTATTTTTTACAGAGGAAAAATTCAATCTTTCAGTTTGCGTTGCTGACATCTATGGACGGAATTTTAATTAAAAAAACAATGTGCGCGTATTGAAAAAAGTGTTCACTCTTTTATACGCAAAATGGTTTAGGTCTTTTCTCTATTGAAAAGACCTAAACCTTAAGGCTTTGAGTTAGTTAAGCTTACTTAAGCTCAACCTCTGCTCCAGCTTCTTCTAACTGTGCTTTAAGAGCTTCAGCTTCATCTTTAGATACAGCTTCTTTTATTGGAGAAGGAGCGTTATCTACTAAAGCTTTTGCATCTTTAAGACCAGCACCTGTTAATTCCTTAACAAGTTTTACTACTGCTAATTTAGATTGACCAGCTGCCGTAAGTATTACGTCAAACTCAGTTTGCTCTTCAACAGCATCACCACCACCGGCACCACCAGCGGCAACAGCTACTGCAGCAGCAGCAGGCTCGATACCATACTCATCTTTTAATATAGTTGCTAATTCGTTAACTTCTTTTACTGTAAGGTTAACTAATTGTTCTGCGAAATCTTTTAAATCTGCCATTTTCTATCGTTTTAAAAATTGTAATTTGTTATATATAATTTATTAGTGCTCACTTTATTAACCCTCTCTTTCAGATAGGGTTTTAACAATACCTGCAATTGTACTTCCACCACTCTTAAGTGCAGAAATAACATTTTTCGCTGGTGATTGTAACAGTCCGATAATCTCTCCAAGAAGTTCTTCTTTCGATTTGATGTTTACCAAATTTTCTAGTTGATCGTCTCCAACATAAACAGACTCCTCAATGTACGCTCCCTTAAGTACTGGTCTATCAGATTTTTTTCTGAATTCCTTAATTACTTTTGCAGGTGCATTCCCAGTTTCTGAGAACATAATTGATGTATTACCTACAAGTGTTTGCGATAAATCACCGAAGTCTTTATCTGAACTTTCCATTGCCTTTGCAAGCAATGTATTTTTAACTACCTCCAATTTTACTCCGGCTTTGAAACAAGCACGTCGTAAATTTGTTGTACTATTTGCGTTAAGTGATGAGATATCCGCTAAATAAATAATAGGATTCTCTGATAACTGCGTAGTTAAATTTTCAATTACTTTTGATTTTTCTTCTCTTGTCATAATTTCTAAATTTTACTACTCACCAAACTTTTTAGTATCAATCTCAACACTAGGGCTCATAGTACTTGACATGAAAACACTCTTCATGTATATACCTTTAGAAGCCTGAGGCTTTAATTTAATAAGTGTAGTTAATAATTCTCTTGCGTTTCCTTCAATTTTTTCAGCATCAAAAGATGCTTTTCCAATTGCTGCATGTACAATACCAGTTTTATCAACTTTAAAGTCAATTTTACCAGCCTTGACATCGGAAACAGCTTTAGCAACGTCCATTGTTACAGTACCTGTCTTTGGGTTTGGCATTAAGCCACGCGGTCCTAAAACCCGACCTAATGGTCCTAACTTACCCATAACACTCGGCATTGTTACAATTACGTCAACATCTGTCCAACCTCCCTTAATTTTAGCGAGGTACTCGTCTAATCCAACATAATCTGCACCGGCTTCTTTAGCCTCAGCCTCCTTATCGGGAGTTACTAATGCCAATACCTTTACATCTTTACCTGTACCGTGAGGTAAGGTAACTACACCTCTTACCATCTGATTGGCTTTTCGCGGGTCTACGTTAAGACGTACCGCCAAATCCACAGAAGGATCAAAGTTTGTGTTGGAGATTTCTTTTATTAAAGCAGAAGCTTCTGCAACAGAATAAGCCCTTGACTCAACTTTTGCAGTATTTTCTTTTTGCTTTTTTGTTAATCTTGCCATTTTATAGATTCTTTAACTTGATTAAAAAGGTGCAGCACCTTTTAATTTCACTCCCATAGATCTTGCCGTACCAGCTACCATTTTCATCGCAGACTCAACAGTAAACGCATTCAAATCGGGCATTTTGTCTTCTGCAATCGCTCTAACTTGTTCCCAAGTTATCGTCGCTACCTTCTTAACATGTGGCTCCCCAGATCCTTTCTTGATCTTGGCAGCTTCAAGGATTTGTACTGCAGCAGGTGGTGTTTTAATGACAAAGTCAAAAGACTTGTCTTTATATACCGTAATCTGAACTGGTAATACTTTCCCTTGTTTGTCTTGAGTTCTCGCATTAAACTGCTTACAAAACTCCATAATGTTAACACCGGCAGCACCTAAAGCGGGTCCAACTGGTGGAGACGGATTAGCCGCTCCTCCACGAACTTGTAACTTTACTACTTTACTGACTTCTTTTGCCATTTTCTAATTTTTAATTTTGATTTCTTCTGAAGTGGAAGCCTGAGAAAAAACCTATTTTAGCGTGTAACAATTAAACTTTTTCAACTTGCATATAACTCAGTTCAAGCGGTGTTTTTCTTCCGAAAATTTTCACCATCACTTCGAGTTTACGCTTTTCTTCATTAATTCTTTCAACCGCACCATTAAATCCATTAAACGGACCATCAATCACTTTTACGGTTTCTCCAATTACAAATGGTATGTTCACATTATCATCTTGTACAGACAACTCATCAACCTTTCCAAGCATTCTATTCACTTCTGCTTGACGCAACGGAACTGGCTCTCCTCCTTTGGTTTCCCCTAGAAAACCAATCACACCATTTATTGATTTTATAATATGTGGCACTTCTCCGGCCAAACTAGCCTGCACCATAATATATCCTGGAAAAAAAACGCGTTCCTTATGAACTTTTTTTCCATTCCTAATTTGCACAACTTTTTCTGTTGGAACCAAAACCTGTTCAATATAATCTTCAAGATTTAAACGCACTATCTCAGACTCGAGATAGGCCTTAATCTTGTTTTCTTGTCCGCTCACTGAACGAACAACATACCACTTTTTTGTACTTTTAGTTTCAGTCATCTTATCTCTACGACTTAATCAAATCAAAATAATACTTTATAACTTCTCCAAAAACTGAATCGATACCCCAAACTGCCAAAGCAAGTGCCACAGAAAATGCCGCAACAATAACCGTTAGGCGCTGCGCTTCAGACCAAGTCGTCCAGGTTACGTGATTTGTAAGTTCGTTATAAGATTCTTTAAGATAATTTAGCATCACTTATTATTTAGTATTTTTATGCTGAAGCCTATGCTTCAACAAAAATATTTCAATTATTGCACGGGTTGAGAGACTCGAACTCACGACACCTGGTTTTGGAGACCAGTGCTCTACCAACTGAGCTAAACCCGTTTTTATTTTGCTGACTTCTCAGACAAAACCACTCTTTTTTACTTATTGCTTCCTTAAGCATAATAAGTAAACCCGTTATAACAGTCAAGGCATCTTGATATTTCAAGACACCTTGACTAGTAATTTTTTGACTAATAATTAGTCTAGAATCTCAGTCACCTGACCTGCACCTACTGTTCTACCACCTTCACGAATAGCGAAGCGTAAACCAATAGTCATTGCAATAGATTGGATAAGATCAACAGTTATTGTCAAGTTATCTCCAGGCATTACCATTTCAACTCCATCAGGAAGATTAATATTTCCAGTTACATCAGTTGTACGAACGTAAAACTGTGGACGGTAGTTATTATGAAATGGAGTGTGACGTCCACCTTCTTCTTTTTTCAATACATACACCTCAGCTTTAAACTTCGCATGTGGTGTAACTGATCCTGGCTTAACAATTACCATTCCTCTTGAAATCATTGATTTCTCAATACCTCTTAAAAGAATACCAGCATTATCTCCAGCCTCACCTCTATCAAGGATTTGACGGAACATTTCAATACCTGTAATTGTAGAAGTCAATTTCTCAGCTCCCATTCCAATAATTTCAACAGGATCGCCAGTGTTCGCAATACCAGTCTCTATACGACCCGTTGCAACAGTTCCACGACCTGTAATTGAAAATACATCTTCAATAGGCATTAAAAATGGCTTATCAATTTCTCTTAATGGCTCTTCAATCCAAGTATCAACAGCTTCCATCAATTCGATAACCGTATCAACCCACTTTTGCTCACCGTTTAAGGCACCTAAAGCAGATCCAGCGATTACAGGTCCATTGTCCCCATCATACTCATAGAAAGAAAGAAGATCTCTAATTTCCATCTCTACTAATTCAAGTAATTCTTCATCATCAACCATATCCACCTTATTCATGAATACAACCATACGAGGAATTCCTACCTGACGTCCTAAAAGGATGTGCTCACGCGTTTGTGGCATTGGACCATCTGTAGCCGCAACTACGAGAATAGCTCCATCCATTTGAGCAGCACCAGTAACCATGTTCTTTACGTAATCCGCGTGACCTGGACAGTCAACGTGAGCGTAATGACGATTAGCTGTTGCGTATTCAACGTGTGAAGAATTTATTGTAATACCTCTTTCTTTTTCTTCAGGGGCATTATCAATTTGATCAAAAGCCGAAGCTTCTGAAAATCCAGCATCTGCCAAAACCTTAGTAATTGCAGCAGTTAATGTTGTTTTACCGTGATCTACGTGTCCAATAGTACCTACATTTAAGTGGGGTTTCGACCGATCATATGTTTCTTTTGCCATCTTGTATTAATTTAATCTTAGTTATATATAGTGTTTAATCGTAATCTAATTTTTTTGAGCCAATGATGAGATTCGAACTCATGACCTCTTCCTTACCAAGGAAACGCTCTACCCCTGAGCTACACCGGCTTAATGGCCACAGGTTTAGAGTTTAGGGCTTACGTTCTACTAATAAACTTTAAACTCAAATATTATAATCAGAAATCAAACATTACTATATCATTGATTACTAATTATGTCGAGCGGGAGACCAGGTTCGAACTGGCGACATTCAGCTTGGAAGGCTGACGCTCTACCAACTGAGCTACTCCCGCTTTTATCCTGAATACTTCAGAATGTTTAATTTCAACATTTCAAACAATACCGACTTTCTACGGTTGGTATTTTGGATTAACAAACAAATCCAAACATTTCCTTAGGAACTCTAAAAGACAAACTTCTAAACTTTTCCTAAAAAACGCTTCGTGGGGAGAGCAGGATTCGAACCTGCGAAGACGTAGTCAGCAGATTTACAGTCTGCCCTCGTTGGCCGCTTGAGTATCTCCCCTCAACACTAGTATTTAAAAGAACTTTCAGTTATTTTAAAGAGCCGATGGAGGGACTCGAACCCACGACCTGCTGATTACAAATCAGCTGCTCTAGCCAGCTGAGCTACATCGGCTTTTTTACAAACTTTTAGTCATAAAAAAGTCCGCTATTTCTAGCGGACTGCAAATGTAGATAATTTATTTTTTTATAAAAAACTTTTTACAAAAAAAGATGCTATAAAAACGCTCTTAATTTTTCCTTTCGTTTTTTTAGTTGTCTTTCTAAAGATTGAACACATATATTGGTTGCTTCTTCAAAAGTCTTAGCCTCTTTTTTAACCATTAAATCTCCTCCTGGAATACTTAATAATATCTCTGTTGTTTTGTTTTCCTTCTCACTTGTCTTTTGAACTTTTAAAAAAACATCTGCGCATATGATCTTGTCGTAAAATTGGTCCAACTTGGACAGTTTTTTTTCAATGAAAACCTTTAGCTTACTATCTGCGGCAAAATTGGGGGTTTGCACATTTACTTTCATAGACTTGATTTGTTTTAAATTAATACTATTTACATACAGCAACGCTTATAATGCTCTTTTCATTTTTTCGAATTCCTAGGATGCGCATCTTTATAGACCTCTTTTAAGGTAGCGATACTATTATGAGTATACACTTGCGTTGAAGCCAAACTCGAATGCCCTAACAATTCTTTGACTGCATTTAAATCTGCTCCTTCGCTTAAAAGGTGTGTTGCAAAAGAATGTCTTAGAATATGCGGACTCTTTTTAACCTTTTCAGAAGCTTCACTAAAATACGTATTTATTATTCTATAGACAAGGGTTTCATAGATTTTATCCCCTTTGTTAGATAAGAAAAACCAGTCATTATCCTTACTTGGCACTTGTTCATTTCTTAAAACTAAATACCTTTTAATAGTTGTTAGCACAGAGGGCAGCAAAGGAATAATTCTTTCTTTATTCCTTTTACCCAAGACTTTCATCGTTTTCTGATGAGCAGATACATCCAAGAGTTTTAAGCCCACAAGCTCAGCGCGTCTTATTCCAGTTGAATAAAAAAGCTCCACAATAAGTTTATCTCTCACTCCTTTAAAGTTGTCTTCCGATTTAAGTGACTCTAAAACATTTTCGATTTCTACTTCGGAAAAAGGAATCTGTATTTTCTTTGACGTCTTTAGTGCTTTATGGCCTGCTAAGGGATTTACTTCGATTTGAGATGTTTTAAGCAAGAACTTATAATAGGATTTCAAGGAAGAAATTTTACGATTCACCGTTCGATTTGAAACATTCCCATCCACCAACGATATGATCCAGCTTCTGATAATCGAATAATTCACTTCTTTTATGCTCTTGTACCCATAGCCATCCGAAGCAAATGCCAAGAAACTTTCTAGGTCCTTCTTATAGGCTGTTATGGTATGAGGAGAATAGTTCTTCTCCAACCTTAAGTAGTCAATAAATGGAATAAAGGGCATATAGTTTAAACGAGTTATTATGAAAATAAGTATACGCTTTAGGAATTTGATAAAAGAAAAAAAAAACCAACCTTAACCGTTTACACAGCAAAAACCACCAAACAAATAGATTGCTTGGTGGTTTATTATTTAAAAAGGATTTAATTCCCGATTAGGTGGGCTTCTACTAAATTTCTTCAGCGTCTCTAAGTCCTTGAATATATTGTGCTTTTTGAACTTGCTTTCTTCTAACTACAGAAGGCTTTGAGAAAGCTTGTCTAGAACGCAACTGGCGCATTGTGCCCGTACGATCAAACTTACGCTTGAAACGTTTTAGTGCTCTGTCTATATTTTCTCCGTCTTTTATTGGTATTATTAGCATAGTGTCTTAACCTCCTCTCTTTAGGTCGGCAAATATAAATAAGATTTTGGATATACGAAGCTTGAACACTATTTTTTTTTGTGCGAATCGTATTCTTTAATTTCAATTAAAAATACGATTCAGAATACCTCAGACAAACACCAAAGAACGAGGCTTTTGTAATTGGAGGATATACAGACTCGAACTCTAACAGACACCTTGCAGGGCAGGCGTTATTGTTTTAGTTTGTTTTTTGCATTCAATCTATTGTTTGAATAAGGTGGCGCGTTTACTTAAATCTTGAATTAGCTTTTCTTCCTCCTCACTTTCAAGCAAGACGTTATAGTTCTTCCAAAATTCTTTATTGTATGGTCGGGATTTAAAAATATCTTCAGACCAATCTTTTTTCAAAGCTTCGCTTACCAAATCTGGATCTTGAATAACTTCAGTAAATAAAATTTCCTGAACCGTATAGTAAAAACGCGTATCCTTATCGTCTATCTTCACTTTGTCCGAGGATCTGTCACCTACGTTAACCAGCTTCGGAGTCTCGTAATAAAAATAGTTGGGGTACATTTTTCCTTGAAACTCGGTATAAGTCATTATAAGTTTGTGATTGACCTGTGTACCATAAAGGCTCTTACTTCTGCTTTTTTGGATTTCAGAGGCAGCTACAAGTTCATAGGTTATTTTTTTTATCGCATAGGTATCCCAATATATGTATATCCAGCCATTTGCTTGATACCCCTCATTGTAAATATTCTCTGTACTTAAACCAACAAAATCGGTGCTTTTTGAGATATTTATTTTGTATAACTTTCTACCATTATCAACTAAAATCGTATCTAATTTAAACTGATGTCTATCGAGCATTCCTTCTCCAAATAATGCCTCTTTCATATTTGAATTTCGCAATAAATTTAGTCTTCCTTTAAAAATATTCTCTAAGCCATTAATTCTTTTATCATTCCATTTGATAGCATCTATCAAAGCCGTCGTTTCAATGGTATCTCTATTTAGTTTTTTAGCTTTAAAATCGGTATTCTTTTTTTGATATTTCAGGTAAACGGCATATGCATATAAACTGTCTACTTCTCTTAAATCGTAGCTCTTTCTGTTCTCATCCACATTTATTTTCAAATTATCTTCCGCTCCTGAAGCGTAACTAGAGTCATATAATGTAATCGCACTTTCAATAAGCCATTTGTATTCCTTCCTATTGCGTTCTCTATGCCTTAAAAATCCTTTTTGCAAATAAGGTTCCTCTGGCAAATTATACGACAATTCTTCGATTGCCTTGAGAACGATGTTATTTCCTGTTTTGGGCCTACTCTCTGCAATGATAAGAACTTCATCAAGCGATGCAATATCCGTATCGAGATAAATATCTTCCGAATTATCAAATTCATTAATTGGGATTTTAAAACTTTTATATCCAATAGAAGAAACTACGAGTGTGTCACTTTCAAATTCAATAGGCACGACCAAAACGAATTTACCGTCTGAATTACTGATCGTTCCTAAGGTCGTGTTTTGTATATAAATATTGGCACTTACAATCGGCAGGTAAGTTGAAAAGTCGGCTACTTTACTACTTAGCTCGGTTTGAGCAAAAGCACTTATACAGAAGACATGAATAAGTAAGCCTAGAAAATATTTTAAAAACCTGTAGTCCATTTATATTTTAAATTTCAAAAGATCGTTTGCAAGGATGGCACCAACATCTCTCTTAGTATTTTATAGTATAATTTCTAGGTAGCAGGCTTATAGTCCTTTCCGTCTATGACCATTTTCGCAATTATTTCACGTAGAATTTCGGAAGTTCCACCACCAATGGGGCCCAATCGACTGTCTCGAGACAGACGCGCTAATGGATAATCCTCCATATAGCCATACCCTCCTAACAATTGCAAACATTCATACATAACATCATCAGACACTTTTGTTGAAACCAGCTTCGCCATAGTTGCTTCCTTGACGGCATATTCGCCATTCTTCAATTTTCTCGCTGTGGCGTAATTAAATGTTTTAGCCACTTCAACCTCACTGCTCAATTGTGCTATTTTGTGTCGTAAAGCCTGAAAGGTAGAAATCGATTGTCCAAATGCCATTCGATCCTTCATATATTGAATCGTGTAGTCTAATGCAAATTCACTTCGCGCGTGTGCATTTACAGCCATAATAAGGCGTTCGAATGCAAAATGCTGCATAATATATGGGAAGCCTTTATTTTCTTCTCCCATCAAATTCGTCAAAGGAATAGTTACATTGTCAAAAGCAATTTCTCCTGTGTCACTGGCTCTCCAACCTAGCTTGTCTAGTTTTGTGGCAGACAAGCCTTTAACATCACGGTCAACAACAAAAATACTAATACCTCTGTTTCCTAATTCTGGTGCTGTTTTTGCAGCAACAATTAAATAATCACTATAAACGCCATTTGTAATAAACGTTTTAGAACCGTTCAAAACATAGCTGTCTCCCTTTTTAACAGCCGTGGTTCTCATTCCACCAACATCACTTCCCCCAAATGGCTCAGTAATACATAGGCACCCTATCTTTTCTCCACTAATACTCGGAGTCAAATACATCTCTTTTTGGGCTTGATTTCCTTCCTTATCTAAATGGGTCATTGCCAAATAGGCGTGCGCCCAGATAGCGGCAGCAAAACCTCCAGAGTTCACTTTTTGCAATTCCTCCAAGAAAATAATTGTGTAGAATATATCTAAATCCATCCCACCATATTGCTCGGGGTATAACAAACCAAAATAGCCCATTTCTCCAAACTTTTTCCAAATAAAACGGTCAATAGAACCTGTTTTTTCCCACTTTTCAATGTGCGGAACTACTTCCTTTTGCAAAAAATCTTTAAAGCTTTTTCTGAAAAAATCGTGCTCTTCTGTAAAATCTATGCTACTCATATATATTTCTTCTTATTCCTAAATATTCGTCAATACATTACAACATCGCTATTATGTATATCTGTTTACTGTTCTATTGACAAATATAATTGAATTAGCTTTAATTTAGCTTCAGACAAACCCTCAATTTTTTCTAATTCTGAAACACTTTCAATACGACCTCTCAATACCACAAATTCCCAAATCTCTTTCGCTAGATCAAAGGATACTCCCGGAATTGTTGCAATATCTGATGCAGAAGCTTGATGCAGGTTTATTGGCTTTACTATTTTGGGAGTTTTCACAGTAAATACATGCAACGTCCGTTTCACAACATCTTGATGCAAACCCCAAACACCATATAATTGTATGTCTGCCGAGAAACCACCCAATTTCTCGCGGTAATCGATAATTCGCTTACTTAATGACTTGCCTATGCCACTCACTTTCTCTAGTTGACTTAATGTAGCAAGGTTTAGGTCTGTTTTTTTATTGAAAGGCAATTCAGTGAAACCCTTAGCTCTACCCTCCTGTTCAAAGCTATTGCCTCTTGATTTCGGCTGGCTTACCCATTCTGGGAATTTAAACAATGGACTTATTTCGGCTAAAACAACGTCTGACACTTTGGTGACCCTTTTAAAGTCTGCTACCGAATTAACCCATTGATTCTTAATTCTAAAATCTTTCAATCGGTCAAATTCTTGAGGAGACAACCCAAGTGTATATGCCTTAAAATCGGTCATATAATTTGGATTGAATGGATATCGTTTCGGTTTACGGGTCTCAATTTCTACCAAGCGAAGCGAATCAATTTCTTTTTGAAGCCCTTTCATTTCCGGAGAATAGATATCCATGATATCCGGACTGCTAAAGTCATAAAAGTAATTTACGTGCATTAAAATGGTCATTAATAACACTAAAAATAAAATCCCACTTCGTTGACTTCGATTGAAGACGAAATGGGATTTTAATGAATTCATAACTCCTAGTATTACATCAGGGGAGCTGGATTTGTTATGCTTTCATATTTACTAAGCTGAAGCTTTCTCAGCTTTCTTTGCCTTTATTGCTGAAAGGTATCTTTTCACCTCTTCCCTTACTTTTGGAAACAAGAAATAAAGTCCAATCACATTAGGCACTGACATTGCGAAAATCATCGCATCTGAAAAACCAGTTACAGCTCCTAAACTTGCCGCAGATCCAATAACGATGAACAAGCAGAAAAGAATTTTAAACGTGTAATCTGAAGCTTTCGAACGTCCGAAAAGGAACATCCAACTCTGTAAGCCGTAATACGACCAAGATAACATTGTTGAAAAAGCAAATAGCACGACCGCCACGGTCAATACATATGGAAACCATGGCAAGGCAGATGCAAAGGCTTTCGAAGTTGCAAGAACGCCGTCTGCTTCCGCTACTCCATAGGTCATAATACTTCCATCACCGTTGGTTATAATAATTACTAAAGCAGTCATCGTACAGACCACTACCGTATCTATAAAAGGTTCGAGTAAAGCTACCAAGCCTTCAGAAGCCGGATATTTCGTCTTTACTGCAGAGTGCGCAATCGCAGCACTACCTACTCCAGCTTCATTAGAAAATGCTGCCCTCTGGAAGCCTATAATCAGAACACCTAAAACACCTCCGGAAACTCCTTTCGCATTAAACGCACCATCTATAATTTGACCAAAAGCCCAACCAATACTCCCAAAATTCATAACAATAATGATCAATGCAGCAAGGAAGTATATCCCAACCATAAATGGAACAACTCTTTCAGTAATCTTACCAATTCTTTTAATTCCCCCAATGATAACAATAGCAACAACAATTGCCATAACAATTCCGAAGATAACCCCAGCAGAAGCTGATTCTGCGCCAATCATAGAATTAAATTGTTGTGCAGCTTGATTTGCTTGGAACATATTTCCACCACCGAAAGAACCACCAATACACATCACTGCAAAAATCACGGCCAATACTTTACCAAGTCCGCCCTTCCCTACATCCGTTAATCCTTTTTTAAGATAGTACATCGGGCCGCCATAAACAGTTCCATCCTCTCCAACATCTCTATATTTTACACCCAAGGTACATTCTACGAACTTAGAAGACATTCCCAAAAGTCCTGCGACGATCATCCAAAATGTTGCTCCGGGACCTCCAAGCGAAATAGCAATAGCCACCCCCGCAATATTACCCAAACCAACAGTTCCTGATAAAGCGGCGGTTAATGCTTGAAAGTGAGAAACCTCTCCTTCATGACCTTCTACTCTTATTGTCTCGATCGAATCTCCTCCTGGCGTCACATCACCAGCCATTGGCTCTGCAGTCGCATGGTCAACATCATCGTACTTACCTCGCACAATATTAATTGAAGTGCCAATCAATCGAATGTTCACGAATTTGAACACCAAAGTGAAAACCAGTCCTGCCAAAAGCAACCATATAATCACAATAGGCATACTTACGTCTTCTGAAAATTTGACCGAGGTAAAAACAAATCCAGACCAAGCATTGGATATTGGAGTAAACCATTCGTTTACTTTATCATCCAACCCTTTTTCGGTCACTTCTTGAGCAAACGACAAAAACGGAATTAGGAATGTGAAAATTGAAAGAAGAAATTTCTTCATGATTATTTTTTTATTTAGAGGTTAGATTTTTTCTAAAAAGCAAGATGCTAAAAAAAAACAGCGAATTCAAGTTTTAACATGATAATTTGATACTGACGGCTAAACATAATAAAACTGTTTCAGCCTTTCAATTTGATTAGGTCTGCCAATTAGGATTCGTTTCGAGTACTTTTTAGTTTTTTACGCAGTTGTTATGCAAATAAAACAACAAATAAATTGCTTCAGAACCGTTGCAAGGAGCTACCTCTAGAATGAGTCCTCTCGATAGCAGCATAAATTAAAAGCTCATCTTCGTTCGCAACACCAAAAACAAAATAGCATTGCATCATGAACTACTCACGCCGCAAATTCTTCTTTTTTAACAAAATGAAATGGTGTATTTACAAATCAAATACAGATGTTCTTTTAGCAAAGATCAAATCTTTTAACTTTAATAGGAAGGCCATCGTCAAGTAGAGTCCAAAACCAATTCCTAGGGTAGCAAAAGATATGTATATAAAAAATAAGCGAACGCTTCTTGCTTTCATTCCTAAGCGTTCTGCAAGCCTTGAACTCACATAGAAACCGTGCTTTTCAAAATAGTAGCGTATTTTATATACTGTGGACAACATCTGTGCAAATTACATTATTTAAGTGAATGCTAACCATAGAAAATAAAGCCGTTTTAATTCTTCTGAAATCCTCACTTGTATCTTTACAAAATAGATTGCGTTCTAAGGCACTACAATTCCCAATAAACTCAGAGCAAAAAAGCAATTTGAAAATAATTTGATTTGTTATATAAAATCGTTTTATTTTCGCTTCTTAAACCTTAAACGTCTTGAATAAAATAACATTTATCCTAATCTTAGGATTCCAGGTTTTAAGCGCTCAAGATTCAGGTGTTAATGCAAACAGGCCAAACTTCTTCTCCATCGAACTTTTAGGAGGAAATACAATCCCATCCTCCACTGCTGAAACAAAAAACGAAAAAGGCTTTATGCTAAATTTTGGCAATGATAATTCCAACAACAACCAAGAATGGGCGTTTCGTTTAGGAGTGCCGTCCACGGGAATCACCTTAGGCCTAATTGACTATGGAAACCCAGATGTTTTTGGTTATTCAATATCTGCTATGCCATTTATTGAAACCAATCTTTTTAACATAAAGAACCTTTTCTTAAATAGCGCAGCTGGGATTTCGTTTCTCACAAAAAAATACAATCCTGTTACCAACCCAGAAAATAATGCCATAACAACAAATCTAAACTGGGGTTTACGCGCATTTTTTTACTATCGGTTACTAACTGGCACCAAAATAAACTGGCGTTTGGGGTTGGGGTTTATACATCAATCTAATGGCCATTTTAGTCTCCCCAATGACGGTCTCAATTCATTTTTCGTTAGCACTTCTGTGCAATTTAAATACAAATCAAAGAGGGTCCCCTTGCAGGACGTGGCCGAAAAGGTGAATAAGGAAAGAGATGAGTTTCGCAATACATTTGTTTCGTTCAGGTCGGGTTTGGGTGCTAATGTATTTTCTCGAATTATAAACACCCCAAAACCAGTATATACTGCTGCTGTCTCAGCCGGGCTGATTTATAACAAGACTTTTAAATACAGTGCCGGTTTTTATTACCGATACTACCAACAGTTCTATAATTATATCGTCTCCGAGGGGGAACTAATAAATGAAGAATACCCTCACTTTAAAGAAAATCCATATAAAAACGCTACAAATTTTGGTCTATTTATTAGCGCAGAAGTAATCCTAAGTCATATAGGCATTGAGACTACCTTAGGATACAATATTTTTAAACCATTTTATGTGATAGAAAGACGTGTGGGCCAAGCGTCTCCATTTATTTCAGGGGGTCAGTTATATTATGCAAAGGCAGATTTAAATTTTGAATACGAATTAAAGAAAAGTATTTCAGCTCGGTTTGGAGTCAAGTATTATCTCTTTTCAACAACCAAAGAGCGTCCCTATAATTTTTATATCGGAGGTCACATCAATGGTAATTTTTTCCAGGCCGATTTTAATGAGGTCAATCTCGGCATTGTTTATAATTTCAATTACATCAAGAAATAAGACCGAGACCATAATAGCAACTCACCGATGCTATTATGAATACCGCCCATTGCCAAAGTAGAATTGAGTGAGAAATTTTAAATTTATTTTTAGGATATGTTCACAACAATCTGCCGCGATCACAGGTTTAATCTTCAATAAAACCTTGCTCGCGCATCCATTCGTCATTATACATTTTACCTACATACCTGCTTCCGTGGTCATGAAATAAAACGACAACAACATCCTCTTTTGTGAAATGCTCTTTTAACTGCAACAGTCCTTTTATTGCAGATCCAGCAGAATTCCCTAAAAACATTCCTTCCTGCTTCGATAGTTTTTGAGTGTAAATCGCCGCATCTTTATCAGTTACTTTGGTAAAACCATCTATGATGTCAAAATCAACATTTTTTGGAAGAATATCCTCTCCAATTCCTTCTGTGATATATGGGTAAATTTCGTTTTCGTCAAAAATGCCAGTTTCATGGTATTTCTTAAAAACACTTCCGTAGGTATCCACCCCCCATATTTTAATAGCTGGATTCTGCTCTTTTAAATATTTACCAACGCCGCTAATAGTACCACCGGTTCCTACTCCAACAACAAAGTGAGTCACTTTACCATCAGTCTGTTTCCAAATTTCGGGCCCTGTACTTTCATAATGCGCTTTTGCGTTACTAGGATTGTCATACTGATTCACATACCAACTATTGGGTGTTTCTTCTGCCAAACGTTTCGAAGTACTATAATACGACCTTGGGTCTGTAGGCTCAACATTCGTAGGACATACGACTACTTCACTTCCTACTGCTCGCAGAATATCCATCTTTTCCTTACTCTGCTTATCGCTTATTACACATACCATCTTATAGCCTTTCACAATCGCTGCAAGTGCCAACCCCATTCCTGTATTTCCGGAGGTTCCTTCTATAATTGTTGCACCGGGTTGCAAGCGTCCGTCAGCTTCCGCGTCTTCTACCATTTTTAAGGCCATACGGTCTTTCGTTGAGTTCCCAGGATTAAAGGTCTCGTATTTAGCCAAGACCAAGGCAGGTATATCTTCAACCAGTTTATTCATTTTCACCATTGGTGTGTTTCCGATGGTTCCTAATATATTTTCTGCGTATTCCATAAGTTTATTTCAGAATGGCAAAGATACAGTATACCCCTATGAATCGAAAATCATTTTACCTTGGAAGATGTCATTTTTTAAAGTCTCAAACTATTCAAAAGTCCATTCTTTTAACAACAAAATATCATCTGTACATTGAAACACATCAACAGGGTAATATTCAAGAGAGTCTTGCCCAAGATAAACTGAATGCAGCGGCTTGAGCTTAACTTTTGAGGTTTCAACCTTGAATTTTCTATTATTGACATTCCTTAAGAGATCCCTTACAAACTTAGAGCAATATACCTTCGTAGTATCTTTCGACTTAAAACTGAGATCAAATTGAAGATTGAGCTTCTCGTACTTCTGCAGCTGTCTTTTTAACTTTAAGATTTCATATGTGGTTAAATTGTCAATCACATAAATACTCGCATTGTAAATTGATTCTTTTTCAACATCAAAAAAGGAATCAATATTTTCAATAATTAAAGCCGTACTGTCCTTTTTCCTCGGACTCAAAACATGGTATACAAGCCATTCGGGATCTTGATACATACAAATCCCTACATGTGACGGTTTATTATTGCTCTTATTATACTCCTTTGACACGAGTCCTTCTTTCGTGTTGGTCCCTCTAAAAACAAGATACCATTTTTCCTTATCTAAGAAATCTGTTTGTACCTCATAAACTCGTTTTTTACAATGCAAAAGGGTGACGCATAAGCACCACCCAATTGCAATAAAAGAGAATCTTTGAATCACTTCTTATAATTTTGAGACAATTTTTAATTGAAAACTATACAGCTCTGCAATTTTTAGATTTGAGAAAGTGTCATCATAAACCTGAAAAATATCTCCCTGAGAGCTCAAGCCAAATTCAAAACTATAGATATCACTTAACTGGTACCTCAACCCCATATTCAATTGCAAGCCAAAATTATAGCCCACATTGCTTTCCTTTTGACAACTATTTAAGGCGCTATTTTCAATTTTTAATCCATACAGTGAGGCTATATAGATTCCAGTTTCAGCATAAAGCCTTGCTTTTGAGGCGAATTCATGGCCATACCTTAGTAAAATAGGAATTTTTATAAAATTATTCACCTGAAACAATGGGCTCGAAGTACTAGCTGCTGGAATTTCATATTGAATGCGTAAAAGCTCAACGGCAGTTATCAATGAAAGTGGCTTACTCAAAATAAACTCCTTCCCCACACTGCCTCCCAACGCATCGGCATTGACTTTATAGCTTGTCTCAGATTCAATCGTTGCATTCCCAAAATAAAAATTTGCAAAGTAATTCCCCTTAGAGCTATTATTTTCTTGTGAAAACACCTGTAATGCGACGAGCAGCAGGGCCCATAAAAACTTATTTTTCATGGCACTCTAATTTATTGGTCATGAAATTTTACCCAAAAACAGTAGACCACACCAACGATACCGCCTATCACTCCGCAATCAGGACCGCAAATCAATGTGCCAATACTGACACCCGCAGCGACTGCGACATAGCATTCATTCCCATTAATATTTGGCGGCAAATTATCAACCAACATGTTCGATAAAAGAATAGTTTCCTTCTCAGAAAGATCTAAATTTAAAAATTCTGCCCTTTGGGTTAAATCTGGAATTGCTTCTCCTTCGCTATTGGTTAACAATGTTGATCTGGCAAAACCTGAATAGTTCTGCTGATTCAAAAAGTACCCCATTCCTTCTGTTTCTGCGATTCCAATATTGCCAACCACCTGGTTAAAAAAGCTCAGCGATACAGAACCGGGTTGTTCTCCAACCAATACTAAATATTGATCTAGTTCGGCTTGGGTTTCAAAATTGGGTATTGGATTTCTATTTTCTTCAATATCTTCTCTAATAATCTCTGCAGACCTGAGAATATTGGCGACATCCTTCTCAACCTTGAGGCTGAGTTCTTGTACGTCAGCTGCCTTATTTTCATCAGAACAGGAAACAGAAACGAATAATAATGACAGGCAAACGATACTAAATAAGATTTGTTTTTTCATAATACATTGATTTAAATTAATTAATAAATAGTTGTATTAAAGTTAGAATGCTGCGCAACAAATTACCTTTAACGATGGTATAAAGGAAATGGAAATAAATGTTCAATAAAAACGATGTATGGCGTTATTCAGGAATTTCGACCTGAGATTTAAGAATGTTATTTTAAAGTAATTCTAGGGGTTAATCGAATCGAATCGCTTTCACCGGTGAGATCTTTGCGATGATAAACGACGGGATTAAAAGCATTATGAAGCACAAAAGGAAGGTGCCAGCATTCAAGAGTAAAATATACCGTATATCTAAATAAATAGGGGCTTCGGTAACGTAATAGATATTCGGGTTTAATGGAAAAAGTTTGAAGTACTTTTGAATGAGCAGCAAACCAACGCCTATTAGGTTTCCCCAGAAAAGACCTACTCCTATGAGATACATCGCATTGTAAAGAAATATTTTACGGACCATCCAATCACTACTCCCCAAAGCCTTAAGAATCCCAATCATTTGAGTTCTTTCAAGTATGAGGACCAACAACGCCGTTATCATATTGATGCCAGCCACCAAGATCATGATGCCTATAATTAACACGATATTAAAATCGAATAAATCCAACCATTCAAAGATGGAGTAATATTTCTCCCGAATTGTCTGCGTGTCTAGGGTGCTGCCTGTTTCTTGATACACCTTATTTCCAACGTCATGTATCGCATCAAAATCTTCCACGAACAACTCAAAACCTCCAATCTGATCTTTGTCCCAACGATTTAATTTTTGAACATGCCGAATATCCGCGATGATAAACTGTTCATCAAATTGCTGAAAACCACTATTGTAGATGCCCTTTATTTTAAAACCTCTACTTCTAAAACCATTTTTACTTTCATTATCAAAGAAAAAAGTTCGCACCGTTTCACCAACCTTTAACTGTAGCCGATTTGCTACATATTGCGACACCAAAATATCTTCATTCAATGCCCCTTTAAAGTTTGGCAAAGTACCCTCTATGAGGTAATCCTGAAAATATTGCCAATCGTAATCGCCTCCTGCACCTTTTACAACAATGCCCTCAAAATCGGTCTCTGTTCGAATTACCCCCCCTTTTGACGCTGTAACTTGTATGTGTTTAATGCCTTCCACACCTTTGAAATTTGGATAGAAGTCTTGCTTTTTAGAAATCGGAATTTGAGAATCGTTGGAGAAATTGGTGTCAAAATTGGTGATAATAATATCTCCGTTAAAAGCAGAAACCTTTTCGCGAATTTTTTTTTGCAGACCAACACCAGTGGCAATCGAGACCAACATCATAATAAGACCCATTGCAATCGCTGTAATGGCAATTTTTATAATTGGTGCCGAAATACTACTTTTATAGTCCTTCGCAGCTATGATTCGCCTTGCGATAAAAAATTCGAAATTCACGATAGTTTTATGACGATTACTTTTTTCAAAAATACACTTTTATTAACGCTATTGGTTTGTTTTTCCTGTGGAAGTCAGACCAAGGAAAAAAGTGACAACCCACCACAAGAAGTACTTATTCAAGTTCAGGATGAAAATTATTTTGGACCAGAGAGTATCGTTGGCGCTGCCCAAGTTTTCGAATACATACCAACTCTTAGAGATAAGAATGTGGGTGTTGTTGCAAATCAGACCTCGATGGTTGGGAGCCAACATCTGGTAGATCTTCTTTTGACGAAAAAAATTTCAGTAAAAAAAGTATTTGCTCCCGAGCACGGTTTTCGAGGTAAAGCCGATGCTGGGGAATTAGTAAAGGATGGTGTCGACACCAAAACCGGCTTGCATATAACTTCGCTCCACGGAAAAAACAAAAAGCCACCCAAACAAGAACTTGAAGGTTTAGACATAATGGTTTTCGACATACAGGATGTTGGTGTTCGTTTTTACACTTATATCTCTACGATGCATTATGTTATGGAAGCCTGTGCTGAAGCTAATATTCCTTTGATAATTCTAGATCGGCCAAATCCTAACGGACATTACATTGATGGCCCAATTATGGAAAAACAACATCGTAATTTTTTAGGGATGCATCCAGTCCCCTTAGTTCACGGAATGACTATAGGTGAATATGCACAGATGGTTAATGGAGAAAAATGGTTGAAAAATGGGGTTGTATGTGATTTGCAAATAATTAAGGTGCTAAACTACAATCATCAATTACCCTATTCTCTTAAGATACGTCCTTCACCTAACCTTCCAAATGATGTAGCTATTAATCTATATCCAAGTTTAGGTCTTGTTGAAGGAACCAACCTCAATGCAGGTCGCGGTACGGAAATGCAATTTCAAATTATAGGATCACCACATTTACCTAAAAACAAGTATGTCTTTAATTATACTCCAAAGCCAAATTTCGGGTCCAAATACCCTAAACACAAGAGTGTATTATGTAATGGTCTAGATTTAAGAAGCACCCCTAAGATGAATCGAATTGACCTTACCTGGATAATAGAAGCTTATAACAATCACAAAAATAAAAACGAATTCTTTAATACTAAGAACTTTACTGCACATGCTGGAACCTCAAAACTTCAAGAGCAGATCGAGAAGGGTTATACATTTCGAGAGATACGGAAGACATGGTTAGATGGATTGGCGAGTTATGATAAGATGCGGCAACCTTATTTGTTGTATGAATAAATTAAAATAGACCGTTGGACTGTGAAAAAGTTGATGCGTTTATTGGTTGATACGTGTAAACGTCGGTGAAAAGTAATATTTCAAATAAACAACTCAACAACTATACGAATAAACGATTCAACTAAATTGACTGTTAGACTGTTGGAAAAATAAAAATTCTGCACGCCTACTCCTTCACTACCTTCTGAAAAACAGCAGCTTTTTCAGTATCAATTTTCAGGAAATAAACTCCTTTCGCATAACGAGAAAAATCGATTTGGACCGCTCCTTTTTCCGAAGCTAACAACTCACCTAACATCGAGTAAATTTGAATCGACTCCATACTTTCTTTACTTTCAATTGTTAGAATGTCTCGAACCGGATTAGGATAAATAACTGCTTGTTGTTGCTCTGAATCGCTGGTCCCTAATGCACAATCGGCACTATAAAAGACATTTGAACCCTGTATATCCCAATATAGGTACGGAGCCAGACTGGGATCATCGACAGAGACACAGGTGAGATCTGGGTTATTATAGACACGAAGCTGATCAAAATTCTCGTTATTACCATTTCTCAAATCCAAGGTTGTTACATTATTACCAAACAAAAATATACTTCTTAATTCAGGGTTGTCTCTAATATCTAGACTAGTCAAGGGTGTATTCAGGGAAAACAAACTTTCTAAATTAGGGCAAGAGGAAATGTCTAGACTCGTTAATTGATTCTGAGAACAACTAATACTAACTAGCAAATCATTATTAAGGATAAGGGAGGTGAGAAGATTATTATCACAGTCCAAAGTTCGTAGCGAACTGTTATTTGTTGTGTCTAAAGATGTGATTAGTGAATTATTACACTTTAACTCTTCAAGGTTTATATTTTGTGAAATATCTAGTTCTGTTAGTAAGGTACCTTCTAATTGTAATCTATGTAGGCTTATGGCTCCTCCTAACTCGAGTGTAGCAATATCACTGGAATTGACCCATAAATGAATTAAATTTATATTTTGAGATACATCGAGTTCCTCAATGTTATCATCCCTAGTCCAAAGTCTTATTAACTCTGGATTGTTTGATAAATCCAATGAACTGAGAGGGTTATCTCTTGCATTCAGCCAAGTTAGCGCAGGATGAAATGTAGCATCAAAATCTTCAATAATATTTCCATCAATATGTAGTACTTTTAGTCTAGCCAAAGCAGCTATTCCAGTTAAAACTTCAATCTCGTCCAGACCAAATGAACTATTTAAAATCCAATCACTCATAATCAATTGAGTAATATTTTCAATTCTATGAGTAAAAACTTCATCATTATTTGGGATGTCGTCGCCATTTCCATTTAATTCTAAAAAACCCTCGAAACTATCGTCTGGCACCAATGTTTTATCCGTTGGAAGGTATGGATAATTAAATAGTATTGTTCCAGAGTCTAAGACATTCATATAATCGCACGTCCCCGTATCATTATCGAAAATAACAAGATCCACATTTAAAATAAAGTCAGGATATCCTGAAGGTACATTTAATATGAATTCCTGGTCATCGTAGGTAGGAGATGTTGAAGCGCCTAAGATATAACACATTGTAAAATTAATAACATTATTGTCAACTGTATAGGAAGATTCAATATAACCTGCGACATTGTAAAAATAAAACGAAGTGTTTAAAATAACCTCATCATTCGTACTTCCTGGCTCCAAATAGAAATTAGTTATTTCCTGACTATAAGCCGACTGAAAACACAAAACGCCCCACATTATTAAGTAGATTCTCTTCATAATGCTGTTTTTAAAATTAATATAGAAAAGGGGCATGTTAATGAAGATACTGCTTTTTTCATACTATTTAGTGCATTTGGTTCGGGAATTAGTACGTGTTCGTGGATTTTTTAAATTCGCTTTTTCATCTCCTCTACGATATTAAAAGCTGCCGGGCAAACAGCAACATTCTTTAAGGTAAGGTCTGTTATTTGTTGAAACTTTCTTCTATCGGTATGCGGAAATTCGCTACAGGCTTTAGGACGGATATCATAAATACTACAATAATTATCCACTCCTAAAAAAGCGCAAGGGACAGACTTTAGCACATAGTCATTGTCTTCATCTACCTTTAAATAGGTTTCAATAAATTGCTGTTCTTTTATTCTGAAGTGTTTGGAAATTCGCTTGACATCTTTATCAGTGAACAAAGGCCCAGTCGTTTTACAGCAGTTCGCACATTGTAAGCAATCGGTCTTTTTAAACTCGGCATCGTGCAATTCCTGCATTAAAGAATCTAGATGCTTAGGTGTTCTTTTCTTCAGTAAAGTGAAGAACTTTTTGTTCTCGATATGTTTATCTTTGGCTTGCTTTGGAAGACCTTTTATTATTTCTTGCATTTTTATGAGGTAATTGGTATTGGGTAAAATTAAGCAATCTAAATAACTAAACGATTTAACAATCTAACAACCTGCTTGCCAGCAGGCAGGTCTAAAAGTCTAAAGGTCCAAAAGTCAAATGAACCAACAATCTAAAAATCACTGCGTTAAATGATCGACATTTTAGGTACTGCTTTGCTCGATTATTACCACGGAAACTATACCGAGGATATAATCAATGAGACAAATATTAGCGAAGAGGATGTATTGCCATTGCCTTACTTTTTTAGAAAACATTCTGAAATGCCTGTTTTGGAAAAAGCTGCGTTAAAACTTTGTAAGGGAAAAGTTCTAGACGTTGGTTGCGGCGCAGGATGTCACTCTTTATATCTTCAGAAAAAAGGCATGCAGGTTACTGCAATCGATACGTCTAAAGGAGCCGTGGATGTGTGCAAACTGCAAGGGGTCGAAGATGTAAGGCATCTGAGTTTACTAGAATTAAGAGACGAAAAATTTGACACTATTTTATTGCTGATGAATGGTACTGGTATTTTTCAGAAATTGGAATATGTCTCCATGTACCTGCAACATTTAAAATCACTATTAACCCCTAGTGGCCAAATTTTAATTGACTCGTCCGATCTTCAATATATGTATGATCAAGGCGAAGAAGGCGGAATTTGGATTCCAGCCGATCGCTATTATGGAGAACTAGAATATACAATAAAATACAAAGGTGAGGTGAGCAAGGCTTTTGACTGGCTCTATATTGATGAAAATCTCTTCGAAAGTGCTTGCCTTAATGAGAGTCTTCGCTTTGAAATTAAAAGTCGGGGAGAGAATTATGATTACTTAGTAAGAATTCAGAGTTAATTTCATAACTTTAGAACTGCACAATACAATAAAAAAACTAAAAACCATTAAAATAATGGAAGGGGTTTTCATATTGTGCAGAATAAGTTTAAGTTTGCCTTTTCCAAAAAAAAAACAATGAAGTATACTTCAATTAAAATCGTTTTTATATTGTTCTCTTTCCTTTTAATTGCATCCTGCAAAGAAGAAGACGACAGTGAACCAATAGATGATTTTAAAATAGAAAATAGAAAATCCTTAGGCCTCTCTGCCCAGGATATTCTTTCAAGCAATACCTATTCAAAAATTACAGTTGAGCTTGTTTATTTTGGACTCTACAGACCTACGGACATTACAATTGCGAATCTTAGGGACTTTTTAGAAGAGCGACTGAACAAACCAGAAGGTATTACTATTCTTGAAACAAGCGTTCCTGAGGTTCAAGGTTCTCCTTTTACAACACAAGAACTTCTTACTGCGGAAGATGAAAATCGAACTGCCTATACTACTGAAGATACTATTGCCGTTTATGTTTTCTTCGCCAATGGTGTTTCTTCGAATGATACGGATATATCGGTTACCTTGGGCACGGCTTATCTTAATACGTCTATTGTAATCTATGAAAAAACACTTCAAATGCTTGCAGCTTC
Source organism: uncultured Ulvibacter sp. (assembly GCA_938083445.1). GTDB lineage: Bacteria > Bacteroidota > Bacteroidia > Flavobacteriales > Flavobacteriaceae > Ulvibacter. The sequence goes on along the minus strand of CALKCP010000023.1, from coordinate 42,501 downwards.
AAACCCATCTATAGAATTGAGTACGATTGAATCAAGTACCCTGCAACACGAATTGGGACATATTGTTGGGCTGGTAAATTTACTTGATGATGATATTCATACCAATCATGAAGACACCGGACACCCCAAGCACTGTATTGTAGAAGAATGCTTAATGTATTTTGAAAGTAACACTAGATCCAAGGTCTTAGGGCGCTTCTCTGGTCGCGTTGGCGTTCCTGAATTAGATCCTCTTTGCATTGCCGACTTGCAAGCGAAAGGTGGGCTATAACTTCTCGACTTCTCGATACTAATTTCATAGTTGCTACCGCAATTTGAAATTCACTCGAAGTGACATTTAGATTAATCTCTTCCGAAGACTTTTTTACCGTTAATATAGGTGGCTAGAACTTTCACTTTTGGAATGCTATCTTCAGGAATTGTCATTATATCCCTGTCTAAGATCGTAAAATCGGCAAATTTTCTAGTCACGATACTTCCTTTATCATTTTCTTCAAAATTTGAGAACGCGGGCCAAATTGTCATTCCCTTGAGGGTTTCTAAACGACTTAAGGCTTCTTTGCGCCTATAGCCATCTTCGGGATAGTTATTTAAATCCTTGCGCGCTACGGCAGCATAAAACGTATACATTGGATTGACTTTTTCTACAGGAAAATCGGTCCCTAAAACAATTAGTTTCGCTTTATTTAGCAAGGTTTTATACACATATGCTCTTTCAATTCTTTCCTCTCCAATTCTATCTTCAGCCCAATACATATCGCTGGTGGCATGCGTTGGTTGGACACTTGGAATCATATCCCTACCAAAATAACGCAAACCAGTTGCGGCAAGAACTTGAGCATGTTCAACTTTCCATCTTAAATTCTTCGTCCCTACGAGTGCTTTCCTGTAGGCTTCAGAGACAATATCATTGGCGGCATCACCAATTGCATGGGTATTCATTTGAAAGCCTGATACTGCGATTCTTTGTGCATAGTAATAAAGACTATCTTTCGGTGTAATAAATGCTCCAAAATGATTTTCCTTATCACTATAAGAATTGATCATTGCGGCACCTCGAGAGCCTAAAGCACCATCTGCATATACTTTAAAAGACCGAACCGTCAATCGCTCTGTTTTTATAATACCCTTATCAAAATAATAATCTCGATTCGATTTCGTATTGCTAATCATTGCATATACCTTTATTGACATCTCACCAGATTGCTGAAGACTATCAATAAGTTCAATTATATCTCGGTTTAAGCCGGCATCATTAATGGTCGTAAGGCCGAGTTCTAAACATATTTTCTCGGCATCTTTTAATGCTTTTATTTTCTGCTCTCTAGACAGTGCCGGAATTGTTTTATAAATCAATTCCATTGGTGTGTCAATTAAAATACCTGATGGTTCTCCATTTACTAGAATAACCTCTCCACCACTCATTTTTGTTTTTTTGGTAATACCCGCAAGGGCTAAGGCCTTACTATTTGTAATAAAGGCATGACCGTCTACTCTCTCCAGGGCTACTGGCGTATCAGGAAAAAGAGAATCCAACTCCTTCTTTGTTGGGTATTCTTTTACTTCCCAATCATTTTGATCCCACCCACGACCAACGATATAGCTAGCCTTGTTTTCTTGTTGAAAAGCAACGACCGTTTCCAATACTTCTTTATAACTTTTCGTTCCAGCTAAATCCGCTTGCTGTAATGACAACCCTAAATTGTATAAATGAGCATGCCCATCTATTAGTCCAGGTACTAAGGTCTTTCCGTCTACATCAAAAACTTCGGTGGTAATGTATTTTTCCTCCAATTCTTCGGTGGTCCCGATTTCTAGAATCCTTCCTTCCTTCACTACAAAAGCTTCTGCTTTATCAAAATTCACATTAACCGTATAAATATTCGCATTCTTAACCAATAAGTCTGCAGGAATTCTATCCTCTGCACAGGATATGAAGGCGAGGGAGATAATAAAAATAAAATATTTCATTCTGGAACCATTTTTTGTAAAAATAAACATCTCATTGAATACAAGAAAACTTTATTGTGAGGTAAAGAGGATAGACTGCTCTCACAGATGGAAAAAAAGGCAAGACACAAGACTAAAAAAGAACTACCAATCAAATTTATAGGTTACCCCAGCCAACCCTTGGATTCCCTGAACTTGATAATTTGCCCATTTCTGATAGTTATCACCAAATAAATTACTTCCTTTTAGAAAAAATGAAAGCGTATTGTTGAGTCGATAACCAAGATGCAGATTTGCATCAACATACCCATCTAGGTTGATTTCGGTAGAAATACCTGGGGCATTTAAACTGAACAAATCCTTTCTTTCTCCTACATAAAATATAGTGACTCCTCCATACAGCGCTTCGGTAATCGTAAAATTCGAAAATAATGAAGCCTCTAAATTTGGTAAATTCCACGCTTCCATTTGTTGCGTCGTGCTATAATTGCGTAAGGTTGCGTTCACACCAAGCGAAAACACATCGGCCACCTCTACCTTTAATTCACCAAAAAGCGTTAGCGTTTTAATGTCGTCATAAACAATAGCAAAGGAATTTCCTTGCTCATATCCTCTGTTATTTGTTTGAAACCCTCGATACTCATTTAACTGAAATAGCGCCTTATTTTTTTCATTTTCATAGGCGGCCCGAACATTATACCCGACCGAATTAGAAAGTTTTCCTTTTAAACCCGCAAAGCCTTCATACAATTTGTTTGTGGGAGCAATCAATAATGTTGGCGACACGAATGGGTTTTCTTCTTTAAATCCATAATATGTATTTTGCTCCAAACCCCCTTCGACGCCTCCGTATGCAATTAACAACTCATCTACTAGGCGATATGAAGCAGTGATACGCGGATACATAAAGAAATCGGTAGTACTGTTCTCAGCATCCATACCAACATACATGGCAACACCCAAGCGCATCGTTAAATCATTGTTTTTATAACCTATTGAAGGAATTATACCCCCATTAAAAAGACCGTATTTGACGCCTATGCTTGAAAGATAACTTCTATCAAAATTCCCGCTTACATAATCTAGGTCGAGATCCACCTTCAGCGCAACGTCTGAAATAGGAAACGAGAACTCTGGCTTTGCCGCAATATTAAACTCTGAAGAACCATAGTAGTCACCTGCATAACGAATGGTAGCGGCTGCCTTCTCAAAATAAGAGTCATCCATTGAAATACCACCACCAACATAGCCGCTAAAGTACTGTTGCTTGGTGTCTATAGAAGCCAGCTGGCTATCTGAAAACAGACGGAAATCATCATTTAAACCATACCAATTATACATTTGATGTGCTATACCCACGTCCAATCGGTACGAAACATCTCGCTGCCTGCTTGTATAGCTTGCATCTACCCCAGTGTCATAAAAGGCATCATCCACAAGCACGCCGTCAATGCCGCCTTGAGACGAATTATGTTTCAAGAAAAAACCAACATTGTCGGTGCGACTGATTTCAAAATTACTGTACAATTCGGCCAAAATATTTGTATAATTTCCGAAGGCAAGAGACGCATAATTATCAAACAATTTAATAGACTTGACTTTTTCAACCGTAGCTGCCTTCCCTTTTGCCGGGGTAAATGTGGAAGCTACTGGTACAGAAAAAATACGATAACGGACCTTCTTCTTCGCTGTGGCCATTGAATCGGCTAATCTTGGTGTTTCTTTTACTTTGAAAGCATCTGATATCGTCGGACTATATGGCTTCACAATATTTACTACTTCGGTCCCCAAGTCATCCTTTTCTTGTGCTGATAAGATGCTGCTTGAAAAGAATAATATCGAAAACAAGAGCAGGGTTCCTGTTTCAAACTTCGAAAAAAGATGGAAGCTAAAGGTCCCTTTATTTAAGGTATTAGCCGTTTTGTTATTTACTGCGATTTTGCGCATAGAATTTTGATTTCTTGGTGTCGGTTTGGGGTCCATTAGTTCTCATCCGTTTCTATAGATGAATTTGTCTTAGCCTCCGTCGCCTTTATAGCGGCTAGGTCTACTTTTGCCTCTTCGAGAACATCCGGATAATCCTTAAAATTGGCAATCACACTTTCTAAAATATAGGAGGCTTGAAAAGCATCTCCCAAAGCATAAAAGTTCTGAGCCATTAGAACCAAGCTTTTGGCTCCATAGAATTTATACCCAGAAAAATCTTTTGCCAAAACCTGTATGGTATCGTTTGAAGCAGCAAATTCGCCTTCCTTATTTTTAAAATAAGCCTCGTAATAGAGTGCTTCTGCAGCCAACTTCCCAGAACTGATTTTAGACACTTCAATATAGGCCGCTTTTGCCTTTTCTTCATTTCCGGTTTGCATGGCCGATCGCGCAATGATAACCTGAGCATCGCTTTTTATGGTATTGTCAATTCTTGAATTCGCTAGCACTTTTTCAGCATAGGCAACGGCTTCGGTATACTGCTTTAGCTCGTAGCTCGCCTTCATACTATTGGTTAGAGCAAAAATAATATTTTGTGGAAAATCACCTTCAATTGCCAAACGTTCTAAATAGGGCAACGCATTTTGGTAGTCTTTTTTCACTAAGTACAATTCAGAAATACGTGATAATGCCTGTTCGGTAAACGCATTGCGCTCCTTTGAAACGGTAAACAGATATTGTGGAATTGCAGCATCGCTATTTCCATCTGCAAAGTACATCTGACCTAAATAAAAATGTGCTGACAAGGCATGGTTTCCTGCAGGAAATTGCTCTAAATAATCCTCTAATCTCGATATCGCCTGGCTTACTTTACTTTCTCTATAGGCTCTTTCTGCTACTTGAAAAGTCGCGTCATCAAGCTCTGCATCTTCAATACCAACAAAATCTAATGTTTGCACCCAAGTCGCGTAGGCATTTACATCTCCTTGATCGATATATATAATTTTCGCTGAAGAAACAGCTTGAAGCGCTTCGGGGCTTGATGGGTAGTCTCTTGCCACTTGCTTGAATATGAGCAACGCATCATTACTTTTCCCGGTATTATCAAGGATTAAAGCCTTCTTCAAAAGCGATTTAGAAATAAAGCTACTTTGTGGAAGCTCCAGAGCTAATTTATCATACATCGAAATTGCCTCATTGGTTCGGTCTTGTGAAACATAGGTGTTTCCTAATTCATACAAGGCATCATCGCGGTACACAGATTTAGGATAGTCTTTAATAAAGGCATTCAATGCCTCAACTTTGGTATCTATTCTATCAACAAAGCCATAACTGATCGCTTTTTGAAATTGTGCATAATCATTATTTAAGGCACTCATTTCAATCGCAGCATTGTAATTCTCCATCGCAGGCCAATATTCACTCGTAACAAAATAACTATCCCCCAATCTAAGATGCGCATCCTTCTTTCTGGCAGTTTCGGCATCAGGATTCGAAACATATGTATTAAAACTGGCAATCGCTTCAGAATAATTTTTCAGCTTAAAATAATTATAGGCAAGGTTGTATGCACTGTTTCTATACTCAGGGCTTTCTGCTGCTGTTGGCAATTGCAAATACTGTTTGTAACCGATTAAAGAGGATTCAAAGTTTGAAAGTTGAAAGTCACATTCAGCCTTCCAATAGGTAGCTCGCGCAGTAAAATTAGCATCGCGAGGTTCTTTAAGAGATGTTTCGAAAAGTGTAATCGCCTCCAAATAATTACCCTCATTATATACCTCAACTCCCCGATAGAAAGCGACCTTCTGATAGGCAAGCTTATTCTCGAATGACTTATTGTTTTCCAACAACTCCATCGCTTCGCGATAGTTTTTCGAAGTCATATATGAATCGATTAACAAGTCCCTGAGTTCCTCGTTATTCTTATTGTCAGGGTAGCTTGTTATAAACGAAAGGAGCACTTGGGGAACACTTACATAGCTATTTCCAATTTCATAACTCAACTTGGCATAATTTAACCAAGCATCTTCCTGAATTTCGGCACTAAAAACCATTTCTGAGCTGTTTTTAAATGCATTTAAAGCTTGCTGCTTTTGATCTTGTTTCACATAAGCTTCAGCTAAATGATAATAGGCATTTTGTGCTACCGAATTTTTACCCCCCACAATTTTGTTAAATTCAGAACTAGCGCGTTCATAGTTGCCCTCCTTGTAATACGCATAACCCAACTGATAATAATCAGTATTATTCCATTTACCTTGACTACCCTTATAATTCTCTAAAAAAGGAATTGCCTCTTGATACTTCTCTAAATTAAAGTAACTCTCTCCAATAATCTTGGAAAGCTGACTCTTTTCTGCCGGACTCGAATCATCGTACTTTTCCTTCCCTAAAGCGATTGCTTTTTCAAACTTTCCTAGTTTAAAATTCATATCTGCTTTATAATAGGACAATCCTTCAGCATAGCGCTCCTCCCCTTTTACTTCTTCAAAAAGCGCATTGGCAGTTTCGTATTCATCAGCATCATAGGCGATAAACCCGAGGTAATACTTTGCCTGAGACGCATATTTTTCCGAATCACTAACCCGATTCAAATATTTTCTAGCTTCCGAATATCGCTTGTTTTTAAAATAAGTGTACCCATTATTAAAGTTAAAACGCTCTAATTCGATACCACTTAGATTGCTTGAATCTACTTTATCATACCATTTACTAGCATACGAATACTTCCCGATATCAAAGTAATAATGTGCTACATTGATATAGGCAAAATTTCGCTTAACACTTGTTGGGTAATCCGTTACGAAAGACTCCATTAATTGATCTGCGTCTTGCTGGTTCAATCGAACTGCACAGCTTGCAACATAATAAGCACAATCACTTTTTACAGTTTCCTTCGTCGTTATTTCCTTTATTTTACTGAATACGTGTTGCGCCGCCAAATACTGGCTGTTTCTATACAAGTCGACTGCTTTGCTAAACGCCACCAAATCATTTGTGAAAGCTTCGGTTTGCTGCCCATAGGAAGAAAAAGAACTAAGTGCGAAAAGGAAAACGAATAGGAGTTGCTTAATCATTTCTTTTAAAGTTTTTTTATAGGTGTAAAGATAAAACTTAAGTAAAGGGCATGTCGCCTGAAGGCTGAAGTTGTCAACATTTATTTAACAGCTTAAGTCCCTGATAATACGACACCTTATGTCAATTATTTAAGGCTCAGCCGCAGATTTACAACGAACCGCTTTTCTAATAACGCAACAATGGTCTGATAATTATGTTTTTTTGAAAGAGTTTTTCATTCGAATAGAACTGCTTTTAAAAATTAATGTACTTTTAAAGTTACATCTTTTACATACCGATACCTTATGAAAAATGCACTCTTAATTATAGTAATCCTTCTAACAGCGACCAGCTATTCACAGCGGTCAAAATATAAAAACATCTTTGAAAAAAATGGTAACATTGGCATCGGAACCGCAAACCCTGATGCGCTACTTACTGTAAATGGAAACATCCACACGCGAGAAGTTTTAGTAGATCTCGAAGGTGCCGTTGCACCCGATTATGTTTTTGAGAACTACTTTGATGGGGATTCGAAACTGAACCCATCCTATGCCTTTCTAACCTTAGATGAAGTTGCCCAATTTATTGAGAAAAACCATCATTTACCCGGAGTACCATCGGCCCTAGATCTGGAAGAAGAAGGCATGTCGCTGAAGGCTATGAATCTGATATTGCTCGAAAAAGTGGAAGAGCTCACACTCTATTTGATAAAACAGCAAAAGGAGATACAAGTCTTAAAGGAAGCTATTCCCTCCTCGAAGAAATGATATTAAAATGACAGACAACTTTTTTTTAAATACTTTTGCAGGGTCCAATTAATTTCAATAAATCTAAAATAATAATTCGTTAATCAATATGCCACAAGCCGTTCTAGCTATCAAAGATGCTTCTATTTTCCAGCAAGATAATTTAGTGTTATCAGATGTAAACGTAACTATTGAAAAAGGCGAATTCGTGTATCTAATTGGTAAAACAGGTTCAGGAAAGAGTAGTTTTATGAAGACCTTATATGGCGATTTGATACTGAGAAAGGGACAAGGCACTATTGTAGGTTACGACTTACCAACCTTAAAAGAGAAAGACATTCCATTTTTAAGAAGAAAGCTAGGTGTTGTTTTCCAAGATTTTAAACTTCTAAACGATCGCACAATTAAAGACAACTTACTTTTTGTGCTTTCGGCCACTGGCTGGAAAGAGAAAAAGGAAATGGAGAATAGAATAAATGAAGTGCTTGACAAAGTGGATATGAAAACTAAGAGCTTTAAGTTTCCATATCAACTTTCTGGAGGAGAGCAGCAAAGAGTCGCTATCGCCCGTGCGCTATTAAACAATCCGGAAATAATTTTGGCAGATGAACCTACTGGGAATCTTGACCCACAGACCAGTGTCGAGGTAATGGAGGTCTTACAAGAGATTAATAAAAACGGCAATACTATTTTAATGGCGACTCACGACTACGCGTTGTTGCTTAAGTATCCTTCGAAAACGTTGAAATGTGATGAGAATCAAATTTTTGAAGTTGTTCAAAAAATGATCTAGGTTTATTCTCTCTTCTCCCTTCTTATTTCTCAATACTCGGATCACGCAACCTCAGATCACACTCCTTTTGAAGCGACGGATCAATCTTAATAGAAATTTTGCCATTAACACCTGGTTTTAGGTGGGTGTTCTCACTTAAAACGACGCTATTCTTTGCTTTTAAATCCAACTTGGCTTCTTCTCGAAATGTCTGATTGCGCATCAAGACCCTTTTTGAAAGTGACGTGAGTTTAAAATCCCATCGAGAAAAATTCTGATCTTGGATCGTAGCGGTTTCTTTATTCGAATACAGCTGATACACCATTTCAACAGCATCGCCAGTCTGCAACATACCCGCGCCATAATATCCCGCATATGGTTTGTTAGCCTCTATATGGTCGATGTTCAAAGCCGTTAGTTTTAAAATACTTTCCACCTCATCTACTGGAAAACAAGGATATAATGAGAACATAAGTCCAACCGTTCCAGAAATTAAAGGTGCCACTCCAGAAGTAGGGGATGTTTTAGTGTATTCGATTTCTTTTTTTAACGCATACTTCCCGTATCGTGCAAGCCCGACTGAAGGTGCCAAAACGTCCACCTTTGTGTTCAAATTTCGAACACTTTGAGGGTAAATTCTAAAGGTGCTTGTAGTGTCGTTGTTCGTAAAGCCAATGGTTCTGCCAACATAGCCTTTGATGTTTTCGGCATAAGGCTTTCCACTCCCTGTACTCCATTTAATGTTGTCGCTTACATTGTCATAACGGTGCATCCCTGAAGAAATAGAAATTACATTGTCATAACTACCTGGATAATAGAGCTTTTTGCCCTTTGTTTTAATAAAAGAAGCATTGTGTTGTAATGAAACCACCACGGTACCATTGGCGTATATTTCATTAATTGCATCTTGAGCTGCTTGATAATAGGTAGTACTTCCCCAGCTACAATTAATAACTTTAGCACCTGCTCGCGATAGTTCTAATAATTGTTCTAGATTATTTGGGTTGTTGTAAGTAGTCCCTAGCAAACTACAATCATAGCATACGCCTACCATCCCACTTCCATTATTTCCCTGCGCGGCGGCAGTGGCTGCTACCGACATACCGTGTCCTTTCACATAAGGAGATTTGCGCAAGTTTCTAATTTTTCCTTTAAATTCGATATTAGTGGTATCTATTCCACCATCCGAAATACCTATAAAAATATCACGCTCTCCAGTCGTATAATACCAAGCCTTAGGTACATTCAAATAATCGTAATAATCGAGGTAAAGAGGCAGGCCAGTGTTCTCGCCAATAGTGCTCGTTAGGCCATAATCGTTGGGTTCAAAGATTTTTTTATCCGCTTCGGAAATAATCACACCCGAATTGAATAGGTGTCCTGCCTTGTCTAACAAGACCTCTAATAGTTCTTCACTATCGGAAACAACAAAGAATGTTTTTTTAAGGTTTTCTTTGGTTGCTTTTCTGAGTGTCTTTTTAAAAATGGAGATGTTATGCCCTTTTAACACTTCTTTCAAAATAGGATCATTCCCAACGTATAACAATACCCCTTTTTCTGCTTTAAATACGGGTTCAAAAACACTATCATTGGCCCTAATATAGAACCAAGCATTCGCGTCTTGTGCAATTCCATACTGGAAAAAACAGATCGCAATCCACATATAGTAGCGTGTTTTCAAGAAAATAATAATTGTATTATAAGGCGCAAGACCTAAACAAATTGATACATTTGTCTTTCAAATTTAGTAAAACAATTCCGTTCGACTTAGTGAATTGGCCTTTATAAATGGACCAATTCAAATAAAACAAATAGGAGAAGCGTTTCAAGAAAGAATAGTACCATTATGCTTTCAATACTTATCCCGACATATAATTATAAGGTGTACGACCTGGTTCATGAGCTTCAGTCACAAATTGAAGCTTTGTCTATTCCTGTTGAAATTATCGTAATCGACGATTGTTCGAAGCACTTTAGAACGGAAAATGAACGCATCAACAAACTACCCCAAAGTGTGTATACTTTTTCAGAAAAAAACAATGGAAGAACAGCTACAAGGTCAAAGTTAGCCCATGCAGCCGCATTCCCATGGTTGTTGTTTTTAGACGCGGATATACGACCAAAGCACCCTTCTTTTATCAAAGATTACCTATCCTATATCCAAAACACGACGAATGATGTGGTTTTTGGCGGTATTAGCTATCAAGATAAAAAACCCGCGCCAGATCAATTACTACGCTGGGTTTATGGAAGAGAAAGGGAAGCGAAAAGTGTTGAAGATCGGGAAAAGTCTCCGTACTTTATTATCTCTCAAAACTTGCTTATCAAAAAAGAGACCTTCCTCGCCGCAAATACAGTAACAGAAAACTATTATGGTTTGGATAATTTTTTTTCAAATCAATTAAAACATCAAAATGCAAAAGTTGGCCATATAGACAATCCAGTTATTCACTTAGGATTGGAGTCGAATTCAGCCTTTGTAACCAAAGCACTCAAGGCCGTTGAAACCACTGTAATATTTGAAGAAAAAGGACTCATGGATTCTGCCGAGAGGCCACTGCAAAAGAGTTATTTAAAACTAAAGAGTTTGGGATTGGTTGCGGTATTTAATTATACGGTTTCTAAATTTAAGCCTACTATGGAGCGAAATTTTCTTTCAGGAAAACCAAATTTATTTTGGTTCGATTTATACCGCTTGTCGTATTATATTGATCTAAAAAATAGAAAAGATGCCTAGATTTTCTGTTGTAATCCCGTTGTATAATAAGGAGAATTTTATCGAAAACACGATACAGAGCTTGCTAAATCAAACTTTTTCTGATTTTGAAGTACTCGTGGTAAACGACTGCTCTACAGATACAAGCGAACAACTTGTAGCGAGATTCGATGATCCTAGAATTAACATCATCCAACATTCAGTAAATAAAGGACTTTCTGCTTCCAGAAATACAGGAATAAAATCGGCAAATGCAAATTACATCGCTTTTTTAGACGCCGACGATCTTTGGAAACCAAGCTTTTTAGAAAAAATTGATGTGCTCATCAATCAATATCCCGAGGCCTCTCTCTTTGCGACCAAGTACGAGGTTCTGCATAAAAAAAATAGGATTGTCACTCATGATTTTAAACTTAAAAACTTCACCAAACACGGTATTATAAAGAACTTTTTTGAATCGAATCTAAATCAGTCCATCTACTACCCTTCTTGTTTATGTGTCAAAAAAATGGTTTTTGAAGACGTGGGATATTACAACGAAGAAGTGAATTACAGTGAAGATGTCGATTTCAATCTGCGCGCACACGCAACATACAAACTAGCCTATTGGGATGAAGCTGCCGTTACCTATCTGTTAGATTCAGAAAATCAAATCACCCAAAATGGACTAAAGGGTAAAACAATTCCTGATTACGATTTCTACGAGGCCCAATTTAAAGGCAGACAAGACATCAAAAAGTATTTGGATTTTCAGCGGTATATAAAAGCAAAGTTATTCAAATTAGATGGTGACAATAAAAGATACCTTTATATGATTCAGTCTATGGATACTTCAAACCTAAATAAGACACAAAGAATACTTCTTAAAACGCCTAGGTTCGCACTTCTCGGAATTGGTAAAATAAAGCGTATTCTCCGTGCTCTTGGAATCGAATTTTCTAGCTATTAGCTTTTACAAAAGCTTCAAAGGCATCAAATTCTCTAATATAGTCTTCTTCGTCATATTCGCCAGATGAGATTACTAGGCAAACAGAACCCGAGGAAAAGTTCTCCAACTCTCTCCAAACATTGCTCTTAATTAGTAATCCCTTATTTGGTTTATTCAGAGTAATCGTCCTTTTTTCTTTGGTATCATTCAAAACAACGTCAAAACTTCCAGAAATGGGTATCAAAAACTCAAATTGTTCTTTATGTGCATGCCCCCCTCTAGCTGCACTGCTAGGAACATCATAAAGATAGTACACACGCTTAATCTCGTAGGGAAGAATGTTCTTTTCGATGACTGATATATTTCCTCTAAAATCTTCAATCTTTGGCAGGTCAATACGTTCTATGTTCATGATGCTGTTGTTATTTTTAAATAATCGAGCCAGGCTCTTCCAATGGAATCCAAATTAAATTTTTGAATACTATCGATACTGTTTGATTTACAGTTTTGATATAAAGATGTATTATTAATCATTCTAGAAATGGCTTTTGCCATCATGTCAATATCCTGATTTTTAACCAATAAACCATTACTTTGATTCAAAATGATTTCACTGGGACCAGATTCACAATCATACGCCACTAATGGCACACCACAAGCCAAACTTTCAATTAAAACATTAGGAAAACCTTCATTCTTACTTGTTAAAGCCATTACGTAAGCATTTTTAATATAAGGAAATGGATTGTCCATATACGGTAAAAACACCACCATATCCTCCAAAGATTCTCTTTGAACCAAGTCAATAAGTGCCTTTTTATAGGTTCCATCGCCAATCAGCACCAGCTTAAAATTATTTGCAATGGCATCCGACCTTTTAAAAGCTTTAATTAAATGATCGAATTGTTTAATATTATCTGCCATTCTTCCTACCCCCAAAATATAGTTAAAATCAAAAGGCTTTTCGGAACCCGACCCTTTTTCAATCTCGCTTTCTACAATCGGATTATAAATCGTTATAATTTTTTTATAATGATACTTGGTTCTCAGTTTTTCTTCCAACAATTTGGAAACGGCTACTAATCCATAGGCTTTTTTATAGATAATACGTGCAAAAAAATTGTTCTTCGGAAAGTAATAGGCCGTTTCAAAACTATGAAGGCTCATAATATAGGGCACCTTATAGATCCAATTAGCAATAATATATTCTTGAATAAAATTGTTCTTCACTCTAAAGTCTATGATATAATCAAATTGATTGTCTTTTAAATATTTTTTAAGAGCTAGCAACCTTTTCAGCTTATTGAATAAACCATTTGATTTATTTTTTAATTTCCCCATATTGAATAATGTACCTGCATATTGATAGGTAACAATATCTCTAACGATTATATGGTGTACTTCGACTCCTTGTTGCTCAAAATAAAAAGACAACCGCGCCTGCACTTTCTCAGCGCCACCTTCTCCAAGCATGTCACCAACAAGAGCAATTTTAGAATGGGGTTGTTTTATCATTTCAGAATATTTAACTTGGGAGCAAATATAATTATTTATGAAGGTTTTATTGGTAGGTGAGTTTAGTCGACTTCATAATTCATTAAAAGAAGGGTTAAAAGCCCTGGGCCACGAGGTTACAATTGTTGGTGATGGTGATGGCTTTAAAAACTTTCCTGTTGATGTATCTATTAAAGCGGTAATTGTTCAATTACCTGTTATTAGATCGATTACGATGGCTTTTTATAAACTTTTCAATATAGATTTGAATGAGTTGGAAAGAGGTCTTCGTTTCTTATATCATCTGAAACGCCTTAAGAACTATAATGTTGTTCAATTAATAAATGAGAAACCAATAAAGACCTTTCCTTTCTTAGAACGGTATTTATTGGCTAGACTGTTTCGACAAAATACAAAGACCTTTCTTCTTTCCTCCGGGATTGACCTAATAAGCCTTGAGTTTATGCTGGAGAAAAAGTTTAGATATTCTTTAATGGATCCTTTTCACGAAAATCCAGGTTTAAAAACGGATTATAAGTACATACAAGAGTTCCAAAGTAAAAGTCATAGAAAAACACACGAATTCGTTTTTGAAAACATCACAGGTGTCATCGCCACAGATTTCGATTATGTATTACCGCTTTTAAATCACAAGAAATTTTTAGGCCTTATACCCAACCCTATCAATACAGAGCGTATTCACTTTAAACCATTGGCTATAGAAAACACCGTGGTCATCTTTCTTGGCATAAACAGATGGACCTATCATAAAAAAGGGATGCCTTTTTTTGAAAAAGCTCTGAAAATAATAAAAGACACCTATTTGGACAAAGTGAAAATTATTTGTGTAGAAAGTGTACCCTACGAGGAATACTTAAAGCTCTATGAAGAGGCGCATATTATTTTAGATCAAGTTTACGCCTATGATCAGGGATATAATGCTTTGGAGGCAATGGCAGCAGGAAAGGTCGTTTTTACAGGTGCTGAGATAGAATTTCTAGAACATTATCAGCTTTCTGAAGACGAAGTTGCAATCAATGCACTTCCAGACGTAGATCAACTTGTAGAAAAATTAAGTTGGTTAATCGAGAGTCCTACAAAAATCGAGCAAATTGGAAAAAACGCTAGGGCTTTTATTGAGAAAGAGCACCATTATAAAAAAGTAGCTGAGAACTATTTGACAGTATACAATGGCTCTTAAATAATGGTCTAGTAAAGAAACAAGACCGTTTTGCTGCAAGAAGAAAAGCGGATGTACAAACGCCCTTTAAAAACCACAACTAACTATAAAGTAAACAGGACACTTTTTCATAGAAAATGCCGTATTTCCTTTCGTTGTTAATGGACTACAGATTATTTAACAATGAGACTATCTTCAAGTTTTTCCCTTTCTCCATTCCAATCTCTGGAGATATTTTCCTTCAATAGTTTGGCCGGAATTCCGCCTATCAATATGTTTTCACCCAAACTTCTATAATCCTTATTACAGAGCGTATTTGATGCTATAGTACAATTATTAGGTGTGATCGTTTTTTGCATAATCGAAACCCTGTTACTAATAAAATTATAGCTCCCTAAAGTAATTGGAGATGTCATATTAAATTTCTCTCCAGTTAGCGTATCTATCATTTGGTGAAAATTTGTGTCAATTAACTGAGATTCTGATCCAATTCGCGAATACGTTCCCAAAACAATTTTATCTTGACAAATAATTTTTCCGCTTGATGCCATTGATGACATATGACCAAACTCACAATACGCATCTTCAGCAATATGTATAAAGTAGTCAATTCCGAATTGAACATGACCTTTAAAGACAAATGTTCCATCTAAAAAAAGTTCGGCCGTACCCTTCGCTTTTGTTATTGCCTCATATCTTTGACCAAAACCAATCATCGCTTTTTTAATAGGCCCTTCAATAATCACAGTACCCTTAATACTGTTAAACCTAACATTTCCGTAAAATATCACAGGCAGCTTTCTGGCGATCGCAAACGGAAATTTTTTATAGTTGAAATAAATAGTTTTTATCCAATTAACAGACTTAAAAAACTTCCATTTCTTTTTACACCTTCGATATACCTTCCTTAGTGAATTTATCATTTCTTTCTTCTGAAAATCTTATTAATTAATTCCTTCACATCCATCTTTTTGTCCAATTGAAAGTATGAAAATACAAAAGATAAAACAGTCACTCCCAAAAGGATTCCATATTTAAGCAAATCATCATCAATAAAAGTCAACATAAACGCTGCTACACATAGCGCAACACAGCATGCAAATACTCCATAAAAACCTTTTTCGAAGTAAAACCCATATCGATAATGCGTAATAATCCGCAAAGAAACAAAATGTACGATATAATATAAAAAGAAGCTTATTCCCAAACCTTCCAAACCACCATAATAGTAACCAATCACATTGCTAATAAGCAATATGGAATTAAAAGCGATCGCCGTCTTAATAAATAGTTTTGAATCGCCCTTTGCAATGATTATATACCCCATGGAAAAGGAAACAGCTTTAAAAACCATGCCCAATATTCCCCAACTTACCATTTTAACAATAGGTGTAAAGTCGGAAGAATACAACAAAACAATAATGAATTGCGCAAACATTAAAAACACAACAATAATAGGTGTGATAATTAGTATGGCTATAAAAGCCTGCTCAAACACCGCTTTTCTTATCTTAATGATATCATCAGCTATACCAGCCAATCTAGGGAAGTAGTCTGTTGCCATTGCCGTAAAAATAATACCTACATAGGTATTCAATATCACGAAACCGGCATTGTATAAACCAACCTCATCCACGCCTCCCTGTTGACTGATATATATCTGAATGATATAGGCAACCAACAACGAAATCATACTGCTTATACTAAGCATCACACCTAACTGTATCATCTCTTTTCCCTCAGAAAATGCTTCTGAAGAGGAGACCGGTGATGCAACGAGTGCGACTTTATTTGAATAATAATACGTGAACAGAAAGCTAATCAATGCCGTCAATATAATGGCTGGAACAATAGCGTCTATTCGAAAAAAGTAATAGAGCGGAACCGTAATTAGCAGGCCTAAAAAGTTTCCGAAGAGGTTCGCCATTGCCAAATCCTTGAGCTTTCGAAGTCCTTGCAGAATTGCCAACTGACTGTGCGTGAACTGCTTAAACAACAATGCAATCGATATCCAGATAAAAGACAGCGTGAACTCCTTACTGTCAAAGGCAAATTCGCTCAACCATGGAGAAGCCAGTATCATCAAAACTGCCCCAAAACAAGCTGTAAACCATACGAGGCGTTTCAATACACTGATGGTCCTTGAAACTCCTGCGTCATTCCCGTTTTCACGGGCAAAAGAAATATCTTTTACAGCACTTCTTTCGAGACCCAAATTAGAAACTCCATTGATGAGCCCTAAGGTAGAATTCAACAAACTCGCTATTCCCATACCCGATGGGCCAATAAAAAGTGCGATGCACTTAGACCGAACAATCGCAATCAAAATATTAAAGACCTGGACGCCTCCAAAAATAGAAGTGGCCTTCATTACATTGCGATATGAATCTTTATTTTCGCTCATTCAGACGTTTAAATTCTCACATTATTAGGTTTACAGCGGCGCTTCATCCTCCTTGTTCGGATTACTTTCCGAAGTTGTTCTTTGCTTGTTAAAGTAATGCATGATAAGAAAGAATACAACCGCAAAATAAACAATGTATCGGATAAAGTGTGCCAGGGTCACTCCTTCAACTCCATAATGCGTTATCAAGTACTGTGCAAGTATATAAAATAAACCAAGAGATATGACTTCAGAAAAGATAAAACTCTTTACCAACTTTTTCGCTAAGAATTGATGCATGAGCACCAGAGAAGCCAAACGAATAAAATCACCCAAGAGCTGCCATTTAAATAAGGGCAGCATGGTATCAAAACCAGGATAAATAAGTATTACGATGTACTCACGTAAAAAATAGACAACCAGCATCCCCATACCAAACAAGGGAAGTAGTGTTTTATAGATTGAAAAAAGTTCTTTTTTAAATTTCTGCTCCGTATGTATCCCAGAAAATTTTGGCAGTACATACAACGTAAACAAAGCGCCCGAGAAGACCATATAGTTTTTAGAGATAAAGGTCATAGCCGTCCAAACACCAGCATCTTCTTCCGTAATTCGATCGGTTATCATACTACGAATTTCTATGGTAACCAGGTTTAAAAGAATCGTTGAGAAAAAAGACATTAACGAGAATGCTAGAAGCACATTGAGCATGGGGACTTTAAAAGACAGCTCAGAAAACTTTATATATTCCCTTAGGACCTTGAAAAAAAGAAACAGTAGCATGGAAAGCTGAATAACCGGAGTTATTACAATTGCAATCAAGGCACCATCTATATTATATTGTAATAAAAACCAAACCAATAATCCAGCACTAGCGAGGTAAGAAAACAGATCAATTTTAGCAAACTTTTTGTACATCGTCAACCCATTGACAACCCCATTAAAAATTCTATACATACTAATAAACGGTACAATTACGGCCAATAGTTTTATGAGGTAAGCATAGTCTGCCGTTAGGAACAAATACGCACTTATTTGGGTTGCCCAAAAGAACAAAATAAGAAAGGACAAGACGATTCCTGCAACACTCAACACGAATACAGTAGAGAACAGCTTTTGCAATTGACTCTTATCTTCTTTGTATTCGGCTACGTACTTTACAACACCCGTAAACACACCAAATGAAGAAAAAGAAGTAATTAATTCTGATACGTTTCGAAGTTGACCAATTTTCGCAATTCCAGATTCGCCCACCATTTCTGCTAAAAGACGTTGCACAAATATTGAAATAAAGAGTCGTATCGCAATCACTGTTGTATTCAATGAAGTTATCTTCAACAGCAAGTTCTTACGTATAAACTCTGGAATTTTCAATTAGTATAAATTTAATACTGAAATTATGCGACTTACTTGAGTCTCCGTCAAAACAGGACTTATTGGAATACTCACAATCTCCTTGTGAATTTTCTCAGTGACTGGAAATTTTAGGTGATGATATTCAGAGAGTGCTTTTTGCTTATGGGGGGCTACAGGGTAATGAACAAGAGTAGCAATATCATTGCTTTTAAGATAAGCTATAAACGCATCACGTTCTTGCACGAGTACTACAAACAGATGAAATACATGATCGGCTCCGCCTTTCCACATTGGAAGAACAATTTTATTGTTTTTAATTTCTGAAAGATAACGCCCAGCAATTTCAGACCTGCGATTATTATCGGCATCCAAGCTCGGAAGCTTAATTCGCAAGAAAGCCGCCTGAATTTCATCTAACCGAGAATTGACCCCCACATAATCACAAACATATTTTTTCGACTGACCATAATTTCGAAGCACACGAATCACTGAAGCTAATTCTTCATTATTTGTGGTGACAGCACCACCATCTCCCAACGCACCTAAGTTCTTTGTGGGATAAAAACTAAACCCGGCAGCGTCTCCTAAATTACCTGCACGAATGCCCTCTTTGTTGCGAGCACCATGTCCCTGTGCTGCATCCTCTATAACGAATAAATTATGTGACTTTGCCAAAGCATTTATTTCCTCCATTGGGGAAAGTTGCCCATACAAATGTACGGGTAAGATAGCCTTGGTTTTTACGCCAATGGCTTGTTCTAAGGCCTTTATATTGAAATTAAAGGTCTCAGCCTCAGCCTCTACCAATACAGGAATCATTCCGGCTTGTTTGATGCCTATTATTGTTGCTATATAGGTATTCGAAGCCACTAAAACCTCATCGCCATTCTTCAACTTACCTAAAATTTTATAGGCTTCAATAATAAGGCGCAATGCATCTAAACCGTTGGCAACACCAACACAATACTTGGTACCACAGTAGTCGGCAAACTCTTTTTCAAAAGCCGTTACATTTTTCCCTAAGACGTAATAGCCCGAATCTAAGAACTGTTTAAACACCTCTTTAAATGCTTCTTCAAAGCGGTGATTGATACTATGCAGGTCTATAAATGGAATCATATAAAAACGTCTTTAAGCTTCGAGTAGTTAGAAGTCTTCACCTCATAGGTATTATGAACAATGCTTCTAGCTCCAAAACATTCCTTCCAGTATTGCAAACCTTTGTTTACATTCTTACCCAAATTTTCATTCGATGTGCCAAAATCGAAGTACTTTTTATCTGCAAATCGATTTTTTATAAAATATTCAAATAAGAAATCCAAGCTTCCCAAAGTTTGTTTATCGGCATTGGCCGAAATATACTGCACATGTGCCACATTTTTTGTTTCAAAAATCGTTGCTCCCGCTACTATTTTATTTCCATCGTACACATTAAATTGAAGGATGCTATTAGGAAAACTTAAATTTAACTCTTTTATTTCATCCAAAGAGTGAACAGGTGCTGTATGATGTCGTTCCTTTAGGTTTGGAACTAGAATTTCATTCCAAAATTCATCAAAGGCCACGCCTTCAATAATTCTTAGGTTTTGCTTTTTCGCTTTCTTCACCCCTTCCATCCGATTGGATTTAATTTTCAGCGCATGAGCCAGTTCAATAGTGCTAGAAACATCTGTTCGCACTAGCTTTGCTTCCGCAATAAAAAGAAGGTATTGCAATTCGTCGCTAGGCAGAAGGTGATAAATTGTTGGAAGTGATTTTACAAGTAACGAATCGATTCCTTCCGAATGTAGAAAAGACAATACGGCAGTAAAATAGTCGCTTACATCTTCTAATTTTGACTTCCCATTTAGAACCAATCCTCCATAGGTAAGACCTTGGTGAGAATAGAGCTTATCTCCCTCTAGATTCGCGGGGACCACACCAACTAAAGATGCCTCTTTAAAAATAAGAAGCGAATAATCTGTAAATCTATTTTTGTGGTACGCGATAAAATCTCTAGAAAATAAAAAAGTTGCATTCTTGGCCTGTGTAACAAAAGTGTCCCACATTAGTTTGTCCTGCGACTTGTATTTTCTAACCGTTATAGAAGTTTTTGTATGTGTAGTATTCGTGTTCAAGAATCGCTGCATTTAGAAAGCTAGGTGTAAAGCTAATTTTTTTTTTAGTTTTATGTGCCACTTACACAAAACAATTAAACACTTATACCTGTAAGGAATCGCAGTACCTTTCCCTAAAGAAACTTTAAGGTTCTAGATTGTGCTTTTTGAAAACAACTTCACCTGAGTCATTAATATACCTATAAACGCCCTCGGGGGCATCTTCTTTCAAGATAATATAGCTGCTATTATCCTGCAAGTGTTCAAGATATTTATTCTCTTCTGTCAAGTATGAAAATAGAACTCGAAAAACATTGACAGAAGATTTTAAATATTTATCTCCAGTAAATATCTCATTATTTGGCCAATGAATAGAGAGTTGCGCAGTGAAAATGGAATTTATCAAATCTTCATCGGTCATTTTTTTATACATTTCACCGGCATAGTTTAACCCCACATAGCCCCCATGATCTGCTAAAATAACTACTAAACTATTTGGGTCTTTTTCTTTAATTAGGTCAATTAATTCTGTTAGCTTCTCATTTGATTGTTCCAATAATTCCAACCATTTTTCCCGCTCACCTTCTGCGCCTCTAGAATCAATCTTATTATTTCTTATATGTCCCGGACGAATAAACTCGACGAAAAAGAACATTGGCGTATCGTCGGTATTTTTTATATTCTCTTTTAAATCCAAAAACACATCTCTGTGACTATTAAAACCGGTGTTGATATAAGCAATGTCATTCAACTTATAATTAGTATAATCGTAGCCCAAAGTCGGCCTATTCAATAACAAATAGGGAGTTTCAGAAATAAAATGTGTTTTGTATCCATTATTCTTAAAAACATCTAGCACCGTATTTTTAGAAATAATAACATTTCTGGCGTTTAACGCCTCACTAAGTCCTGACCCACTACCAATGGTGCCATAGTAATGATGTTTCATCATAAAAACAGAACTATTAGAGGACAAGGTTGAAGCATAATTACTTCTAAAATTAGGATAATTCTTGAAACTGTTTTTGGTTAAATAGTCTTCAAATAGACTGGGATCTACATTATAGGGGGCCTTAACTAACTTTGAGAAATTTGAATAACCATCAGGCTGTATAAAATAAATATTAGGTTTTTTCTTAAAAACAGCTTCTCCTATCGCATCTGGCTGGTCTAGCCAGTCCTCTTGAAAAGCGGGTACATAAGCGACTGCCTGTATTAAAGCGACAAGGCCAATGCCAGCCAAGACAAATTGCATAATGAGTATCTTTTTCAATTGCTTATAAAGAAAAAGGGTCAAAATGATTGCTAAAAGAAGAAGAAGCACTGCTAATTTTTTCTTGATGAGCGTATAAACAGACAACTCCATTAAGAAAAAAAACGTAAACAGGTTTAACAACGGTAATACGTATTTCTGCCATTTACTGAAAACTTTAGCTTGAGATATTTTGACAGCCAGCACAAAGACAACACTGGGAACTACAATATAAAAGAACGTAAAAAAGCGCAAATGCCCCCACGTATTAGCTAGTGTAAAATTATTAGAGAAATAAAATATTATTGGATAGGTTCCGGCAGCAACGGCCGCCAGAATTGGATAAAATATAGGATGCTTAGAAAATAAAAAACGTTGTTTTTTTTTATCCTCCATAGCCTTTCGTTTTAAACAAATAAAGAACTCTTTTGGTTCCAGCAACCGTCTCTTTTTTTTCTAAAGTAAAGTATTGTTGAAAGCCAGCTTCAAAATTCGTCTCGTTGTAAAAATCGAAGTGATTTATAAATTCTCTCTTACGCACCAAAAGTGATTCTGCCCATGAATCGTCTCTCTTTGGAAATTCAATGATTAAATGCTTAGAAAATGTAGCGAAGAATTCGGCCGATTTCTCAAACGGAACATTGCCCGATAATGTAATGTGATGTATTAAGGCGAGTGCCAGTGTTACATCTGGCGCATACTCTTTTAGTCTTTCAATTAACGAAGCTCTTTCGGTATTATTAAAACCAACTCCCGGAGCGGGTTGCAACACATCACAAACAAATGGAAGCATGTTTGTTTCCTTGTTTTTTTGCAGCTGCCTGTAATTATGATCTACCGAATTACTATCAATATCGGTAACAATGACATGAGGCACCTTATCTAAGACGGTCCTTGCAAAGGTTCCATCATTCCCTCCTACATCAATTAGTTTTTGAGGATTTAATGCAGTTGTCCACTCTTTAATGAGCTCCTTCTTGGCATCGAAGGCAGCAGCTTCATAATTTGTTTTGGTATAATAATCTCCCCACTCCGTTGCCTCGTTTAACTTTAAATTTTTGATGTAATTAAACAAATTATCAAGAATGTTATTTTGTGCTTTTCTAGAAAGATTCGCAATTTTAGTTTCGGCTTTATAATCCTCTTTATGCTTACTTTCCATCTTAGCCAACAAATGAATATTGGTAAACAAAGTAGAACTTAATTTTGTTTTCTTCGGCAGCATAGACGCAATCAACTTCACGGGAATCCCGTCAATATGCGTCTGCATCATTTTAAAGATGTCGGTGCCGTGATATTTTGCCAAAACGAGTGGGCCAAAAAAGTGTGTAATAAACTGTTTATAGGCTCTCCAAGGAGTATTTTCTTCGTAAAAATCGAAAGACAAAGTATCTATAAAAACAGGTCTTCCCTTATGAAAAGTAATATTATAGGCAGAGGCGTCTTTTAAAATAAACCCTTGAGATAAGGCGTATTTTTGCAGCTTTAACGTATGAAGCGCAGCGTGTTTAAATTGCTCAAAACTCCATTCGTATGGGTTCGTTATAAAAGGAATTTTCTCAGGAGTAAGTATTATTTGCTCTTTACTAACCGACGTCTCTTCATGGGAAATAAGCAATCCCTTGTCAATAAGTGTGGCGAAAAAGCCAGTCTCTTTTAATTTAGTATACTGCGGAAAATAAATTGGATTGATGGCTCTTCGTAAAATAGCACCATCATAGAACATATAGCCTGAAGGATCCCGGAAAGATGCCTGGTGAGCAAAATTACTTTCCCTTGTCATTGGCTCCGTTGTCTTTCTCTTCAACATCTATCGAATCGTACGTATCCTCCTCTTCTTTCATCAAGCCTAAAAAAGATTTCACCTTATACATAATGCCTTTTGAAAAAAGAATAATTCCCGCTGCAGCTGCGACCAATCCTTGAACTATCATGGCGCCTGTGCCCGCATCGAAATATAAAAAAATCATAATAATAAAATTAAAGTACAATCAATACCATTGCTGATCGAACACAAATTAACAAAAAAGCAAGCATTTTATAGGTGCAAATACAAATAATCTTATCAAAACCTAAGACTATTAAAACGCACTAGAAACAAAAAATCCCGCTTAAAGCGGGATTTTTTTTACATTTTATTTCTCTTTCGATCTGTTTCTTTCAAGTAAACTTTACGAAGACGTAAATGTTTTGGCGTTACCTCAACATATTCATCTTTCTGAATATACTCTAAAGCCTCCTCCAATGAGAACTTGATAGCAGGAACAATCTTCGCTTTATCATCCGCTCCAGAAGAACGTACATTACTCATTTTCTTCGTTTTGGTGATGTTCACAGTCATATCGTCTTGACGTGTGTTTTCACCAATCACCTGTCCTTCGTAGATATCCTCATTCGGATTTACAAAGAAACGTCCTCTATCTTGTAATTTATCAATAGAATAAGGAATCGCAGCACCATTCTCCATAGAAACTAAACTTCCATTTTGTCTTTCAGGAATACCCCCTTTTAAAGGTTGGTACTCTAAAAATCTATGTGTCATGATCGCTTCCCCGGCGGTAGCAGTTAATAGTTGATTACGCATTCCGATAATCCCACGAGATGGAATTTGGAATTTACAAATCATACGTTCTCCCTTTCCTTCCATGCTTAACATTTCACCTTTTCGTATGGTAACCATGTTAATAGCAGTTCCACTTACTGTTTCTGGTAAGTCGATCGTCATTTCTTCCACTGGCTCACATTTAACACCATCAATTTCCTTGATGATTACTTGTGGTTGTCCAATTTGAAGTTCATATCCTTCACGTCTCATTGTTTCAATAAGAACTGATAAATGCAGTACCCCACGACCAAACACCATAAATTTGTCGGCACTATCTGTAGGTTCCATGCGTAAAGCTAAGTTCTTCTCAAGCTCTCTTTCCAAGCGCTCTCTAATATGTCTTGACGTTACAAACTTTCCATCTTTTCCGAAGAAAGGAGAATCGTTAATTGTAAACAACATACTCATTGTTGGCTCATCAATAGCAATAGTCTTTAAACCTTCAGGATTCTCAAGATCGGCGATAGTATCACCAATTTCAAAGCCTTCGATTCCTACCAATGCACAAATATCACCTGCTTTCACAGAAGCTACTTTTCTACGCCCTAGCCCTTCAAAAGTGTGAAGTTCTTTAATTTTTGCTTTTTGAATTTTTCCATCACGTTTCACCAACGCAACTTGCATTCCTTCTTTTAACTCTCCTCTTTGTAATCTACCAATCGCGATTCGTCCTGTAAAAGAAGAAAAATCTAAAGAAGTAATTAATAATTGAGGTGTCCCTTCTTCAATTTTTGGATCTGGTATGTGTGCAAGAACCATATCTAATAACGGCTCGATATTTTCAGTTTCATCTTTCCAGTCATCACTCATCCAATTATGCTTCGCCGAACCATAAACGGTTGGAAAATCTAATTGCCATTCTTCAGCACCAAGTTCAAACATGAGATCAAAAACTCCTTCATGTACTTCGTCTGGAGTACAGTTTTCCTTATCTACTTTGTTAATAACAACACAAGGCTTCAATCCAAGATCGATCGCTTTCTGCAATACAAATCGTGTTTGTGGCATAGGACCCTCGAAAGCATCCACCAACAATAACACACCATCTGCCATGTTCAATACACGCTCTACCTCCCCACCAAAATCGGCGTGACCAGGAGTATCAATGATATTAATTTTAGTTCCTTTATAGACTACAGATACGTTTTTAGAAGTAATCGTAATTCCACGTTCACGCTCCAAATCATTATTATCCAAAATAAGGTCTCCGGTATGCTCGTTTTCACGAAACAAGCTACAGTGATGCATAATCTTATCGACCAAGGTTGTTTTACCGTGATCTACGTGGGCAATAATTGCGATGTTCTTGATATTCATAATACGTGCCCGAATCAACGGGTATCTGTTTAATTAATAGTGTTTTACGTAACAAAAGGAAGCTACTTATCTGGCTCCCAGTTACGAGCGTGCAAAAGTAATGTTAATTCCCCATATTATAAACATTTATTGATATTTATCTTTTATTCGTCTGTATTTGAGCGCATCCCTTTTAAAACCTTCAAGAAGGTTGAATCTATAAAAACATGACAGTCCTAGCAAATTTTCGGGTCGGGCTATTCGCTATATCCCCGATTCCAATCGGGAGATGCCGCTGCTAACAGCCTGCCGGATGGCAGGTCCCTAACGCAGATTTAGACTGTCGCCGATCTTCAGAAGTGCTAAGGCAAGTAAATCTCGAACACCCAGACCACATCATATCTGTGTTACACCTTTCTAATCCTGTCCAATCAAAAAACCATCAAAGGAATAATAATTACTATCTTTGCTGCTCCAAGACATACCTATGAATCTCGATCTAATTCCGAAGATAAAACATACTAATTCAAACAACTTCTTTCTTCTAGCAGGACCCTGCGCGATTGAAGGAGAAGACATGGCGATGGCTATTGCAGAGAAAATCCTCTCAATCACCGACCGACTTGAAATTCCTTTTATTTTCAAAGGAAGTTTTAAAAAGGCAAATCGGAGCCGAATTGATAGTTTTACTGGAATTGGGGACGAAAAGGCTTTAAAAATCCTTCAAAAAGTTTCCGAAACATTTGATGTACCTACCGTTACCGACATTCATGAAGTAAGCGATGCCGCCAAGGCAGCCGAATATGTAGATGTTTTACAAATTCCTGCTTTTTTAGTACGCCAAACAGATTTGGTCGTTGCAGCAGCAAATACAGGGAAAGTTGTAAATCTGAAAAAAGGACAATTTATGAGTCCCGAAAGTATGCAGCATGCCGTAAAGAAAGTAACCGACTGTGGCAACAACCAAGTAGCGATTACAGATCGTGGAACCATGTTCGGATATCAGGATATGATCGTCGATTTTCGTGGGATTCCGACAATGAAGCAATACGCACCAGTAGTTTTAGATGTAACACATAGTTTACAGCAACCAAATCAAACGATTGGAGTTACCGGTGGAAGGCCAGATATGATTAGTACAATTGCTCGTGCTGGAATCGCAACCGGAGCCGACGGAATATTCATTGAAACTCATTTCGATCCTAAGAATGCAAAAAGTGATGGGGCGAACATGCTTCATTTAGATCAGTTAGAGAAATTGTTAACCGATTTAGTAGCGATCCGAAAAACAATCAATCACTTATAAAGGGAAATACCTCAGATCACACAAGGTCGTTTACAAGAGCAACTTTAGCTCTTTTTTACCAAGGCATACAATTGATTGACCAGATCAAACTAAAGGCCTTTAATCGCTTCTATTTTTGTCCTGAATTTTTCGGATGATGGCAGTAACAGTTCTTCGAGGTACAAAACGAGGTACTTTAGAAAGGAATTTATTTAAGACACCAGGAACAGCAACTGTTTTTCCTTTTTTCATGGCCCTGTAGCCATATGCGGCTACATCATCAGCGTTCCCTATATTAAACCTAATTTTATTTTCAGTGCAATCCCCTTCAGAAACAACCGCCTGAAAACGTGTGTCTGTTTGTCCTGGGCACAAAGCCGTTACCGTAACTCCTGTGCCAATTAATTCGTTGGCAATGGCTTCAGAAAAAGACAAAATATAGGCCTTGGACGCATAGTAAAGAGACATCATCGGACCAGGCTGAAATGCCGCTAGGGAAGACATATTCAATATTTTCCCAGAACCGCGTTCCAACATCCCTTTTAGAAACAATTTCGTTAAATGGGTTGTTGTTATTACGTGTAAATTCAACATATCAGATTCCCTTTCCCAATCTGTATTTCCAAAAGACCCATAGATCCCGAAACCAGCATTATTAATTAGAACCTCAATGACGGTATTTCCAATCTCATCAAATAACTCCTGTGCAGAATTTGACGCACTTAAATCCTTTTCAATTAATGTAATATGCGAGTGAAAGTCTTTTGCTATTATTAGCTTCGCCTTCTCTAGATTTATTTTGTCAATATCCACTAGAATAAGATCATACCCATCGCCAGCCAGCAAGAGTGCAAGTTCATATCCTAAGCCTGAAGCAGCTCCTGTAACCAAGGCAGTTTTAGCAGATGTATTTAAATTTTCCAAATGAGCTTATTTTACTTTTTATTGTCTAACTATTTCTCCCTTCGCATAATCCTCCAAATATCCAAATCGCTGGGTTAAATCCCCGTTCTCATTGGTCATTCTCGCTCTTTCTAACACCTGGTCTTTGTCTTGATTGAAAAAGGATGGAATCACATGTTCTAGAAACATATCACCAAATCCTTCACTAGCGTCTTTGGGAAGCTCACAAGGTAAGTTATCTACCGTCATCATAGTAATGGTATTGGGCGTTTTAAATTCTTTTTCCGTTTCACTTATTGGATCGTAACCATAAAAAGGATTGGCGATTGTAGAGGCTCTAATATTACTTGCTACAGGACCATCTACATCACAAGAAATATCGGCAATTAGGTTTATTTTAAAATCGCCCAATTTGGCATCATCTCTTGTAAAAAGATAGGGAGCCCCATTGCCGTAAAAATGTCCTGCAATAAATAGATCACTTACTTTTGCATAAGGCATAAAGTTACTTTCATAGCCCGAAGGGTCTTCAAAAAATTCAAATTTATCGCCTGCCTTTCCATCGATACGCCTGTTATATTCCATAACATCGATTAAACAATATACTGGTTCGGTAAAGTTTGATGTTAGATACACCGTATCTGAAACTTCTTTGATTTTTAGCTGCTCTAAGATCTCTCTTGCACCCTGAGCAACCTTTCCTGTTCCTGATAACACAATTTTTATATTCGGGAGTGTAATTTTATTCAACTCAGCTCTTACTTCATCGAGGTCTGCAAGGTTTTCCACCTTAGGCAAATTGAATACCCCGTCACGCAATCCCAAGGCTCTAAAACCATTATACGCACCAACAAGACCCGCATAGCGACCAAAACCAATTAAGCGAGCTCCAGACTCTCTCACTATAGTCTCGTGATCGAAAAGCTGAATGTTCTTGTTTAGTATGGTTTTTAAAAGTTCCTGATTATACGGTTGCTTTTTTATCGTATGGCTGAAAAAAAAGTATTTTTTATTCGGAATCAAAGCATCCATGGGTACTTCTTTGACACCCAGCATTACATCTGCCTCTGAAATATCTTCCTTTACTTCAAAACCTGCCGCGCGATAGGCTTCATCTGGAAATATTCGCACCTCTGAAGCCTCTATTATTATTCTTGCCTGTGGAAAGGTCTTAACAACCTCTTGACACTTTTGAGGTGAAAAAACCACACGACGATCTGGAGGATTCTTCCGTTCTTTAATAATAGCAAATGTTATGGGCATTTCTCGTACTTTTTCTTCAGTTAAATTGGCACCAAATATAGTGTTTTTAATGTATCTTTGCCTTCCGGTTTTTTGATTAAAACGACTGTTTGCATTTCAATTTACCTCTCCATTATTGGGAAAAAGTACTTGAAAGTCTAACGGTGCTCACGATGTAAGGAAGGATTTTAGTACAAATGCCAACCCCACTCGTAAGTTTCAAAAAAATGCGTTAGGGATTGAAGACGTTACCTTGTAACGATGAAAGCCCGACCCGATTTAGGGAAACGCCCACATCTCGATACAATTCCGAAGAAAAATCGGAATCACTCGATATGACAGATCTTTGAAAATATACTTATGGTTTAGTTTAGATCATGAGATTCCTGCCTTCGCAGGAATATTGGGGCCGACTGGTTTTGACAGCGAGCCTAATTGTAATGTAAGCATGTCGAGCGCTGGAAAATAGCTCGTAAATCTCATATTTCACACTTTTTAAACGGCGAGAATAACTACGCCCTAGCTGCATAATCCGAATTACAGTAGGATAATGCCTCGGCCTACAAGGTAGGCAAGCAGGAAGTCTCTCGATAGCCTTGGTTTACGGCAATCGATATAGCGACTTCGTAAAAGTAAACCTAGCCGTCATAGGGCTTTGATGTGGCGGTGAAGCTCCAGTGAAGCTAAGTTGTGCGTTGGTAGTTTTCGACCGGCAAGCGAACGAAAATCTAATTGAAAACTACACATGTAGAAAGCGTTATTATTACTTGTTTGGACGAGGGTTCGACTCCCTCCGGCTCCACGATCACTCACAACTGTTATGTGAATGAAAACATAATAAACCCAACAAGTTTACTTGATTGGGTTTTGTTGTTTTTAGGCACTAATTTTGAAAAAATTAGCAGTTGTATTTGCAGGACTGAAGCCACTTGGGAACAGCGTAGGTACTCCCTCCGGCTCCACGATCACTCACAACTGTTATGTGAATGAAAACATAATAAACCCAACAAGTTTACTTGATTGGGTTTTGTTGTTTTTAGGCACTAATTTTGAAAAAATGACATGCGTAGAAACCAAAAACTTTACTATCTTTCCACTCTAATTAAAACAAAAGAAAAACAAGGTATGGGAGTAGGTGGTTTAGTATTCTGGACAGCAGCATTTATTGTAGTAATGGTCATTGTTATTGAGCTTAAAGAACGCTATTAAAAAAAGTAGCAGGCTGCACTAATTCGCAGTTTCGAGTCCTTTTTCTTTCCAATTGGTGATGCCTCCCTGTAAGTCGTACACTTTAGTAAAACCAATGTCGGTTAGAATCTTTGCGGCCTTTGCACTTCTGCCGCCTGATTTACAATAAACATAGACGGGTTTGTTTTTATCTAGTCCCTTGACTCTTTCCTTAAAATTATCCAAGGTCACACAGATATTCTGAGCATTTTTTAGATGACTTACCCCAAACTCCGCTTCAGTTCGCACATCTACTAATTGATGATCCCCTTCTCTGCCGTAAACAGCGTCAAAGACTTCCTGAGCAGAAACAACCTTCGCTTCACTAGATTTACTCTCATTACAACCATAAAATGACATAACAAGCGCGAAAACCACTAATAGAATTAATTTTTTCATGAGAAACAGTTATTATTATAATGTTTTTTCTCCCTGCCATTCCATAAACCCACCCAACAAATTATAGGTATTTTCGAAACCTAAGGAATTTAAAATGGCACAAGCTTGGGCACTTCTTGCCCCAGATCTACAATATACGTAGTAATTTTTGGATGTATCCATTTGTTTTGCAGTATCCATAAACCCTGAAGGGTTGTAAATATCCAAATGCCTCATAAGAGGAACATATCCTTCAGCTACTTCGGCCTCGGTGCGAACATCTAAAATTACTGCCTCAGCATCGTTTGCTAATTGAATACGCCATTCTTTCTGTGTTAGGTCTGCCATTGTTTGATTTTTTTTACTGAAGTAATAATACAATAAATTTTAAACGAAAAAAACAGACATTTATTTTTTAATGAATTCAATTATTAATTTTTATAAAAAGAGTTGTTTTAAAGAAATTATACAATACATTTGTATCTACAAATATTGTATTTACAAATATGAAAATTGAAGAGGCAATAAAATCCATTCACACCTTAGCTATTTCAACTAAAACGGTTGTGAATATGATGTACACCTCGCGTATCATGGAGGAGGCCATTGTTGCTGTATTAAAACAATATGGGTTATCGACACCTCAATATAATGTACTACGCATTTTGAGAGGTCAGCATGGAAATGCGGCAAATCTATCAACACTTCAGGAAAGAATGATAGACAAGAACAGCAACACCACGCGCCTTGTAGACAAGCTTATTGACAAGGGATGGGTGAAACGAAATGTATGTGAACGTAACCGAAGGAAGATAGAAATTTTTATTACGGATGATGGTTTAAAAATCCTGAAACAGCTAGACCCCATTGTAGAGCAAAACAATGAACACATACTAAAAAATCTAAGTAAAAATGAGTTAGAGGAACTCAACAAACTCCTCGATAAATTACGCACTTTTAAATCTGAATAATTAATAACTAATAATAACAAACAATGAAAACAACAATGAAGACACTAGTACTCTTAGCTGTAATAACAATAGGTTCGGCTTTTACAAACGATGCAATTGAAAGAAAAGAGATAAAAGAAGGCAGTATTACTTGGACAGGAAAGAAAATTTTAAGTTCGCACGAAGGGACGCTTGATCTCAAAAGCGGTTACTTCGAAATGGAAGGAGATAACTTGACTGGCGGGATGTTTGTAGTTGATATGACATCACTTAAAAATACCGATCTTGAAGGAGGTAGTCGAGCAAACCTAGAAGGGCATTTAAAAAGTCAGGATTTCTTTAATGTGGCAGAATTTCCAACAGCTACATTGAACATTAAAGAGTCTAAAAAAACAGGAAATACCTATAACGTTGTGGGTGCCTTTACTATAAAAGGAATTACTGAAACCGTTAATTTTCAAATCGAAATGGGTGAATTAGAAGCTACGGCAACGGTTGTTATTGATCGCACGAAATACGGAATTAAGTATGGATCGGGAGATTTCTTTGATGATTTGGGCGACAAGGCTATCTCAAACAATTTTGACCTAAATGTTATGATGAAATTTTAATTGTCTTTATAGTGTCAATTTAAATTTGATTTATATATTTGACAATTAGAATATGAAAACAATAAATACAAATACCTGGTGGTGGAAAACCTTACGTCAAACTTCGTGAGCTAAAGCACTATTGGTATAAATATACAAAAGGCTTGTCAATCACGACAAGCCTTTTTTTTGTTTTCAATAGTAGGCATTTCAAAAAAAGAATAAAATTTAAGATGAAATATCAATTACATACTCATTCAAAAAAACTATTGGCAGACACCTTAACACCGGTGTCGGTTTACCTGCGTATACGTGATAAATTTCCAAATAGCCTGCTGTTGGAAAGCAGCGACTATCATGCCAACGACAATAGCTTTAGTTATATATGCTGCAATCCAATTGCCTCAATAAACATTCAAAATGAAGTAATTACACAACAGTTTCCCGACGGAAAAGAACAAATATCGAAGGTGTCGAAAACAACCTCCAAAGGGTCTTCAGGCGATACGTCAACGAATGTACCATCGGTTTTGGAAAGTTTTGCAGGCTCCTTTTCTTCTAGTAAAAATGATTTTAAGTTTATCAATAACGGTCTTTTCGGTTATATCGCTTACGATGCAGTTCGCTATTTTGAGGACATTGAAATTTCAAAATCGAAATCCCTTCTAGAAATTCCCGATATTTATTATGCCGTCTATCAAAATATTATTGCGATAAACCATTTCAACAACGAAGCGTATATCTTTGCACATTGTTATAATTCTGAAAGTAATATTCCTCAAATTGAAAGACTATTAAAATCGAAGAACTTTGCCGAATATCCCTTCCAACGAAATGGCGCTCCAACAACGAATTTAGACGACCAAGGTTTTAAGGATTTGGTGAAGAAATGTAAAGAACACTGTCAACGTGGTGATGTTTTTCAAATCGTACCCAGCAAACGTTTCTTGCAAGGTTTTACAGGCGACGAATTTAATGTCTATAGGTCGCTACGAAGCATTAACCCCTCTCCTTATCTTTTCTATTTTGACTACGGAAAGTTTAAAATATTTGGTAGCTCTCCGGAAGCGCAGTTGATTGTGAAAGGGAGTCGTGCCGAGATTCATCCCATCGCAGGAACATTTAAGCGCACAGGCAATGATCTTGACGACGCAAAACTCGCTAAAGAACTTGCAGCCGACAAGAAAGAGAACAGCGAGCATGTAATGTTGGTCGATTTAGCAAGAAACGATTTAAGTAGGCATGGTAGCAATGTGGAAGTGGAAACCTATCGTGAAGTTCAGTTTTTCTCGCATGTAATACATTTGGTTAGTAAGGTTGCAGCGACAAAAAACCCTGAAACCCCTACAATGCAAATTGTCGCTGATACATTTCCGGCTGGCACACTTAGTGGTGCTCCAAAGCACAAAGCCATGCAATTACTTGAAGAATATGAAAATGTAAATCGTGAATTTTACGGAGGTGCCATTGGCTTTATGGATTTTGAAGGTGATTTCAATCATGCCATTATTATTCGATCCTTTGTGAGTAAAAATCATAGCTTGCACTATCAAGCTGGAGCCGGTGTTGTTTCGGGAAGTGACCCAGAAAAAGAATTACAAGAAGTATATAATAAATTAGGTGCGCTTACAAAGGCACTAGAACTCGCTGAAAATATTTAGAATGAAAATTTTAGTAATAGATAACTACGATAGTTTTGTGTATAATTTGGTTCACTATTTAGAGGAACTCGATTGCGAAGTAACCGTTCTTCGGAACGATCGATTTCATATCGATGAAGTCGAGGAATATGATAAAATCCTACTTTCTCCTGGTCCTGGAATTCCCGACGAAGCTGGGTTATTAAAAGAAGTCATCAAAAAATATGCGGCTTCTAAAAGCATGCTAGGTGTCTGTCTAGGGCAACAAGCCATAGGGGAAGTATTTGGTGGAAGCATTGAGAACTTAACCGAGGTATTTCACGGCGTTGCAACCAATGCCAAGATTACAGTAGCAGACGAACCTCTTTTTAAAGGATTGGGAAAAGAAATAGAAGTAGGACGTTATCATTCATGGGTGGTCTCTAGAAAAGATTTTCCAAACGTATTGGAAGTTACGGCTGAAGATGAAAACGGCCAGGTTATGGCGCTACGACACAAAACGCTCGACGTTAGAGGTGTTCAATTTCACCCCGAAAGTGTTCTAACTCCAAAGGGAAAACAAATTATTAAAAACTGGATTGAAAACTAATGAAACAGCTATTAAACAGACTTATAAACCACGAACCTCTCACCAAGGAGGAAGCTAGAGGTGTTTTGGTGTCTATCTCAGAAGGGAAATACAATTCGAGTCAGATCGCCTCATTTCTAACAGTTTATATGATGCGTTCGGTTACCTTAGAAGAGCTAGAAGGCTTTAGAGATGCCTTACTAGATCTTTGTTTAGCAGTAGATGTTAGCGATTATAATACCATAGATCTTTGCGGCACTGGCGGAGACGGAAAAAACACTTTTAACATTTCAACACTTGCATCGTTTGTTACCGCTGGTGCTGGGGTGTTGGTCACAAAACATGGAAATTATGGTGTCTCATCAATAAGCGGAAGCAGTAACGTTATGGAATATCTTGGTATTAAATTTAGTAATGACCATGATTTTTTAAAGCGATGTTTAGACGAAGCAGGGATCTGCGTGTTGCATGCACCCCTCTTCCACCCTGCCATGAAAAATGTTGCGCCGATAAGAAAAGAATTAGGCGTAAAAACTTTTTTTAATATGCTCGGCCCCATGGTAAACCCGGCCTTTCCGAAGAACCAATTGGTAGGAGTGTTCGATCTAGAATTAGCGAGAATGTATGGCTATCTCTATCAAAAAGGAGTGAAAAACTATACAATCTTACACGCCATGGATGGCTATGATGAAGTATCCCTTACAGGAGCTGTTAAAGCAATATCTAATATTTCTGAAACCATTTTACACCCAGAAGACTTCGGTGTGCAAAAAATAAAGCAATCTGATATTTATGGTGGTGAATCGGTTAAAAGCTCAGCCCAAATTTTTACGAATATCCTAAACGGTTCTGGAACAAACGCGCAGAACAACGTGGTTTGCGCAAATGCCGGCCTTGCTATTTCTACAGTACAAAAATGCAGTCTAGCAAAAGGATTTACTAAAGCCCAGGAATCATTAATGTCTGGTAATGCATTAGGAGCATTAAAAAAATTACAATCATTAAGTAGTATCTAAACATGACTATTCTAGATCACATAATTGCAAATAAATGTAAGGAGGTAGCAGCTAAAAAAGCAGCATTCCCGGTGTCATATTTGGAAAAGTCAGCCCTTTTTGATAGAGAAACTGTATCCATGTCGAAAGCACTTCGCTCCTCTAAAACTGGAATCATTGCCGAACATAAAAGGCGTTCACCAAGCAAATCGATTATAAACGATACTGTTTTGGTGCAGGATGTTGCCAAGGGTTATCAATTGGCTGGCGCAAGTGGAATGTCTGTCTTAACAGATACAAATTACTTTGGCGGCTCCTTAGATGATTTATTATTAGCAAGAGCTGCCACTTCTTTTCCCTTGCTTCGGAAAGAATTTATCGTTGATTCCTACCAAATAGTTGAAGCAAAGGCCTTTGGTGCAGACGCTATACTGCTCATAGCTGCATCTCTAAGCTCAGATGAATTGATAGAATTCTCGACCTTGGCAAAGAGCTTACATCTTGACGTTTTACTAGAGGTTCATAACCAA
This sequence comes from uncultured Ulvibacter sp., assembly GCA_938083445.1. Taxonomy (GTDB): domain Bacteria; phylum Bacteroidota; class Bacteroidia; order Flavobacteriales; family Flavobacteriaceae; genus Ulvibacter. The sequence continues at coordinate 6,433 of CALKCP010000023.1, read as the reverse complement.
GAGGAGTTGGACAAATCGTTACTACAAACTGTAGATATGCTCGGTGTGAACAATAGAAATTTAAAAACATTTGAGGTCTCAATCGAAACGAGTAAATCACTTTCTGCCAACATCCCAAATGAATTTGTAAAGGTTTCTGAAAGTGGCATCAGTTCGACGGCAACTATTAAGGAACTAAGAGAATATGGTTTTGATGGTTTTCTCATAGGAGAGAATTTTATGAAAACTAAAAATCCCGGGCTAAGTGCAAAATCATTTATTGAAGAATTAAAATGAGGAAAATAAAATTAAAAATCTGTGGTATGAATCTGAATACTTCTGAAGTTGCTTTACTTCAGACAGACTACCTCGGTTTTATATTTTACAATAAAAGCCCCCGATTTTTTAATGGTAAAATTCCTGAGCTATCATCCGGAATTTTAAAAGTTGGCGTATTTGTAAATGCCTCCATCGAAGAAATTTTAGAGAAAACAAACAAATACAAGCTTGATGTCGTGCAGTTGCACGGTGAAGAAACGCCCCAATTCTGCAAAAGACTAAAAGAGTATTTTCGAAATGAAGCTAAAGAAACACCTGTATCAGGGCAGTTAGAAGCGCCTGCACTAAGAAGACCTTGCCTGCCGACAGACAGGGTAGAAATATGGAAAGTGTTTGGCGTAAAAGACAGCTTCAATTTTGACGTATTGGAGGCGTTTGAACATGTTGTAGATAAGTACCTTTTCGACACAAAAGGACAAGACAAAGGAGGAAATGGCTATGCTTTTAATTGGGAAATTTTAAATAAATATCCTTCAAAAAAACCATTCATTTTGAGTGGTGGGATTGGTTTGGGAGAAATTGAAGATCTAAAAAAAATAGTGAACACGAAGCTTCCTTTGCACGCAATTGATGTAAATAGCAAGTTCGAAACAGCACCTGGGCTTAAGAATATTGATGATTTAAATAAAATGATAGATCGGCTAAAGCAATGACCTATTATGAAAATAAATAAAAGCAGCGATCATACCTCTCTAAACAAAAATAAAATGAACTATAACGTGAACGAAAAAGGATATTACGGCGCATTTGGAGGCGCCTATATTCCAGAAATGCTCTATCCCAATGTAGAAGAACTTCGGCTCAATTATTTGAAGGTTATGAAAGAGGAGAGCTTTCAGGAAGAGTTTAAAGACTTGCTCAAAGAATACGTTGGAAGACCTACCCCTCTTTACTTTGCAAAACGTTTTTCATCTAAATACAATGCCAAAATTTACCTCAAACGGGAAGACCTTTGCCATACAGGCGCACATAAAATAAACAATACTATTGGTCAAATTCTAATGGCAAAACGTTTAAAGAAAACAAGAATTATCGCAGAAACTGGCGCAGGGCAGCACGGAGTTGCCACCGCTACAGTTTGTGCACTAATGGGATTGGAGTGTATTGTATACATGGGTGAAATAGACATCGAACGTCAAGCACCAAATGTTGCCCGAATGAAAATGTTGGGAGCAACAGTAGTTCCTGCATTAAGCGGGAGCAAAACGCTAAAAGACGCAACAAATGAGGCAATACGAGATTGGATAAACAATCCAATCGACACGCACTATATTATTGGTAGCGTTGTTGGGCCACACCCATATCCGGATATGGTTGCACGTTTCCAGAGTGTAATCTCACAAGAAATAAAAGTACAACTTCAAGAAAAAGAAGGGCGTACAAACCCAGATTACGTAGTGGCCTGTGTAGGTGGCGGTAGTAATGCTGCTGGTGCTTATTACGAATACCTAGATTCTCCCGATGTTGGAATAATAGCCGTGGAAGCGGCTGGAAAAGGTATTTACAGTGGGGAAAGCGCTGCTACTTCGGTACTTGGTAAAACTGGGATTATTCACGGTAGTAAAACCTTGTTAATGCAAACCCAGGACGGTCAAATCACAGAGCCCTATTCAATCTCTGCAGGTTTAGATTATCCAGGAGTTGGTCCTATGCACGCACATTTATATCAAAGTGGAAGAGGTGAATTTCTATCTATAACCGATGATGATGCCATGAAGGCCGGTCTAGAATTGAGCCAATTAGAAGGAATTATTCCTGCAATCGAAACCAGTCATGCACTTGCGATTTTCAAAACCAGAAAGTTCAATCCAGAAGACATTGTCGTAGTGAACCTAAGCGGTCGAGGGGATAAAGATCTAAATACCTATATCGATTATTTTAAATTATAAGTAAGGATTCCCCTGTTAGACTATGTGTACGCATTCATTTTTAGTAAAGACAGACTCAAACAAAAGCGCAGCCCTCCGGCTGAAAGGCAGGCAATGCGAAAAATAAAAATACAATGAACAGAATCGATAAGAAACTTTCAGAAAATAAAAAGCTACTATCTATCTATTTTACGGCAGGATATCCGAAAATAAATGATACTATCCCAATTTTAGAGTCCCTAGAAAAAAATGGCGTTGATATGGTTGAAATAGGCTTGCCCTTTAGTGATCCTTTGGCAGATGGACCAACTATACAGGATAGCTCGAAACAAGCCTTGAAAAACGGTATGACCACCGAGTTGCTTTTTGACCAATTAAAAGGGATTCGTGATTCGGTTTCAATCCCTCTAATTATCATGGGGTATTTTAATCCGGTACTTCAGTATGGTGTGGAAGCGTTTTGCGAAAAATGTAATGAAATTGGTATCGATGGACTTATTTTACCCGATTTACCTTTAGCAGAATACAAAGAACACTATAAATCAATTTTTGAAAAATATGGTCTAGTGAATGTTTTTCTTATTACGCCTCAGACTTCAGAAGAGCGTATTAGGCAGATTGACGCAGCTTCTAATGCTTTTATATATATGGTGAGTAGCGCAACTACCACAGGAGTGCAACAAGGTTTCGGTTCAAAACAAGAGCAATATTTTAATAGAATTGGCTCCTTGTCATTATCAAACCCTCAGATTGTTGGTTTTGGGATTAGTAACGCGGCAACTTTTTCGCAGGCTACCGCCGAAGCAAAAGGCGCGATTATAGGCAGTGCCTTTATTAAAATGTTGGCCAAAGATGGTATTGATGGTATTTCTAATTTTATAAATACGATTCGGTAAAAGCACTAGTACCACATCGCATAAAAAGATAGTATAGAATAAAAAAAGCCCCTTCACAAGTGAAGGGGCTTTCTTATTGGTTTGTTATTACCAGTGAATGATTACTTTTTGATCAAACGTTTTGTAGCGCTTGAAGTATCACTCGTTAATTGAACAACATATACTCCAGTAGCAAGATCAGAAATGTTAATCACTTGCTCTCCTTGCATAGTGCTTAGATCGATTTGATTTAACATTTTTCCATTCATGTCGTATATCACAGCTTTTTCAAGTTGGATATTAGAACTGTTTGAAATAGTTACTTGGTCTTGAGCTGGATTAGGATACATTGATATAGCATTGTTTAATTCATTGCTCTCAACTCCTAATACACTTTCAACAGTAAGATCGAAAGAACAAGTTCCTACATTCCCAGACGCATCCTCACCTGTAATTGTTACAGTGTAAGTACCATCAGAAACTAAAGAACCTGCTGCAGGATCCTGTGTTGTAATTGTAACAGGATCTGTACAGTTATCAGTTGCTGTAGCATCACCAGTTCCAATATAATCTGGAACTTCATAGAATAAGTTACCAGCACCTGGATCAACCGTTACATTTCCTGGACAAGTAACAACTGGTGCCAATGTATCAACAACAGTAACTGTTGAAGTACACGATGCAATGTTTCCACTTCCATCCGTTGCAAAAACTGTTATAGTAACTGGCGTTCCGACATCGGCACAACTTACTTCAGTAACACTTACGGCATACTCTGTAATACCACAGGCATCGAAAGATAAAGGTCCACCTGGAATCTCAACAAATGTTGCAGATCCATCAGAATCGGTTAGGGTTACTGTCCAGTTAGCAGGATCAAATTGACCTGTAAAGCCTGGCAAGAAATTACTTATAACCGTTTCGTTGTTTCCAAATAAGTTATCACTGGTTACTGCACGGAATCCGAAAACATCACCGGCATCAAGAGCAATAGTCTCACTTCCTTGTTGGTTTCCTACATTAGGATCAATCAATTCGGTATATGTTCCATTTAATAGGTATCCAAAACTTTCGAACCCAGGAACGTCATTTAAAACATAGTCCCAATCGAAAGATACTGTTTCAGCATCTGTTACTGGAACTGTAATATCTGTAAGTCCTTCATCTCCAGATTGAGAATCACTACCAATAACTAGCACATTATATGTACTCATAACAGTCGCTAGTAAATCCAGTGGATCAACAGTCGCAGTACCATCGGCTCCTAATTCAATAGTTGCGTCAGCACAAACCAGTATTGGAGATGTTTCATCAAGAACAATAACAGATGCCATACAAGTGGAAACGTTTCCATTATCGTCTGTTACTGTTATTTCAATTAAGTTCTCTCCTAACATTGAGCAATCAAGATCCATCGTTGCTGATGCTCCACCACCGACAGAGTAAACAATGTTTCCATTGAAATTACGAGGCTGAAATGTATTAGCAAAAGGATACACTTTACCTGCACCTTCAAAAACTTCCATATTAGCATCACTTACAAATAAAGCACCTACAGTAGTACCATTTGTATAGTTAATAGCCGTTGACGTTGTAAGGGTTACATAAAAAGCAACCGTGTCTCCTGCCATAACATCATATCCAAAGGTTTGATTAAGTGGTGTTGGTACATCTTGACCTGCTGAAGTAACATCCGCTACTGTACCAAGAAGTGTCCATGCAGCCGCATCCTCTTCAAAACCTACCCATGTTCCAGCTTTCACGTAAACTTCTACAGTGTCTGTAATACCGTCATCTATACTAACATCAAATGAATCGATAGTAAGGTCATTAATTGCTGTAACATCAAACATATTACCAGCTTGTCCGTTACCACCATCGAAGGTAGTAGTCAAACTATTTTGTGCTAAATCTCCAGCAACTGATGCAGTCCAACCACAAGGTTCGTCTACTGTTAATAATAAGTCACTAGCATTTATCGTGGCAAGCCCGTTCGCATCTAAAACTACTTCTAGTCCAGCTCCAACGACGTCATAGCTATAGTTGAAATTGAAAGCATTTAAAGTTCCATCGTCTCCTCCAAACCCATCTACAACACTCAATACCCAGTCACCAGTAATTTCTTCACCTGCAAATGCATCTGCAAAAGTACCTCCTTCTGGCTCAAAAGTTCCAGTAAAGGGAGGAGTACCAGCTGTAATATCATCACCGCCATCTGCAAAAACAGTTCCAGTAAAGTCATCTCCACTGCCACCATTTTGGTTAGATAATACTAAAACCGTTCCGGTTGGAGAAGTCAAGTTAATTGTCAAATCACCATCCCATGTATGGGTAATGTCTAGTTCTACACTAAGTATAGCAGCATTATCTCCGATAGTTCCAGACTCACTAACAGTCGCAGCTGATTCTGTTGGGGGTAGGGTATTTGATATAGCTGCACCTAAATTATCACCACTTACAGAAGCGTTAATCGTAGCTGGTTGCCCAATACAAACAATCTCTGGAGCTGTAACATCTGAAACAGTAACTGTAGACGTACAAGAAGTAGAATTACCCGCAGCATCTGTATGTGTTACAATAAGATTATTTGTACCTACATTAGAGCAATCAAATGTACCCGAAAATGGTGTTGTAAATGAATCATATTGAATTTGCCCATTCCAAACTCTTGGAGCAAATGTAGAACCAAAAGGATATCCTTTTCCAGCACCTTCATAAAACTCGATATTATCATCACTAGCCCATAAATTACCTACGCCAGTAGTACCAGCAGAACCAGTATACGCTAATGTAGACCCGTCAGTAGCAGTAATATAAAATGCCACTAATTCTCCCGCCGCTACATCGATACCTAATGAAAGATTTAAAGGAGTTGCTTGGCCTGGTCCAACATTAATAATACCTGTTGGGCTAGCCACCAACGTCCAGTCACCTGGAGTAGTTTGCGAACCTATCCATGAACCTACTTTAAAGTATACTTCATAATCATGCGCTTCACCAGCAGAATCATTAACACTAATGTCAAAAGAATTAACTGTAATTGCATTAAGTGCCATTATTTCAAACATATTACCAGCGGCAGCATTATTTGCCGCGAAGCCAACATCGAAGGTGTTCGTACCAGCACTATCAAATGCCATTGTAGAAGTTACAATACCACAGTTATCTGAAGAACCGTTATCTAAATCTGCAGCAGTTATAGTAAACGATCCAGAAGCATCAAGGTCTACTGAAATATCTTGACAAACTGCGACTGGAGCTTCCATATCGGCAACGGTTACATTAAATGAGCACGATGCAGAATTACCTACGCTATCTGTTGCTTCGTATGTCACAACATAAACTCCAGGAGCAAGCGCGTCTCCACTAGTC
>CALKCP010000022.1 GCA_938083445.1 uncultured Ulvibacter sp. | reverse complement strand
ATATTTTCAATAATTTTAAAGAACTTTTTTGCTTTGTAAAACAACTTTCATTATTTCTCTAAGCGGGTGCAAAGATACCTTCCTTTTTCACTTCCGCAAGTTTAATTTTAAGTTTTTTGAAAGTCTTTTCTTAAGGCTTTGAGCATGAACTCTATGAGCATAGAAAATAATTTTAACCTCGCTTATACCTTAATATAATCGCGTTTTTAGAATAAGTGAACATCAAAGGGCTTGAGTTACATATTTACGCTATCGCTGGTTTCTACTTAAAGAAGTTACAAATGCCTACCAAGACCATTATAAAGACAACTGCCTCTGCAAACCCAATGGTTTTTTGCACCTCTTTTAAAACGTAAAAGCAAGCTGTTAAAATTACAAGAGGTATTCATTGTCTGCAAGAAACATTCTTTTACTTCTGCTCTTTCTTCTTATGTAAAGGAACCCCCATATTCCAGTTATCTGTAAGATCAAAATAATCTATTTTAAATGCCGGTTTCTGTCGAACCAAAATATTATCCTGAAAGGAGCGCTCTAATATATCTTCTATTAAATAATCTTCTTTTACATCGAAAGGCAGATACTTTTCCTTTAGTGAAATATCAAACATATTAGCAGTCGTATTATACCAAAAGGCCCTCCACCCCGTGCGAAGTTCTTTTACCAATTCGAATGCAGTACGCCCGGTCTGCCTGTGAATGAGTTTAACAAGAATCTGACCTTCAGTTCGGGTGAATTTTTTTAGTTTTTCTGAAAACTCCTCCTCGATATACTTTTGAATTCGTTTTGTATACCGTTTTCTATCTCTCTTTTTCTCAACGGTTTTTAAACGCTCTGTCATGGTTGTTAGTCTTTCTGATGCCAATTTCGCAAAAGGATATACCTTTCTTGTTTTTCGCCTTAAGATTAAATACCTCTTCCGGTCCTCTTTGGTGTTAAATTCTATTTTGTTGAGAAGCACAACTTCGTCGAGATCAATAAACTCTCTCGCAATTGAATCTCCCGCAATCATATAATAAAAAGTCTCTGTACTATCGCTCTTCTTTTCCTTATACTCCTTTGTAACTTGTGAGGTTGCATTTGTTGTAATTAAACAAAGAAAGATGATAAACGAGATGATACTTTTCATAAAATGAAATTTCTTGTTAGTAGCTAAACTAATATCGTTCCAAATTTAAACAAAATGAGCTGCTTCAGTTCTTAATAAATCACTAATTTTGAACGCGCAATCGTGCGACTTTGTAAAAAACATAAATATGGCAACATCAATTTTAAATAAAAAATCACTTACTTTTTTAGAAAAATATTTAAACAATGCGTCGCCCACCGGCTATGAATGGGACGGACAAAAAATTTGGATGGATTACCTGAAGCCCTATGTGGATGAATTTTTCACTGACACCTATGGCACTGCTGTCGCTGTTATTAATCCAGATGCCAAATATAAAGTTGTTATTGAAGGGCATGCCGATGAGATTTCTTGGTACGTAAATTATATTAGCGATAATGGTTTGCTCTATGTTATTAGAAACGGCGGAAGTGACCACCAAATTGCTCCATCTAAAATCGTAAACATTCACACAAAAAATGGTATTGTAAAAGGAGTGTTTGGTTGGCCAGCGATTCATACGCGCAATAAGGCGAGAGAAACCCCTCCAAAACCTGACAATATTTTTATCGATGTGGGCGCAAAGGATAAGGAGGAAGTGGAGCAAATGGGAATTCATGTTGGCTGTGTTATTACCTACCCCGATGCCTTTCATATTTTAAATAATGACAAGTTCGTGTGCAGAGCTTTGGACAATAGAATGGGCGGGTTTATGATTGCAGAAGTAGCTCGATTGTTGCATCTAAATAAGAAGAAACTTCCCTTTGGTCTCTACATTACAAATTCGGTACAGGAAGAAATAGGTCTTAGAGGTGCACAAATGATCGCTGAACGAATAAAGCCTAATGTTGCAATTGTTACGGATGTAACGCACGATACAACAACACCAATGATTGAAAAGAAAACAGAAGGGCATATAGAATTGGGGAAAGGACCTGTTGTTGCTTACGCTCCTGCTGTGCAACAGAAATTGAGAGATTTAATTACTGAAACTGCGGAAAAGAAAAAAATACCTTTTCAAAGAGCAGCTTTGTCAAGGGCTACAGGGACCGATACCGACGCTTTTGCTTACAGTAACAGCGGTGTGGCAAGTGCTCTAATATCATTGCCCTTGCGCTATATGCACACAACCGTTGAGATGGTTCACAGGGATGATGTAGAAAATGTAATCAAACTTATCTACGAATCTTTGTTAAAAATAGAAGATGGAGACACTTTTAGTTACTTTGAGTAAAGTCAGTTTTTTGTGCGCATTTAATGTCATTTCAATGAGGCGTGATTCGAATAATCAGAAAAGATTGTTTTTATTATAATCGACAGTCTAGTTAAACATCTAAAAATATTTTGAGAAAGGCTACTTCAACAGTAGCCTTTCTTTATCTTTAATCTCAAAATTGCTATGACTGCATCCAAAAAAATCATACTTAAACTACGTGCCACTGTAAAACTTTAATTTTTAAAATTGATTTAGATGTTGTTACTTGCAGCGCTTAATGTTAAAGAAACGACACTACCTTCTTTGTTTGTTTTCACTAGCCTTGTTTGCTCAGCAACCAAGGCCAAATTCTTCATTTAACAATCTCATTCTAACCCCAGAAATTATGGGGGGAATTACTTCTGAACCTAATGGAGGATTTCCCGAACATGACTTCCAAAAGCAATTCATGCTTAGTCTTGGATGGGATAATCGTTCAAATTCACAAGAGTGGGCCCAGCGTTTAAAAGGACCTCGAACGGGTATAAGTGTTGGTTATGCAAATTTTGGAAATGCAGAAAACCTCGGATATGCGTTAACACTGATGCCATTTATTGAAATAAACGCATTTGGAAAGAAGAACCTAAAAGTTGTCATTGGCTTTGGTGGCTCCTATTTTAATAAGATTTTTGACCCAATTAATAACCCAAACAATCAAGCTGTTACAACACCTATAAACTGGTCTTTTAGAGCGTTTATGCAGTATCAGATAGCTAGCTCTAGACGATTAGATTGGCGACTTGGTGTGGGCGTCTTCCATCATTCTAATGGTCATACTCGTTTGCGAAATCAAGGATACAACTCATTTCTGTTAAGCCTATCAACAGACATTAAACCGAATTCAATAGCTTCAACACCTGCGCCAAAACTTAACTTTACGCCTAGCTCCTATAACTATGTTGCCCTCCGCTCGGGGATTGGTATCACGGTCATGACGAGAGCTATTAACGAACAGAAAGGGGTATATACGCTTTCTGCAGAAACAGGTAAGGTCTATAATAATACATATAAAATAGGGGTCGGCGCTTATTATCGTCTGTATCAAACCTATTACGATTATATAGTAAATAATGAGACTCTTGTGCAAGATGGAAGGGAATTTGATTATTTTAAAGATAATCCGTGGTATTATGCAACAAATTATGGTGTGTCGTTAAAAGGAGAAATACTACTCAACCATGTTGGTATAGACGTTCAATTAGGTTTTAGCCTTCATAAGCCAGCTTATAAAGTTGACTGGCGTTTAAATCAAGGCTGGAAATTTGTTCCGCTATATTTTACAGAAGACAGCGCGACTGTTCTCGGAGATTTAGATGATCAAAAATTTAAGATTAAATCTATCTTTTCGGGTCGTTTTTCACTTAAATACTATGTAATAGGAACGAAGATAGCTCCAAAAAACAATCTGTTTTTTAGTGTCAGTATGAACTCAAACTATGGTCAGGCCGATTTTTCAGAGATAGGCGTTGGGTATGTTTACTCTTTTAATTTTAAATAAAAGGCATATTTATATCTCAAAAAAAAAGTGCTCCATTATGGATCACTTTTTAAACTAAACTCGTTGTTATTCTATTCAACTACCATTCGTTTGGTATCTATCTGCTTGCCATCAACATATAGAGTGTAATAATAAATAGCCTGAGCCAACCCTGCCTTATTAAAAACAATAGATCCTTCTCCGAACCTTGTTATTGAAATATTGTTTAGAATTTGACCTAAGCTGGTACTAATAACAATATTAGCTTTAGAATAAATAAGAGGAATAAAATACCCTATACTCGTTGAATTATCAAATGGATTAGGAAGGTTTTGTAAAAGTCGTGGTCCATCTGTAGGGAGATTAAAGTCTCCAAGTCCTAATGTACCAACACACTCGCATTCTTCGCGGATTTCCATGCGAGTAATTAAATCACCAATTAGTGCCTGTTGAGCATTATTTACTGCTAGAATTGCATCAATTTGATTTTGTTGAGCGGCATTTTCTGCTTCTAAATCATCCAATAAAGGAGCTAAATTTACACTTACTACATTCCCATCTTGTATCGCCATACTTAATATTGATCCTGTAGATAGTATAAAATTTCCCAATATTTGATCATCTGTATTGTCTAAATACCCAGAAAGATTAACACTCCCGCCATTTTCAAGATCTAATGAATTTACATTTAAAGTTAACGCTTGGTCATCTGTTCCTGAATCATCTAAAGACGAAAGGTCTATAGCTTCCGGAGTTCCACCCTCAATACCTACTGTTAATATATTGGCAGCAAAACCAGAACCTGAAATGTTCTGATCATCCGTATTATCTAAATACCCTGAAAGATCAACACTCCCCCCATCTTCAAGATCTAATGAATTTACATTTAAAGTTAACGCTTGGTCATCTGTTCCTGAATTATCTAAAGAGGAAAGGTCTATAGCTTCCGAAGTTCCACCCTCAATACCTACTGTTAAAATATTGGCAGCGAAACCAGAACCTGAAATGTTCTGATTATCCGTATTATCTAAATACCCTGAAAGATCAACACTCCCGCCATCTTCAAGATCTAATGAATTTACATTTAAAGTTAAGGCTTGGTCATCTGTTCCCGAATTATTTAATAAACCTAAATCAATAGTTCCTCCATCTTCTACGGTAACTATATTAGTGACATCATCGTAAGAAATTGCTTGATCATCAGTGTTTTGATTTGGTAAGTTTGTTAACTGCGAACCATCTCCAACAAAAGCCGCTGCATAAACAGCAGCTCCTGAGTCTTCTCCCATATAAACTGCTGTAACATCGTCATTACCTAGAACAACAGAGTTATCAGCTACACCTGTAGCTTCATATCCAATAACGGTTTGGTTTATAGCATTAGCACTACTTGCTAATGTATTATAACCTAAGGCTGTATTATTATTCCCTGTGGTATTAGAAAATAAAGAGAAGAACCCTGAAGCTGTATTACTAGCCCCTTCGGTATTATCATATAAAGACAGGTACCCAGAAGCTGTATTATTATCACCTGTGGTATTGTAATATAAAGAATAATCACCCGTCGCGGTATTATAATTCCCTGTGGTATTAGAAAATAAAGAAACAAGCCCTATAGCTGTATTATAATCCCCTGTGGTATTAGAAATTAAAGACTGATACCCTAGAGCCGTATTAAATTGCCCTGTAGTATTATAAAATAAAGAATAATTCCCTGAAGCTGTATTATAATTACCTGTGGTATTAGAATATAAAGCACCAAGCCCTGAAGCTGTATTATGATCCCCTGTGGTATTCAATAATAAAGCAGAAGCTCCTATAGCCATATTATAATTACCTGTGGTATTAGAATATAAAGACTGATCCCCTGAAGCCGTATTAAAACCCCCTGTGGTATTAGAAAATAAAGAATTAGCCCCAAAAGCTGAATTATTAGTTCCTGAGGTATTGGAAATTAATGAATTAGTACCATAATTTGTATTCTGTGCATGGGCACTAAACAGTAAAGTTACTGCGATAATTGTAAAAACGTGTTTCATTTTATTTTGATTAAATATGATTGCTGTTCTTAAAAAAGGATAGATGCTTTTTCTAAGTGTTATACATTAGTTGTGAAGTAAATGTAATGATTTATTATTAGGCTATAAAAGCAACCGTTTAAGTTTTTTATTTATTTGTTCAGTTTTTAGCCCCAAACTTCAATCAGCAGATTAGAGGAAAAATAAAACTGATTGGGAATCCTCTAGAAAAGCTTAATAGGGAAGCTATAGGATCAACGATTATCGTTAAGAAAAACAAGGATGAGAACATTTGGCTAAAAATACAAAGTACCACAAGGTATTTATCTGTTCAACCTACGGATCAGCATTTTGGATCTGGAAATAAAAAAAGGTAGCTGTCGAAGTTCGATAGAGCAACGGATAAACCTATGAGGTTAAGAACCTAGATGCTAATTCTAATTATGAGGTGTCCTATCCAAATACATTAACTCAGAAAAACTAAGAATTTAAAAAAGAAGTTACATTCTTTTCAATTCTTTCTTGAATATTAGAAACGTCTGCCTTCTTAAATTTTTCTCCCGTAATATTTTCATAAAGTTCTATATATCTTTCCGAAACCGTCTCAATATATTCGTCACTCATAAATGGAACCTCCTGCCCTTCAAGTCCCTGAAAGCCGTTTTGAATAAGCCACTGGCGCACAAACTCCTTCGATAATTGTTTTTGGGTTTCTCCTCTTTCCTGCCTTTCAGAATAGCCTTCAGCATAAAAATATCGTGAAGAATCAGGTGTATGTATTTCATCAATTAATACAATTTTTCCGTCTATCGTCTTTCCGAATTCATATTTTGTGTCAACCAATATTAAACCACGACTAGCGGCAATCTCACTACCTCTATGGAATAATTTTTTTGTGTAATCTTCCAATATACGGTAGTCTTCTTCCGAAACAATGCCTCGTATTAAAATGTCTTCACGCGAAATATCCTCGTCATGATCTCCCATTTCGGCTTTGGTAGCTGGTGTAATAATTGGCGCTGGGAATTTATCATTTTCCTTCATACCCTCGGGCATGGCAACCCCACAAAGCTCACGTCGGCCTGCTTTGTATTCTCTTGCCGCATGACCACTCATATAGCCTCTAATAACCATTTCCACTTTAAACGGCTCGCAAGCCAAGCCTACCGCCACATTTGGATCTGGAACCGCTTCCAACCAATTGGGGACTATGTCTTCAGTGTCCTTCATCATCTTGGTGGCTATTTGATTTAAGATTTGGCCTTTATAGGGGATTCCTTTCGGCATTACCACATCAAAAGCACTCAATCTATCGGTAGCAACCATGAGCAATCTATCGTTTTTCAAGGTGTACACTTCTCGAACTTTTCCGTTGTAAACAGCCTTTTGACCGGGGAAATTAAAATCGGTAGCAATTATTGTATTAGTCATTCTTAATCAACGTTTTCAATATTCTTATATGCCGCAATCACTTTTTTTACTAAACGATGACGTAATACGTCTTTATCATCCAAATAAACCATTCCAACCCCGTCAACCTCCTTCAATACTAATAAGGCTTCCTTCAATCCGGAGATAACACGACGTGGTAAATCTATTTGCCCAGGATCACCTGTGATCATAAACTTGGCGTTTTTACCCATACGAGTCAAAAACATTTTCATTTGTGCATGGGTTGTATTCTGGGCTTCGTCGAGGATTACAAAGGCGTTATCAAGGGTACGCCCCCTCATAAATGCCAGGGGTGCTATTTGTATCACTTCCTTTTCTATATACGATTCTAGCTTTTCAAAAGGAATCATATCGCGCAGCGCATCATACAAAGGTTGCATATATGGATCCAATTTTTCTTTCAGATCACCTGGAAGAAACCCCAGGTTTTCACCAGCTTCTACCGCTGGGCGCGTAATAATAATACGTTTTACCTCTTTACTCTTTAAGGCCTTTACAGCAAGTGCGACCCCTGTATATGTTTTACCAGTCCCTGCGGGTCCTACAGCAAATACCATATCATTAACACCCATTAACTGAACTAATTTACGTTGGTTCGCAGTTTGTGCCTTAATAAGCTTCCCACTAACACCGTGCACTAAAACATCGCCACTACTAACCGAAGTTTTATAATCGTCTTTACTCCTGCTAAGCAACACCCGTTCCATTATATTTTCATCTAATTTGTTATAGGTCACAAAATGCTCAAGCAACATATTCATTCGCTTATCAAATTCTGTAAGTTCCTCTTCATCCCCATAGGCCTTAATGCGTGTTCCTCTGGCAACGATTTTGAGTTTCGGGAAGTACTTCTTTAATAGGTCAATATTAGCATTTTGTAGTCCGAAGAAATCGACAGGACTAATATCTGTAAGTTCGATAATAATTTCGTTCAAAAGCGGTGTATTTAAGATTTATTGGTCCAATTTAAAAAATAGTTTTACTAGTCGCAAAAGTAACCTATTTTTGTGGTAATCGAATTAAGAAAATATCAACAATTCAGAGATGCCAATAATAACGCTTACAACCGATTTTGGAGAAAAAGATCACTTTTCAGGTGCGGTTAAAGGGGCTATTTATAGTGAATTGGACGATGTGAAGATTGTTGATATCTCGCATTCTATATTGCCATTTCATCTTACAGAGGCCGCTTATATTATTCAAAATGCATATAGCAGCTTCCCTCCTGGAACCATTCACATCATTGGTATTGATAGTGAGTTAAATCCTGAAAATAAACATATTGCCGTTTTACTTGATGGTCACTATTTTATCTGTGCCAATAATGGAATTATTTCAATGCTTACCAATGAAATAAACCCTGATAAGATTGTAGAAATAAACATTCACGATCGTATCATAAGCAACTTTCCTGTATTGGATGTTTTTGTGAAGGTTGCCTGCCATGTTGCGCGAGGTGGAACCCTTGAGGTTATTGGAAAAACCATTCCTGAAATTAAACAACTTACAGGGATTCGACCTGTTGTTAATCCGCAATCAAATCAAATAATAGGCAATGTTATTTATATTGATAATTACGGAAATGTAATTTGCAATATCACCAAAGCGTTATTTGAGGATATTGGTAAGGGCAGAGCCTTTAAAATCACCGCACGCACGGCAAGTTTCACCAAGGTACATACGCATTACAGTGACGCAATTAATTTTGAAATACCCACAGACAAACGAGAAGAGGACGGTAAGAAACTAGCCTTATGGAATTCTTCCCTTTATCTTGAGCTTTCTATTTACAAAAGCAACCCGTCAACCATAGGAAGTGCCTCTACGCTATTCGGACTAGAATTTAGAGATACTATTACTGTTAATTTTGAATAATATATGTTTACAAGAATTGTAAAAATGGAGTTTCAAGCAGAATTCATCCCTCAATTTTTAGCTAATTTTGAGGAGGTTAAATCGAAAATCAGAAACTTTCCTGGCTGCAGCCATTTAGAATTGTACTGCGATAAAAATAACGAAACGGTCTATTTTACCTATAGTAAGTGGAACGATGAGAACGATCTAGAAAACTATAGAAAAAGTGTTTTGTTTCAATCCATTTGGGCAACAACTAAGCCGATGTTTCGTTCTAAAGCACAAGCCTGGAGCGTGGATGCGGTTTGTAATGTGAATTAACTATTGTTTATTGAAAAATAGAATTTAGGAGATAGAAAAAGAAAGTAAGGTGATGGGTGACGTTAAAAAAGAAGAAAAAAACAAGCTAGAAATCCAAGATTCCATCAATCTAACAATAAAATTTAACAAGAACCAAACACCCAAGACCCAGAACCCAAAATCCAAATGTTAGCACTTATAAAACGCGAGATACACTCTTTTTTTGCCAGCCCAATTGGGTACTTGGTGATTGCGTTGTTTTTAGTTTTTAACGGCTTATTCTTATGGGTTTTTAGTAGCTCCTTTAACATATTAGATGCGGGATTTGCCGACCTATCTGCCTTCTTCCAATTAGCTCCCTGGGTTCTTTTATTTTTAATTCCCGCGGTTACAATGCGGGCCTTTAGCGATGAAAAGAAGATGGGAACCTTGGAGTTATTGCGAACCAAGCCAATCTCATTACAGTCGATTGTTTTAGCAAAATATTTTGCTGCCGTAGCACTAATTTTTGGCGCACTGATTCCAACACTATTATACGTCCTTACCATTTCTAGCCTTGGAAGTGTGGTGGGGAATTTTGATCTAGGAAGTACCATCGGTTCCTATGTAGGTCTGTTATGCTTGGTATGCTCCTATGCTGCTATTGGGACATTCTCATCAACGCTTTCATCGAACCAAATTGTGGCTTTTATTATTGCCATTTTAATATGCTTTGCACTCTACTATGGTTTTGAGGGATTAACAAGCCTCATAAACGTTGATTTTTCTATAGAAAGTTTGGGAATGAAAGCCCATTTTGATAGCACCACTAGGGGAATTATAGATACACGCGACACTATTTATTTTCTAAGTATTGCTGCCTTTTTTCTTGCAGCAACGGTTTTTAAACTTCGGAAAGAATCGTGAAAACAAACAATAAACATAGCATCAATTTAACCGCATTGCTACTGGGGCTTATCTTACTGAATATCTTCGGAAACTATTTCTACAAGCGGTTTGACTTAACGCAAGACCAGCGATTCACCTTGTCTGAAGCTGCTAAAAGCATAATTGAAACTGTTGATTCACCCATAGTTATTGATGTCTTTTTGAAAGGAAACTTTCCACCCGAATTTAAACGCCTGCAGACGGAAACCAAGCAACTACTTGAAGAGTTTTCGGCATTTAATTCGCATATTAAATACGAGTTTATCAACCCACTAGAGAATGAAGGGAACCCGGTTGCCATTCAGCAGCAGCTTCAGCAAATGGGCTTGACTACTGCTCAAGTAGAAGTTCGTGAAAACGGCAAACTGAGCACCGAATTGGTGTATCCATGGGCCCTTGCATATTACAAAGAAAAAACGGTGAAGATTCCACTTCTAAAGAATCAGCTCGGAATCACTTCAGAAGAACGTGTTAATAATTCCATTCAGAATTTAGAATATGCTTTTGCCGACGGTTTTAACAAACTGATTTTTCCCAAAAAACGAAAAATTGCAGTCCTAAAAGGAAATGGAGAACTGGAAGATCGGTATATAGCCGACTTTTTCAAAACCCTCAAAGAATATTACTACATCGCACCCTTTACATTAGATTCTGTAGCGATTGACCCTGCAAAAACATTGACAAATTTACAAGGTTTTGATATGATTGTAGTCGCCCAGCCTTCCGAGGCTTTTTCCGATTCGGAAAAATACATTCTTGACCAGTATATTATGAATGGCGGGGCATCCCTATGGCTGTTAGACGCCAACAAGCAGCGAACCGATCCTACATCAGGAAAAACATATGCAGTAGCAGAAGATCTTCAGCTCAACGACCTTTTCTTTAAATACGGACTTCGAATAAATTCGAACCTCATTAAAGACGTAGTCTCCGCTCCTATTGTTCTAGCCTCTGGAAACGAAAATGATTCTCAGTACAACCGCTATCCATGGTTCTATTATCCGATATCTGCCAGTGATAATACACACCCAATAATAACAAATATAGAAGCGGTAAAGTTTGAATACGCTAGCAATATTGACACACTCCCAAATACCATTACAAAAACTGTTTTACTGAGTTCATCTTCAATAACGAAATTGGCTGGACTGCCCATTGAAATTAGTTATGATATTGACATTCCGAAATTTTTAAAAGTGATGGAAAAAGGCCCTTCCCCTCAAGAATTCAATTCAGGAGCACAGACTTTAGCCGTTTTAATGGAAGGGGAATTTACATCGGCTTTTGCCAACAGAGTTAAACCCTTTATACTTTCCGAAGACAGGCTACTTAGCCAATCAAATAGCATGGTAGTGGTGAGTGATGGAGACATTATCAAAAACCAATTCAAAGGAAATAGACCTCTTGAAGTTGGCTTTGATAAGATGACACAAACCATGTATGGAAATAAAGACTTTTTACTCAATACCGTCAATTATCTTCTCGATGATAGTGGACTTATAAACATTCGAACTAAGGAAATTGCTGTTCCATTTCTAGATCCTCAAAAAACTGCTTCTGAACGTACAAAATGGCAACTTATCAACCTCCTGTTACCTCTGGGAATACTGGCATTGTTTGGCTTTGGCTTTAACTTCTATCGAAAAAGGAAATACACCGTCTAGTTGTTGATAAGTTTGTTTTATGGAACAAGCCAATTAAAATATATTTGTAAGACAAGAAGACACATATGTTGAAATTAGAAACTGTGTTTTTAGAATAAAAAAATAACGTCACATTAAAAAGATTCTCGCCTTTGCGGGAAAAAATTATGAAGTTCATCGTATCTAGTACTTATTTGTTGAAACAACTGCAAGTCCTTGGCGGGATTATCAACACAAACAACACCCTTCCTATTTTAGATAACTTTTTGTTCGATTTAGATCAGAAATCATTAACGGTTTCAGCCTCAGATTTAGAAACGACAATTTCATCTAAACTTGAAGTAGAAAGTGATGCCACAGGGACTGTTTGTATTCCAGCGCGTCTTTTATTGGAAACCTTAAAGACCTTCCCTGAACAACCACTAACGTTTACCATAGAAGAAAACAACACTGTGGAAATTGGCTCTAATCATGGAAAATACGCCTTAGCCTATGCTAGTGGTGATGAATTTCCCTCGGCCGTTGCCTTAAAAGACCCTTCTTCTACAACCATACAAGGTGATATTTTAGCTACGGCAATTAGCAAAACAATTTTCGCAAGTGGAAATGATGATTTACGCCCGGTGATGAGTGGTGTGTTCTTTCAATTTTCAACCGAAAGTTTGACTTTTGTCGCTACAGATGCGCACAAACTAGTGAAGTACACTAGAGAAGATGTATACGCTTCTCAGGTAGCAGAATTTATCATGCCTAAGAAACCACTGAACTTATTAAAGTCGATACTTTCAGGCAGAGAGGATGATGTCGTTATTGAATACAATGAAAGTAACGCGAAATTTACTTTTGATAATACAGACATGATTTGCCGGCTTATAGATGGGAAATACCCTAACTATGAAGCCGTAATTCCGAAGGAAAATCCAAATAAATTAAGCATCGATCGCAATCAGTTTTTAAACAGCGTACGTCGTGTTTCTATTTTTTCAAATAAAACAACACACCAAATACGCTTAAAAATAGCCGGAGCTGAATTAAATATTTCTGCCGAAGATATTGATTACAGTAATAAAGCAGAGGAACGATTAACGTGCTCTTATCAAGGGGATGATATGCAAATAGGTTTTAACTCCCGTTTTCTAACAGAGATGCTTAATAATCTATCTAGTGAAGAGGTTTCACTGGAGATGTCATTACCAAACCGAGCGGGTATCTTAACACCTGTTGACGGTCTAGACGATGGAGAGAGTGTTACGATGCTAGTAATGCCGGTGATGCTAAATAGTTAGCTGTTTAAAAATCGTATAAAATAAAAAAACCACCATTTGGTGGTTTTTTATTTTATACATACAACGGAAAACTAGAAAGTACTCTTTGTTGGTTGCGTATTTTCCTTTGTACTGGTCAAAACATTTCCTTTTATTTTAAGAACAATGGAAGCTTTATTGGCATTTGAACTTACAGTAACTGTTTTTGAAAATGCTCCTAATCTATCTGTTGCATATTTAACTCCAATTTCTGCAGACTCGCCCGGCATAATTGGTCCATTTGGCTTGGTTGGAACAGTACATCCACAACTCCCTTTTACCTTTGTAATAACGATTGGAGACTTTCCAACGTTTATGAATTTAAAAGCGCGCACGCCATCTGAATTTTGTTCGATGGTTCCGTAGTCAATGACTTGAGATTCGAATTCAAAAATACCACTTTCGGTTGCATCCGCTTCTTGAGCTGAAAGGCTCGTAAAAAGAAACAAACTCATTATGAAAAAAATATTTTTAAAAGAAATTTTAGTAGGCATAGCGTAATTCATATATTTTTCGTTTTAACTATTAATTTGATTACAAATATGAAACTATTTTGAATAGTATCAATAAAACTGAGGAATGAATTAAGCGCCAAACCCAGTTATAAAGTTGTTTTTGTGTTTCTTTTCATTATTTACACCTAATTTGACTAGCGACACTAACTGCTCGAAGAGGATATGTTATAAGGAACGCAAAGGAGCTAGGGCCTAATTATCGAGTGAGACAATCATACATATTAAGAAGTGTTTTAAAGCATCGGAGCTGCACGATGGAACGATTGTTTAATTAGGCAGCATAAAAGATGAAATTAACCTACCTTGGCAGTTCTACCAAATCAAAATTAAGCCTGTGCACACAAAAAATCCATTTGCAAAAGATTACGATTTTAACACCCTTATAAAAGAATATCCACCCTTATCCGAATTTGTGTTTGTTACTAAGTACGGAAACAAAAGCATCAAATTTTCAGACCAGCAGGCAGTTAAAGCATTAAATTCTGCCTTGCTAAGAATGCATTACGGACTTACCTATTGGGATATTCCAGAAGACAACCTATGCCCTCCTGTTCCTGGTCGCTTAGATTATTTACTTCATATTGCCGATTTAATACCAAAAAAAGACATCCGATTGTTAGACATTGGCGCAGGGGCCAACCTCATTTATCCAATTTTAGCTACTTGTCATTTTGGTTGGGACTGCGCTGCAAGTGAAGTTGATAAAGATGCCTTGAAAAATGCACAGGAAATCATCGATAAAAACAGCAAACTGAGTAACATAGCACTCAGACCTCAGCAGTTTAAGAATAGTATTTTAGAAAATATAATTCAACCGGATGATGCATTTGATATTGTAATCTGCAATCCACCCTTTTATAAGAATCGTTTTGAAGCCGAACAAAAGAACAAGCGTAAATGGCAAAACCTAAAACTGGAGGAAGATGAGGGAGTAAATTTTGGTGGCCGTTCTAATGAATTGTGGTACAAAGGTGGTGAAGAGGCTTTTATAAAAAAAATGGTTTCTGAAAGCGTTCATTTTAAGAACCAAGTACATTGGTTTAGTTCGTTAGTATCTAGAAAAGAGAACTTAAAGAATATAAAACGAGCTGTTAACAAGACACTTCCAACAGAAGTTAAAATAGTTGAGATGGAACAAGGCAATAAAAAAAGCCGGTTTGTCGCTTGGACTTTTCGTTAAATGAATGAATCTCACTTTCATGAGAATTGGGTACCTTTGCAGCAATGACTAATACCGACACCATAGTAGCCTTGGCAACACCTGCTGGCGCTGGAGCAATTGCCGTAATAAGACTCTCAGGAGACGATGCTATTAGCATTGGCTCTAGTATTTTCAATTCAATTTCTGGCAAAATACTATCCAAACAAAAGACCCACACCGTTCATTTAGGGCATATTAAGGACGGAAATCGAGTAATCGATGAAGTCTTGGCTACTGTGTTCAAAAACCCGAATTCGTACACGGGAGAGCATGTCGTTGAGCTCTCTTGCCACGGCAGCAACTATATTCAACAAGAGATTATACAGTTATGCCTTCGGAAAGGATGCCGAATGGCTACCGCAGGTGAGTTTACCTTGCGCGCCTTCTTGCATGGAAAAATGGATCTGAGTCAAGCAGAAGCCGTTGCTGACTTGATCGCGAGTGATTCTGAAGCATCGCATCAATTGGCCATTCAACAAATGCGCGGTGGCTTTTCTTCAGAAATAAAAGTGCTTCGGCAGGAACTCTTAAACTTTGCGTCATTGATCGAATTGGAACTAGATTTTTCTGAAGAAGATGTAGCATTTGCCGATAGAGATGAATTTCAGAAGTTAATTTCAAAGATCACGATGGTCTTAAAACGATTGATAGACTCATTCGCCACTGGTAATGTTTTGAAAAATGGCATTCCTGTAGCTATTGTTGGAGAACCCAATGTCGGAAAATCTACCTTATTGAATGCGTTACTAAATGAGGAGCGGGCTATTGTAAGTGATATTGCCGGGACTACAAGAGATAGTATTGAAGATGAAATCAATATTGGCGGAATTGCCTTTCGTTTTATTGATACTGCTGGGATAAGAGATACGGTCGATGTCATTGAAGGAATGGGGATTCAGAAAACTTTTGAAAAAATAGACCAAGCTTTGGTCGTTATCTATTTGCTTGATAGTTCAGAAATCCAAAATTCAGGATTTAAAATTTTAAATTTAAAAAAGGAAATAGAAAAGATAAAAAACAAGTATCCACAAAAACAACTGCTGGTACTAGCGAATAAAGTTGATTTACTCTCAAAAGAGCAAGTCAATAGTCTCAAATCTAACATCTCAAATCTCTGCCTACTCTCTGCCAAGACAAAAGAAGGCGTTGAGTCTTTAAAGACGACCCTTCTAGATTTCGTTAACACTGGTGCACTTCGAAATAACGACACAATCGTAACCAATTCAAGACATTATGATTCTTTGCTTAAAGCACTAGAAGAAATAATAAAAGTACAAGAGGGGATCGATTCTAATCTTACAAGCGATCTTATGGCTATTGATATTCGACAGGCACTTTACTACTTCGGTGAGATTACTGGAGAGATCACTAATGACGATCTTCTTGGTAATATTTTCGCAAACTTCTGTATTGGTAAGTAACTAAAATTCTTCTCTTACTAGGGGCTGTTTGAAGTGTTTTTCTCAAAAACGGCTTATCGGCGATTTGATACACACCCTTAAAAAAAAACGAATCTCTTTAGAGACTCGTTCTTACTATAAAAATAATATTTTTAAGAGCGCTACATCCCAACTAATTTCATTGCTTTTTCTAATAATTTCGGATTGTTTGAAATATATTGAATCGCTGCCATAGCTAAAGGTTTATCTCCTAAAATAGATTGCATAAGTTCCTGTGAAGAGTCGCCGCTATTTTTAGCCATACTAGCAACAGATGCTGCAGTCTCAGAGTTATTTTTCAAATAATTTAAAGCTTCTTTTTGTAGACCTGCGTCCTTCTTTAAAGCATTCAATATTTGATCGTTCATATTTTCCTGAGGCACTGCCGTTAATGCCCCTTTTTTTACATCACTAGTTGAAAGCCTAGGTATGGTTTGTGCCGACAATGTCGCCGAAAACGCTAAAATAAAAGTAAAAATTAAATATTTTTTCATGTTATATTTTTTTTTAGAAATTACGATAAAGAAACATAATTAAATTGAAAAAGGCAAGTCAAAATGAATTTTGCACTTACTTGGTACCTTTGATTTCATTTTTAAAACTAACAACTTCGAGGCCTTTAAGTCATGCCTCAGGCAATCCCCTTCATTGTTAGCATAAAAGCAAACCATACAATTAATGAAGAAAAGAAAATTCCAATGGTGTTTGCCAAAAAAGCTTTGCCTCGTTCAATTTTAAACATATAGGTTGCGATCGTACCTGCATAAACGCCAGTGCCTGGTAGAGGGAGCATTACAAAGAATATAAGTCCAAAGAAGCCATATTTTTGAATCACGTTTCCGGAACCTATCTTCGCCCTTCGAGCAATATTAATCGCAGCCTTCTTGTAAGGTGTCCACTTTACAAGGTGTCGATTCACATTATCCAAAAACAATAGCATTAAGGGAAAGACGAGGACATTTGTTAAAAAACAGATGACAAATACCAAATATTTATTAAGGCCGCTAACCAAACCGTAGGGAATCCCAACCTTTGCTTCACCAAAAGGCGAAATGCTCCATAACATCGAAATAATAATATCTTCAATCACGCCCTAAAATTATAAGTTTGCAAAATTAGCTCGGAAAAGTCAAATTAGAACAACAATCCTTCATAAAAATTACATAAATATAAAATTAGCTCTTAGGCTCCTTTTTTCGATGTTTGCTTACGATGGCATCCACGCAATTAATACCGTCAATAGCTGCCGATATAATGCCTCCAGCATACCCCGCTCCTTCTCCACAAGGATACAAACCAGCTATTTCAATATGCTCTAAAGTTTCAGGGTTTCTTGGTATTGATACCGGAGAGGAAGTTCTGCTCTCTGGTGCGTGGAGTACTGCATTGTTTGTATAATAGCCCTTCATTTTTTTTCCGAAGGATATAAAGGCTTTGTTTAGACGACTAGCAATTAAATCGGGTAGTACTTCATTTAGATCGGCAGAAACAATCCCCGGCTGATATGAGGTCTTAGGGAAATTGGATGATAGTCTTCCTTCAACAAAGTCAATCATGCGTTGTGCAGGGACTCGTTGTGTTTTACCTCCTGCTTCCCAACATTTTCTTTCAACTAATTTTTGAAAATCTAAGCACACAAATGGATCTCCTTCTTTATAATTAGGTAGGTCTTTTGGAGAAACACTCACAACCACGCCTGAATTGGCATATGGGTTATTCCTTTTACTAGGACTCCATCCGTTGGTAACAACCTCTTCTTGTTCGGTGGCACAAGGCGCTATAATGCCTCCAGGACACATGCAAAACGAATAGACACCCAAACCATCTACCTGTTCTACCAAGGCATAAGAGGCCGGGGGTAAATACGGGTTTTCGTCATCACCATGATATTGAATGCGATCTATGAGTTCTTGTTGATGCTCGACACGAACACCAATTGCAAATGGTTTTGCCTCGATTTTCACCTTTTTATCGTGAAGTAGGTAAAATATATCTCTCGCTGAATGACCTGTTGCCAAAATCAAATCATTAAAGGGAAGCCAGTCTTTTTGGTTTATTTGAATTGCTTCTAGCGCACTGTCCTTAAACTTTATATCTGTTAACTTTGAATTAAAGTGCACTTCTCCCCCATTTTTTAAAATCTCCTCGCGCATTGCTGTGATAATCTTAGGAAGCTTATTCGTACCAATATGAGGATGTGCCTCGACCAATATGTTCTCATCTGCCCCAAAATGTACAAACCACTCCATTGCCTTTAAGACATTCCCTCTCTTCTTGGAGCGTGTGTATAGCTTTCCATCTGAATAGGTTCCAGCGCCTCCTTCTCCAAAGCAATAGTTAGATTCGGAGTTTACAAGTTGTTCTTTATTAATTTTAGCTAAATCAAACCTACGAGATCTAACATCTTTACCGCGCTCAAATACGATGGGCTTAAACCCAGCCTCTATAGCACGCAACGCGGCATATAGTCCTGCCGGGCCTGCTCCTATAATACAAATCTCTGGCGCTTCAGACACATTTATAGGAACAAATGGCGGGGTGTAATCTCGCTGCTCTCCTTGCAGCCAAAATTCAATTTGAAGGTTTATTTTAATTGGCTCTCTCCTAGCATCTACAGAACGTTTTCGAATGCGCCAATCTGAAATATCATTATTTCTAAGCTTGGCCTTCTCTAGACCGAGATCCAAAATATAGCCTTCGTCTTCCTGTTGACGTGGTAAAATCGAGATTTGAATAAGTACGCTCATTATGTGCTAAAGATACTCCAAAACTTGTTTGAAGTGGTTATATAATATTCAAAGTCCATCGAACTAAAGATGAACAATCGATGACAAAGCATTCTTTTACAAAGGGCTTTATATTGTAACTTTCTGTGTATAAAAATTTATTTTCGTGAGAAAAAAAGCAATGTAATAGGTGTGAGAAGCAAAATATAATTGAAAGATGTTTTTTTATTCATGGAATGATCTACTCTTTTGGAGTAAAATGATCACTGTCAAGTACTTCAAATTGAGAATTCTTACTAATAAATTCGGGAACCAACTCCTTTAGAAGCTTCACTACTTGACTTTCCTTATTCCGTGTCGCCGTTTTTATTAAGGTCTTCATTTTATTATTAATATCCTCAAATGACCCACAGAGATCCTTTGAAATCATAATCTTGGGATGATGCGTTGGTAATGACGTAGATGTATCACTTAATAATTCTTCATATAATTTCTCTCCAGGACGTAAGCCGGTTATTTCAATATCAATGTCTTCATAAGGCTCGAGACCTGAAAGACGTATCATGCGTTCTGCCATGTCCAAAATTCGAATAGGCTCTCCCATATCAAATACAAATATCTCACCGCCAACTCCCATGGTCCCTGCTTGTAAAACCAACTGGCATGCCTCAGGAATCGTCATAAAATATCTAATAATATCTTTATGCGTAACCGTCACTGGACCTCCTTGTTCAATTTGATTTCTAAAATGTGGAATTACCGAGCCATTAGATCCAAGGACATTGCCAAATCTCGTAGTAATAAATCTTGTATTAAGGTTCTTGCTATTCTGAAGCGACTGCACATACATTTCTGCTGCTCGCTTAGAAGCGCCCATAACGTTTGTTGGGTTTACAGCTTTATCTGTTGAAACCATTACGAATTTATCAATATTGTGTTTCACAGCGAGGACTGAAAGATTTACTGTCCCTAGAATATTAACATAAACAGCCTCTAGTGGATTTCTTTCAATTAATGGAACATGCTTATAGGCTGCTGCATGATAAAGCATTTGAAAGTCATATTTCTCAAACAGCATTTCCAACCTATACATATTACTAATGTTGGCGAGTTCAGTTATAAAATGCAGGTTCGGAAAGTTTTTTTGTAAATAAAGATCAAGCTCATGCAGCTCAGACTCAGCTTGATCCAAAATAACGATTAACTTTGGATTAAAACCAGCAATCTGCCTCACTATCTCACTGCCAATAGATCCCGCTCCACCAGTAACTAAAATGGTCTTCCCTTGAAGGTCTTTTTCAATAGATTCGATTTCAATAGCAATAGGATCTCTGTCTAAAAGATCTTCAATTTGAATGGGTTTAATGCGGTTCTTTATGTCTGCTTTATTGTTCCATGTTTGCATCAATGGTACATTGAACATTGCAATTTTGTTAGCGACACACAAGTCTATGACTTTCATTTTTTCTTTCCGATTAATTGATTCGCTTAGTATTAGAACCCCTCCTATCTCATATTTTGAAATAATATCTTCAAAATTATCCTTTAGTGGAATAACCGGTTTACCTAAAACCTTATATCGTTTGAAACCCGTGCTTTCGCTAAGAAACCCAACCAGTTGAAATGACAAATTAGACTCGGTTATCAATGCCTTACCAAAAGAGATGGTATGATCATTAACTCCAACTAGTGCAACTTTTTTTTTAAAACTTTCTGCCCCTACATTTCTAATAACTTGATACAGTTCCTTTACAGATATTCTAAATAATAACATTATCGTAAAAGACAATAACATATAAAAAAACAATGAGGTTGTCAAAATAATCATACTTCCAGTAATAACAAGACTCGTAAGGTTCATAATGATGACTACAAATGCAGTACATAATGATGAAAACAATAACTTGAGAATATCAATAAAAGTAGAATGCCGAATGATACCAGAATAGGTTTTAAAGATAAAAAAGAAGAGTAAATTGGTGCTTACAATTAGAAATCCCTGCTCAAATATTGAAAGCTGATCATCAAAAGTATAGGGTGCTCCATTAAGAATAAAATGAACAAGAAACCAAGAAACAATGCAAAAAAAGATGTCTAATAAAATAACCGCCCAACGTGGCATATAGCGCAGGTCTAATATGGAAAGTCCATTATCTCCTTTATATAGTTTGTTTAAAAAATTGAAACCTGTTTTTTCCATAGATTGGTAAAAAGTAAAACTACATAAATTCTACCTCATATCTTTTAATACATCAAAAACCCTCTCTTTATTATCTGACGTTAAATTGGATCCAGAAGGCAGACAAAGACCACTATGAAATAATGATTCTGCCTCTTTTTCGCCATAATAGGGTGCATCTTTAAAAACAGGTTGCAGGTGCATAGGTTTCCACAGTGGCCTTGATTCTATGTTTTTGGCATCCATCTTTAGTCTAATTTTCTCTGAGGTCCAATCGCACATCGTATTATCAATCTGGATGCAAGACAACCAATGATTGGAAAACACATCATTTGAAGGCTCTGTAAAGACTGTTATACCCTCGGTTTTGTCAAAAATATCCTTATAAAACAAATTATTTTCTCTCCTCAAAGCTACATGAGCATCCAATACCTCCATTTGCCCACGTCCAATCCCTGCACAAATATTACTTAATCTGTAATTGTATCCTATATGCGAGTGCTGATAATGAGCCCCTGCATCCCTGGCTTGACTCGCTAAGAAAACAGCCTTCGCTTTTACATTTTTATCTTTTGTAACCAGTGCCCCTCCTGCTGAGGTAGTTATGACTTTGTTTCCATTAAATGATAAAATTGAGATATCTCCAAGTGTACCACATTTCCTTCCTTTATAACTGCCACCAAGAGCTTCTGCGCTGTCCTCTACAACGGGTATTTCGTATTTTCTTGCGATTGCGTTAATTTCATCGGCTTTATATGGCATCCCATACAAGTGAACCGGTATAATGGCCTTGGGTTTCTTCCCTTTGGAAATTCTGTCTTTTATAGCGATTTCCAGGTGATACGGACACATGTTCCAAGTATCTTTCTCACTATCAATAAAGATCGGTGTAGCACCCTGATAGACTATTGGATTAGCCGATGCCGAAAAGGTCATGCTTTGGCAAATGACCTCGTCACCATTATCAACGCCTAATATAATAAGTGCTAAATGAATTGCCGCTGTTCCGGAACTTAATGCAGCGACTTGAACATCTCCGGCTAAATACGATTGTATATCATCTTCAAAACCATTTACGTTTGCACCCAAGGGTGCAATCCAATTTGTGTCAAATGCCTGGTTAACATAGTCTTGTTCAGTTCCACCCATATGGGGTGAGGATAGATAAATTTTTGAATTCATTTAAATCTTATTAATTCTAATGATTTTAGCAGGATAACCTGGCATTACGGATCCATCGGACATATCTTTTGTTACAATGTCCTCCTGATCCAAATATTTGAATCTTTTTCATGTCAGTTTCCACTAAAAGGAACGGTAGTTGCATGGCCTTCTGTATTAATATCTTCCTTGAAAATGACTTTTTTCACAGTGGTTAGTAAAATTTTAAAGTCAAGTGCAAATGATTGATTTTGAGTATACCACACATCCAATTCAAATTTATGATTCCAGCTCACTGAATTTCGACCATTTACTTGAGCCCAACCGGTAATTCCAGGTTTCACGGAGTGTCTCTTTCTTTGGAAATCATTATATAAGGGAAGATACTCGGGCAACAATGGTCGAGGCCCCACAAAACTCATATCCCCTTTAATAACATTAAGAAGTTGAGGGATTTCGTCTAATGACGTCACTCTTAAAAATTTTCCTAGTCGTGTTAGGCGCTTTTCATCAGGCAATAGATTCCCGCTTATGTCTTTTCTATCGTTCATCGTCTTAAACTTCACTATGGTGAAAATTTGTTCGTTTTTGCCAGGACGTTTCTGTAAAAAAAATGCTTTTCCCTTGTTTGCCAATAGCAAGAAAAAAGTAACAATAATAAAAATTGGAGAAACAAGAATGAAACCCACAAAAGCAACCAACCTATCCATACCTAATTTCACAAAGTCTGAGTACATAGTACAAATATATTAAAGCTTGGCTTCCAATCGGCGATATTCTTTGAGTAAATGTAACCAGACATCTGTCCTTTCATACTTAAATGTGCTTGTAGTCCGAGCATTTAAGCGAAGAGTCTAATTTCTAAAAATAAACAAAGGCCTTGGTTTTAGTCTTCATTTGAAATCTCGACACTCATGTTTTTACATATTTTCGTTAAAACGGAAAAAATTAGGCACAATTTTAAAACTGGATTTTTTTTCAGGCTAAAATCTAGTTAGTTTTGTCCTAAACAAAATCACACTCATGAAACGTTTATTCGCTTTAGCACTAACAACTATTCTAATATCATGTAACAACGACACCAATTCCTACACTATATCGGGAGTTGCCAAAGGATTCGACGATAACACCACTCTTATGGTCTATACGCTTGAAAACAATAGCTCGAAGGTATTGGATACATTACGAATTTCTAATGAGAAATTTTCAGGGGTTTATTCTAAAAAAGAAACAGCCAATATTCATTATTTTAACCTTCCCGAATACAAAGCGAACATCTTATTTTTTCCAGAAAACGAAGATTTAAATGTTACTTTATACAAAGATAGCATCCAATCTTCTTTTGTAAGTGGCAGCCCGCAAAACGAAGCATATACCGAATACAATCAAAAACTTAGAGGCTACAACGCAATAAAAAAAGCACAGTCAAGTCGTTTTCAAACAGCTCGGTCCACGAATGATAGAATAGCCATTTCCAAAATTCAAAACGAAGCGCGTACTATGGCAGCTAAGGAATCTGCACTTAAGAAAGATTTTATTAATGCGAATGGAAACTCTAGCTTTTCTGTAATGTTACTAAGTGAATTAGTTTCTAAAAAGGAAATAACTGCATCTGAAGCAACTGAACTCATTTTAAAGCTTTCTCCCAAAATTAGTGGTTTACGTATAACCAAAGAACTGAAAAAGTCGCTAGCAGAGATAAAACAATCTGATGTGGGCGGACAAGCTCCTGGGTTTAGTGCGCCGTCACCAGATGGTACTGTCATTTCACTAGAAGATGCCATGGGGAAATATACTATTATTGATTTCTGGGCTTCTTGGTGCAGACCTTGTCGGGCAGAAAACCCAAATGTGGTTCGAGTTTATGATAAATACCACGATAAAGGCCTAAATATTATTAGTGTTTCACTTGATAAAGCAGGACAAAAAAATCGTTGGGTTAAGGCGATTGCTGATGATAAAATGGATTGGTTTCACGTTTCTAATCTCAAATCTTGGCAAGAACCGATTGCGAAAATGTATGGTGTTAGATCGATACCGGCTACCTTTCTATTAGACGAAAATGGCACAATAATCGGTAAGAATTTACGTGGTGCAGCGCTCGAGAGTAAGATAGCCTCTTTGTTTAATTAATCTCCTTCTTAAAAACTTTAAAGCCTCATAATTCAAGTAATTATGAGGCTTTTTATATGATCTTGAGACTTCCTAGTTCAAAATAAAACGGACTTTTACAGCTGTACGTATCTCAATCTCACCTGGAGCTAATGTTTGTTTCGACGAAGCACTCTCATCTTGCATAGCCATTGATCTATACATCGGCTGAGGCATCGTTGCATTATTGAATTCACTTATAGATACGGCCTTGCCAATGGTCTGATTTAAAACGCCTACATATTCCTCGGCTTTCATTACAGCATTCTCGATTGCTTTTTTTCTAGCCTGCGATTTCAATGCGGTTTCCTTTGATGATGAAAAAGCAATACCATCGATACGATTTATTCCACTAGCCATTAAACCATCCATTAATGGTTCATATTTTTCCAAATCTTTAAGGTAAATACGAATGGTCTGATTGGCAGAAAAATTATATGTTTTCGTCTTGTAATCGTAGTTCTTGGTTAGTCTTACATATTCCGTTTGAACATTCTTATCTACAATACCAATACGCTTAACGGTCTGAAGCACATCCTGCACTATCTGATCATTCATAGCCTTCAAAGGCCTCACTTCATTTCCTGTGTTTTCAACTCGAACAGAAATGGTTACTTCGTCTGGTACTGCAAGAATGATCCCTTCTCCAGTAACATCAACGGTTGGCTGCGGGTTATTCTGGGCTGAAACAAAGCTGCTAACTAATAAGATTAAAAGGATCCTGACGTTTTTCATTTGTATGGGTTTTAAATTTTTCCAAGTTTGTATAATATAAACAAGAGGATGATAGGAAAGGCCAATAATACAACAATCCACAAGCTAGTTTCTAACAAAGAAGGTGCGAATAGAATCGTTAATACATAGCCGCCTATAGCGCCGCCTATGTGAGCGTCATGCCCGATATTACCAAGTTTATTTTTCATTCCATAGATTGAATACAATAAATATGCCACACCAAAAATCCAGGCCGGAATCGGAATAGCAAAAAATAAATATAAATTTTGATTTGGAATAAAAAGAATAGCAGCGTACAAAATCCCCATGACAGCCCCACTTGCTCCAACAGCACTATAATGGTATTCATTCTTATGAAAATAGAAAGACAAAAGGTTGCCGAGGAGCAAACTTGCCAAATAGATTAAAACAAACTGGGTTACGCCAACATATAAAATCACAACCCCTGCAAAGAAATACAGCGTAAGCATGTTGAAAATAAGGTGGTTATAATCTGCATGTAAAAAACCCGAACTTAACATTCGAATCTGTTCGCCCTTTCTAATGCCCGCGATATTAAACTTATACTTTTCAAAAAAGCGATAGTCTTTAAACCCTTTTAGTGAAATGATGACATTTGCTGCAATAATTATGATAGTTGCAATATGTATATTCTGCATTTATTCTATTAATGTTAGATATTCATTGTACTCGGCCCCGAATTATTAACGATTTTATTTTATTTTTCTGAAAAACAACAGACAGCTGCCATCTACTTATCAAAAATACTTAGTTTTGCGGTAAATTTACCTATGCAACTGCTAGTTTATATTTTAGTCTACCCGATCTTATGGATAATTTCGATTATTCCAACAAGAATATTGTATGTTCTCTCAGACTTTATTTTTGTTTTGGTCTATCACATTATAGGGTATCGAAAAAAGGTCGTAATTGATAATTTGAAACTTGTATTTCCTGAAAAACCGGAACAGGAAATACAATCTATCAGCAAAAAGTTCTACCATCATTTCTGCGACATGCTCGTAGAAGCTATAAAGTCACTTTCTATTTCAGAAGCTGAATTAAAAAAGAGGTTTCTAGCCACAAACATGGAAGAAATTGGGAAAATTGAAAAAGAGAATAAAAGTTTGGTCTTAATGATGGCGCATTATGCAAGTTGGGAGTGGATTTTTATCCTACAGCGATATACATCACTAAAGGGACATGCAATTTACAAGCCTTTAGCAAATAAATATTTTGATGCTTTGGTAAAACGAATTAGAGCAAAATACAATACCTTCTTGATTTCAACCAAAGAAACTGTGCCAGAACTTACTAAATCGAAAAAAAAGGGTGAGTTAACACTTAATGGTTTTATTTCTGATCAAACGCCAAAACTACATACAACGCATCATTGGAATGAATTTATGGGCATAAAGGTTCCTGTTCATACCGGCGCTGAAATGCTAGCTAAAAAACTGGATATGGCTGTTGTCTTTTGTAAGGTGAAAAAAGTAAAGCGTGGGCATTATGAGGCTACTTTTAATACCATAACATTAACACCTAAAGAGTATAAAGATTATGAAATTACGGACATCTTCATGAAGCTCGTAGAAGAACAGATTTATGAAGCACCCGAATTTTATTTATGGACACACAAAAGATGGAAACACAAAGATAAGGTGCCTCCTGAATACCAATAATAGCTACTTGAAACCAACCAATTGAAATTCCTTTTAAATGTTGCAATGTTACATCAGGCCAAGCTAGATGTTACACCCATTCATTTCTATACGGAGAAAACAATAAGTCAAATTAGGATTTAGAAATTTCTATAATCTCATTAATAAACCTTTCGGCTAAATCATCTGCAGCTTGCTGGGATTTGGCTTCAGTATAGATTCGGATTATGGGCTCCGTATTGGATTTTCTTAAATGCACCCATTTTTCCTCAAAATCAATTTTAACCCCATCAATGGTGTTTATGTCTTCCGAACTATATTTAGCCTCCATAGCCTTTAAGATACCTTCCACATCCAACTCGGGTGTTAACTGAATCTTATTTTTACTTGCAAAATAAGCAGGATATCCTTTTCGTAGCTCACTAACAGAGCTATTAATTTCTGCCAAGTAACTTAAAAATAAGGCAATTCCTACCAAGCTATCGCGCCCATAATGTAACTCTGGATAAATAATACCTCCATTTCCTTCTCCACCAATAACGGCATGGGTTTCTTTCATTAAATCTACCACATTCACCTCTCCAACTGCACTGGCTGTATAGCTACAACCGTATTTATTAGTAACATCACGCAGGGCACGCGATGATGACATATTAGACACTGTATTTCCAGGTGTATTTTGCAAAATATAATCGGCTACAGCTACAAGTGTATATTCTTCGCCAAACATGTCTCCATTTTCATCAACAAATGCCAGCCTATCAACATCTGGGTCCACAACGAGTCCGAAGTCTGCCTTTTCTTTCACAACTAGCTCCATTAGGTCACCCAAATGTTCTTTTAGTGGCTCTGGATTGTGGGGGAATTGACCATTTGGTGTGCAGTATAATTTCACAGGATCAACTCCTAGCGCTTCCAACAAGAGCGGAACAGCAATACCACCTGTCGAATTCACCGCGTCAACCACCACTTTAAATTTTGCTTTCTTAATTGCTTCAACGTTTACCAAGGGCAAGTTTAAAATCTCTTCTATGTGAATATCGATATAAGCGTCATTAATTGTGATCTGTCCTAAGGCGTCAACATCTGCAAAATCAATCTTTCCGTTTTCGGCAATATTCAAAATCTCTTGACCCGCTTCTGCGTTTAAAAACTCTCCTTTATTATTTAATAATTTAAGTGCATTCCATTGCTTCGGATTGTGACTAGCCGTTAGAATAATTCCTCCATCTGCTTTTTCCAATACCACGGCAACCTCGACAGTAGGTGTTGTTGACAATCCTAGGTCTACAACGTGTATTCCCATCCCTACTAGTGTTTGCATTACCAACTCCTGAACCATATGACCAGAAATACGTGCATCCCGCCCAACCACAATCTTGTGTAGACTCTTATCGCGCTGTTGTTTTATCCAAGCGCCATAGGCAGCGGCGTATTTAACAGCATCTATGGGTGTGAGATTCTCGCCTTGTGCACCTCCAATAGTTCCACGAATTCCAGATATTGATTTTATTAATGTCATTGTATTGGTCTATTTGTTTCTTCAAAAAATATTTCTCGAAGAGTGTATATGAAATTTGTGCAAATATAACAGTTCGTATAAATGTGTACACATTAAATAGAAATATAGTTACACTATATTGCATGCGCTTCGAGTAGCATCGTCAATGTATTCATAAAAACTGTGGATAACTAGACCATTTCAAGCCGTGCGTAATCCTTTTAAAATGAGGGACACAATACCAGGTTCCATACTAATAAAAAGCAATAAAGAAGGAAACGGAGGATTCTGTCCAAACGATGCGCATTAAAGACTAAAAAGACATATATTTAGTGAATGAATTTTCTGGCACACCTGTACCTTTCCGGAGACGATGACAGCATCACAATTGGTAATTTCATAGCCGATGGAGTAAAAGGTAAAAAATATTTGGAATACCCTTCAAAGATTAAAAAAGGAATCCTTTTGCACCGAGCAATTGACAGCTATACAGATCATCATCCAACCGTTAGGTTATCTACAGCAAGACTTCACAAAAACTATGGACATTACAGTGGTGTAATAGTAGACATATTATACGATCACTATTTGGCGAAAAACTGGGTGCATTATCATGCGACTCCTTTGGAAGAATATATTGATAACTTTTATAAGCTGCTTCGGTCCAATTACGACGTTTTGCCTGCGCGAATCCAAAAAATGATGCCTATTATGATTTCTAATAATTGGTTATTGAGTTATGCCACAGTTCCTGGAATTGGCAACATTCTAAATCAGATGAACGTTCGAACTCGTGGAAAATCTCGAATGAACCTAGCGACAGTCGAATTGAATGAGCATTATGCAGAATTCAAAGAAGAATTCACCTCCTTTTTTCCAGATTTAATAAAGCACACCGAAAATAAACTAAAAGAACTATGAGAAGTTTTTACTTTCTAATTATTGCACTCCTTTTAATATCCTGTAAGAACGAAGCCTTAAAAACGGCTCCTAATCCAGAACCTAAAATTGGATTAATTACAAAGCGTGCTATGGTAGTTTCTGCACGTGAGGAGGCTTCGCAAATTGGAAGCGATATCATGGAGAAAGGCGGAAATGCTTTTGACGCAATGGTAGCCACAGAAATGGCGCTTGCCCTTACCTATCCTACTGCTGGAAATCTTGGAGGAGGAGGGTTTATAGTCTATAGAACACAATCTGGGGAAATTGGTTCCTTTGATTTTAGAGAGAAAGCACCTCTGCAGGCTACACAAGATATGTACCTCGACACCGAGGGTGCCTTTATCAAGGAAAAAAGCAAGGTTGGTGGGCTTGCGGTTGGTGTTCCTGGAACTATAGCCGGAATATTCGCTGTACATCAAAAACTTGGAACACTGCCCATCGAAGAGATTTTGGAACCTGTAATCGAGTTAGCTCAAAGAGGATATATAGTCACTGAAAAACAAGCAAAGCGACTGAAAAAATACAAAGCCACTTTTGAAGAGGTAAATAAAGAAACTTCGCTATACACTAGGGATTATAAAGAAGGTGATACTATTAAGAATATAGCACTCGCAAATACGCTTACTCGAATTTCCCAGCAAGGAAGGAAAGAATTTTACGAAGGAGAAACAGCGAGAAAATTAGTTGCTTACATCGATTCTAAAGATGGGATTATTAGCATGAAAGATCTCGAAAGCTATGAGGCTGAATGGCGAGAACCTATTGTTTTTGATTATAAAGATTTACGTGTTATTTCAATGTCTCCTCCATCTAGTGGCGGAATTTGCCTAGCCCAAATACTTAAATCCATTGAAAATTTCCCCTTAAAAAAATACGGACACAATAGCACAAAGGCAATTCAAGTAATAAC
Source organism: uncultured Ulvibacter sp. (assembly GCA_938083445.1). Taxonomy (GTDB): domain Bacteria; phylum Bacteroidota; class Bacteroidia; order Flavobacteriales; family Flavobacteriaceae; genus Ulvibacter. Next base: position 40,005 of record CALKCP010000022.1, on the reverse strand, counting down.
AGAAGCTGAACGCAGAGCATATGCCGATCGCAGTCATTTTCTAGGCGATCCAGATTTCGTAGACATTCCGGTTGACGAGCTAATAAGTGACGCTTATTTGAAGGGCAGAATGGACGACTTTTCTTTCGATAAAGCAACCCTTTCGGCCGCTATGGATCATGGTGAAATTCCCGGCTATGAAAGTACTGAAACTACACATTATTCTATTGTAGACCCATTTGGCAACGCTGTTGCAGTTACCACGACACTTAATGGAGCCTTTGGGTCCAAATTATATGTGAAAGAATTGGGTTTCTTTTTAAATAATGAAATGGATGATTTTAGTGCTAAACCAGGAGAACCTAATATGTTTGGACTTATAGGAGGTGAGGCAAATGCCATTGCACCACAAAAAAGAATGCTTAGTTCAATGACACCTACGATAGTAGAAAAAGAAGATTCCTTTTGGATGACCTTGGGGACACCAGGAGGTTCGACTATAATCACATCAGTATTACAAACCATACTTAATGTCTATGAATTTGAAATGAACATTCAGGAAGCAGTAAATGCGCCAAGGTTTCACCATCAATGGTTACCAGATATAGTGCTGTTTGAACCAAATTCATTTCAGAAGGAAACACTAGAAGAATTGAAAGGGAAAGGATATACACCCGATGAGGAGAATGCCCGTGCTATAGGAAAAGTTGATGGTATTATGGTGCTTTCTAATGGCACATTAGAAGGGGGTGCAGATAAAAGAGGTGACGATACAGCAATCGGTTTTTAAATACATATCGATTTTAACACCGTTTATCGTATAAAATTGCCGTTTATCTATTTGTAGGTATTTTACTACATTTTGCCGTAAATAAGCTTATTTTTGACGGCTAATCTTAACTATTTTCAAAAAGAAAATGTTGCGGAGGAATAATTAATAGTAAAATTATTTTAGGCATAAGTAGGTGTTTGTTTATTAAACATCTTTTTATAGAGTAGGTTTTAAACATACCGATCCCCTTCTACTCTTGCAATTTCTTTATTGAAAATTTGCAAATGAAAAAGAAATCTTTCCATAAGGATTTGTTTAAAGTTCTCCCACTGGTATTTAGTGGGCTCCTCTGTGTTTCTCTTATTCTGCTTCTTTATCAAAAACACAATTCAACACCAGAATTTGGTGAACAATTGTCAAATCTTAGCACCATCTTTTTAAGTATTAGTGGTTTTCTTTCGGCATTAATTTTGGCATACCTAGCCGCAGCCCTTACAGGTTTGAAAAAGAACCGTTCCTCAATGGCAGGAAGACTGAACACAATAACTCAGAAAATGCATGATTTTAGATCCATTGTTGAGCTGCTTATGCAATCAAAAATGTGGTTGCCAGGTTTAAAGAAAAATATAGACGAAGAGTATGACGGACTTACATTTTTTGAGGTCAAAGAATTTTATAAGGGTAAATCCAAATTAGCCATAGAATTTTTACAAGAAAATCATAATTATAACGAAACAGAGAATCTCTATTTAGAATTGAAATCCTTGTTAATGATTAATACAGGGGAAAAATCTGTTATTGATGATGTACGTTATCCTTCAATTTATGATAAAGCTATTGTAGAAAAATGGCTAGAACACAAATGTGGGTCTGGACTTTGGTATTACTTTGGCTATAAATACGGTGTTTTTAAAGATGCCTTAAATTTAGAAGCTGTTTTTGATCGTCACCAAGATAAAATAATGATTTTAGCAAATACCATAGACGGTAACGAATTTGAAGATTCATCTTTTAATGAAGTTTTTCTTTCAAAACTAGGAGAATACATGAGCAAGGAAGTCATGCCTAAATTATATCAATTGCAAGATACTGCGGGAAGTCGCCTCCCTAACATAATGCGTTATCTATATATTATATTTTTACTGCTAGCAATGTTTGGTGTTCTCTTACCCATTTTCTTTATGCTCTTTAATCTCCCTATAATCACTTTAATTATAAGCTATGCATTAGTCGCTAGCATCATCTTCTATATTTCTACTACTCTATACCAATTCTTAGGTGGTGAAATAGACAGTTAACCGCAGCTTCTCTATCAAATAATACAAGATAGATAGCACTCCCACTTCAAAATTTACATTGCAAATAAGTATCTTTGCAAACTATGGAGAAAAATGAAGATTTTATTGAGGTTTTTGGGACACGGGTTCATAATCTGAAGGAAATCGATGTAAAGATTCCAAGAGATAAATTAGTTGTTATCACCGGTCTTTCGGGAAGTGGTAAATCATCATTGGCTTTCGATACAATTTATGCGGAAGGACAAAGACGTTACATAGAAACTTTTTCGGCATATGCACGACAATTTTTAGGCAGTCTTGAACGTCCGGACGTAGATAAAATTGAAGGGCTGTCACCAGTAATTGCTATTGAACAAAAAACGACAAGCCGAAGCCCACGTTCTACCGTAGGTACCATCACCGAGATATATGATTTTCTTCGCCTTTTTTATGCTAGAGCAAGTGATGCTTATAGTTATAACACCGGAGAAAAAATGGTGAGTTATAATGATGAACACATAATACAACTCATCCTAGCTGATTTTAAGGGAAGAAAAGTGAGCGTTTTAGCACCCGTAGTTCGTTCAAGAAAAGGACATTACAGGGAGCTATTTGAACAAATTGCCAAACAGGGCTTTCTTAAAGTTAGAGTCGACGGTGTCATCATGGATATTGTAAAAGGTATGAAGGTGGATCGATATAAGAACCACGACATTGAAATCGTCATTGACCGTTTGCTTATTTCAGATACAAAAGATAACGGCAAACGATTGAATGAGACCATCAATACAGCCATGTACCATGGAGATGATGTGCTTATAATCCTGGACAATGAAACGCAGAATCTGCGCTATTTTAGCCGTTCACTAATGTGCCCAACCAGCGGTATTTCATATCCCAATCCAGAGCCAACTAATTTTTCGTTTAATTCGCCAAAAGGGATGTGTCCAAATTGCAAAGGCCTTGGTCAATTGCATTTGGTAAACGTAGATAAAATTGTCCCCAACAAAGAGTTGTCAATTAAGCAGGGGGCATTGGCGCCACATGGCCCACAAAAAAGCAATTGGATTTTTAAGCAATTAGAACTAATTGCAGAAAGGTTCTCATTTAAACTTACCGATGCATTTGCTAGTATTCCCGAAGATGCAAAAGCCGTTATTTTTTACGGTGGAAATGACAAGTTTGATATAGCTTCCAAAACGCTCGGCATTACAAGAACTTATAAAATCGAATTCGAGGGAGTCGCTACTTTTCTCCAAAATACCTTTGACGCAAATGAGTCAAAATCACTGAAGCGATGGGCAAAAGAATATATGGATGAAATACCCTGCCCCGAATGCAATGGAAGTCGTCTCCGTAAAGAATCGCTATTTTTTAAAGTGAATGGTAAAAACATTTCTGAACTCGCAGAAATGGATGTTATTGAATTAAGGGAATGGTTTAAGGAAATCGAAAAAAACCTATCTAAAAATCAACTAAAGATAGCTGAAGAAATCATTAAAGAAGTACGAGCGAGACTTCAGTTTTTAGTTGATGTGGGACTCACCTACTTGGCTTTGAATAGAAGTTCTAAATCGCTGTCGGGAGGAGAAGCACAGCGAATAAGGCTAGCCACCCAAATCGGGTCTCAATTGGTCGGAGTGCTTTATATCCTAGATGAGCCGAGCATTGGGCTACATCAACGAGACAATGCCAAGTTGATTGCGTCACTTCTTTCTCTAAGAGACCTCGGGAATTCTGTTATTGTTGTAGAACACGATAAAGACATGATCGAACAAGCAGATTATGTGATTGATATAGGACCCGGGGCTGGAAAACACGGTGGTGAAATAGTTTCGGAAGGTACCCCTTCAGAAATTTTAAAACACCGTACCCTCACCTCAGACTATTTAAGTGGTGCAAAACAGATCGCAATTCCGAAAAAAAGAAGAAAAGGAAACGGAAAAACACTTCGTTTAAAAGGCGCAACGGGAAACAACCTAAAAAACGTTTCTATTGACATCCCATTAGGTAAAATGATAGGTGTTACAGGCGTATCAGGAAGTGGGAAATCATCCCTAATTAATGGAACGCTCTACCCAATTTTAAATGCACACTTTTTTAATGGCGTAAAAAAGCCATTGCCGTACACAAAAATTAGTGGCCTTGAACATCTCGATAAAGTAATAGACATCAATCAATTACCGATAGGACGCACACCACGATCCAACCCTGCTACATACACAGGTTTGTTTTCTGAAATTAGAAGTCTTTTTGCAAAAGTGCCAGAAGCTATGATACGTGGGTACAAGCCTGGAAGGTTTAGCTTTAATGTTACTGGAGGAAGATGTGAAACATGCAAAGGAGGTGGTTTGCGGGTTATTGAGATGAATTTTTTGCCAGATGTATACGTCGAATGTGAAACCTGCTTGGGAAAACGTTTTAATCGCGAAACACTTGAAATTAGATACAAAGGAAAGTCCATATACGATGTCCTTGACATGACCATAGACGAGGCCTGTCCCTACTTTGAGTTAATCCCGAAAATATATAGGAAATTAAAAACCATTCAGGATGTTGGTCTTGGGTATATTACCTTAGGACAACAATCCACCACCCTCTCTGGAGGCGAAGCACAACGAATTAAACTGGCAACAGAACTTTCAAAAAGAGATACTGGAAATACTATTTATATTTTAGATGAGCCAACAACCGGACTTCATTTTGAAGATATTCGTGTACTTATGCTTGTTCTAAACAAGTTAGTGGATAAAGGAAATACGGTCCTAATTATTGAGCACAACCTAGATGTTATAAAAACCGTCGACTACATCTTTGACATCGGTCCAGAAGGTGGAAAGAAAGGAGGTTCGGTAATTGTTAAAGGTTCTCCAGAAAATATTATTAAATGTAAGGAGAGCTATACAGCCAATTTCCTAAAAAAAGAATTACATTAGATATCTATTTAGATAAGAATTTATGTAAAAATGCAGCTATGAGAAACGAAAAAAAACCTAAAAACTGGAACGAGGTCAAAACAAATGATTCATGGGCGATTTTTAAAATCATGGGAGAATTCGTTGGTGGGTATGAAAAAATGAGTAAAATTGGCCCCTGTGTTTCAATTTTTGGTTCTGCACGTACAAAATCAGATAATGCCTATTACAAGCTTGCAGAGCGTATTGCAACAAAAATTACTGAAAATGGCTATGGTGTTATTACGGGGGGTGGCCCAGGAATTATGGAAGCCGGAAATAAAGGGGCCCATTTAGCCGGAGGAACCTCTGTAGGTCTTAATATAACGCTCCCATTCGAGCAAAACGACAACCAATATATCGATAGTGATAAGAGCATTGATTTCGATTACTTTTTTGTGCGAAAAGTAATGTTTGTAAAATATTCTCAGGGATTTGTAGTGATGCCAGGCGGCTTCGGAACTTTAGATGAGTTCTTTGAGGCCTTAACATTGATTCAGACAAATAAAAGTGATAAATTCCCGATAATCTTGGTTGGGAAAAAGTTTTGGGTTGGGCTATTTGACTGGATTACAGATACCCTGCTTTCCGAAGGTAATATTAGTAAAGAAGATTTAGATTTAGTACATCTAGTAGATGATGAAAACGAAGTGTTAGAAATTCTAAATGACTTCTATGGAAAGTATAATCTAAGCCCAAATTTTTAAATAGCTACCAAAAACCTATAAACAAGTAGACACTTCTTGAATTTCTATAAAATACCCGTATTCGTAATCTGCTTATTTGCGGCCTCATTGAGCGCCCAGCACGATATAATTATTGATGCAACGCTGCAGACAGACACTAAATCTCTAGTAATTGAGCAGCGAGTGACGTTTGTAAACACGTCAAATGATGTCCTAAATGAAATCTACTTTAATGATTGGGCGCATAGTTTTAGTAGTAAAACGACAGCATTGGGAACCCGTTTTTCTGAAAACTATGAAGCGGGTTTTCATTTCGAAAAGGAAAGGAACAGAGGTAAAACAGATATTCTTAGCCTTACCTCAGTTTTAAGCACCCCACTAAAATGGACGCGCACTGAAGCGATAGATGTCCTAAAAGTAGCGTTGGAAACGCCTCTTTCTCCTGGAGAACGTTTTACCTTCGTATTCAAATATATCGTAAAGCTCCCTAACGACAAGTTTACCCGTTATGGCGTGAGTAAAGATGATAATTACAGGCTACGGTACTGGTATGTATCACCGGCCGTTTATGATGGTGAGTGGCACTACTATAGCAACAAAAATTTAGACGACTTATACACACTCCCCTCTAATTTTAAGATCTCAATTCGCACGCCCGAATCCTATCATCTTACCTCCGAATTAAACACTGTTTTTGAAGGTAATTATGAGGGTGTAAAAACAACCATTCTGGAGGGTAAAAATAGAACCAGTGCAGATCTATATTTAGAACGGTTTAACTCATTTCAGACTATTGAAACCGATAAAGTAAACATCGTTACTAATATTGCAGATAGTCAAGTAAGTGGAACTATTCAAGCCTTGATAATTGATCGAATAACCCACTTCTTAGACGCTAACTTAGGAGCCTATCCGTTTAATAAATTAGTAATCAGCGAAGCGGACTATAGAAGCAATCCTGTATATGGCCTCAATCAATTACCAAATTTTATTAGCCCGTTTCCTGATGGTTTTGAATACGACATGGAGGAGTTTAAAACGATTGCTCGCAACTATATTCAAAACACCCTGCAGTTAGATCCGAGAAAAGACTATTGGCTCGCTCAGGCTTTACAAATCTACTTATTGATTGACTATGTAAATTCGTTTTACCCAAATATGAAGATGATTGGTAGTCTTAGTAATTTTTGGGTAATTCAATGGGCGCATATGGCTGATATGGAGTTTAACGATCAATATTCGATGCTTTATCTGAATATGGCTAGAAATAATATCAATCAGAAACTTACAACTCCTAAAGACTCCTTAATCATATTTAACAATAATATTGCCAACCCCTATTATGGTGGACAGGGATTGACATTCCTTTCAGAATATATTGGGAAAGAAGTTCTCTCAACGAGTATTAGACAGTTTTATTCTCAAAACCTAATGAAACCAGTTCATTCGAACGATTTTGAAAAGACGCTAGAGGAATACACCTCACTACCTATTCACTGGTTTTTCAAAGACTATTCAGATTCAGGAACCCCTATTGATTTTAAAATAAAAAAGGTGAAAAAACGAGGGGATTCGTTGGAAGTTCAAATCAAGAACTTAAGAAATAATAAAGTACCCGTTTCTTTATATGGGTTAAACAAAAAGGATGTCGTTTTTAAAAAATGGGTTCTACCCATATCTGATACTGCCACAGTCATGGTTTCTTCAGCAAACATTAGTAGTTTGGCATTAAACTATAATGGTGAAATTCCAGAGTATAATAGGCGTAACAACTATAAATCGCTCACACATATTTTAAACAAACCAATTCAACTTAGACTCTTTCAAGATATTGAAGATCCAAAATACAATCAGGTCTTTTTTATGCCTGTTTTTCAGTACAATCTATACGATGGCATTAGTGTAGGAATGAATTTGTATAATAAAACGGCACTGCCTAAAGGATTGGATTATAGCCTAGCACCGCAAATAGGCTTGCGATCAAAGAACATTGTTGGAAGCGGGTCGATCAAATACACTCAGAATATTCGATCGAGTAATCTATATGCGATTCGATATGGCTTCTCAGGAAAATATTTCTCTTACGACAAAGATTTATTCTATCGGAGATTTACCCCTTATATGTCCTTGAACTTCAGAAACCCAGACCTAAGGAAGAATGCAAAACAGTATATAAACATTCGAAATGTAAATGTTCAAAAAGATAATGACCCAAATGATTCTAATCAAGAACCTGATTACAGTGTCTTTAACATTCAGTATGTCTATTCTAACCCTAATTTAATTAATTATTTTAGAGGTACCGTTGATTACCAAATTTCCTCAAAGTTTTCCAAAATTTTTGCAAATGTTGAATACCGGAAACTATTTAATAACAACCAGCAATTAAACCTCAGACTATTTGCTGGTGCCTTTATATATAATGATTCAAGAGCAAATGACAACTTTTTTAGTTTTGCATTAGATAGACCGACCGATTATCTGTTTGATTATGGATACTATGGAAGAAGTGAAGAACAGGGGCTTTTTAGTCAACAATATATTGTTGCTGAAGGAGGGTTTAAGTCAAAACTGGAACCCGCTTTTTCAAATACTTGGATGACTACGTTAAACGCAAGTACGAATATATGGCGGTGGATACAGGTCTATGGTGATTTTGGATTAGTTAATAATAAAAATATTGGCACCAAGGCTGTTTTTGATAGCGGAATTCGACTCAATTTAGTTGCCGATTATTTTGAGCTCTATTTCCCTATATATTCTAGCCTAGGCTTTGAACCTAATCTACCAAATTACGATGAAAAAATACGGTTCATTGTTACCCTGAGTCCAAACACACTATTGCGTTTATTCACACGCAAATGGTATTAAGACAAAATACTTGAAAAATGAAAATTCTAAATGATTATAAAATTATCATACTAGCTTGCCTAACTCTTGGCTTAGCTCCTTATTCTCCAGAACCCCACCTCTTTGGTAAGCTGAGATGGATTTCAGGTGGCGCTATCGGAATGACGTTTTCAGATTGGTTTGATGTTTTTTTACACGGAGCCCCTTTCGTTTTGTTGATTCGCATTATTTTTATTAGAATACGTTATTTTAGTAAATAAAATTAAGTTAATATAAGTATTTATTGCGAATAGTGCAAAAATTTGACTTTGTATGGGAAGCTGTTTTTCGTTACTTTTGCAATTCGAAAACTTTCCTACTCTATGCAGACAAATTTAAAGACAAATGACGATTTAACTTTCGAAGATTTCAAACAGGAAGTTCTTAGCGATTATAAGATCGCCGTTACGAGTCGCGAATGCAGCCTACTAGGTCGAAGAGAAGTTTTAACTGGTAAAGCAAAATTTGGAATTTTTGGAGATGGGAAAGAAGTTCCTCAATTAGCATGGGCAAAGTCTTTTAAGAATGGAGATTGGAGGAGCGGATACTATCGAGACCAAACGCTGATGATGGCGATTGGAGAACTGACGATTCAACAGTTTTTCGCAGGTTTGTATGCGCATACCGACATTGACGCAGAACCAATGAGTGCTGGAAGACAAATGGGAGGTCACTTTTCAACACACAGTCTACATGAGAATGGCAGTTGGAAAAATTTAACAAAACAACGAAATAGCAGTCCTGATATATCTCCTACCGCTGGTCAAATGCCAAGGTTACTGGGATTGGCACAAGCTTCTAAAATCTATAGACATGTAAAAGATTCAGATATTGAATCTAAATTTTCTCATAAGGGAAATGAAGTTGCCTGGGGAAGCATTGGAAATGCCAGTACAAGCGAAGGATTATTTTGGGAGACCATAAATGCAGCTGGTGTTTTACAGGTTCCGATGGTCATGAGCGTGTGGGATGATGAATACGGTATATCCGTTCATGCAAAAGACCAAACAACCAAAGAAAATATTAGTGAAATCCTGAAAGGTTTTCAGCGAACAAATGACGCGAAGGGTTATGAAATAATACGTGTAAATGGCTGGGATTATGCGGCATTAATCGATGTATATCAAAAAGCGGCTAAAATCGCAAGGGAAGAGCACGTTCCTGTCTTAATCCATGTGCAGCAATTAACGCAGCCACAAGGACATTCAACGAGTGGTTCTCATGAGCGTTACAAAAGCAAAGACCGACTCGCCTGGGAAGTGGAGCATGACTGCAATGTTCAAATGCGGTTGTGGATAATTGCCAACAACATGGCAACTTCAGAAGAATTAACTGAAATCGAAAGAGGTATTAAAAAAGAGGTTGTGACTGCAAAAAAAGCGGCTTGGCAGGCTTTTTTACGACCTCAACAACAAGAACAGCAGGAAGCGATTACCCTTCTAGGTAATTTGGCTGAAAGCTCTCCAAACAAAGTTTTTATTGAGAAGTTAAAAACGGATTTAGCCTCTGAAAAAGAACCGTTAAGACGGATGATAGCAATAACAACTCGTAAGGCACTTCGCTATGTGGTTGGTGAAAATTCTTCCGAAAAAAGACAAATCCAAGAGTGGATTGAAAATTATTTCGAAATTATTCAACCTAAATATAGTTCGCATTTATATTCAGAAACAGAAGAAAATGCAAAAACTGTGGCTGAAATTCTTCCAACCTACAATGAAGATTCAGTCGATGTGGACGCGCGCGTCATTTTACGGGATAATTTTGATGCTATTTTTAGCAACTATTCAAACACACTAATATTTGGTGAGGACTCTGGTGTAATCGGTGACGTCAATCAAGGGTTGGAAGGCATGCAACAAAAATATGGTGCCCTAAGAGTTGCTGATGTCGGTATTAGAGAAGCTACCATTCTGGGTCAAGGAATAGGAATGGCCTTACGTGGTTTGCGACCAATTGCCGAGATTCAATACTTAGATTATATTTTATATTGTCTTCAGATTATGAGTGATGATTTGGCTACGATTCAATACCGTACTAAAGGAAAACAAAAAGCTCCGTTGATCGTTCGAACACGCGGGCATAGATTGGAAGGTATTTGGCATAGCGGTTCACAAATGGGCGCATTGATTCACTTGCTCCGTGGTATGTATTTACTCGTACCAAGAAATATGACGAAGGCGGCAGGGTTCTATAACACCTTGTTAGAAACTGATGAACCAGCTTTGGTTGTTGAATGCTTAAACGGGTATCGATTAAAGGAAAAAATGCCGACAAATATTGGTGCCTTTAGAACTCCAATTGGTGTTGTTGAAACCATCAAAGAAGGAACAGACATTACATTGGTTTCTTATGGTAGTACACTACGTATCGTTGAAGAGGCCGCAAAAGAACTGGCTCAGGCAGGTATTAATGCAGAAGTAATTGATGTGCAGTCACTTTTACCGCTTGACTTAAACAAAGATCTCGTAAAAAGTATTGCGAAAACGAATAGGCTACTAGTAATTGATGAAGACGTCCCAGGAGGTGCTTCTGCTTATATCCTACAAAACATATTAGACGAGCAAGACGGATACAAACACCTCGACAGCAAGCCGCAAACGCTTAGCGCGAAACCACACCGTCCGGCTTATGGAACCGATGGTGATTATTTTTCCAAACCATCTGTGGAAGATGTTTACGAAAAAGTCTATTTCATGATGCATGAGGTGGATCCCACTAATTTCCCGAAGTTGAGATAATACCAAATCGATTGTCTTCAAAAAAATAATTCGATAATCTTGATTTTGTAATCATGGTTCCAATAAAAAATATTAATTTAGCATCACTCTAATAAAATCTAATAGCGTTTATGTTTCAGTTTAATTCGAATAATAATAATTATAATAATTACCTGCCTTAGCATAAACTTGTAGAGATAAAAAAGCCTATCAAGTTATTTAACTTGGTAGGCTTTTTTTTTGGAGTAATCCGTAAAAATAATCAACATTTCCCAGCGTATATGGGACAATAAAAAAGAGATCGTATGTGTGGAATAGTATGTGCATTCCGTTTAAAGGAATCGAGTGAAGTCTTAAGACCAAAAGTTTTATCAATGGCAAAATGCATTAGGCATCGTGGTCCGGATTGGAGCGGTATCTTTAGCAATGAGAAGGCTCTTATGGCGCATGAACGACTTGCAATCGTGGATCCTACTTCAGGCAAGCAGCCCCTATTTAGTGAGGACAAGAAACTAGTACTTGCAGCAAATGGCGAAATTTACAACCATACAGAACTCCGTACACAGTTTGAAGGGCGTTATAATTTTCAAACAAACAGTGACTGTGAAGTAATTTTAGCGCTATATCAAGAAAAAGGAAACGCATTTTTAGATGAGTTGAATGGAATCTTCGGCTTCGCAATATATAATGTGGAGACTGACGCTTACCTCATAGCACGGGACCACATGGGAATTATTCCACTATACATTGGTTGGGATGAAAATGGTACTTTTTATGTTGCTTCGGAATTAAAGGCTTTAGAAGGTGTTTGTACGAAAATCGAACTCTTTCCTCCAGGACATTATTTGGATAGCAATGAAGGGGAGCTGAAGCGCTGGTATACTCGAGATTGGATGGAGTATGATGCAGTCAAAGAAAATGAAACTGATATTTTAAAACTTCGGAAAGCATTAGAAGATGCAGTGCACCGGCAGTTAATGAGTGATGTTCCTTATGGCGTATTGCTTTCCGGTGGATTGGACTCTTCAATAACCTCTGCAATTGCGAAAAAATATGCTAACAAAAGAATTGAAAGTAACGATCAAGACACAGCTTGGTGGCCCCAGCTTCACTCCTTTGCTATCGGGTTGGAAGGCTCACCCGATTTGGCAGCTGCTCAAAAAGTAGCAGACCATTTGGATACAGTCCATCACGAAATAAAGTTTACAATTCAAGAAGGTATTGACGCCATTCGGGATGTAATCTACCACTTGGAAACCTATGATATTACTACCATAAGAGCATCTACTCCTATGTATCTATTGGCGCGTGCAATTAAGGCAATGGGGATAAAAATGGTTTTAAGTGGTGAAGGAGCCGATGAAATTTTTGGAGGTTATTTATATTTTCACAAAGCTCCTTCCGCAAAAGACTTCCACGAAGAAAATGTTCGGAAATTAGACAAGCTTCATATGTACGACTGTTTAAGAGCTAATAAGTCACTGGCTTCTTGGGGAATAGAAGGTCGTGTTCCATTCTTAGACAAAGAATTTATGGATGTTGCTATGCGTATTAATCCAGAGGATAAGATGATTAATGGGGAACGCATGGAAAAATGGGTGCTTCGAAAGGCGTTTGAAGATATGCTTCCAAAAAGTGTTGCCTGGAGACAGAAAGAGCAGTTTAGTGATGGCGTTGGTTACGACTGGATTGACAACTTAAAGGAAATGGTCGATTTGGAAGTAAGTGATGAGCAGTTGGAAAATGCCACATATAAGTTCCCAATTCAAACCCCTTCAAGTAAAGAGGAGTTTTACTATCGCTCTATTTTTGCAGATCATTTTCCAAGTGACACCGCGGCTTTAAGTGTTCCTTCTGTGCCATCTGTGGCCTGCAGCAGTCCGATTGCCCTTGAATGGGACGAAAGTTTTAAGAATATGAACGACCCTAGTGGGCGTGCCGTTGCCAATGTGCACGATGATGCTTATTAATTTATGGACACCTATTCGCTTTATTCGGTTCTACTCCTCGCTATAAATTTCTGATTTTGAAAGATAGAAGGTTAAGGCAACCATTTCTTGTCGAAGTTAGGCTTGCGCTTTTCAAGGAATGCATCCCTTCCTTCTTTAGCTTCCTCTGTCATATAAGCAAGTCGTGTGGCCTCTCCAGCAAAAACTTGCTGACCTACCATACCGTCGTCTGTAAGGTTCATGGCAAACTTTAGCATCTTTATAGAAGTGGGTGATTTTGCTATTATTTCCTGTGCCCATTCAAAAGCAGTATCTTCAAGTTCAGCGTGAGGGATTACCGCATTTACCATGCCCATCTCAAACGCTTCTTGTGCACTGTAATTTCTTCCGAGGAAAAATATTTCGCGTGCGCGCTTCTGCCCTACCATTTTTGCTAAGTAGGCACTTCCATACCCCCCATCGAAACTAGTTACATCGGCATCTGTTTGTTTAAATATGGCGTGTTCCTTACTCGCTAATGTAAGATCACAAACTACGTGTAAACTATGACCTCCGCCTACTGCCCAACCTGGGACAACACAAATCACGGCCTTTGGCATAAACCGAATCAACCGCTGTACGTCTAAAATATTCAATCGATGATAGCCATCTTCCCCAACATAGCCTTGATGTCCCCTAGCCTTTTGATCACCTCCACTGCAAAAACTATAGACGCCATCCTTCGAAGACGGACCTTCAGCCGATAGTAAAATGACGCCAATATTTATATCTTCCTGAGCATCGTGGAACGCATCCAGAAGTTCGGCAGTAGTTTTAGGCCTAAAAGCATTTCGAACATCTGGACGATTAAATGCTATTCTGGCAACACCATCTGCTTTTTTATAAGTGATGTCTGTGTATTCTTTGGCAGTTTTCCAGTTTGGTTGACTCATAATTCTTAAATTTACATCAAAGATAAACATTCCTGCGAAGGCAGAAATCTCAAAAATCATTCTTCATTTATAAATATCTAACATGCGTAATCTATTAGTTCTCTTCGGAATATTATTTTTGACATCTAATGCAGTAGCTCAGGAACCTTATACATTTACTGAAATGGAAAATCTTGAAGCGACACCAGTAATTAGCCAAGGCCGGACCGGTACTTGTTGGAGTTTTTCAACATCCTCCTTTTTAGAGTCTGAAATTATAAGGCTTACAGGAAAGTCTATAGACCTCTCTGAAATGTATACTGTTCGCAATACCTATCCTTTGAAAGCCCAAAATTATATAATGCGACAAGGAAAAGCACAGTTCAGTGAAGGTGGGCTGGCGCATGATGTAATTAATTCGGTTAGAGATTATGGTTTGGTACCTCAGGAGGCTTTTAGCGGTTTATTTACTGCGGAAGAATCTCACAATCACGCCGAAATGGTTGCTGTACTAGAAGCTATGGTGAAAACATATGTCGCAAATCCTGGAAAGAAATTAAGTAAAAAGTCGACTAAAGCTCTTGACGCCGTCTTAGATGTTTATTTAGGTAAAAATACCACTTCATTTACATATGAAGGAAAGAAATACACCCCTCAGTCTTTTTTAGCTATGACAAAGATTGAGGCCAAGGATTACGTTACTATTACCTCTTTTAATCATAAACCTTTTTACAGCGAGTTCATATTAAACATTCCAGACAACTGGAGTAATGGAATGATGTACAACGTTCCATTGGATGATATGATGGCAATTATTGATAATGCACTTCAGAATGGGTTTACCGTAGCCTTAGATTGCGATGTGAGTGAGCGGTCGTTTTCATCTAAGGACGGTGTTGCTGTAGTTCCAAAAGATTCAGAAAACATAAAGGATGCACTAAAAGGCGTTTACCCCGAAATGAATATAACACAAGAATACCGTCAGGACGAGTTTGAGAATTATACCACAACCGATGATCATTTAATGCATATCACAGGTTCACTGAAAGATCAAAACGGAACCAAATACTATCGGGTTAAAAATAGTTGGGGTACGGATGAAAAACGAACGGCGAACGGCGGGTATGTTTATTTTAGTGAAGCCTATATGAGATTAAAAACGATAAGCGTTATGGTTCATAAGGATGCTGTTCCAAAAAGTACATTTAACAAACTCAATCTTTAATTTTATTGGTGCGGTTATTGTTCTAAAAGACACATGAAAAAACAAGTTCTTTTTCTCTTAATACTTTTGCCCTTATTGTCGTATGGGCAATTTGATTTTGATACTCGTTATTTCACTATTAATGCGACCTCACTATCGGAAGCTCCATCATTTGAAATCCTTACAGAATTTGGCAACGTCCTTTCATTGTCTGATAAGAAAGAAGTAAAATCGGGTTCGTATTATATCGATAACACCCCTACGTTTGCCGCTACGCTCAATTCTTATAAAATGAGCAGTTCGAACTATTGGCAACCCGTAGATATGATGAATGCAGTTAATAACTCCTCTAATGGATTACAAACAAATTGGGATATAACGAATCTACAGCCGCGAACCTACGGCAACTCTTCATATAGTAAAGATGGTTCATCGAAAGTCAAAAACTCTGTTTATGTTGAAGTTAGAGGGCTCGATCTAATGGCTCCTTGTCCGCCTTATGGTCTTTGTCCGCGCTGCGCTCCTTATCGCGCCAGAAGGTATTAAATGATTTTTTATTGCTTATTGCAAAATGTCTTTCTACTTTTCTCTATACAACCACCAGTTCGATACCACCCTCTTTTAGGACAATCTGCTTGTCTCTGTATAAAGTGCCTATTGCTTTCTTAAAACTCTTTTTACTCATTCCCAGTTCATTTTTAATAGCGTCTGGGTCACTTTTGTCATGAAGCGGAAGAAAGCCACCTGCAGCTTTTAATTCTTCAAGAATGAAGTTTGCATTGGGCTCAATACTTCTGTAGCCAGGAGTTTGCAGCACAATGTCAATTTTATTGTCTTCCCTAATTTTTTTGATATAGGCTTTCATTCGATCTCCAGTGCGAATGTCTTCAAATATATCTTCTAAATAAATAAGGCCTTTATGAACACCATTGATAATTACATTTGCACCCTTGTCTGTAAGGTGGGTTACAAGGATATTGACTTCTTCAAATGCTTCTACGGAAAGTGTTTCATTTTGAACAAATCGATTTGTTTTACTAGAACCAACCAGTCGATTTGTCAAATCATCTAAATACATATAAATAATATACCAGTTCCCTGCTTTCATAGGTCTAGCTTGCTCCTTGAAAGGAACGAAAAGTTGTTTTTCAAGGCCCCAATCCATAAATGCACCGTAATCGGTGACATCGCTGCAATACAGATAACTGAAACTATTTAATGTGACAAATGGATCTAAGTTTGTTGCAATCGGTCGCTCTTCATTGTCGAGATAAACGTAAACTTCAATTTCATCATCTATTTCAAATTGTTCCGGTTTATACTTATGAGGAAGTAAAACCACATTCTCTTCGTCATCACCTAAATATAAGCCCGGATCTGTATCCCTTAAGATAGTAAGCGTGTTGTATTCACCAATTTTTATCATAGCTGCAAAGATAGTTTTTTATAGTTGTAAATTTCTAAAATTGAAAAGGCGTTTCCAACCCGAGTAATGCTCTTACATTCTATTATAGGTATTACTGTAAAGAATCGAAGTGATTAATCTAGTCTAAAAAGCTTCCTCGAAAGGACCTGTTTTCTTCCATAAACAAATGCCAAGAAAAGAGCATTGTATCCTAAAGTTGGGTATTAGGTAATATACTTAAAATAATCATTTAGCACTTGATCATTCATAGTTGAAGGTGTAAATATCTCAATCAGTTTAGGTCTTTTAGATTCTTCATAGAATCCTGATAATTGAAATTTCATTTCTGCACCATCGTTTGCTGAAGTATATTCAATACCGAACATTTTACATAAATGGGTTGCTGACAGACCATGTTTGGTTTCAAAAAACTCTGTAAAATGCGCTGCTTTCTTTGCTCCAGGCAGTATTCTGAATATACCGCCACCCCCATTGTTTATTAAAATTATTCTGAAGGAATTAGGTATGTAATTGTTCCAAAGACCATTACTGTCGTATAAAAAACTTAAATCGCCTGTTACAAATACCGTGGGTAGTTTTGAGACATAGGCAGCCCCAATAGCCGTACTAAGGCTTCCGTCAATTCCGCTAGTTCCTCGATTACAAAATACACGAAGTGAGACATCTAAATCGAATAGCTGCGCATAACGCACGGTAGCGCTATTGCCAAGTTGCAGCTGGAATTGTGATGGTATTGTTTTAAATATTTCAGAAAACACCTTGAAATCTGAATAGACAACCTCATCGCCAAAAATAGTATGACGAGCGCGTCTGTGCGCTTTCAATTTACTCCAAGAGCTCTTATAAGTACTCGATACTTCTTTTACAAAAGGCAGAAACAATGTGAAGAATGTATTCGGACTTGTCTTGAAGTGCTCTTTTAAACAAAAATAGGTGTCGTATGCTTTTTTAGCATCGATATGCCAATGTTCACGTGGGCCATATTCTCTTAAAAAAGCTTTTATTTTTTTTGACACGACCATTCCACCGAAAGTGAGTAAAATTTCAGGACGCAATGTATTAAAGCCGCTATCATTTAATGGCGCAATAAGCTGATCAATCGCTGTAATAAAAGAATTATGATGAAGATTAGATGTAACCTCGGTAAGCACAATAACACTATCGTCATTCGCTAAAATATCTAAAAACCGCTGCTCGATACTATCGGGATCCAAGACACCTACTAGAATCATTTTCTGACCACTCGAATTCCACTTTTTTGCAAGTATTTCAAAATCTTCAGAGAAAGCTTTCGTCGCGCTCGCATCTGGCCGACCAATTTCAAATTTATTCAAAACTGTTTTCGAAGATTGTTCGTACAATGGCTCGGAAAAAGGTGCATTGATATGAACTGGACCCTTTTGATGGATCGCAACCTTAAGTGCTTTGTCAATAAGTATCTGATTGGCATATGGGTCATCCCCGTCTTTACAATTTGCACTGTATAAGATATGATTTTTAAAAACATTTTCTTGACGAATGGTTTGCCCGTCGCCAATGTCTATAAGGTGTGATGGCCTATCAGCAGATATTATCACCAAAGGAATATCACTGTAAAAGGCTTCCGCAATAGCGGGATAGTAGTTTAATAAGGCAGAGCCTGATGTGCACACAAGGGCTACTGGTTTTTTAAGTTGCTGAGCCAAACCAATGGCGAAAAAGGCAGCACACCGTTCATCTACAATACTAAAACATGTAAAATCTGACTGCTGAGTGAAACCAATAATTAACGGCGCATTTCTGGAACCAGGAGAGATTACAACGTGGTCAATTTCATTAGCCAAACATAATTTTGTAATGGAATTTGAGAGAATATTGCTTGAAAACTTCATTAAAGACAAAGGTACAAATAGCTAGCTATATTTAGAGAAATGGTTGAAGAACTTGCAACATCGTTTGTAATTTATTTTTAGTTTCATTCCACTCATCGGCGACGTCGGAGCCAACGGTGATACCTCCTCCTGCATATACATAGGCCTTCGAGTCTAAAATTTTCATGCAACGCAGGTTCACAAATAATTGAGAATCGGTGTCATCTTTAGATACGGGGCCAATGTAACCTGTGTAATATTCACGCGCATATCCCTCATTAGCTACAACAAAATCTCTAGCAACCTTCTGAGGTATTCCGCATACGGCAGGAGTTGGATGCAATCTATTTGCTATAATCTCTAAGGTAGCTTTCCTATTCTTCAAAACTCCTGTGATGTCTGTTCGCAAATGTGCAATGGAACCCGATTGATGCGTATATGTTCTTGATGTTTTCAAAACAGACGTTACTTTCTGTAACACCGTAGCTATTGTATCAAGAACATATTTTTGTTCTTCAATTTCTTTGCTAGTCCAATCGGGCGGTTTTCCATCAATGATTTTTTTTGTTCCGGCCAAAGCCATAGTTGTAAAAGAAAAGCCATCGGTTTTAAGCAATAATTCGGGACTCGCTCCGCACCACAATCCAGTTTTTGGATGGAACCATATGTATCGAAACGTATCTGGAAATAAACTAGTCAAACGAAGGAACAAAGTAACCAGATCAAAATTTTTAAGTGGTAATTCCTTACGCCGTGAAACCACTATCTTATTTGCTTTTCTATTATTAATGCTTCTTTTTGCAGTATCAACGAGTGCTATATGCTTTTTATAATCCTCTTCACTTTCGTCAATCGGAATATCATTTTGTGTAAAATGTTGCCGCGAAAACCGGCTCGTTATAACGTCCGATTTACTAGCAGGTATGCAAACTGTTTTGTTTTGAGATTCGAAAGGAGCCATTACAACACCATTTTCAGAAAAACAATTAGCATCATAACATTCGCTATTTTTTTGAAAATACCCAGTTACAAACTCTGTCTCAGGAAGGCAATAAAGTACAAACGGAAGCTTGCTTTTAAAATGGTTTTTTATCTTTTTTTGGAATTCGGTATTTTCCATCAAAACTTACTTAGTCATTGTTAGAGTCGTTAACTTGACAAGAGAAACTAATTCATCTGCTTCGTTTGTGATTCGGATCTGCCACAACTGGGTCGTCCGTCCTTTGTGTAAAATACTTGCTTTTGCATACACAAATCCATCTTTAACACTTCTAACGTGATTCGCGGATATTTCAATGCCACGAATTACAGAATCTTCCGAGTTTAGAAATACAAATGCCCCTGCACTACCAACACTTTCGGCTAAAGCTACAGATGCACCACCGTGAAGTACGCCATCTGGCTGATGTACCTTTGGGGTAACTGGCATTCTTGCAACTAAAGTGGTATCGGTGATGTCTACAAATTCAATTGACAAGGTCTCCATCAGTGTATTTTTACACATTTTGTTGCAACCGGCAATCAATTCTTCTTTAGTGTTCTTCATTGGAATGCTTTACTTTTACAATAATACAAAATGGACCCATAAAATGACTGCTGAAAAAAAAGTTTCTTACACAACTACAAATACCTATGATACGCTTAATACATTCTCTCCAAAAACCAAAAATGTATGGCTTGTTTTTCATGGAATGGGCTACTTAAGCCGTTACTTTATTCATCACTTTGCTCAACTTGATGCTGCTGAAAATTTTATTATTGCTCCCCAAGCACCCTCTAAATATTATCAAGGAGAGAGTTTCAAACATGTAGGTGCATCCTGGTTAACTAGAGAAAACACGGTCTTAGAAACTGAAAATGTTTTGGCCTACGTGGACCAAGTTTTTAAAACTGAAAAAATAGATAGCGCTCCAAATCTAATTGTTCTCGGATATTCTCAGGGGGTTTCAATTGCTACGAGATGGCTTTCGAGCAGAAAAATTAAATGTGATCACCTAGTACTTCATTCTGGAGGCATTCCAAAAGAATTAACCAAAGCAAGTTTTAATTATATGCCATCTAGCACAGTTGTAACTTATTTATATGGCTCTAAAGATCAATATATCAATGAAGCGCGTATCACTGAAGAAAAAATAAAAGGAGACGATCTTTTCGGAAAACGCCTTCAAATTGAGGTGTTTAATGGAGTTCACGAGGTAAATAAGGAGTTTTTGCTACAGCTATCAAATGCTGAAAATTAATTATTTTGTGCTTTTAATCGGATAAATTTGCATATTATCAATAAAAAGACGTAGTTTACATTCTATTATAGGAAAAAAATTATATCGGTATTATGAAAAACCTACTTCTTAGCATCACATTCTCTTTTTTAAGCATTGCACTTGTTGCACAAGTAAGTCAAAAAGAAGAACAAGCATTACTAGATATGTTTTCGGCTTTAAATGGTGAAAACTGGATTCATACTTGGGATATTAATGAACCAGTAAGCAATTGGCATGGAATCACCGTGAAAAAAAACAAAGTAACTGAAATCAATTTACTTTTTAACAACCTTGAAGGGGTCTTGCCTTCATCAATTGGTGACTTGAAAAACCTAACATATTTGGAACTGTCATTTAATAAAATACACGGCGCACTACCTACGGAAATTGGTTTGCTGAGTAACTTAGAATTCCTTGCAATAAACACGAACCAAATTGATGGCAGCATTCCTGCTTCGATAAATACGCTTAAATCATTAAAAGCACTCCATTTAAGTAGCAATAAACTAAGCGGAACAATTCCTGCCGAATTTAGCAATTTATCTAACTTGGAAATATTTAATGTTTTTGACAATGCTATCACAGGAGAACTCCCTGCAGCGTTTTCAACATCTAAAAAATTAAAAAAGGTAGTAATCGCACAAAATAAGATAACCAAAAATAAAGCTATTGCTTCGGTAACTCTTTTCGATTATGATACCAATAACCCGAACTTTAAAACAGGTATACTTCCATCAGCATCTACGGTAATTGCTATTGAGAGTAGCGAAGATAACTAGCAGGTGATTAAACATAAACGCTTTAGATTCAAACGACTCCAATAGGGGTCGTTTTTCAATGAAGAGCCCTTGACTTTTTAAAGTATCAATACCCTAACTGCCGCTGCGCCTTAGCTTTTTTTGAATTTTATTTATAGCAGTCTGAATAGATTTATCAGGTTCTATTACATTATAGGCTCCCCAAAAATCTGTATCTGAAAATCCAGAAATCGCATCACTCAAGATAACAGTCGGTTTGAGGCGATTTTGGTATTCCCTCCTACTACCTTGGACTTCTTCTTCCAAATTAGTCACGGCCATTTCGGCTCCCAAACTATAGACTGAATTAAACAATTTCCCCCTTCTAATCACCTTAAATGCTAAGGCCACACTTCCATAACTATAATGCCATTTACCATCTTTTTTACGATAATTTACACGGTAATTCGCCCTTACAGGCAACACCTTAACATCACGAGGTTTCCTTTCTACGAAGAGATTAGCAGCCTCTTTTTTATTCTCAACATTCAGACTATAATCCGCATTTGTAAGTGCTAATGACTCCGCCTCGATATACAAAACACCTTTATAAAGAGGTTCTCTTATGTCTTTCCGTTGTGCAAAGCTCACAACATAAACAGGCTTTCCATTCACCGCAGTAGGCGGTTCGAAGCTAAAAGTATAATTCCCAATAGAAGACGCGGTAAAAATATAGTTCGGATATTTCATAATATCCAGGAACAAGGTTGAAAACGGCCCTCCTTGCAGTTTAAATCCAATAGTATCCAGCCTTCTATAATCGGTGCTTTTTCTAGCCTTATGGAGCGCTACTATGTCTTGCTTAACTCCACGATACGATTGTTTGTGCAAATTCACAACTGCTTCAGTTAACGAAACATTGCGATTCCGTCTTTTTATTGTTTCTCTATAGAAAGCCGTCATATGAAAAGCTTTCTTAGGATTATTTAGTGCTTTTTTATCAAAAATCGTCCGCACTAATTCTTCAGGGTCTTTAAATGACAGCAAATTAACATCCGATAAATAGGTGATCTTTGGTGCTAACAGTATCTTATTTTTTTTCGCTGAAAGTGTCGCTATCTGGACTTCCTTTGAGCTGTATCCTAAATAACTAATTACAATACTATTATCCATCTCCGTTTCGGGTACTTTTAATACAAAAGACCCTTCGGTATTGCTTATTGAACTTATGTTCGTGCCTTTAATTAATAGGCTTGCAGCTTCCAGTGGCTTATCTGTATTAAGATTTAGGATGCGTCCACTATACTCCTTATAATCTTGAAGCTCCTGACCTCTCAGATTGTAAGAGAAAAGTAGCACCAAAAAAAGGGCTAAACCTGTATTTAAATGCAGGTGCTTAAAAAAAACAGTCATGCTAATAATTTTTTTGAACCAGTCTAAAGATACGTTATTGAATTTGTTAATGCATAGCATATTTCGTTAAAGTAACCATACATAGAATTCCAATGATTCCTACCCTGTGTCTCGCTTGCGCGGAAAACAATACCTCGGTAATGTCGAAGAAGTTTCGAAGCCCTTTGTCTATGAAGAATTTGTTTTTTAAACCTTTTGCAGCTCCTCTCAATTTTTCCTTTTTTGAAATTGATTGACTATCTTACCCATTCAAATAGTAGTAAATAATAAACCATGAAAAAATATTTATTTTTATCAGTCACATTATGCTCCGCAGCTGTTTTTTCACAGAGTTACTTCCAGGCTATTCCTGAAGCAAGACCTATAGCAAACAGAGGTGTTACAGAACTAATAGTAGCAAGTATTCCATTTCAGGGATACGATGAGACACAAGCATACTTCGGTGAAGGTGAATATGAAATTTTTATTGATAGCGCAAATGAAGTTCTTGACAAACCTATTATTATTTTAGATGGTTTCGACCCTGGTGACTCAAGAGACATCGCTGGACTCTATAATAGTTTAAATTTTGGCGGACAGAATATGGCAGATATATTAAGATCTGAAGGCTTTGATATTGTCGTTTTAAATGCTCCCTCATATACGACCGGTGGAAAAGATATTGATGGTGGATCGGACTATATTCAACGAAATGCAATGGTCTTGGTTGCCCTAATCGATTTGTTGAACTCTCAAAAAGTAGGCGATGAAGAACTGGTCGTTTTAGGTCCAAGTATGGGTGGATTAATCGGCAGATATGGATTATCCTACATGGAACAAAACAACTTGCCTACTGAAACACGCCTGTATATTTCATTTGACTCCCCGCATCGCGGAGCGAATATTCCCATAAGCTTACAGTATTTAATAAACTACTTAGCAGAACAAACAGGCGACCCCGATGCTATTGCCATTGTAGATGGTGTTTTAAACTCTGCTGCTGCAAAGGAAATGTTATACGATCATTTGTCTGGACACCTATTAAGTGGTTCGGCCTTTGAGCAAGACCCAACCCTATTATTGCCTGCCGGTGCACCAAATTTTAGAGATGCCTTTCAAGCAGAATTAGATGCGATTGGCTTTCCACAGCAGGTAAGAAATGTTGCAATGGTGAATGGTAGTTCTATCGGTGCAATGACGGGAACACCTGGAATGGAAATTATTAATACAAATATTGATATAGGTCCTCTTTCTTCAGCTGATGTAAATCTGCATTTTACCCCACTCGCCAATCAGTCGAATAATGTAACCACTTTTAACACCTTTTTAGTTGGCATACCAGTAGCAACATTTGGTGCAGATGCTCAGTCATTTACAACGAGTGATGGTGTAGACGCCTCTCCTGGTGGTACAGGAAACATAGCCGATGCATTAGGTGGTGCTGGAACAACAAACCCGGTGATTTTGGAATTTATTGCTGCTTTAGACCAGGGTGAATATTCTTTTATCCCACTAATTAGTGCGTTAGCCATAGACAATGAAGAGAACTGGTTTGCTACTCCAGATATTGGAGGAATCCACAACTCGCCATTTGTTAACACCTATATTCCAAACATTAACGAGCCCCATGTAACTGTTACGCAGGCGAGTGCTCAATTTGCATTAGACGAAATAAGAAACGGTTCTTTAGGGCTTGGTGATACTATGTTGGCTAAAAAATACAAACTTAGACAAAACCCTGTATCAGAAAGTATCCAAATCAAATTAAGTAATGCGAGCAGCTATTCGGAGGTTACGATTCGTGTTTTTGCTATTTCCGGACAAGAGTTGAGTCGAAATACATTTATAAACCCAATCCAAGAGATTCGATTGGAACACACGCTTCAACCCGGTATCTATTTACTCAATATCAGGGATTTAAAAGGGTCCTACAACCTAAAACTCGTTGTAAAGTAACGTTTTAGATGATTGATTTAGAAAGAGAAAGCCACTATCTTATTTATAGCCTAATGAGATGGCAAGCTAATAATCTAGAGACTGTAATGAATAGCTCAGATATTACGAAATGAAAAATGCCCCACTATCTAAGCAGGGCATTCTCGTATTATATATCCCGAAATAAATTCGATATAAGCGATTCGCACAATTTTACTGCGTAAAATTGGCTCTCTGCTTACTTAACTTCTTCGAAGTCTACGTCTTCCACGTCGGCACTTTCTTCAGCACCTTGGCCAGCAGCATCTGCTTCACCACCTTCAGGAGCTCCGCCTTGTGCGTCTGCCTGCGCTTTGTACATTTCTTCAGAAGCTACTTTCCAAGCTTCGTTGATAGCGTCTAAAGCTGGCTGAATCGTTTCAACTTCTTTCGTTTCATAGGCTTTCTTCAAATCTTCCAAAGCAGCTTCAATTGGCGCCTTCTTATCATCTGATAATTTGTCACCAAACTCGGTTAATTGCTTTTCAGTTTGAAAAATCATTCCATCCGCTTCATTCAACTTATCCGCTTTTTCCTTCGTCGCTTTATCGGCATCAGCATTCATTTCAGCCTCTTCTTTCATTTTCTTGATTTCATCTTCTGTCAAACCTGAAGAAGCTTCAATTCTAATATCCTGAGACTTGTTCGTTGCTTTATCCGTAGCACTTACTTTAATGATACCATTCGCATCAATATCGAAGGTAACCTCAATTTGAGGCGTTCCTCGTTGTGCAGGTGGAATACCATCTAAGTGAAAACGACCTATCGTTTTGTTATCTGGAGCCATTGGACGCTCTCCTTGCAATACATGAATTTCAACACTTGGTTGATTATCGGCTGCCGTAGAGAATACCTGTGACTTTTTTGTTGGGATCGTTGTATTAGACTCAATAAGTTTCGTTAACACGCCACCCATGGTTTCAATTCCTAAAGATAAAGGCGTAACATCTAATAAAAGAACATCTTTAACATCCCCACTCAATACACCTCCTTGGATTCCCGCACCAACAGCTACAACTTCATCTGGATTAACTCCTTTATTTGGAGCCTTTCCAAAGAATTTCTCAACTGCTTCCTGTACTGCAGGAATACGCGTAGAACCTCCAACAAGAATAATCTCATCGATATCACTTTTCTTAAGTCCTGCAGCTTTTAGAGCAGTTTCACAAGGCTTGATTGTTCGTTTTACCAAATCATCGATTAATTGCTCAAACTTTGCTTTAGTAAGTGATTTTACTAAGTGCTTTGGTCCACTAGCAGTAGCCGTTACATATGGCAAGTTGATTTCTGTTTGTGCAGCCGAAGACAATTCAATTTTTGCCTTTTCAGCAGCTTCTTTCAAACGTTGTAAAGCCATTGGGTCTTTTCTAAGATCCATAGATTCTTCAGCTTGAAACTCATCAGCCAACCAATTGATAATTTTTTGATCAACATCGTCACCACCTAAATGCGTATCACCATCTGTAGACAATACTTCAAATACACCATCACCTAATTCAAGGATGGATACATCATGGGTACCTCCACCAAAATCGAATACTACAATTTTTTGGTCAATCCCTTTTTTATCCATTCCGTAAGCAAGTGCTGCTGCGGTAGGCTCGTTTATAATTCTACGTACTTTAAGGCCTGCGATTTCTCCAGCCTCTTTCGTAGCTTGTCTCTGACTATCGTTAAAGTAAGCTGGAACGGTAATTACAGCTTCTGTTACGGTTTGCCCAAGATAATCTTCTGCTGTTTTCTTCATTTTTTGAAGAATCATGGCGCTCAATTCTTGTGGAGTATACATTCTACCGTCGATATCTACACGAGCCGTATCGTTATCACCTTTAACAACTTTAAAGGCTGCGCGATCTGCTTCTTTTTTAGATTCCGAATATTTATTCCCCATAAAACGTTTTATAGAAGAAATGGTTTTTGTTGGGTTTGTTACTGCCTGCCTTTTAGCTGGATCCCCTACTTTAATTTCCCCGCCTTCTACAAAAGCGATCACAGAAGGTGTTGTTCTTTTCCCTTCCGCATTAGGAATTACTGTGGGTTCGCTACCTTCCATTACAGCGACACAAGAGTTGGTAGTTCCTAAGTCGATTCCAATTATTTTACTCATAATGTTATAATTATATTTTTAATATTCAATTTTAACTTGCGCTGTGTTTAAGACAAGGATTATGCCAGTAGAATTATTCTGCCATACTGTCAGAAGATAGTGAGTTGTGAGTCGTAAAGGATGCGTAGATGTCTGGATTGCTAGATTGCTGGATTGTTTTTTCTTGATTTAGATAGCATCATGTTCTCGATACAACCCCGATTGCATCGGGAAGTCACTTTCAAACTACGATTACACGATTCAATAAATTAACGTTTTTGAACTATTCACCATTCATTGCTCACCAATCATTTTAATCTATT
The DNA here is from genome assembly GCA_938083445.1 of uncultured Ulvibacter sp. Classification (GTDB taxonomy): domain Bacteria; phylum Bacteroidota; class Bacteroidia; order Flavobacteriales; family Flavobacteriaceae; genus Ulvibacter. Next base: position 12,618 of record CALKCP010000022.1, on the reverse strand, counting down.
TTATTTAAAGGTGCCAAAAAACATGTTGAAAACTTTATTTTTAAGTATTGGAATATTTCCATAGTTTTGGAATAATTCCAATTTATGTTTATAAACACTCATAGTTATTACAGTCTCCGCTTCGGCACCATTAAGCCGGAGGAGCTGCTTTTGTTAGCGCAACAGCGTTCTCTTGCTGCTTTGGCACTTACAGACATCAACAATACCTCAGCCTGTTTAGACTTTGTACGTTTGGCGTCTAAGTATAACATAAAGCCTGTGCTAGGAGTTGATTTTAGGAATGGTGTTCAACAGCAATTCGTACTATTAGCAAAAAACAACGAGGGGTTTATGCAAATCAATCGCTACCTCTCCTATTTTCTTCATTCTGAAGAAAATATTCCAGAGCGCGCCAAAATACTAGCAAACACCTTTGTTATATATCCCTATGCTACGTTTAAAGGAGACCAACTTTCAGAAAATGAATTTCTAGGTGTCAAAATAGAGGATCTAAATCGGTTAAAATTTTCGCCTTGGAGAAACCGCTTAGAGAAATTGGTGGTCTTACAAACCGTCACCTTTATTAATAAAAAGGGTTTCAACACCCATCGACTACTTCGAGCCATCGATAACAACACCCTTCTAAGCAAGCTTCCCCTCTCCGAACAAGGCAATGAAAGGGACCTTTTTTTGTCTTCGAAAGCATTAGAAATAGCATTTCAAGAGGTTCCGGAGCTATTAGAAAACACACAAGATCTACTTAAAAAATGCAATATCGATTTTGATTTTTCGAAAGAGGTACCTAACAATCAGCATTCGTATACAAACAATGAAGCTTTGGATTTTCGACTGTTAAAGAAACTTGCTTATGGTGGAATCACCTATCGCTATGGCGTGGCAGATGACAATGTAGTATCACGTATAAAAATGGAGCTGGACATCATTCAACAAAAAGGCTTTGTTTCCTATTTTCTTATCAATTGGAAAATTTTAAAATACGCCCGTAGTAAGATCTATTTCTATATTGGCAGAGGAAGTGGTGCCAATAGTGTCATCGCCTACCTCCTTCGTATTACTGATGTGGATCCTATAGAACTAGACCTCTATTTTGAACGTTTTATTAATCTATACCGAAAGAATCCGCCCGACTTTGATATTGATTTCTCATGGAAAGACAGGGATGATATTACCGAGTTTATTTTTCGAAGTTTTAAAAACACGGCGCTTATTACTGTCTACAATACTTTTAAACACAAAGCTTCCGTAAGAGAATTAGGCAAAGTTTTTGGACTCCCAAAATCTGAAATTGATATGCTCTCTAGCGGTCACTACCACTTCCCTAGCCTGGACAAGCTATCCCAATTGGTGATTCGTTATAGTAAGTACATTCAGGGCTTCCCTAACTACTTGGGAATTCACGCAGGTGGAATTATTATTTCCGAAAAACCCATCCATTATTACACTGCCACTTTTATGCCTCCCAAAGGCTTCCCTACAACCCAATTTGACATGATTGTAGCCGAAGATATTGGTTTGTATAAGTTTGATATTTTGAGTCAGAGAGGCCTTGGAAAAATAAAGGATGCAGTGAATATCGTGCGTTACAACCATCCGGAGCTTCCTCCTATTGATATTCACGACATCAAACGTTTTAAGCAAGACGAGCGCATTAAAGACCTGCTCCGTAACGCCAAAGCCATTGGTTGCTTTTATGTAGAGTCGCCTGCAATGCGTATGTTACTTCGGAAACTTCAGGTGGATGATTATTTGGGCTTGGTAGCCGCAAGCTCGGTAATTAGACCTGGAGTAGCGAAATCAGGGATGATGCGAGCGTATATTTTACGGTATCGTTTTCCTGAAAAAAGAAAAGAAGCCCATCCAGTAATGCTCGACATCATGCCTGAAACCTACGGAGTCATGGTATATCAGGAAGATGTCATTAAAGTAGCGCATTACTTTGGTGGGCTTAGTTTAGGTGAGGCAGATATGCTCCGCCGAGGTATGTCTGGAAAGTTTCGATCGCGGGAAGAGTTTCAAAAAGTGAAGGACCTGTTTTTTGAAAACTGTCGAAAAAATGGCAAACCCGAAGCACTCACTAAGGAGGTTTGGAGGCAAACCGAGAGTTTTGCGGGTTATGCTTTTGCCAAGGGACATTCGGCTTCCTATGCAGTAGAGAGCTACCAAAGCTTGTTTCTAAAAGCGTATTTCCCCTTAGAATATATGGTAGCTACCCTCAATAATGGGGGCGGATTTTACAGGCCTGAGCTATATGTACACGAAGCGAGAATGCACGGTGCTTCCATACTTCCGCCCTGCGTTAATAATAGCTATGCACAGACAGTCATTGAAGGAACGAATATTTACTTAGGTCTTGGTTTTTTGCATTCGTTGGAAGCGAAAGTGATTAAAAAAATTACTTCGGAAAGGAAACGCAACGGCTCCTTTGTAAGTCTTGATGGTTTTATAGAACGCATTTCTATCTCGATGGAACAGATTGCCATTTTAATAAAAATAAATGCCTTACGGTTTACCAAAAGAAACAAACGGGAACTGTTATGGGAAGCCTATATGAAGATTAACAAAATAACATTCAAAGAACAGGTATACACTCTTTTTAAAACTGAAAAAGTAACCTATCAAACCCCAAAACTCCCCAACACACAACTGGAAGACGCTTTTGATGAAATGGAATTGTTAGGTTTTCCGCTTTGCGATCCTTTTGAAATATTGCTCACACCATCTACTCACAAGATGAGAGTAAAACATTTGTCAGGCTTTATTGGAAAGCACATCACTATTGAAGGCTATTTAGTTACAACAAAACATACCGTTACCTCCAATGGGAAACGCATGTATTTCGGAACCTTCTTAGACAGAGATGGCTATTTTATCGATACGATACATTTCCCGCCTGTAGCAGAAAAATACAAATTTAGAGGCAAGGGCATTTACAGTATTACAGGAAAGTTGGTAGAAGAATTTGATTGTACTTCTATAGAAGTAACCAAAATGGAACGCTTGAGTATTGTTGAAGACCCTCGATATAGCGACACCTTATTAGAAGTAAACTCCGTTAAAAATTTCAATCGAAAAACAACTGGGGACTTTAAAAACAAGGCTGTAAATGAAACTTAAAATAAAAAAATCCCGCTTTCACAGGAAATAGTATGAACAACAACCGCGCAATAGTACATATGGACCTCGATACTTTCTTTGTGTCTTGCGAGCGTCTACTCGACAGTAAGCTAAATAACAAACCCGTGCTTATTGGCGGCACCAGTGATCGCGGTGTTGTTGCAGCCTGCAGTTACGAAGCCCGCACGTTTGGTATCCATTCGGCAATGCCCATGCGATTAGCGAAGCAATTATGTCCAGAAGCAATTGTACTAAGAGGGAACTCAGGAATCTACAGTAAATTCTCCAACCAAGTTACCGATGTGATTAAGGAAAGTGTTCCGCTGTATGAAAAAACTTCAGTAGATGAGTTTTACATTGACCTCACCGGAATGGACAAATTTTTTGGCTGTCATCAATTGGCTTCAGAAATACGAAAGAAAATCATTAATGAAACCGGCTTACCCATCTCCTTTGGACTTTCAGCTAATAAAACAGTTTCCAAAATAGCTACAGGGGAAGCAAAACCCAACAATGAAATACGAGTTCTAAAAGGTTCTGAAAAACCATTCTTATCACCCTTGTCGGTACGTAAGATTCCTATGGTAGGCGAAGTAACATACCGTTCTCTATGTGACCTGGGGATTAAACAGATTAAAACCATTCAAGAAATGCCGATTGAAATGATGGCAAAGGTATTTGGGAAAAATGGACAGATGATTTGGAAAAAAGCAAATGGTATTGATAATTCTCCCGTAGTACAATACACCGAACGAAAATCAATTTCTACCGAGAGAACCTTCAACAAAGACACCACCGACATCAAAAAACTAGAAGGAATTATTACTGCAATGGCAGAAAATTTAATATACCAACTTCGCCGTGGAAACAAGCTTACATCTTGTGTTACATTTAAAATTAGATATTCCGATTTCCAGACCTATACCATGCAGCGAAAAATACCCTTTAGCTCGTCCGACCATAACATACTACCAGTAGTGATGGAACTATACAAAAAATTGTATCAAAGACGCTTGTTGGTTCGATTGGTGGGAGTTCGCTACAGTCATTTAGTTGAAGGAGGTCAACAAATTGATCTCTTTCAAGACTGCGACAAAATCATGAATCTCTATCAGGCTATGGACAAAATGAGAGAACGATACGGTGACAGAGCCGTTATAAAAGCATCGGGTATGGGCGCTAAAAGTATAAGTCGATGGAATCCATTTAATGGTGGCCCTCCTCCACTATTAGCAAACAGAAGACAGTAACTATAAATGACAAGCGATTGTTTTAGTATTGAATATCAAAATTAGTACTTTTACGCTTCAATCACAGCAAATTTATGTCAACAGCAAAAAAAGAATACAAGCGGATTACCATAAAGACCCTCGTAGATATGAAGAAGAAGGGTGAAAAGATATCCATGCTTACGGCCTACGATTATACCATGGCCAAAATAGTAGATGGTTCCGGAATAGACGTCATACTTGTTGGCGATTCTGCATCCAATGTTATGGCCGGTCATGAAACAACATTGCCTATAACCCTAGACCAAATGATTTATCATGCGTCGTCGGTAATTCGCGCCATCGATAGAAGTTTGGTAGTTGTAGATCTGCCTTTCGGAAGCTACCAAAGTGATCCAAAAGAAGCACTGCGCTCTGCCATTCGCATTATGAAAGAAAGTGGTGCTCACGCAGTAAAAATGGAAGGTGGGAAAGAAATAAAAGAATCGATCAAAAGAATTTTAAATGCTGGAATTCCAGTGATGGGTCATTTAGGGCTAACGCCTCAATCCATTTATAAGTTTGGAACCTATACCGTACGCGCAAAAGAAGAACAGGAGGCTGCTCAATTAGTAGAAGATGCTTTACTGCTTGAAAAGACGGGTTGTTTTGCTATCGTTATGGAAAAAATCCCTGCAAAATTAGCGCAGTCTATTGCTGAAAAATTAACGATTCCAGTTATTGGTATCGGCGCTGGGAGCGGTGTTGATGGTCAAGTTTTAGTTACACATGATATGATTGGAATGACACACGAATTTAATCCTCGTTTTCTAAGACGCTACTTGGATTTATATTCTGAAATGACAAAGGCATTCAGCCAATATAGCACAGATGTGAAGCGTGGTGATTTTCCGAACGAATCGGAACAGTACTAATAACGTATCCCGGGATTAAGTAGAATGATCAAACATCTAAAAATCAACTTTGCATAGCACAAAAGACAATCTTCAAGTCTTATATGAAGACAATCACTTAATCATAGTGAACAAGCGACCTGGGGATATTGTTCAAGGGGATAAAACAGGCGATGTACCTCTTTCAGAAATCGTGAAAGAATATGTAGCAGAAAAATACAATAAACCGGGAGCTGTTTATCTAGGAGTAGTTCACAGACTAGACAGGCCAACCAGTGGTATTGTCGTTTTTGCAAGAACCTCAAAGGCCTTAGCGCGTCTTAATAAAATGTTTGCTGAAAGAGAAACGCATAAAACATACTGGGCCGTTGTTATGAAAGCCCCGAAACAAGGAACTGCTCGGTTGGTTCATTTTCTGCATAGAAATGCGAAGCAAAATAAATCCTATGCGCATATTAAAGAAGTTCCCAATAGCAAAAAGGGAATTTTAACATATACCATAGTAAAAAGTTTACAGCGCTATACACTGCTAGAAATAGACCTAGAAACAGGTAGACACCATCAAATTCGATCACAACTTTCTAGCATCGGGTCTCCAATTAAGGGCGATTTAAAGTATGGATTCGATCGGAGTAATAAAGATGGAAGTATTCATTTACACGCAAGATCGCTTTCCTTCATCCATCCAGTTCAAAAAGAGAAACTAACCATTATAGCTCCTCCTCCGAATGAAAACCTCTGGAACGCCTGTATTTAAGATTAATAATACCTGCTTGATTCGCGTCAAAAAGTTCATTAAAAGTGCCTCTTGAATAATAAAAAACGAAGGTGTTGCTTCTGTAAAAAGAAATTATGATGGGTAATCGATTAATTTAAAATGTAACACAGTACCCGCTCGCTTCTGGCTTATGCTATTGATTGAACTTTCAGTGAGCTGCAATATCCTGGCATACCCCCCTGTAGTCTGTGCATCTCGCATGAGGACCAAACATTGACCCGACGGAGTTAACTGCACGGTGCCTGGCTGTACCGGAGCTGTTATTATTTCCTGTGCCGAAACACCATTCCAACCTTTTAATATATAGGCCATCCTATTGCTCTCAGAACCTATGGTCAGTTCTGTCTCCAAGATTTTTTTCTGAATTGATTTTGATACTAAGCGAAACTCTGGTCCTGCAAAAACATCAATGCTATTTGAAGAAAAATGATTTTTAGACACTTTAAATGAAGCCGTCGCAGTATGAGGCTTTCCTTTATGCGGTTTAAGTACGAAAGAATCTCCCTTTTCAATAGTCTCTTTTTTTGTAATTCCGAAATACTGACTGTAACTACCTAGCTTCTTTTCCGAATTAAAACCACCAAGAACAGACAAATAGGCCCTCAGACCATAACCTGGAAGTCCAAATTTTAAGATCCCATCCTTCGGAACGTAGGTTCTTGTGTTGAGCGAAACTTCGACATCATTTAATGTTGGCACAAAACCAGCGCCTGTAATTGCGATTTCAGTGCTATTCTTAAAACGTAAAACTGGACCTATGTGCGTAATTTCCATCACGGCTTCCCCTTCAAAATTACCGATTAATTGATTCGCCAAACGTGCCGAATAGCTATCCATAGCGCCGCTTAAAGGAACACCGTATCTTCGGTAACCATAACGCCCCAGATCTTGCATGCTTGTATAGAGACCACCTGAAACCACTTCAATCATAATACGCCTCCTTCTCTACTTTAAAAGTACCCGCAACAACTTCCGTCTTTATTCGTTTGTATGTTTTCGTTGATATCGAATGAAATCTAACGAGATCCCCTGCCTTTAATAAACAACGAAACCTACTTTCAGTAGAGAAAAAATCAATTGGACTTTTCCCAATGACATTCCATCCGCCTGGTGAGTCTACGGTATAAACACCTGTTTGCCCACCTCCTATGGCAACCGATCCTTTCTCTATATTTTGTCTTGGTGTGCTTTTTCGAGGTGTAGATAAAGACTTGTTCAATCCTCCTAAATAGGGGAAGCCTGGTAAGAAGCCTAAGAAATAGACTTTATATGTTTCGCGTGTATGAAGTTCAATAACTTTTTTAACAGTAATCTTGTTGGCCAAAGCTAGTGCCTCTATATCCAAAGCATATTGAAGGTCATAGCATACAGGAATAGTAAGTAATCTCTTTGTATTCTGAGATTCTATTGTCTCAGAAACGGGTAATTCTTTTAGAAGTTGAATGAAATTTGAAGCAGACTCCCCCTCCTTTAAATAGACAGCCAGACTTTGATAGGATGGAACTAATTCAATTATCCTAGACTCAAATGTTTTAGAAATCAAACGGTCCATGTTTAAGACCTCATCATTAATTAGGCTGTCTATTTTTGAAGACCAATTAATGAGAACGCCATTTTCTCCAAAGTGCTGGTATGTTGGTTCTAGGTTCATTTGTTTAATCCAATATGAAACTGTTTCATTTGCTGTCTAATAAACGACAGAATCTCAATAACATTTGGAGTATCACTATGTATGCAATAGGTATTGGCCACTATGGATACCTTATTTAATTTCCTTGTCTGAACCAATTTGTTTTCAACCATTAATTGCAATTGACTCCAAGCAGGATTCGGCTCGTAAATCACAGCGTCCTTTTCAGTTCTGGATACCAGCGACAAATCGTCGTTGTATGTTCTATCGATAAAGGCCTCGTATTCCAATGGTAACAAAGGCTTCGCTTTTTTAGCAAGTACTGAACCATAAGGTACGTATAATTTAGGACGAACCTGCGTTGCCATTATTCCTTCTAAAACCGCATCTGCTGTAGGTGCATCAATTGCAGCATAATTGTATAAAGCACCGTGCAGTTTAATATGATGAACCTGTATGTCTTCACTTTCACAAATTGAGATAAATCGAACTAGTTGCTGACGAACAGCTTCAGAAAGCAAATTTTTAGGTATTGGAAGCACCTTACGTCCAAAGTTTTTAACATCTGGATACGAAGGATGCGCGCCAATTTTTACCTTATGTTTCTTGGCAAGCTGCACTGCTGTGCGCATCGTTGTTTCATTTCCGAAGTGACCGCCACAGGCAATACTACAGGAAGAAATAAGAGGCATCAATTGAGCATCGTTAAGACTTCCCTCACCTAAATCGGCATTTATATCAATTGTATGTAACATTACAATACTTTAAAAACTTTCAATAAACTAATCGCTCCTAAAACAATCGTCGCAATTAAAATCAAAAAGCCAAGAAAATTTTGAAGCTTAGAGTTTTTATAACTCCCTAAAACAGTACTTTTATTTACTATCCATAATAGAAAACCAGCTATAATAGGCAACAATAATCCATTGGCAACTTGAGCAAATTTTATAATTTCTATGGGTTTAAAACCGATGGAAGAAAACAGAACACCCAAAAACAGAATAAGAATCCAAACCAATCTAAATTTTCTACCTTTTAATCCTTTGTCCCATGCAAAGCAACCTTTTGCAACATAGGCAGCCGCTAACGGAGCTGTGATGGCTGATGTAATACCGGCTGCAAATAAACCTAAACTTAAAAAGTACTTAGAATAAATACCAAATAGAGGCTCCAATCCTTTCGCTAGATCTGAAGCATTTGAAACTTGAGTTGTTTGAATAGCCGCTGCACAGACTATAATCGCCATAGATACGACACCACCCAATGCAATTGAGATGTAAACATCCTTTCTGGCTGCTTTTAATGAACCTACGCCTTGCCATTTCTCCTGTACCAATGACGCGTGTAAGAATAGATTATAAGGCACTACGGTGGTCCCTACCAGGGCCATAATTGTAAGCCATCCTTCTTTTGGAAAACTGGGGACAAACATCCCTTTTACTACCGCGAGCATATCTGGCTTCGTGAGAATCGCAGTGATTAAAAATGAGAGGCTCATAATAACAACCAGACTAATTAAACTGCGTTCTATTATTTTGTAGTTTCCGATATAGAGTAGCACAAAGGCTATCGCACCAATGAGCCAACTCCAAAGGTTCACGTTCATATCATATATTGAAAAGTTCGCTTTCGAAAAAATAGTTTGCAGTCCTAACACACCACCACTAATATTGCCAGCTTCGTAGGCCGCATTTCCAACTAAAATAGCAGAAAGAATTAAAACCAAAGCCACGGCTCTAATGATAGGCGAGCGGATCTCTTTCTTTACATTTTCAGCCAATCCCCTACCACTAACCAATCCGAGACGGGCAGCCATTTCTTGCAAGACGATGGTGGCAATTATAGACAAAACCATTGTCCACAATAATGTAAAACCAAATTGAACTCCTGCGATTGTGCATACAGTTACTGTTCCCGGACCAATAAACGCGGCCGCAATTAATGTACCTGGTCCAATATTTTTAAAGATATTTTTCATTTACTGTTTAATGCATAAATGGCAAAGCTTCCTAACCAATGTCCTCCTTCATAGGTGTCACCAACTAGATTGGGGTAGGAATATGAGATGTGCTCATTTGCTACGTTTTTTAGGTGCTCATATTCAGGATACTGATTGGCGAGGCCATAAAACACCCAAGCTCTACTAAAGTTTAATCCGTCTAAATGTACAAGTTTCCCATCCGTTCTGTCACTAACGAGACCTACCTCTAATTGATACTTGTTATCTTTCAGTTGTGGTAAAAATGAAGCCATCCAACCTCTAAACGCTTTTTTGGAAAGCACGCGTCGCATAATATCTAGTTCTTCTAAACAGGGAGAGAGAAAATCGTAACCGCTAGGTTCCCACCTTATAGGACAATTGGCATCCGGACTATAAAACTCTTTCGCTCTTTTAGTGATTAATGCTTGTAATTCAATTTCGCCAACTGCTACTGAATAATCGTAAGCGAATGTAAGCCCAAAAGCCGTATTGGTATGTTCTCCAACACGAATAGGATAGTTTAACTTAGGTAGAAATGTTTTATAACTTAAAACAATATGATCTGTAAGTGGTTTCAGGTTTTCTGAAAGTTGGTTTGCTAGCGGATCATCCCATTGATGAAGTGTTTCAGCAAGCTTTAAAAGCCAAGCCCAGCCGTATGTCCGTTCGTAGTTTTTATTAATCTCCTTTTCAAAATAGGCTAATTCTAACGCAACATTTTCCGAAGTTATATTCGTTTTAAGTATTTCTCTTACTTCTTGGGCTTTCTCTAATTCTGGAAATTCTTTAAGCAAGGTTACCATAGACCAATACCCATGCACCGCACTGTGCCAATCGAAGCAGCCATAAAATATAGGATGCAATATAGCAGGAGATTGAAGGTCCCTATCGTTTCCTATCACTTGCCCGAGTTTATTTGGATATTCACTTTCGAGGCAATGCAACGGTAACTCAATTAACTTATTCGCTTCGGAAATGGTAAAAGAAGGTTCCAAGAAGGTCTGCACTTCTATTGATTCGGCTTTAGTAGCATTCGCTTTCTTTGACGTTTCAGTATTGCAGCCAAAACATACGAAGGCAATGCTGAGTATTGATATGTATATATTCATTTTTCGACCTACTATCATTAATTAATAATTAAAGGTATCAAATAAAACGAAACAAGGGATGCCTTTCGGCATCCCTTGTAAGATTATTTATAGCTTTTCATCTACATCTTAACGTCTTTTAACTTCGTCTCTTCGCCCTTCTTATCTAATAATTTTACTTCATCAAAGCCCATATCTTTAAATTGTGCAAATTGCGAAGCTGCATCTCCAACAACTAAATAAGCCATTTTAGATTCATCTAGGTGCGTATTGGCTAAAGTTTTATGCATTTCTAAGGTCATATCGTTAATTACCTGCTCCTCCTTTTCAATATAATTGGCTGGCAAATTATATTCACTCATTTCTTGTAGCATACCAAGTAAATTAAACTGGGTTTCAAAACGACGCGCATTCGACTTTATTAATGCATTCTTTGTAAACGTAAGATCCTCTTCAGAAATTCCATCCTTATAGGCCGTAATTTGATCTTTAAAAATCTGAACAGACTCTCCGGTTGTGTTTGTTCTTACGCTAGAGGAAGCTGTAAATGTACCCGGCACCTTACCACCACTAAATCCAGTTCGTGCACCGTAGGTATACCCTTTTTCTTCGCGTAAAATTAAATTTACATTTCCAGAAAAAGAACCTCCTAACTTATAATTCATAACCTCTGCTGAAAAGTAATCTGCATCGGTCCTTGGCATAGCGATGTATCCAATATTAATAACAGATTGCTTGGCATCAGGAATATCAACAAAGTAGAGCGAAGTCCTGTCTCTATTGTTTACAATTGGGAATTCAGGGATTGCAACATCTTTTGCCGCCCAATTTATTTCAAGTCCTTTAAGAGTCTTCATAGCAGTACCCTGATCAATGTCCCCAACTATTTGAAATGAACTTATAGAGGGAGAGAAATTGGCACTGTAATACGCCTTTATATCATCCATTGTAATAGCAGATACGGAAGCTTCAGTCCCACTGGTTGGAAGACTAAATATATGATTTTCTCCGTATAGAATTTTACTATAAACCCTACCCGCTACAGCGTTGGGGTTTGCTTCCGATCTCTTAATTTGATTTATCGTCTTTGTTTTAATAAGGGCAAACTCTTCCTCATCCCATCGAGGCTGAAGCAAGATCTCTTCAACCAACTTCATGGTCTTATCGAAGTTTCGAACCAATGTGTTTCCACGGATAGTAATAGATTCTTTTGAAGTATACATATTAATAGAGGCTCCCAATAATTCTATTTCCTCCTCAAGCTCTTGAGGTGTTTTAGTTGCAGTTCCCTCCATCATAATGTCGGTAATTAAATTGGCAACACCGTTTTTACTGGGGTTGTCTAACAAATGACCTCCTTCCATTACCAAACTAAAGTTTACAGTAGGAATTTCATTTTGTTCAATTCCGTAGACTTTCATACCATTCGATAAACTGGATTTCCAACTTATTGGAATACTCAATTTAGGAGTAGCACCTTGTGTTGGTTCAACTGAACGATCAAAATTAGAAGGTGTCTTTGCTACTTCAGAATTGGCATCTTCTACTTTCTTTTCAACATTTTCTTTTATTTCTTCTTCCACAACAGGAGCAAGCGCAGAGTTATCTGCTATTAATTCTATCTGTCCTTTAGGAACAAAACTGGTCATTACAAAAGGTTTTTCCTTTATGTAGGTATTATATACACGCATCACATCCTCTTTGGTAACTCGCTTTATATTTTCAATATCCTCTTGAATAAACCCGGGATTTCCTGCAAACACGTTATACTGAGCCAATTGAAAAGATTTCCCTAAAACACTGCTAATTCCGTTATAAAATTGCGTTTCCAACCCAGCCTTAATGCGCTCTATGTCGCGATCTGTAGCTCCTTCTTTTTCGAACATCGCGAAAGCATCATAAATT
>CALKCP010000021.1 GCA_938083445.1 uncultured Ulvibacter sp. | reverse complement strand
AACATTATACCTCACTATCCAAAATATCGGTAACGACATAGTACCTTGGATCATCGATAGCCTCTTCAATTACATGCTCAAACTCTGGATCCCATTTTAACAACAAGGTCTTACAATCGGGGCTGAGGTGTGTTAGTTTTACATCTTTGCCAATTTCTAAATACTTATTGGCCATGTTTCGCAGCGCTTCAACTCCGCTATGGTCGCTTACCTTCGATTCAATAAAATCTATTTCTACTTTGCTAGGATCGGTTTTAGGACTGAACTTAGAATTAAAATTTTGAACGGAACCAAAAAATAAAGGGCCCCAAATAGTGTAAACCAATGTGCCATCGTCTTTGGTTGTTTTACGAGCGCGTATCATTGTTGCGTTTTTCCATGCGAAGACCAAAGCAGACATAATAACTCCCGCAATTACGGCTATCGCTAAATCTTGCCAAACAGTGATCGCTGATACAGCGATTAAAACGAATGCATCTGGTTTTGGAATTTTATGAAGTATTCTAAAACTACTCCAAGCAAAAGTACCTATCACAACCATAAACATAACACCTACTAATGCGGCGATGGGTATTTGTTCTATTAATGGAGCGCCAAACAGCACAAAGCATAGCAATGCAATTGCAGCTACTGCACCAGACAATCTTCCACGACCACCTGAATTCACATTAATAATAGATTGACCAATCATAGCACAGCCGCCCATTCCACCAAACATACCGTTAAGAATATTCGCAGCACCTTGTGCTATACATTCCCTATTACCACTTCCACGTGTTTCGGTCATTTCGTCGATAAGATTCAAAGTCATTAGGCTTTCTATTAACCCAACAGCCGCTAAGATCGAAGCCGTCGACAAGATAAGACCCCAATGCCCGTTCAAAGTGTCAAACAGTCCATATATTTGTGCTTGAAAAGTTGGAAGGCCACCTTGTAATCCAGCACCACCACCATCTTTAATAAAAGAACCTACCGTACTTGCTTCAACCCCTCCAAAAATAGTAATACAGGCTACAACGACTATCGCAACCAGCGCAGCGGGAACTTTCTTTGTTAGTTTGGGAAGTCCAAACATAATGGCCATGGTTAACAATACCAAGCCTAGCATTATATATAGATGGCTTCCTTGCATAAATTGCATGGTACCATTTACATTTTCCTTGAACAATCCTATTTGTGATAGAAAGATGACAATCGCTAATCCATTTACAAATCCCATCATAACAGGATGTGGAATGAGTCTCACAAATTTCCCCAGTCTAAAGACTCCAGCGGCTACCTGTATAGCACCCACAAATAATAAGGTAATGAACAACCACTGTAAACCGAGGTTTTCTATTGGAACGGCAAGTGCGTCACCAACTTCATTTCCTTTTTGAATCATATGAACCATCACTACAGCCATTGCTCCGGTAGCACCCGATATCATTCCAGGTCGTCCGCCAAATAATGCCGTAACAATACCCATCATAAAAGCGCCATAGAGTCCGACAAGCGGATCGATACCTGCAACAAACGCAAAAGCCACTGCTTCAGGGACTAAAGCCAAGGCTACGGTAAGACCTGATAGAATATCATTCTTAGGATTCTGAGTAAAGTTCTTAATGGTTTTCTGTATCATAATTGTCCCTTAAAAAAGCGGCAAAGATATGATTTTCATCGTGGTGTGCATTACAAAATTGACTAATTAATTATCGCTTTGAAGTCAATTTGATTTTACCATCTTACATTTCATCTCCGAAGAAGATGGCATTCATTAGCAGCTTATTGGTGCCATACCAAAAGGCTCTAAAGTTTGTATTGTCTGTGAAATATACAACCTGCCCTCTTCCTAAACCTTGCGTCTTAAAAGGCACGGTATTCTTTAGTTTTCCTAAGTTTGGCTTTGATATATAGCCACTAAGCAAGGGGCTTTCAGTATATTTTACAGGATTGTTATAGCTATGCTTGTCTGGTTTTAGAAAAAGAGTTGAGTTTCTAAACATAGGTAGGTGTTCATTCTTGTACCCAAAAGCAATTGGATGAGAGCGATCAAGTTTGGTGTTGAAAATGGCACCTCCAATTACTTGAGCACCTCGATAATCTCCTTTCTGTTCAAAAGTAATGTTTCTAGCGGTATCGCTTTTTGTAATGAATTTCATTGTAAGGAGTTCGTTGCTATGTAGCCATTTTCCACTATTCTTATATCCAATGACGGTTCCCCCAGCCTTTGCCCAAGTTTTTAATTTTTCCGCCTGTTTCTTATTAAGTGCGTTGCCCCTTGTATTGGGTAAAATGATATCTGTATATCGACTCAAATCAGCACGATTAAAATTCTTTGTATCTAATTTAGTGATGGTCATATCATATCGTTGGTCGAATAGATGCCAGAGTTCTCCCGCATCGTAACTAGTAACACCTTCACCTACCAATAACGCAATTCGGGGCAATTCTAAAGCTCGAAAATCACCACTTCCAAGGTCTATGCCTTTTGTAAGACCTGTTGACACACCTTTGATGGTAACATGAGATTTTGCAGACACTTCGGAAAGGAAAGCGGCCAACTCCTTGGCATCTAGATTTTGATTTTGAACAGGAATAAGGATACTCCCATAGTCATATTGGTTGTTTTCAAGAGCAAACGTCGTCATTCCAACCTTCGCCTTTAGTCCTTTTTTAAGGATCATGTTTAATGCCTTTGGCGCATAATAATCATGCCATTCCATGATATAAGCATAATTTGAAAGCTTTGGTGCTATGGGTTTGGGCATTTCTAGATTGGAAACTTCCTTACCGGCAAACGACATGTTTACATCTTCACTATAATCTAAATTAAAGGCAAGCGGGAATGTCCAGGCACTAATATCGTAAAAAAGACTGTCCCTAAATGCCGTGCGCTTTTCGAACATCGCTTTAATAAGGCGGTGTTGTTTTTGATTTCCTGGAATGACATATCCATAGCCTTTTTTAAATATTTTTCCGTCTTTTGAGAAATCAGAAGCAATTTCGTGAAATTTTATTTTGTGGCGTTCTAATATTTCGGCCAGGTGAAATGCTTTTGATGCGTCTTTTTCATCTCCAAAAACGATTGCCTTAGACCCCAAGGCCTCCTTTCGGGCGTCTGAGAAAAACTGGCGTTGGTAATCAAGCACTTTTAATCGCATCGAAACAGCAGCATCCAATGTTGAAAGGGCAGTTGTAACTTGATTTCGAATCGTAAATGGAAAAGTGAGAATGCCATTATCGCTTTCTTGGGCATGACCGCGGGAGGAGGCTTGCTCAAATAAAATACCAATGCTTCCATTAATGTCTGGAAAGGTAGAGCCCTTGCCATAGTAGAAGTCGTCGTAGTCCTCTTCAGAATAATACAAACTCCCAATTTTATCGAGTGCCCTCGCGTGAAATTTTCCAATTTCTCCAGTCAAGTCCTGATTTTTTTGTGGTGTGAGCGGATGTGTTCTCGATGGAATTCCAGGTTGAAAAAAGAAGGTTGAATTTGTTCCCATCTCATGATGGTCTGTTAAAATATTCGGGTACCATTGGTGGAAGGTCTCAATTCGAGCGCGACTTTCTGGCAATTGGGCGGGCAGCCAATCTCTATTCAAATCAAACCAATAGTGGTTGGTTCGCCCACCAGGCCAAACTTCATCATATTCGCGATCGTTCGGATCCGGATTGATATTTTTGTTTTTGTTTGTATTTGCCCAATAGGCAAAACGCTGCAAACCATCTGGGTTGTATGATGGGTCAAAAAGGATAACCGTATTGTTTAGTAGGTCATCAATTTTTGATCCTTGAGCTGCCGCCAGATAGTAAGCAATCGCAAGGGCTGCATTCGATCCACTAGGTTCGTTTCCGTGTATAGAAAAACCTTGGTAAACCACGATAGGCATATTGGCCGTGTTTATCGAATTCGAATTTCCTTCAGTGAGTGACATATGATTTGCTCGAATGTTTTCAAGCCTTGTGTGATTTTTAGGAGATGTTATTTTAAGTAGCAATAACGGACGACCTTCGAAAGTGGTTCCTCGATTTTCTATGCTAATGCGATCACTTGCGTTCGCTAGGGCATACATATATTGTGTTAACTTATCGTGGGTAACATGCCATTCTCCGGGTTCATGACCAATAATGCTTTTGGGAGTTGGAATGTTTTGGTTGTAGCTGAGGTCTTGCGGAAGGTAGTATTTTAAGTCTATTGCCTCCGATTGCGCGATTGCTGCTGAAGTACAAACTAAAATGATGAGAGATATTAGTTTTTTCATGTTTCTGATTTTGAACCCTTAAATATAAATGAACTCGCTCAAACTTCATTGTTTGGAGCAAAAATAAATGTAGCACAACCGTCGAGCCTATGCTTTTCGTTTTTTTGTTTTGGTTGAAATCCATAAAAAAACCGCTCTCAATAAAAATTGAGAGCGGTTTTTTTTAGGGGTATATTTCTTTAATTAAATATCATCAAAATCGATATCGGTAAAACTTTTAGAAGAAGGCTCTTCCGATGGAGTTTCAACTTCAGTTGGCGTACTATCCGACTCTTTCTTAAAATCTTTTTGATGACGTTCGCTAATCACTTCGTTTCCTTTTTCATCAATGATATATTGAATCATATCGTTAAGGCTATCCTGAAATTCAGAAAAATCTTCTTTGTAAAGGTAGATTTTATGTTTCTTGTAATGAAAAGAACCGTCGTCATTTGTAAACTTTTTACTTTCGGTGATGGTTAGGTAATAATCTCCTGCTTTTGTAGACCGTACATCAAAAAAATAGGTACGTCTGCCTGCTCGCATTACCTTCGAAAATATTTCTTCTTGCTCCATCGAATAATTCTCACTCATAGTTGTAGTTTGTAATTAACGTTTATCCAAAAATCATAAAAAAAACCAACTATGCCAACTTTAAATTACATTTCTTTTTCTAAAAGTTGTTTCGAGTACAATTCCTTATAATACCCTTCTTGACTTACAAGCGCGCTATGCGTTCCTTTTTGGATAATGGCACCCTCCTTTAAAACGATAATTTTATCGCAGTTTTTTGCAGAAGAAACACGGTGGCTTACAATAATGGTTGTCTTGTTTCTTGAAATTAAATTAAGGTTCTGAAGTATTTCTTCTTCTGTTTCGGTGTCTACGGCAGAAAGACAATCGTCAAACAATAATATTTGTGGGTCTTTAATTATTGCTCTGGCTATGGATACTCGTTGCTTCTGCCCCCCACTTAATGTGATGCCGCGCTCCCCTAAAATAGTGTCATAACCCTGAGAAAAGTCTTTAATGTTTTTGTGAACTGCCGCCAGTTTTGCCGCTGCAATAACGTCTTCATCTGTGGCGTTTTGTTTGCCAAATTTTATATTGTTCTTAATAGAATCACTAAATAGGAAAGCATCTTGCGGTACATACCCAATACTGCGCCTAAGGCTTGTTAAATGAAGGTTTTTAATCGAGGTGTTGTCGATGGTTAATTGATTTTCCTGTGCATCATACAAGCGTCCGATAAGTTCTAGTATGGTAGATTTTCCTGAACCCGTATTTCCAATTATAGCCAATGTTTCTCCTGGGTTTACGGTAAATGAAACGTTTTTTAAAGCCTCGATACCGGTGTCATCATAGGTAAAGGAGAGGTTTTTGAATTCAATTTTACCTTGTATTGGAGTTGGACGGGCTGCTGTGTTTTCAATACTTGGTTTTTGTTTAAGAAATTCATTTATTCGTTTCTGCGAAGCCTCTGCTTGCTGTATCATAGAAGTGACCCAGCCAACGACGGCAACGGGCCATGTAAGCATGTTTACATAGATAAGAAACTCTACAACGGTTCCGAAGTCAATTTTACCATCAATAAACTGACTGCCACCAATATAAATTACAAGTAGATTGCTGGCTCCGATAAGCAACATCATTAATGGAAAAAAAAGGGCTTGGACCTTAGCCAAGTCTATATTCTTATTTTTAGAACCTTGAGCCAGTTCGGTAAAATCGACATTTGTGCGAGACTCAATTCCGTAGGCTTTTATGACAGCAATGCCACTAAAACGTTCTTGCGTAAATGAAGTGAGTTTTGATAAGAACTCCTGAACAATAGTACTTCGCTTATGAATTGCAGCACTTAGGCTATAAATTGCTACGGATAGAATGGGTAATGGAGCAACTGCATAAAGCGTTAATACGGGTGCGGTGTAAAGCATATAACTAATAACAACAACAAAAAGAGTAAACGTTGTTGCACTATACATTAAAGCGGGGCCTGCATACATGCGCACCTTCATAACATCTTCACTTATCCGGTTCATTAAGTCACCGGTTCTGTTTTGTTTGTAGAAATCTAAAGAAAGGCGCTCGTATTGCTGAAAAATTTCGTTTTTGAGATCGAACTCAATATTTCTTGAAACAACAATGATAGCCTGTCTCATCAAGAAAGTGAAAAAGGCAGCGAGTAATGTGGTGCCAAGAATGAGGAGGATGTTTGTAAACAACTCAGATTCAACTGTTGCTACATCTAGAATGTCTCCGCTTATATATTTCTCTACCACATCAACAGAGTCTCCAATAAACTTTGGGGTTAACAGTGCAAAAACCCGAGCGATAATTGTAATTAGTAAACCAAAAATAAGGCGCCAACGGTATTTGATAAAATAGCGGTTGAGATGCTTTAACTCTTTCATTTTACATTAAAAATTATTGACAGGGTTGTAATTAACATAAATTCCTTTGTGCTTACGTTAGTTAACCATTACTTTTGCTCGTCATTACTGAGAAAATCTTAATTTATCAAAGCATGGTTACTGAAATATTGTCTTCAAATGAACTCAAAAAAATAGCCCCGGTTTTTGGGCAGGCCTCTTTCGATGATCACGAGCAAATTGTTTTTTGCAACGACCAAGATACAGGATTAAAAGCAATTATTGGAATCCATTCAACCGTTCTAGGGCCCAGTTTAGGAGGTACTCGGATGTGGCAATACAACAGTGAATGGGATGCGCTTAACGACGTTTTGAGATTATCACGAGGCATGACTTATAAGGCCGCAGTTACAGGTTTAAACCTGGGAGGTGGTAAAGCAGTGATTATTGGAGATGCTAAAACTCAAAAGACACCCGAATTAATGCTTCGTTTTGGAGAATTTGTTCACTCTCTTGGAGGTAAATACATTACAGCAGAAGATGTAGGTATGGAAACCAAAGACATGGATTTGCTGCGAACTGTCACACCTTTTGTTACAGGAATCTCTGAAGATAAGGGGGGTGCTGGAACCCCTTCACCTATAACCGCTTATGGCGTGTTTATGGGAATGAAAGCCGCTGCAAAATTTACCTACGGTAGCGATGTCTTAGAAGATAAGCTTGTCTATGTTCAGGGTATTGGAAACGTGGGTGAGGCTTTGGTCGAACACCTTACAAATGAAGGTGCGCGGGTAGTTATTGACGATATCAATCGCGAGAGACTAGAAGTAATACGCGACACCTACGATGTTGAAATATATGAAGGTAAAAACATCTACGCAGAGAAAATGGATATTTATGCTCCCTGTGCATTAGGGGCCACTATTAATGATACCACGATACATGCTATTCAGGCTAAGGTTATTGCAGGTGCTGCAAACAACCAACTGGCTGATGAGAATAAGCATGGTTTGATGTTGCAACAAAAAGGGATCGTGTATGCTCCCGATTTTTTAATTAATGCTGGTGGTATTATTAATGTTTTTGCTGAACTTGAAAATTACGGACGAGAAGAAACCATGCGTAAAACAGAAAATATTTACAACACAACACTGGATATATTGAATAGTGCGAAAACGTCGGGTTTGACTACAAATCAAGCAGCGCTAGAAATTGCTCAGTTGCGCATAGACGCAAGAAGAAAAGAAAAATAGGTTTCAATATTATTATGATATCTTTGCCCGGCCTAAATTTGTATTTAGACTCTTAAAAAAATAAAGTTCTTTAAACATATGCTTACACGAAGACACATTAGAGTAAAAGTATTACAATCCGTTTATGCTCTAAATCAGAATGAACATCCTGACCTTAGTAAGCAAGAAAAATTTCTTTTTTACAGCATTGATCAAATGCATGACTTGTATTTACTGATGCTTCAGTTAATGATTGAGATGCGAGATCATGCTGAAAATTATCTAGATGTTTCCAAAAAGAAGCATCTCGCCACAGATCTAGAAAAAGATCCAAGTACCATATTTGTTGAAAATAAAGTGCTTCGGTTATTAGATTCGAATTCTAATTTGGAAGCAATTGTTAAGAGGAAAGGGCTTAATTATTGGGCCCAAGATACGGAGTATGTCGGCATCTTATTTAAGGTTCTCCGAGAACAAGATTGGTATGACGAATATCTACTAAAAGAGAATACTTCCTTTTCCGAAGATCAAAATTTCATCACCAAGGTCTACAAAGAGGTGATTGCTCCAAACGAAAAACTGTACGAGTATCTTGAGGACAAACGCCTTACATGGATAGACGACTTTCCTATTGTCAATACAGCGATGGTAAAAATGCTGGGAAAAATTTCTGAAAAGAATGTTGCCAACGTTTTAATTCCGGATCTCTATAAAGATGCAGAAGACCGTGATTTTGCGCTAGAGTTGCTTCGGAAAGTGGTTTTAAATGAAGAAAAACTTTCTGCAGAGATAGATGGAAAAACACCGAATTGGGATCAAGATCGTATCGCCGATTTGGACTTTATTATATTAAAAATGGGAATCGCTGAATTCCTTTACTTTCCTTCCATTCCAGTTCGTGCAACCATTAATGAGTATTTAGAAATATCAAAAGAATATTCAACTCCGAAAAGCAGTATTTTTATAAATGGAATTCTGGATAAGCTTGTAAAAGAGTTCGAAATTTCCAAGAAGTTGAATAAAATAGGTAGAGGACTTCAATAAAGTTAAAAAAATAACTATTTTTGCTTTACTAAAAATTTAAAATTAAACACAATGAAAAAATCAATTTTTATATTAGCTGTGCTATCCGTTTTTGCTTTTACATCATGTAAAGAGAAGGCAGCTGATAAAGTAAATGAAGAAAATGTTTCTGCAGCTGCAGATCGTGATGCGAAAGCTGGAGAACTTCCTGTGATGACATTTGAAGAAACTGAATGGGATTTTGGAAGTATTGAAGGTGGAACAGGAGTTGAACATGTGTTCAAATTTACAAATACGGGTACTGCTCCTTTAGTAATTGTTGATGCAAAAAGTAGCTGTGGTTGTACGGTACCTGAATATACGAAGGCACCAGTAGCTGCAGGAGATTCGGGTGAGCTTCTTGTTAAGTTTAATGGTAGTGGTAAAAACCAAGTAAGTAAAACAATTACCATTACTGCCAATACAGCCAAAGGAAAAGAAGCGCTAGTAATCAAGGCTTTTGTTAATGCTAAGGAGGGTGCTGCTGGAACTTCTCTAGTTAAATAATTTATAGTTAGTTAATATATGGAGCAAATTCAAGGCTTTTTGCCAATCATACTTCTGTTTTTAGTGATGTATTTATTTTTAATACGTCCCCAAATGAAGAAGCAGAAGCAAGAAAAGAATTTCAATGCTGAAATTAAAGTAGGAGATAAAGTTATAACGAAGAGTGGTTTGCACGGAAAAGTTCTAAATTTGAATGATGACGGTACCTGTATTATAGAATCTGGTGCTGGAAAAATGAAATTTGAACGTTCGGCTTTATCGATGGAGTTGAGTACAAAGTTAAATACTCCTGAAAAGAAATAGCAAACTAGTTTGTATAAAAAAAACCTTCAACATTCGTTGAAGGTTTTTTTATGCCTTTTTTTATGCTTTTTCTTTTGCCACTAATTGGGTAATATTTACGATGACTTCAATGGCTTTTAACATGCTCTCAACGGGAACATACTCAAACCTACCATGGAAATTATGACCCCCTGCAAATATGTTTGGACAAGGCAGACCCATAAAACTCAATTGTGAACCGTCGGTACCACCGCGAATAGGTTTAATCATGGCCTTTATGCCAGCCATTTCCATAGCTTCTTCTGCGATATCTACGATATGCATTACAGGCTCAATTTTTTCTCGCATATTGAAGTATTGATCTTTTATAACAACAGAAATGATCTCCTTCTCATATTGATTGTTCAAGTCGTCAGCTAATTTTTGAATGATTTCTTTGCGAACTTCAAATTGACTTCTATCGTGATCTCGAATAATATACTGGAGTTTTGTACTATCCACTTCACCTTTCATGTTGTGAAGATGGAAAAAACCTTGTCTGCCTTCTGTGCACTCTGGCGTTTCCATTCTCGGGAGTGAGTTGATAAACTCAGTAGCAATATACATGCTGTTTATCATCTTTCCTTTCGCATAGCCCGGATGAACAATTTTCCCCTTTATTGTAATTTCAGCTCCAGCGGCATTGAAGTTTTCAAATTCTAATTCACCAATTTGACTGCCATCCATAGTATAAGCCCACGAAGCCCCAAATTTTTCTACATCGAACTTATGTGCTCCCCGTCCAATTTCTTCATCTGGCGTAAATCCTATTCTAATAGCACCGTGTTTTAACTCTGGATGCTTTATTAAATATTCCATTGCGGAAATTATTTCGGCCAAACCGGCTTTATCATCAGCGCCTAACAATGTCGTTCCATCAGTTGTAATAAGGGTTTGCCCCTTGTACAATAAAAGGTCGTCAAAATCGGATGGTGATAGAATGATATTTTCTGCTTCATTTAAAACGATGTCTTTCCCATCATAATTTTCAATTATCTGAGGGCTTACATTGGCTCCAGTAAAATCGGGTGTCGTATCAAAATGAGAAATAAAACCTATTACTGGCACCTCATGAGAAACATTGCTAGGCAGGGTAGCCATGATGTAAGCATTTTCGTCTATCGTGACATCCTTTAATCCAATTTGCTTTAATTCCTCAACGAGCGCATTTGCGAGATCCCATTGTTTTTCTGAACTGGGTGTTGTTTTACTTTCTGGGTCACTTTCGGTATCTACGGTAACATACCTAATAAAACGATCAATAAGGTGCTGTTTTTGAATCATGATTTTTTTTCAAAGATAAAGATTACTCTTTAAAATTATAATAAAAAAAACAGAGACTAGGGTTTATAAATTCTGTGCATTACAATTTTATCAGCGTCTAATCTTTACATTATCAAGCACAAAATTTATGACACAAAACAACTTAATTATAACCTTATTATTCATAACTATTGATGGTTCGCAGGCAGTATTAGGTCTTTTTACCGAAGAATCCTCATAGCCCCTTTTAGGGGTTTCTATTATTTTAAAGGGTACCGCACAGGCTAGCCTTTTCTATTTCGGACAATTCTCTTTTAAATTGAATTTTAGCTCCGTACCTTTGTGCTAATTTCAATCACAGTTATGTATAAAACGCTACTTCGTCCATTTTTCTTTGCGATCGACCCAGAAAAAATACACTATGTTACCTTCTTTCTTATTCGCGTGTTGAGCAATCTAGGTCTCGGTGTCCTCTTCCGAAGCATGTATCAAATTAAAAATCCAAGTTTAGAACGAGATGTTTTCGGACTTAAGTTTCCCAACCCAGTTGGTCTTGCAGCTGGATTTGATAAGGACGCAAAATTATACAAAGAGCTGTCTAATTTTGGGTTTGGATTTATTGAAATAGGAACTGTTACTCCAAAACCACAGGGAGGGAACCCAAAGAAGAGGTTGTTCCGTCTTAAAGAAGATGCTGCTTTGATAAACCGAATGGGTTTTAATAATGGAGGTGTTGCTGAGGCAGTGATGCGATTAAAAGAAAATACTTCTAAAAAGATTGGGAAGAATGACACTAGAGTGTTAATAGGAGGGAATATAGGCAAGAATAAGACCACACCGAATGAAGAGGCTGTGAATGATTATCTAATTTGTTTTGAGGCACTGTTCGATTATGTTGATTATTTTGTTGTGAATGTGAGTTCCCCTAATACGCCAAATTTAAGGGCTCTACAGGATAAAAAACCGCTCACAGCATTATTAAATACATTGAATAAAAAGAATTTTGAAAAGTCAAAACCGAAACCAATACTTTTAAAAATAGCGCCCGATTTGACGGATGAGCAATTAGTAGACATCATCGACATCGTTTCTGAAACAAAAATCGACGGGGTTATTGCTACCAATACAACGATTTCAAGAGAAGGATTGTCTTCAGAAAATAAAAAAGAAACGGGAGGAATGAGTGGAGTTCCTTTAGGGAAAAGAGCGACTGAGGTGATTCGGTTCCTCTCAGAAAAGAGCAATAAAGCGTTTCCTATCATTGGGGTGGGAGGTATCCATAGCCCTGAAGATGCTTTAGAGAAAATAGCAGCTGGCGCGAGTTTGGTGCAACTATACACTGGGTTTGTTTACGAAGGTCCTGGGCTAATAAAAGAGATCAATCGCGCTTTGTTGAAAGCATAAAACGATATGATAGAGACCCTATTATCTTTTTCTTTAGCAACAGTTGCCTTAGCGCTTTCGCCAGGCCCGGACAACATCTATGTGGTCACCCAGTCTCTTGTAAATGGCACAAAAAGCGGCATCGCTACTACTGCTGGACTTATTAGTGGTTGTATCGTGCATACAGCCTTATTGGCGTTCGGGGTGTCTGCCTTGATTACTGCTTCTGAAAGTCTTTTTTATACCGTTAAAATATTTGGAGCTCTTTATTTACTCTATTTAGCATTTACAGTATACAGAAGTGATGCCAGTGTCACTTTTTCAAACGATGCTCCAAAGAAATCGAACTGGGCCCTTTTTAAACAAGGCGTGTTTATGAACCTTGTAAATCCGAAAGTAATGATTTTCTTTTTGGCCTTTTTCCCTGCCTTTTTGTGGGATACTGCTAAGAATACGGTGACACAGTTTTTTGTATTGGGGCTTCTATTTATGCTAATCTCTTTTTTAATCTTTAGTTCTCTTGCGGTCTTAGCAGGCACTATAAAAAGGTTTATGACAAAGCAGAAGTCGGCAGGAAAGGTTTTGAAGTGGCTTCAGGTTGTTGTGTTTGTCGGTATTTCAATTTATATTTTGATACCATAAATTACATCACAAAAGATGCTAGCACGCAAAGGAATTTATATCTTTGAGTCAATGCAAAGAGTGAAGATAATAGAATGTCCAAGGGATGCCATGCAAGGAATAAAGGATTGGATTCCTACTGAAGAGAAAATACAATACATCCAATCATTGCTTCGTTGCGGATTCGACACGATTGACTTCGGAAGCTTTGTGTCACCGAAAGCAATCCCTCAAATGCAAGACACAGCTGCGGTTCTTGCAGGTTTAGATTTAAGTGCAACTAAAAGCAAGTTGCTTTCGATAGTTGCTAACGTGAGAGGTGCCGAAGCAGCTGTTATTCATCCAGAAATTCAATATTTAGGCTATCCGTTTTCTATTTCTGAGAACTTTCAAATGAGGAATACGCATAAAACAATTGCGCAATCAATAGAGACATTAGAAGCTATTTTAAATTTGGCTGAGGTCAATAATAAGGAAGTAGTAGCCTATCTCTCTATGGGCTTTGGAAATCCTTATGGAGATCCCTGGGACGTCGACGTAGTTGGAAATTGGACAGAAAAACTCTCTGGAATGGGCGTTAAGATATTATCCCTTAGTGATACGATTGGATCTTCAACACCCGATAAAATCACCTATTTGTTTTCAGAGTTGATTCCTAAATTCCCTCATATTGAATTTGGAGCCCACCTTCATACAACATCAGCTGCCTGGCATGAAAAAGTGCATGCGGCATATGAAGCAGGTTGCAGAAGGTTTGATGGCGCTATTCAAGGTTTCGGAGGTTGTCCAATGGCTAAAGATGAATTAACTGGAAATATGCCTACTGAAAAGATGCTAAGTTATTTTACTTCGAAAAAGGTGGATTGCAACCTCAATCCTATGTCTTTTGAAAGTGCACACAATGAAGCTTCAAAAATATTTAACAAATACCATTGAAATGAAATTTGAATCACGAGTAAGATTTATAAAAATGAATGCATTTTTTTTAAAAAAAGCAAAGCGACGAATTATTGTGTTTTCTTTTTTAGTGTCTTTTATTATCGTTGCTGGTTGTAAAGCTAGAAAAACGGCCTCCGATAAAGCTTTAGGGGATGGAAACATTACTTTTAAAATAGTACAGGTTAATGATGTTTATGAAATTGCTCCATTAGGTGGAGGAAGCTATGGAGGGATGGCGCGTGTGGCGCATGTAAGAGATTCGATTGCGATGTTACATCCAAATACATATTTAGTGATGGCGGGTGATTTTCTCAATCCGTCCTTGTTAGGTACTATTAAGTTGGATGGTGAACGGATCAAAGGAAAACAAATGATTGAGGTAATGAATGCCATGAACTTTGATTTGGTGACTTTTGGAAATCATGAATTTGATATTGGTGAAGAAGCCCTTCAGAAACGATTGAATGAATCTAATTTTCAATGGACTTCAGCAAATGTGAGGCATCGAACGGATGCTGGCACAGGCCCTTTTTTATTAGAGCGAAGTAGCGGAACGGAAGTGGTTAGTAATTCACATATAATTGTGGTGGATGACGGCAATAATGGCGATTTAAAGCTTGGTTTTTTTAGTGTTACAATACCGTCTAATCCGGTCGACTTCGTCGATTATGGGGATGTTTTTAAGGAAGCTGAAAAGGCATATGCTGCTTTGGAAAATGACGTTGATATTGTGATAGGGCTTACACATTTGGAAATAGAACTAGATATTGCTTTAACGAAAAAACTACCCAAATTACAATTCATTATGGGTGGTCACGAGCATTATGCGATGTTAGTTCCCTCCGACAATGCGATTATAGCAAAAGCCGATGCAAATGCCAAAACTGTTTATATTCATACGTTGGAATACAATAAAACGAGCAAAAATTTAAAGATTGATTCGCATTTGTTTCCGATTGATGAAAAAATAGCATCAGAGCCGAAGGTAGCCGAAATTGTGAATCGATGGAATGCGGTCTTAGAAAAAAAGATTAGCGAGGTAGTTTCAAATCCTAATGAAGTTATTTACAAAACAACAACGCCACTAGACGGAACAGATAGTGCGAGTAGGGGAATTCAAACCAACCTTGGCGATATCGTAACGGCTGCAATGGCAACTTCATTTAACGGTCCTGTTGATGGGGCCATTGTTAATGGAGGTTCTTTTCGAGCCGATGATATGCTTAAAGGGAATTTAACTAGTATTGATGTCTTTAGAGTTTTGCCATTTGGAGGCAACGTAGTTAAAGTACAAATAAAAGGCAGTCTGCTTATTGAAGTTTTAAACCACGGAAAATCGAAGGGTGGGACAGGCGCTTATTTGCAGCGTCACAATTTAGAGGAAGGCAGCAATGGTAATTGGTTAGTAGCTGGCAAGCCTATAGACCCGAAAGAAGTGTATACAATTGCTATGAGTGATTATTTAATGAAAGGTTTTGACATTCCATTCTTAACAAGAAATCATAAAGAGGTTCTTAGTGTATACGAACCCGAATTATCTGAAGCGGCCGCAGATATTAGAAAGACTGTAATTTTGTACTTGAAAGCTTTAAATAAGTAGGTTATGAAAAAAACAGTTAAAGCCGTATTGATTTTTGCTTTAGGCGCGTTGGTTGTGATTCAGTTTATTCGCCCCGACAAGAATGAGGCAGGGTATGAAGGCGTTGATCATTTCGAAAACGAAACCAAACCTAGTGCACAAATGGCTGCATTATTACGGGCTAATTGTTATGATTGTCATAGCAATCAAACCAGCTACCCTTGGTATGCTGAAATAGCACCGGTTAATTATTGGTTGGCTGATCATGTGAACGATGGAAAAAAACATTTTAATGTATCTGCATGGAGTGACTATTCTACAAAGAAGAAAGACCATAAATTAGAGGAAGTTATAGAGATGGTTGAAGAAGGGGAGATGCCTTTGGATTCCTATACTTGGCTGCATGGGGATCTTTTAGAAAATGACACGAAACTACTACTACAATGGGTTGCAATCGCCAGACTTCAATACATGGCTCAGTTGGAGGTTTCTTCTAATTAATTGACAATCAAATTGCTGGAATTTATTTGTTATTTTTATTTAAATTAAATCTAAATAAACTTGTGAGAACTATGAATCGTTTTTATTTTTGTGGCTTAATTAATATATTATTTATATTAAGTCTAAATAAACATAATGAAAAATTACATTCTGCTTTTGGCCCTTATTACAATTAATGTGTCAATTGCTCAAACATCTCAAGATTCAATTTATAACAACCCTCAGTTAACTCAAAATTCTGCCCAAAGAATATTATCAAATAGCCTAGGAAAAAAAGTAACCCTCGGTGGTTATGCCGAATTAACGTACAATCAGCCGGAAAGTGCTAATGGTGAACTTGATGTTCAACGTATGGTTATATTGGTAGGTTATAACTTTAATGATGATGTGCAATTTGTTACTGAAATCGAATTTGAGCATGTTAGTGATGTGTTTGTTGAACAAGCTTTTATTAATTATTCAATTGGAGATAATGTGAGTTTACGTGGTGGTTTGATGTTGATACCTATGGGGATCCTTAACGAATATCATGAACCTACAACTTTTAATGGGGTAGAGCGACCAGCAGTCGATAACGTTATTGTACCCACTACTTGGCGTGAGCTTGGAGTTGGTGTAATAGGACGGTTCCCAGACGCTTCCTTAGGGTACCAAGTGTATGTTTTTAACGGCTTTAAATCGACCGAATCGGATGGTAATGGTGGCCTTAACGGATTTCTAAAAGGAAGTAATGGCTTGCGCAGTGGACGTCAAAAAGGCATACAGTCTACGGTGAGTTCACCAACCTTGTCTGCAAAAGTGGATTACTATGGTATTCCTGGATTGCGTTTAGGGTTGTCTGGTTATTTTGGCAAAACTCAGGCCGAAGATGATATTGAGGAACTCGAAGGTGCGAATATAGGCATCGCTATGGTTGGTGCTGATGCGCGATATAGCTATAGAAGATTCACAGCCAGAGGTCAATTTGTTTATGCGTCACTAAGTGATACTGAGTCGTATAACATGGCCACAGGCAGAGACTTAGGTAGTGCTTTACTTGGTTACTACATAGAAGGAGCTTATAACGTACTTCCTTTAAAAATGAAACAAAAATTATATGCTTTTACCCGTTTTGAACGATACGATACCCATGCCGAAACAGCTGGAAGTCTAGCGCGAAACGGTTCGTACAATCGTCAAGACATTACCACTGGTTTATCATATCATATTGCACCCGGTGTCGTAGTTAAGGGAGACTATCAGTTTAGAGGAAATGCCGACGATAGCTATAATGTGGATGATCGATTGAACTTCGGAATTGGGGTTTGGTTCTAATAAATTAAGTGAGATTCGAATGTTACCTTTGAATTAATTAATACCTTTGTATATGTTTAAAAAGTTGCTTTCAATACTTATAATTCTAGTTTTTTGCATGGGGTTTTCGATTCCTGAAAAAATCATAACCAAGGCGGATAAAGTAATCGTTAAGTTCTACCAAATCCCAGGTTTTGATAAAGAATTAATTTTATTGGAAGAATCGATCAATGAAGAAACACCTTCTGAGTTTAGCAACGAAAATTTCTTTAAAATACTTAGTGATGAAGAGGTCTTAGGCTATGGTTATATCGGAAAGGCGCCTGCCAAAACTACCGACTTCGATTTTTTGGTATTGTTTGATAAAGATTTCATCATAACGAAAAGTAAAGTGCTCGTTTATCGTGAAGAGTACGGAGGTGAGATTGGAAGTAAAAGATGGTTAAAGCAGTTCGTTGGAACAGCTGCTAGTGGAAAAAAGTTAGAATACAATGAAGATATTATTCCAATAAGTGGCGCAACAATTTCTGTTCAATCTATGACCAGGGCTGTTAATGACTTATTAAAAAGCATAGCCTTACTTCATCAAAAATCATTGTTATAGTGCAATTAAACGGTCTATTACAGAGATTTCCGAAGCATATTAAAATGTTTATTTCAGCATTTGTTATCGTTCTTAGCATCGGGTATATCACAGGACTGCAATTCGTGCGACAGACGGAATCGATTGTGCCAAATGGAATTGAGGAAAACTATCTAGGGAATGAAGATAAGAAAGATGTAAAAGTCATGAAATTTAAAAAAGGCAACCGTGAAATGCTTACCATTATTCACACCCATATTTTGTCTATGTCATTTATCTTTTTTCTACTCGGCGGCTTAGTTTCTATGACGACATTATCAAACAAATGGAAAGCTTTTTTAATGATAGAGCCTTTTGTTTCAATCATACTTACCTTCGGGGGGATTTATTTATTGTGGATGGGAGTATCGTGGTTAAAATACATTGTTATGTTGTCAGGAACCTTAATGACAATGGTATTTATTGGAAGCGCGGGAGTTGTTCTGTTTCAGTTGGCAAAAAAGAATTAACTATCAAGAAAATATAGTACATTTACACGCAATTAAATACTAATAGCTTTCGACTCTTTTTAAAGCTTAATCCTGATTGCAATGACTGCACACGAAAATAAAATTCTAGGTGAAGGACTTACATACGATGATGTACTCTTAGTACCTGCCTATTCCGAAGTACTTCCTCGAGATGTTTCTATAAAAACAAAATTTTCAAGAAATATCACATTAAATGTTCCAATCGCATCGGCAGCAATGGATACCGTGACTGAAAGCGCAATGGCAATTGCAATAGCTCGGGAAGGGGGCATCGGTGTTTTGCATAAAAACATGACCATTGAGCAGCAAGCAGCTGAGGTTAGGAAGGTAAAGCGAGCTGAAAGTGGTATGATCATAGACCCCGTTACCTTGGCAAGGGAAGCTACTGTTGGTGACGCCCAAAGAACAATGCGCGAGTATAGTATTGGTGGAATACCAATTACAAGCGAGGATGGTATGTTGATTGGAATTGTTACGAACCGCGATCTGCGTTTT
This sequence comes from uncultured Ulvibacter sp., assembly GCA_938083445.1. Lineage (GTDB taxonomy): Bacteria > Bacteroidota > Bacteroidia > Flavobacteriales > Flavobacteriaceae > Ulvibacter. The sequence goes on along the minus strand of CALKCP010000021.1, from coordinate 29,748 downwards.
GAAAAGAATTACGAGCGGAAGTTAAGCGAAGTGATGACTACAGAAAACTTGGTTACTGTAGCGCCTGGTACTTCCTTGAAACAGGCAGAGTTGATTCTTCAGGAAAATAAAATTGAAAAACTTCCTGTGGTTGATGACAAGGGCCTCTTGGTTGGCTTAATCACTTTTCGCGATATTACAAAACTAACGTTGAAACCTACGGCAAACAAAGACGAATTTGGAAGACTTCGTGTGGCAGCGGCAGTAGGGGTTACTTCAGATGCGGTCGATCGCGCTGAAGCCTTGGTTAAATCGCAAGTTGATGCAATTATTATTGATACAGCACATGGCCATACCAAAGGGGTGGTGATGGTGCTAAAAGATATAAAAGCGAAGTTTCCCAAACTCGATGTAGTTGTTGGAAACATTGCGACCGGAGAAGCTGCTAAATATTTAGTAGAGGCCGGTGCAGATGCCGTAAAGGTAGGTATTGGACCAGGTTCTATTTGTACAACACGTGTTGTTGCTGGCGTTGGTTTTCCCCAGTTTTCTGCCGTATTAGAGGTAGCCGCGGCGATAAAAGGAAGTGGTGTTCCAGTAATTGCTGATGGAGGAATACGCTATACTGGCGACATTCCAAAAGCAATAGCTGCTGGTGCAGATTCTGTGATGCTTGGCTCACTGTTAGCCGGGACCAAAGAATCACCAGGAGAGACCATTATATATGACGGAAGGAAGTTTAAATCGTATCGAGGAATGGGTTCTGTGGAAGCAATGAAGCAGGGTTCTAAGGACCGATATTTCCAAGATGTCGAAGACGATATTAAAAAATTAGTGCCAGAAGGGATTGTAGGTCGCGTAAATTATAAGGGTGAGTTGGTTGAGAGTATGACACAGTTTATTGGGGGGTTAAGAGCCGGAATGGGTTACTGTGGAGCAAAAGATATTGAGACCTTAAAGGAAACGGGTAGGTTTGTTAAAATTACAGCTTCAGGAATTAATGAAAGCCATCCTCACGATGTTACGATAACGAAAGAAGCACCAAATTACTCAAGATAATTGGTGCTTCTTTAAAAAGATGTGGTTCGACTAGTCTTTGGGCTCTATCTCAACACCTAAATCTGCCAATACTTGGATGGTTAGGTCAAAGTCATTATCTAAATAAACGAGATTATCATTTATTTGTAGCACCTGTGTGTATGCATTTTGTTTTGCTATTTTCCCTAAGGAAGCCCCTATTTTTTCATAGAGTGGGCCCAGTAGTGCATCTCGTCGAATGCTAATTAGTTTGGTTCCATTTTGTTGAAACTTTCCTAGATCATTTTCGGCGGTGATGATATCCTCTTGTTTTTGTTTTTTTACAGCGATTGTAAAAGAGACCTCGTTATCGGTATAGTCCTTTATTAGCGCATTGTAAACCTCCATATTTTTATTAAAATCTAAATCAAGCTCCTTTTTATAAGTATCAAGTTGTTCTTGAACATTTACGATTTCAGGCATTTTTGAAATAATAAAGTCGACGTCTATCGTACCTACCTTGGATTGAGCAAAACTGCTAATGCTTATTAATAGGATAAATAATTGTATCATTTTCATAATAACGGGGTGTTTTTAAGTTGCGCAATAATACAGTAAATTATGAAAATATGGAAAGATTTTATAAGTATCATAACAAATTAGAGTATTAATTTTTCAATTTAGCTCATCTTTATTTCCTGATGTAACTCGAGAGAAAATTTTTAGGATGGGTTGTATTTTTGACCCCGGCTTGGTTTTAAACTTTCCCGAAGCGCATTCATATGTTCATGATCGACTACAAGATATGCAATATAATGCATTCCTGCGATATGTTCAGACCCGTGATGTGTGTTTTTGAGTTTTTCAGTTTGAACAAATTCTCCAAGATGAATTGCATGATGCTTGGCTATAGGTTCAGCGTTTGGCCCTCTAAAATCCCATATTAATTTTATTTGTTCTGACATTAGTTATTCGTGGTTGGAGTTTACTGAATACTATTTCTCTTTCGACTTGAGGCAGTGTTTACAAAAAAAATAGAGGCTTCCATATTGGCTTTATGTCGGATTTAGGTTCCATTTTTCTATATCTAATTACGCACTAAAATGACATTGATTTCTTCAAAACAGTATGCCGTCAATTGCCCTTAAGTAATTAGCAATTTACAAAAACCTTTGATAATTTGGATAAACACTGTTGGTATAATTCAAAAAAAATGGCTGTTCATCCTACTTGTTTACCAAGCGCTTTTTGTTATTTTTGTAAGCTTATATAGAAAAGTTCGCTCGAGGCTTTAACTATGAAATCAATCGATTTATTTACTATGAAAATGAAAAAATACCTAGCGTTAACTTTAGTGTTGTTGTTCATAAACCTGTCCTTTTCACAGAATAAAAAAGACGTTTTATTAACGATTGATGGCAAACCCGTTTATACGTCAGAATTTAAAAGAGTCTACAATAAGAATTTGGATTTGGTTAAGGACGAATCTCAGAAGAGCGTTGAGGGCTATTTAGATCTTTTTATTGATTACAAAATTAAGGTGGCGGAGGCGTATGCTCAAAACTTAGATAAAGACGAAACCTATATTTCTGAGTTTAACCAGTATCGAGATCAACTTTCGAGGAATTATATCCTTGAGAATAAAGTGACTAGTGAATTAAGTTTAGAAGCCTACGAACGAAGTTTGGAGGAGATAAATGCGAACCATATTTTGGTGTTATCAAAATATGAAGACATTCCTCAAGATACGCTCAAGGCATATAATAAAATCAAAGCGATCTACGACCGCGCGAAAGCCGGTGAAGATTTTGTTGCGCTAGCAAAGGAAAATTCTGAAGAGCCAAATGCTGATAAGGGTGGCGGACAACTTGGCTACTTTACTGCATTTGCTATGCTCTACCCTTTTGAGACAGCAGCCTATAATACGCAAGTTGGAGGTGTTTCAGAAATTGTTAGGACTCAGTATGGGTATCATATTATAAAGGTTAATGATCGCAGAAAGAGGGGAAGTCAAATTACTACTTCTCATATTATGTTGTCTGATAAAGGGAGTAATAGAACTTTTGTCCCAGCCGATAGAATTATTGAGTTGTATGCGCTTCTGCAGCAAGGGGAAGATTTTGCTAAACTAGCAGAACAGTATTCAGATGATAAGAATTCAGCAAAAAATGGAGGGCAACTTCAGAAATTCAGAAAAGGAGAGTTACGCGCTCCAAAATTTGAAGAGGCTGCTTTTTCTCTAGAGAATGCGGGAGATTATTCAAAACCTGTGAAATCGCAGTTTGGTTGGCATATTATACAATTAAATGAGAAGCATTCCATTCCGACCTACGAGGAAGAGAGAGAATCATTGGAGAAAAAGGTGAAAAATGGAGTGAGATCAAAAATCGTAACATCTGCTCTAAATGATCAAATTAAGGATAAGTATGGCTATGTTGAGGTAACGAATTATGTGCCCTTTTTTAACATATACGTCAGCGACGATATTTTAAAGAAAAAGTGGGAATATGATACCATTGGAAATGCACAGGATCGTGTGATTTTCACTATTGGTAAAAAGGAAATTCGTTTTAGTGATTTTGCGAAGTTTATTGTATCGCGACAGAAGCAACAGTTCACGGCTACAGAGAAATCATATGTATTGGCAGATTTTTATTATGAGTTCGAGTCTCTTGAATTGAAAAACTACTTTCGAGATAATTTGGAGTTTGAAAACGTGCAATATGCTTCAACGATTCGTGAGTATCGAAATGGCTTGCTTATTTTTGATCTGATGAATAAAAATATTTGGATGAAGGCTAAAAATGACACCATCGGTCTTCAGAATTTTTACGAGACTGTTAAAGAGAATTACACTTGGGACGATCGTGTTGATGCCGTAATTGTGACAACTACAACTGAGGATGCTGCGCTAGTGGCCCGTAATTTAATGCTGAATGATAAAACGAGTGAAGAAATTAAAGGAGTTCTTAATGTTGATGATCAAATAAATGTTATAATTTCTGAAGGGGTTTTTGAAAAGGGACAGAGAGAGTTGCCTGGTAACTTTGAGGTTAAAGTAGGTGTTTCTGAGCCCTATTCAAATAAAGATGGGTTTACCATCGTTAGTGTAAATAAGGTAATCCCAACAGATATTAAACCTTTGGGTACTGTGAAAGGCAAAGTGATGAGTGATTATCAAAACGATCTTGAATCTAAATGGATGATGAGATTAAGAGATATGTACAAAGTTAAGATTCATAAAAAAGCTCTCAAGAGAGTGAAAAAAGAACTCGATTCTTAATGCAAAAAATCGTTCTCCCCTTTATTTTTTTAGTTTGTCTAACTTCTTGTAGTTATTTTCAAAAAGGACAAACAACAGGAGTCGTCGCTCGAGTGAACGACACTTATTTATTTGAAAGTGATTTAGCAGGCTTGGTGCTAGAAGGTACTCCCAAGGCAGATAGTACGTTGATTATTTATAATTACATCAATCGATGGGCAACCCAGCAATTATTGATTAATCAGGCAAATAAAAATTTATCTCAAGAGAAATTAAATGATTTTGAAAACCTTGTAAATGAATACAAAGACGATTTATACACTGAAGCGTATAAAAGTATTATTGTGTCTGGGCAATTAGATAAAGAGATTCCTGAAGCAGAATACGAAGAATTCTACGAGCGAAACAAGGAGAATTTTAAACTAAATGATGTATTACTAAAGCTACGGTTTATTCATATTGATGCAGATTATGCGAACCTAAAATCAATTAAGGAAAAATTTAAACGCTTCGACAATACAGATAAGAAAGAGTTAATGGAACTGAGTATTCAGTTTAAAGCAAAGAATTTTAATGATTCAATTTGGGTCGAAAAAGATGCCTTGTTAAAAGTTTTACCCGTGCTCCAGATAAAAGGGAATCAAGTGTTAAAAAAATCTAATTTTGCACAGTTACAAGATTCATTAGGAGTATATTTGGTGAAAATTGAAGACCGGCTAAACGTTCGGGATATTGCGCCCATTTCATATATACGGCCTTCTTTAGAGCAGATTATTTTGAATAAAAGAAAGCTTGAATTAATAAAAAAACTTGAAAAAGATATTACAAAAGATGCGATTAAAAACAATGATTTTGAAATCTACACGCCCGAATAAAATTCTAATAGCATTCATAATATTAGTCCAAGCTACTGTTTTTGGCCAGGAGGTTGTTGTTGTAGACAGCACGGGCGTTGCCAGTGGATCTGTTATTGAGGAGGAAGTAATACCTCTTGTAGATTCTATCATACCTTTTAAAAAATATAAGGCCGAAGGTGTGTCTGCCGTTATTGGTGAATATGTGATATTGGATAGCGATATCGATAAAAGTTATGTAGAACTCCAAAGCAGCGGCGTTTCAATTGAAGACATCACGCGTTGCGAGTTGATGGGAAAATTAATGGAGGACAAGCTCTATTTACATCAAGCGAAACAGGATAGTATTGATATTTCAGATGCAGAAATAAATCCGCAAGTGGATCAACTCATTCAGTATATGGTTAGTGAAGTTGGTAGTGAAGAAAAAGTCGTGAAATATTACCGTAAGGATAATATGGCAGACCTCAGGAAAGACCTGTTTAAGGCAAAGAAGGAAATTGAACTCACCAACAGAATGCAAGCTAAGGTTGTAGAAAATATTGAAATAACTCCAGAAGAAGTTCGTGAGTTTTTCTATTCTATTCCAGAAGATGAACGCCCGTTTTTTAGTGCCGAAGTTGAAGTTGCGCAAATTATTATCGAACCAGAAATATCTGAAAAAGTAAAACAAGACGTCTTAGATAAATTAAATCAGATGAGAGAAGATGTGCTGGAGAATGGATCTAGTTTTGCCACCAAAGCCGTATTGTATTCAAAAGACCCCGGTTCTGCATCTAGAGGAGGTTTGTATGAGAGTATCAAGAGAAATGGACCAATGGCTAAAGAATTTAAAGACAATGCCTTTTCCTTACTAGAAGGGGAGATTAGTGAGCCTTTTGAAACTGATTTTGGATACCATATTTTAATGGTAGAAAAAATTAGAGGTCAGGAAGTAGATGTGAGACACGTTCTCATATTCCCGGATGTAGCGCAGGCAGCAATTGATGTTGCGGAAATTAAACTGGACACTCTTCGAACGAGTATTGTAGCTGGTAATGTCTCTTTTGCAGAAGCGGCTAGAAAATACTCGGATGAAAAAGAAACACGTAATAATGGCGGGCAGTTGGTAAATCCAACCACCTTCGATACCCGTTTTGATCTAACTAAAATGGATCCTACGCTTAGTGCCCAGGTTTATAATTTAAAAGAAGGAGAAGTTTCGAAGGTCTTTACGGAAAGAGACAGAACAGGAAGGAGTAAATTTAAAGTGCTTTCTGTTACTAAAAAAATTGAAGAGCATCCTGCAGATTATGCCAAGGATTATGAGAAAATACAAGAACTTGCATTAAAAGAGAAACAGATCCGAGCCATCGAAGCATGGCAAGCAGAGAAAATACAAGAGACATACATCAACGTTAACGAAGATTATCGCAACTGTGAGTATGCAAGTAATTGGGTGAAAAAATAAATCGAAAACAATTTATGTCAGACGTAGCGGCAGTTGCAAAACTAGTTTCAAAATACGACGCATTAAAGCGAGAAATAAAAAAGGTAATTATCGGGCAGGACCAAGTAGTGGAGGAAGTACTACTGGCTATTTTCTCTGGAGGACACGCACTGTTAATAGGTGTTCCAGGACTTGCTAAAACCTTATTGGTGAATTCAGTAGCTCAGGCACTTGGATTGAACTTCAAAAGAATTCAATTTACGCCAGATTTAATGCCGAGTGACATATTAGGTTCTGAAATATTAGATGCGAATAGGACGTTTAAATTTATAAAAGGGCCCATTTTTGCTAATATTATTTTAGCAGATGAGATCAATCGGACCCCGCCAAAAACACAAGCTGCATTGCTTGAGGCCATGCAGGAGCGATCTGTTACCGTTGCTGGTCATAACTATAAATTAGAGTTACCTTATTTTGTATTGGCCACACAGAATCCAATAGAACAGGAAGGTACCTACCCTTTACCGGAGGCGCAATTGGATCGATTTATGTTCGCAATTAATCTGGATTACCCAACCTTCGCTGAGGAGGTCGAAGTGGTGAAAACGACAACATCTGAGCATACCGCAACTATTAATGCATTGTTTACTTCAGAAGAAATAGTAGAATATCAGCAGTTAATTCGGCGTGTGCCTGTTGCCGATAATGTGATTGAGTATGCTGTTACACTCGTTGGGAAAACAAGACCAAAAAGTCAAGCTGCTCCTGAAATTGTTAAAAAATATATCGATTGGGGAGCGGGTCCTAGAGCGTCACAAAATTTAATTCTCGCCGCAAAAGCACATTCGGTTTTGCATGGTAAGTATTCTCCCGATATTGCAGATGTTCAAAACGCTGCCATAGGTGTTTTACGTCATCGAATGATTAAAAATTACAAGGCTGAAGCGGAAGGCTTGTCTATTGAGGAGATTATTCAAAGCTTGTTTTAATCTTTATTACTTTTTTATTAATTCACTTAGCGAGGTGTTGTTTGTTTTATTCTGAAACCTTTTAGAGAACAATAAATTTCTAAATCCTCATTTTTTTATATTTATAATTACCATATCGATAAAAAAAAGCTATTAAATAGCATAAAATTTACGATATGTTTACCGAATTTGTGATTTCGTTAATTTGTTTTTAATTATTTCAAAAATTCGTATTTTCGCACGACTATAAAATTCTAATTAAAATACTATGGCTTTCGATATTGAGATGATAAAAGAAGTGTATGCTCAAATGACCGAAAAGGTCGATAGCGCACGCGAAATAGTTGGAAAACCACTCACACTTTCTGAAAAAATATTGTACAATCACCTTTGGGAAGGGACTGCGTCAAAAGCATATCGGAGAGGAACAGATTACGTAAATTTTGCACCCGATAGAATCGCGTGTCAAGACGCAACAGCTCAGATGGCTCTTTTGCAGTTTATGCAAGCAGGAAAGGATAAAGTAGCCGTTCCTACAACGGTTCACTGTGATCACTTAATTCAAGCAAAACAAGGGGCGACAGTCGATTTAAAAAAAGCGAACGAAACAAGTAATGAGGTTTTTAATTTCTTAGAATCAGTCTCAGATAAATATGGCATCGGGTTTTGGAAACCAGGGGCCGGTATCATACACCAAGTGGTTCTAGAAAATTATGCATTCCCTGGTGGAATGATGATAGGAACAGATTCTCATACTGTGAATGCAGGTGGTCTTGGAATGGTTGCCATTGGTGTTGGTGGAGCAGATGCAGTTGATGTTATGGCAGGAATGCCTTGGGAATTAAAATTCCCTAAGCTTATTGGTGTTAAACTTACTGGAGAACTAAATGGTTGGACCGCCTCCAAAGACGTGATATTAAAAGTAGCAGGTATACTAACCGTCAAGGGTGGTACAGGCGCTATTGTTGAATATTTTGGACCAGGAGCTGAAAACCTATCGTGTACGGGAAAAGGAACCATTTGTAATATGGGTGCCGAAGTTGGAGCGACAACGTCAACCTTTGGATATGATGACTCTATGGAACGCTTTCTAAGAGCCACAGAACGAGAAGACATAGCAGACGAAGCGAATAAAATTAGAGAATACCTAACCGGAGATCCTGAAGTGTATGCCAACCCTGAAAAATATTTTGATGAGGTTATAGAGATTGATTTAAATACCCTACGCCCGCATCTTAACGGCCCATTTACGCCAGATTTGGCTACTCCAATTGGGCAACTAGGCGAGAAGGCGAAAGCGAATGATTGGCCTCTAAAAGTAGATTGGGGTCTTATTGGTTCTTGCACAAACTCTTCTTATGAAGATCTCTCACGGGCAGCATCAATAGCTCAGCAGGCCATTGATAAGAAACTGAAACCAAAAAGTGATTTTGGTATCAACCCAGGATCTGAGCAAATTCGATTTACGGCAGAAAGAGATGGATTGTTGGAGGTTTTTGAAAACCTTGGCGCTACCATTTTCACAAATGCTTGCGGACCTTGTATTGGGCAGTGGGATCGTAGTGACAGAAAAGGAGATGAGAAGAATACGATTGTACATTCTTTTAATCGTAATTTCTCTAAACGTGCCGATGGAAACCCAAATACACACGCTTTTGTTGGTTCTCCAGAAATGGTTGCCGCGATCGCTATCTCTGGTCGATTGGATTTCGATCCAATGAACGATACCTTACTAAATGAAGATGGAGATGAAGTAAAACTAGACATGCCCATCGGATTGGAATTGCCACCGGATGGATTTGATGTTGAAGATGCAGGATACTTAGAGCCTGTTGTCGATGGCAGCGGTATTGTTGTAAAGGTGAATGAAACATCAGAAAGGTTGCAGTTATTGGAGCCTTTTACACCAATACAGGACAACGATTTACAGCAGGTAAAACTCCTTATAAAAGCCTTTGGGAAGTGCACAACAGACCATATTTCAATGGCTGGACCCTGGCTGCGATACAGGGGGCATTTGGATAATATTTCAAACAATACATTAATTGGCGCCATCAATGATTCTAACAAAAAGACCAATTTTGTAAAAAGCCAATTGGATGGCGAATATGGTGGTGTGCCAGACGTGCAAAGAACCTATAAGGCGGCAGGAATTAAAACAATCGTTGTTGGAGACCATAATTATGGAGAAGGATCTTCGCGCGAACATGCGGCTATGCAACCACGATTTTTAGGTGTTGCTGCAGTTTTGGTGAAGTCGTTTGCACGAATTCACGAAACAAACCTTAAGAAACAAGGAATGTTAGGATTGACTTTCGCAAATGAATCCGATTACGACTTGATACAAGAAGATGATACTTTCAGCTTTGTAGATATTTCAGACTTTAAGCCAGGGAAACCCCTAACGCTTGAAGTTATGCATAAAGACGGAAGTAAGGATGTAATTATTGCAAACCACACCTATAACGATTCTCAAATTGAGTGGTATAGAGAAGGCTCTGCATTAAACTTGATTAAAAAGCAAAACGCTTAAGACTAAGAAGGCTATTAAAAACTCCTTTGCCTTTATAGGTAAGGGAGTTTTTTTTATGCAGGAAAGTGCACTTCAATGTATTTTTTAAGAATTTCGATATCCTCTTTCGAAGTGAGATCTGGCACATGTTCGTTGAAGGGAATTCCTTTTAAAGCCTTTGGATTGTTCTTGCACATATTTAAAATCGCTGAAGGAAGTTCTTTCTCATTCCGTTCAAGGTGAATAGGGCAATGAAGGAGAAAGGGGTATATCTCGCTACCATTCAGTTTAAAAATATTCATGCTAACTCGAAATTTACCATGAATATCCCTATAGCCTTCTACCTTATCTTCGGAAGGTTTTTCGATGATATTAGACACATAATTTTCAGCATCCAAAAGAACCAAGGCAAATCTAGAAATTCGCTCCATTGTGAATAATAGTCCGTCACGATCATAGCTAATAAAGGCGTTCGCATCTTTATTCTTACGAAGCGCTTTAAAGACATCTACAGAGTATAGGTTATCACTGTTGCAGACCGTGAAGGTTTCGTTTTGTAAATGCGGATATTGACCTAAAGCCTGTGACAAGGCATCTGCCGTGCCAAATGGCTTTATCCTTCCTTTGGGTATGTACTGCGTTGCGAAATGTAACGCTAGATTATGAAAGGCATTCTCTGATGTTTCTCTATAGTGCTTCTTGAAGGAATCAGAATGTTCCCCCACAACTATGAAAACATTTTTAAACCCAGCTTTTTCAGCATTAAAAAGCAGATAATCTAAGATTGGGCGATTGTCTTTTCCGATTCCAATAAGTGCCTTACTAACAGAGTTAGCAGATTTAATTTCTGCTTCGGAAAGAGTAGCAGAGGCCATCGATTTCTTCATCCTAGAAGAGGCTCCTCCAGCTAATATAATTAAATTGTCGTGCATCATCCTGTTTAATTTGATTGTGTGCCTTGAGCGACTAAGACCTCATACGCATCTTTTGCCCCACTTTCAAGTATTGCATTTATAACGTCAAGTTTTTTGCTTGGAGGTGCTAAGGCAGCAATACTTCCGCCTCCTCCAGATCCAACAATCTTAGCCCCGTATGCTCCGGCTTTTAAGGCAGCTTCAATCATAGCGTCGATTCTTGGAACCGTAATCTTTAAAACATCTTTCAATACTTGGTGATGGGCACTCATAAGATGGCCAATATGTTTGTGGTCTAGTGGTTTATTTTTAAATGCAGTAATAGCTTCTTGAGTAATGCTATGGTTTTTAATCGCTGCATAAAAATAGGGCTGAAGTTCTTCAGAAAGATGCCCTTTCAACACCTCATAATCTTCTAACTTAGCTTGTGCTATATTAAAGTTGTCGACCTTTTTCGCTACAGTTGCAATGGCATTGGTTGCATGTCCCCTTAAATGTGAAAGTAAGCCCAGGGTTTGTTTAGGGATTCCCGATTCAGCTAAAATTAAACCTTCCATAGAAGTTCCGATAGTTTGAAACGCATCATCCTTAGCTGTATCGATATAGATAATATTTCCGATGGAGCTAGTATATTGATCCATTCTACCTCCTGGAGAATGATGTTCCACAACTTCAGCCTCATAAGCAAGTTGTGCAATACATGTTTGATTAATGGGATGATCGCAGCCAAAAGCCTTCAGTAAAAAATGCACCCAAGCCACAACAATAGCGGAAGAACTTGATATCCCTGCGTTGATAGGAATATTACTTTTTAATGTTAGTGTGTATCCAATTGATGGATTACAGCCGTATCTTCTTACCACACGCATAGCGGAAGCGAAATAGTCCTGAGGTTCTAAAATGTCGAATGTTTCATAAATATCAATTTTCCTTTCTGAAGAAATATCAGGCATGATGATATGGAAAATACCCTCATTATTTTTTTCTGCTGAAAGAATAACTTGCCTGTTTATAGCGCAAGCAATAACTGGAAGACCTAAATAATCTTGATGATCCCCAAAAAGGCAAATACGACCTGGGGCTGAAACACTTAACTGTGACATATAATTCGAATTATTTAGTTTAGTACGTGTCTTTCATCCAGTGATACGGTTTCCTTTTTATCCAATTTCCACGAGTAAAATCTGGAAAGTCTTGAGGCTCTCCATTATTCTCAATTGAAATTTCAGATAAGGGAGTAATAGCGCTCCAAGCAGCCGCATCGTATACATCTAATGGGGGAGCAATATTTTGTTTAGCCGATTCTATAAAGGCCTGCATCACAAAGAAATCCATTCCACCGTGACCAGCCCCAGTTGCTTTTTCACCATACTTTTTCCACAGAGGATGATCGTATCTTTCAAGCCATTCGTTTGCATCGTCCCACTGATGTGGTTTTTGAGCTTTTCCTTCAATATAAATCCTATTTCCGTCAACCTCCCAAAGCCCTTCACTGCCTTGTACCCGAAATCCCAACGAATAGGGGCGTGGCGAGTTACAATCGTGTGTTACAATGATGGTTTCGCCATTCGCAGTTTCTATGGTGGATGTGATTACATCACCTTGTTTAAATTTTAGTTTCGCATTTGGGTGATCTTCACCGCCGTTTTTTACGATATAATTGTGTATTCCAACTGCTTTGGAAGCATTTGATGTGATAGACATAAAGCGATTTCCACGATTAATATTGCACATGGTAGCGATTGGTCCAACTCCATGAGTTGGGTATACGTCGGCATTGCGAAGTAATGAATGCTGTGTTCTCCATGCTGATTCGGAAATTCCTTTTTCGCCAAATTCGACACCTTTACCATAGGCAGTTTTGCCGTCGTTTAATTTTACAAAGCGAAGGTCATGCTGATATCCACATCTAAAGTGAACCAGTTCACCAAATAGATTTTGGCGCACCATATTTAGAACTGCCATAATATCTCTGCGATAGTTTACATTTTCTAAAATCATCAAATGCGAACCTGTTTCTTCATGAGTATTTACAAGATCCCAGCATTCTTCCAGGGTGTTCGATGCAGAAACTTCAACAGCGGTATACTTTCCTGCTCTCATAGAATCCTTAGCCATTCTAGTATGCCATAACCAAGGGGTGGAAATTATCACGGCGTCAATTTTAGATAGCTTTAACATATTTCTGTAATCGTAATCATTTTCACCAAATACCTTTGGCTTTTTTTGCCCCGCTTTGGCTATCATTTCCAGAGCAATAGTATTGCGCCTTTCATCAATGTCACAAATAGCCACAACATTTACATCCTCCCTTAATAAGACATTGTTTAGATGGTTTGTTCCACGCAATCCAACACCAATAAACGCGACATTTAACCTGTCCTTTGAGGATTCGCTATTGTTTCCAAAAGTCAAACTTGGAGCGATTGTAATTCCTGCGCCTATAATGGCTGTCTTTTTAACAAAATCTCTTCTTGAACTCATATTTTTCTTCAATTATTATAACACCTTTCTTCTAAAGCGAACACCAGCAAATTTAGAATAATATTTAGATGAATGGAACAATTATTTCTACCGAAGGTACGACATTCTTTTTATGCGAATGGAAGGCAAGGTGATACTCGTTATACCGACCATAGAAAATTTAGGTATAGGAAGGAGTCGGCATATTACAGACGTAGCTTTTTTATTTTAAAGCGAAGTGTTCTTTGTTAAAAAATGAGTTTTCAATTCAGTTTTTATTTAAATTTGATTTATGGGTTTCTTTAAAAAATATTGGAAAAATATAGTGTTTTTTGTGGGTGTTGCCTTGCTTCTTATCCCACAGACGGCAATGCCTATAAAAGTGTACTTTAATAGGATAATAGCATTGAGTCCTTCTGAAGTAGACAAAACCGATCGCCTTGTGTTAAATGAGTACAATTGGAATTTAAGAACGCTAGATAATAAGCAAGCCAATTTTTCTCAATCTGAAGGAAATGTTATTGTTTTAAACCTATGGGCAACCTGGTGCCCGCCGTGCGTTGCAGAGATGCCTTCTATGCAAAAGCTGTACGAGTCTTATGCTGATAGCGTAGATTTTTATTTTGTAACCTCTGAAGCCAGCAAAAAGCCCCTTGAATTCATTGAAAAAAACGCCTATAGTTTTCCTGTATATAGAATGACTCAAGCTGCGCCAGAGGTCTTAAGATCAAGTACCATTCCCGCTACTTATGTTATTTCAAAAAGCGGTGTAGTGGTGATCGATGAGAAAGGTGCAGCAAACTGGAATAGTGAAAAGGTTCATGAAGTACTGGATGGTTTGCTAACAGAGTAGACAGTTGATTTATGGTCTATGTAGCTCTTTTCCAAAACAAAGACTGCCTGCAATACCCTTATAGGATCCGTAATTTGTGATGCGCTGCTCTTGATTTTTTTTGAGAGTTCTCTTTCAATTTTTCTAGCCTATTGGTTAATTCCGGAAAACCATTAATGATACTAACATTTGAGGCTAGTTTATGGAGATCTGTAGTTTTAGATTTTTTTCCTAATAACCACAAGTTTGAAGTTTGACCATTAGAAACTGTAGTTTGGAAAGTATCGACATATTCAATTAAACTCATCCCTTCGGGTCGCATCGTTAAATAAGAAACGTAAACAATGTCTCTGTTTGTGTCAATAAGGTCTTTAAGGCTGTCTAAAGAAGTGTTTACACCCAAGTAGATTGTTTGGAAGCCTGTGCTGAGTATTTCATAATTGGTAAATAAGATGCCAAGTTCATGAACCTCTTTATAGGGTAGAAACAAAATAAAAAGAGGATTTCCTTGATCCTTAGCTTTTTGCGATTCCATTTCAATATGAAGCAGCAGTTTTCTTTTAATTAGTTCGGTTATAAAGCTTTCATGACTAGGGCGGATTACACTTGTTTGCCATAATGATCCTATATCCATAAGAAACGGCATGAAAACATTCAAAAATATTTCACTCAATGTTTTATGTGCTTCTAGATCTTGAAATGTTTTGTTAAATAGTCCTTCATTTAATTCAAACATGGAGGTCTTAAAAGCCTTGATTGCAAACTCTTCTTTGTTTGCGATTGCTCGTTTTTCAACTAATTCGTGAATTGTTTCATTCTGAAGTGAGGCAATTTTAGAAATCTTTAAGCCGTCGTTGTATAAGAATGTAATATTGAGTAATCTTTTGAGATTTTCAATAGTATAGGTTCTAATGTTCGTGCTTGTTCTCTGCGGTTCCAGAAGGCTATAGCGCTTCTCCCATATTCTAATGGTATGCGCTTTGACACCACTTAAATGCTCTAAATCTTTAATACTGAATTGCGATTTAACATTCATAGAGTCTCTAAAATATTTTAGAAAAGATACTAAAAGTAGTTAAGAAAGCGGAAGGTTTGAGCTTGTTTTTAAAAGTTTAAGTAGCGTAATAAAATTTCTAACATACTATTTGTACCCGGAATGGGACTTGAACCCACACGCCCTAAAGGACACATGGCCCTCAACCATGCCTGTCTACCAATTCCAGCACCCGGGTAAATACATTACATCTTGATTTCTCAAAATTAATTTTTGGGTGAAAAAAAAGTTAAACACAGCTGTTTAACTTTTTGTGACCTGACTGGGGCTCGAACCCAGGACCACCTCCTTAAAAGGGAGGTGCTCTACCAACTGAGCTATCAGGTCTTTCTTGATTGCGGCTGCAAATATACTATGATTTAATTATACTTTCAAAGGTATTTTAAATTAAATTTGAAGAATATTATCAAACCCCTTGAAAGTGAGCGGGAACGAATTTTTTTTATATGAAAATAGTTTTAATAGGATACATGGGTAGCGGTAAATCTGCCGTCGGAATCGATCTGGCAGTCACTTTAGGGTACAAATTTATCGATCTTGACAGACACATTGAACTTTTAGAGGAAGCCTCCATTTCGGAAATATTTAAAGAGAAAGGAGAAATATATTTTAGGAAAATGGAAAATAGAATTTTGAAAGAACTATTGTCTTCCGAAACCAAGGTTTTAATCTCAACGGGAGGAGGTACATCATGTTATGGGGATACCATGTCGTTTATAACGAATCAAAAAGACACGGTTGCTATTTACCTAAAAGTGAGCGTAGCTGTTTTGGTAGATCGCTTATTCGCTGAGCGTTCAAAACGACCCCTTATTGCACACATTTCAGATAAAACGGATTTAAATGATTTTATACGAAAGCATCTTTTTGAAAGGTCTTTTTATTATAATCAAGCGACATTCAATATTGATGCTGAAAATGGTTCAGTTAAAAAAATAGCAGAAAAAATTATCTCTATCCTATTCTAAGATTACTCTATTGTTGTTTTTTTCAAAAATTACGGCAACGTTTTCATTAATAGAGGTCGATAGAGAAATCCCCTTAAAGTCTGCTTTTATTGGATATTTCTTATGGTTTCGATCCACTAAAACGGCCGTTTTAAATTGCTTCAATGGAACATCTAAAAAGTGCTTGACACCATAGATAAGGGTCGTTCCTGAATGCAACACATCATCCACCAACAAGAGCGACTTGTTTTTATAAACATCTGGAGATAAAGATGTTTTAATCGCGTTCGTAGGTTTCTTCTTGTCGATATGAACCTCGCAGAGTTCCACTTTTACAGGGGAAATTCTTTCAACAATTACTTTTAGTTTTCTTGCAAGGATTACCCCATTCTCTTTAATTCCAGCGATAATAATAACTTCCTCATTCACGTTCGACTCGTAAATTTGATAGGCAATACGTATTAGCTTATGGGCAATTTGCTTCTCATCGAGAATTACGGTACAATTTTGAGCCATTTAAGAGTGATTTATTGTTCAAATATACTAAATGATACGAGTTTATTCTTCTTCAGAATGAGTAAAGTCTTCGAGATCGCGACGGTCTTTTTTAGAGGGTCGGCCAACGCCTTTTTTACGATAATACGCTTTTGAGTACTTTAGGAGTTCATTTTGTTCGAATGCTTCTTTAGGGGTTGTATCTTTTCGATACATATCAACCAATTTGGCCCCAAGGCGACTTTCTGGTAAATCTAAAACAAGTAATGCGTAATTTATCTGATTCTTTCTAACGCGTATCGCATCGCCGTGATATACGTCTCGAGAAGCTTTTACAACGACGTCATTTACGCGCACAGCACCTTTTTTGCACGCCTTTGTAGCAATGCTCCTCGTTTTGTAATATCGTATGCACCACAAATATTTATCAACTCTCATTCAAATACCTTAAAAACTACGTTAATCTATTTAGCAAAAATACTAGAAAATTGTATCTTGCGCCCTCAAAAAGGAACGAATGAAGAAAGCATGTCATGTATTTACAGTAATGGGGTTTATTTTCCTTTCAGTTTTATCTTGTAAGGATGACGATAGTGTTGATGCCATACCACCACGAGATCGAGGGGAAGAAGCACTGGATTCAACGATCGAAATTGAGACGTACTTGGCTACTCACTTCTATAATTATGAAGAATTTGACAATCCGCCAGTAGATTTTAACTTCCGAATAAAATTTGACACCATTGCTGGTGAAAATGCATCAAAAACACCGCTTTCAGATCAAGTTTCTTCAAAAACCGTCACGGATCGAGTTGATGAGACGGCGACCTATACCTTTTACTATTTAACGGCAGTAGCAGGTCAAGGAGCGTCACCAAATTTTCCAGATGTAACCACAATTACCTACGAAGGAACCTATTTAAACAATGAAACTGGATATAATAATTCCAGTGTATTTGATAGCTCTGTCGTTCCCGTAAGATTTGATTTAACAGGAGTTGTTCCTGGTCTAACCGAAGCTTTGATTGAAATGAATGCGTCTACCGGATACATTTCAAACTCTGATGGAACAGTGACTTTTGAGAATTATGGTGTTGGAGCTGTCTTTATACCAAGTGGACTTGGATATTATTCAGCCCCACCTCCCGGGATTCCAGTATATTCTCAATTGATTTTTTCTTTTCAATTATATGGGACTGAGCTAGGAGATCAAGAAGGTGATACAGTGCCATCCATTTATGAAGATTTAAATGGGGATGGTAATGTTTTTAATGATGACACCGATGAAGATGGATTGCCAAATTATGCCGACGTAGACGACGACGGGGATGGAAGATTGACTAAAAACGAGGTTGAAGAAAATATTTACATTGTACTTGAAGGCGGGGTTAATCCTATTCTCGCGGAAAACGAGGTGGAAAGAAAAAGAGAGACGGATAGAGAAACAATGACTACAACGATAACGACAACTACATTTACGGATATTAATGCCAATGGTATACCAGATTACCTAGATGCAGAGATTTAGTTAGGTTTTTCCGAATAAAGCAATAAAAAAGCCTCGCAAAGCGAGGCTTTTTTATTGCTTGCCAATGTCATTGAAAGGCAAGTAGGAGCAAAAAAAGACTATGTACGTGCGATAACTTTTAAAGCCGCTTTTTGAATCGCATCGGCATTGAGACCGTACTTGTCCATCAGCTGCGCTGGTGTTCCAGATTCTCCAAAAGTATCCTGAGTGGCTATAAACTCTTGTGGGGTTGGAGCATTCTCTGCCAAGACACGAGCAACACTCTCACCAAGGCCACCTAGATAGTTATGTTCTTCAGCCGTCACCACACATTGCGTTTTAGCAACGCTTTTTAGAATAGCATCTTTGTCAAGTGGTTTTATGGTATGAATATTTATTACTTCTGCAGAAATGCCATGTTCCATTAATATTTCTGAAGCCAACAAGGCTTCCCATACCAAATGGCCTGTAGCAATAATTGTAACATCTGTACCTTCTTGAAGAACTACAGCTTTTCCAATTTCAAAATTTTGATTTTCAGGTGTAAAGTTTGCCACTTTTGGTCTTCCAAAACGCAAATAAACAGGACCGTGATGTTTCGCAATGGCAATAGTCGCGGCCTTGGTTTGGTTATAGTCGCATGTGTTAATTACCGTCATTCCTGGCAGCATTTTCATTAAGCCTATATCTTCCAGTATTTGATGTGTCGCTCCGTCTTCTCCGAGGGTTATACCCGCATGAGATGCGCATATTTTCACATTTTTCTCACTGTAAGCTACGCTTTGTCGAATCTGGTCATATACCCTACCCGTTGAAAAATTTGCAAAAGTCCCAGTGAAAGGAATTTTTCCTCCAATGGTCATTCCTGCCGCCATTCCAATCATGTTTGCTTCAGCAATTCCTGCTTGGAAGAATCGTTCAGGATGGTTTTCTTTAAATTCATCCATTTTTAAAGAGCCGGTAAGATCGGCACAAAGAGCAACCACGTTTTCATTTGTTTTTCCTAGTTCAGTTAAACCGGCACCGAAACCCGATCTCGTATCTTTATTTCCTGTATTTGTATGTTTTTTCATTATGGGTTTTTCCGTTTTAATAATCTCCAAGAGTTTCTGGGTTTTGAGTTAAGGCAATTTCTAATTGTTCATCGCTGGGTGCTTTGCCATGCCAGGCATGCGTATGCATCATAAAATCGACACCATTTCCCATTACCGTATGAAGTAAAACACAAACAGGCTTTCCGTTTCCTGTTCTTAATTTTGCTTTTTTCATTCCATCGACGATGGCATTTAAATCGTTGCCACTTTCTATATCTAATACATCCCAGCCAAAAGCTTCGAATTTGGATTTTATGTTGCCCATTGGTAAAACCGTATCTGTAGAACCATCAATCTGTTGCCCATTTAAATCTATTGAGACAATCAGATTATCAACTTTGTTACCAGCCGCATACATAATTGCTTCCCAGTTTTGGCCTTCTTGAAGCTCTCCATCACCACAAAGCACATAGACTAAATGTGCATCATTGTTTAGTTTTTTCGCTGTGGCAGCACCAATAGCTACTGAGATTCCTTGGCCTAACGATCCTGATGCTATTCGAACACCTGGCAATCCATCATGCGTTGTTGGATGTCCTTGAAGTCTTGAATTCAGTAAACGAAATGTATTTAATTCTTCCACTGGAAAATATCCTGTTCGTGCTAGAACACTATAAAGAACAGGGGAAATATGACCGTTTGATAAGAAAAAAATATCCTCATCTTTTCCATCCATAGTGAACTCGTCTTTGCGATCCATTATTTCCTTAAATAGTGCTACTAAAAATTCAGTACAGCCCAAAGATCCTCCTGGATGTCCAGAATTTACCTTGTGTACCTGTCGCAGAATATCCCTGCGGACTTGTGTTACTAATGCTTCTAATTGCTCTAATTCTGACATAGTTTGATTTAAGTTTTACCGAACCAAAAGTAAGGTATTCAATAGGTGGGGCAAAGTGGATTTATAAGCAGTTATTAACGATTTTATGGATTTAGTTAACATGTTAAATAAATGTGTAGATTTTCTGTTTCAGAAACAGGAATAAGTCAACTAGAGCATACACTTTTTAGTAATTTCATCAGTAAGTTTTACAATTGATGGTATCTTTGTTTTTAAGAAAAAAAGAAGATGCAGTTTAAATTAGAAGCCACTGATGTCAATGGGCGAGCGCGAGCTGGCACAATAACATTAGACCATGGGACCATAGAAACACCAATATTTATGCCTGTTGGTACTGTTGGAACGGTTAAGGGAGTACATCAAAAGGAATTAAAAGAAGAAATAAATCCGGATATTATTTTAGGGAACACCTATCATTTATATCTCAGGCCAAAAACAGGGATTATAGAAAAGGCTGGGGGTTTGCATAAGTTTATGAACTGGGACCGGAATATCTTAACAGATAGTGGCGGTTATCAAGTGTATTCGTTATCGGCTAATCGCAAAATTAAAGAGGAAGGTGTGAAGTTTAAATCTCACATTGACGGCAGTTATCATTTTTTTACACCTGAAAATGTCATGGAAATTCAGCGTTCAATTGGAGCGGATATCATAATGGCTTTTGATGAATGCACACCATATCCATGCGACTATAATTACGCAAGACGATCGATGCACATGACACATCGTTGGTTGGACCGATGTATAAGTCATTTGGATAAAACCCCTTTAATGTACGACTACAATCAGACCTTTTTCCCTATCGTTCAAGGAAGCACTTATAAAGATCTTAGAAAAATATCTGCCGAGTATATAGCATCGGTTGGAGCAGAAGGGAACGCCATTGGTGGTCTTTCGGTTGGAGAACCGGCTGAAGAAATGTACGAAATGACAGATGTCGTAACAGCGATACTTCCCAAGGATAAACCGCGTTATTTAATGGGTGTTGGCACCCCGATTAATATTCTTGAAAATATTGCTTTGGGAATTGACATGTTCGATTGCGTGATGCCTACCCGAAACGGTCGAAATGGAATGTTGTTTACAGCCCATGGAACAATAAATATTAAGAATAAAAAATGGGAAGCCGATTTTTCAGCTATTGATGAAATGGCCATTACTTGGGTGGATACCGAATACTCAAAGGCATATTTGCGCCATTTATTTACTGTAAATGAAATGCTAGGGCGACAGATTGCAACTATTCATAACTTGGGTTTTTATTTGTGGTTGGTTCGTGAGGCGAGAAAACATATCTTAGCAGGCGACTTTACCTCTTGGAAAAACAGGATGGTGCAACAAATGGATAAACGTTTATAAGCGGATGCTAAGTATTTTAGATAAATACATATTGAAACAATATTTAGGGACGTTTTCTCTATTACTATTGCTCTTCATTCCAATTGGTATTACAGTTCATCTTGCAGAAAAAATAGATAAGATATTAGCGAATGACGTTCCGCTAATTGAGGTGCTTCTGTATTTCTTGGATTTTACAATATACTTTGCCAATCTATTATTTCCGTTGTTTTTATTTCTCTCAGTTATTTGGTTCACATCAAAATTGGCCAATAATACAGAAGTTATTGCTTTCTTAAGTAGTGGCGTTTCATATTACCGTTTTTTAAGACCGTATTTAATAGGTGCGACTATCGTCTGTGCTTTTGGATTTGTTTTAGGAATGTATCTGGCTCCTAGGGCAAGCCAAGGGTTCAATAAATTTCACTACGATTATATTAGTAAGGGTAAAAAAGATAGAGATCAAACCAATGTTTACCGACAGATTAATGACAACGATTACATTTATGTAAGTTACTTTAACATCGTGAATAAATCGGGAAGTAATTTTACTTTAGAACATTTCGAGGGGAATAAAATGATTTACAAAATCGCGGCTAAAAGAATCAAGTATAATGTAGAGGACAGTTCTTACACCTTAAGTAATTATTCCAAGCGAATCATCGGGGAGAATGATGATATTATTCAAAATGAAGCTAAATTAGATACGGTCTTTAGTTTTGAGCTTGAAGATTTAACTCCCGTAGAATATATTGCCGAGACTCTAAATTTACCCGAACTAAATGAATTCATTAAACGTGAAAAAGCGCGTGGTTCTTCTTATATTAATAGATATGAAGTTGTGCGTCAGAAGCGATGGAGTTTGCCAATATCCGTTTTTATTCTAACCATTATTGCAGTTGCAGTATCATCGATAAAACGAAGAGGTGGCATGGGGGTAAACTTAGCCCTGGGTATTGCAATAGGTATGATATTTATCTTTTTTGATAAGATATTTGGTACGATGGCAGAACAAAGTAATTTCTCACCAATAGTAGCAACCTGGTTTCCAAACATGGTTTTTACCGTGCTTGCAATTTATCTTTTACGAAATGCCAAACGTTAAACTATATAATTACCTTCATTTACATTTCATAGTTTTTATTTGGGGATTTACCGCTGTTTTGGGAGCTTTGATTTCAATAGATGCTATTCCTCTAGTGTGGTACAGAATGTTATTGGCTTCTGGGTTTATGTTCCTATATATAAAGTTTAGAAAACAAGACTTGCAGTTCCCACCGAAGGTCTTGGCTGGTTTCTTAATAGCAGGAGTGATTATAGCCTTACATTGGCTTGCCTTTTTTGGTGCCATAAAGATTTCAAATGTATCCGTGACCTTGGCCACGATGTCCACAGGAGCCTTGTTTGCCTCATTATTGGAACCTATTTTTTACAAAAGAAAAGTCGTTTGGTATGAAGTTCTTTTCGGGCTCATCGTTGTCGTGGGACTCTATATCATTTTTAAAGTTGAGGCTGAGAATTTATGGGGCATTATTTTAGCCCTTTGTTCGTCATTTTTGGGAGCCTTATTCTCAGTTATTAATGGGAAGTTTGCCGCAAAATATGAGGCCTCTGTCATTTCCTTTTATGAAATTTTCTTTGGCTCACTTTTTATAACCATCTATTTGGCGCTGAGTGGCAGTTTCAGCGCAGCATTTTTTCAACTCACATTCAACGACTGGACACTTCTTTTAATACTAGCTTCGGTTTGCACGGCATATGCTTTCATAGCATCCATACATGTAATGAAGTGGATTAGTCCTTATACGGTTATGCTTACCATTAATATGGAGCCTGTATATGGCATTCTCTTAGCGCTACTGATCTTGGGAGATTCAGAAAATATGAGCCAAGGGTTTTACTACGGTGCGGGTTTAATACTTGCGACTGTTGTTGTAAACGGAATAATTAAAACCTCAGTTAAAAGAAAAAAAAGCGGATTACCTTTTAGCTGAAAACAATATTTTATATTTGTACATTATACAAAATCCTCTTGGAAAATTATTATGGAATATCTAGATTTTGAATTACCAATTAAAGAGCTACAAGAGCAATTTGAAAAAGCACACCAAATAGGTGAGGATAGTGACGTAGACGTCTCTAACACTTGTACGCAGATTGAAAAAAAGTTACATGAAACGAAAAAAAAAATATATAAAAATTTAACACCGTGGCAACGTGTCCAGCTTTCTAGACATCCAAATCGGCCTTATACCATGGACTACATTACGGCCATATGTGGCGATTCTTTTTTAGAGTTACACGGAGACCGAAATTTCAAAGATGACAAAGCCATGATTGGTGGTCTTGGTAAAATCGCTGGTCAAAGTTATATGTTTATAGGACAGCAAAAAGGGTACAATACAAAAACACGTCAGTATCGAAATTTTGGAATGGCGAACCCTGAAGGGTATCGTAAAGCCTTGCGCTTAATGAAATCTGCAGAGAAGTTTAATGTGCCTGTTGTATGCCTTATTGATACCCCTGGAGCGTATCCGGGCCTTGAAGCTGAAGAACGCGGGCAAGGGGAAGCGATTGCAAGGAATATCTTCGAAATGACGCGTCTTAAAGTGCCAATTATAGTTGTTATAATTGGAGAAGGAGCTAGTGGTGGAGCCTTGGGAATTGGCGTTGGTGATTCTATATTAATGCTTGAAAACACTTGGTATTCTGTAATTTCCCCTGAAAGTTGTTCATCGATATTATGGCGAAGTTGGGAGTTTAAGGAACAGGCGGCAGAAGCCTTAAAACTTACACCAATGGATATGAAAAAACAAAAACTAATTGATTCTATAGTAAAAGAACCATTAGGAGGTGCGCATACCGATAGGAGTAAAACATTCGAAGCTGTTTCTAGCGCTATTGAAAAAGCATACAAAGAATTAAGTGATTTATCACCAAAGAAACTTGTTGCACAACGAATGGAAAAATACAGTAAAATGGGCGTTTTCAATTCCTAGTTGTACTATTAACAGTGCTTTCTAAAATCTTCAGTTTTGGCTTTGGATTTTTTCGTACCTTATTAACAATAAAACAAAGTTTTCAACAGTTGATTTGTTAATGACAGGTTGATATCCATTTCTTATTTTAAACGCTTTCTCTTAACAATTTATTTACATTCGTTCCTATGGAAAAAGTACAGCCAAAAACCTCATACCCCGCACGTTCTGGGCAAGTTATTTCACTTGAAAAAGGAAAAATACCCCCTCAAGCAATTGATTTAGAGGAAGTTGTTTTGGGAGCAATGATGATCGATCGAAAAGGAGTTGACGAGGTGATTGATATTTTAAGCGCTGAGGTTTTCTATAAAGATTCCCATCAACATATTTTTGAAGCGATTCATCTTTTGTTTGAAAATAGTGAGCCTGTTGACTTATTAACCGTTTCGTCTCAGTTAAAAAAGAATAGAAAACTGGAAGCAGCGGGAGGAGAATTTTACCTCATTCAACTAACCCAAAAAGTATCTTCATCTGCCCATATAGAGTTTCATGCACGTATTATTCTGCAGAAATATATTCAACGAAGTTTGATAAAAATATCGAATGAAATTATTGAAGAGTCTTATGATGAAACCACAGATGTTTTTGATTTATTAGACACCGCAGAATCCAAACTATACGATATAACACAAGGGAATATTAAGCGCTCTTCTGAAACGGCACAGCATCTTGTTATTCAGGCAAAAAAGAGAATTGAAGAAATAGCGAATAAGGAAGGACTTTCTGGAATACCATCAGGATTCACTAAATTAGATAAGCTCACTTCGGGTTGGCAACCAAGTGATTTAATTATTATAGCCGCAAGGCCGGGTATGGGTAAAACTGCCTTAACCCTGTCTATGGCAAGAAATGTTGCCGTTGAGCACAATATACCAGTAGCATTTTTCTCATTGGAAATGGCATCGGTTCAACTAATAACGCGTCTTATTTCATCCGAAACGGGTCTTAGCTCAGAGAAACTACGTACGGGTAATTTAGAAAAACACGAATGGGAGCAACTTAATGTAAAGGTTAAAAGTCTTGAAAAAGCACCGCTTTTTATTGATGACACACCTTCGCTTTCCATTTTTGATCTTAGAGCAAAGGCGAGAAGGTTAGCTTCACAACACGGAATAAAACTAATTATGATCGATTATCTTCAGTTAATGACTGCGGGTAGTAGTCAAAAAGGAGGGAATCGAGAACAAGAAATTTCTACTATTTCTAGAAATTTAAAAGCCTTGGCCAAGGAGCTAAATATTCCTGTGATCGCACTTTCACAATTGTCTCGGGCCGTTGAAACACGTGGAGGAAGTAAAAGACCTTTGCTATCCGATCTGAGGGAATCTGGAGCAATAGAGCAGGATGCAGATATTGTATCTTTTATTTTCCGCCCCGAGTATTACAAAATTGATGAATGGGATGATGATGACAGAAGCCCCACCGCTGGGCAGGCAGAATTTATTATAGCCAAGCATCGTAATGGAGGACTGGATGAAATTCGACTAAAGTTTATTGGTCATTTAGGAAAGTTTGAAAACCTAGATTCTTTTGATTACCCTTCCGAATTCCACTCTCGTATGAATGCAGCGGCAAACGACGACACTTTTAAACCTGAAAACCTTCCATCGGCTAACGAGGCATTTGGCAGCTCAATGAACGATGATTTGAAGTCGGAGGGTGGTAATGAAGTCCCTTTTTAGGAAGTCGTTTTTCTTTCTAAAAGTACCATAATACAGAATAGCTTATGTCCTTCTACAACAAAGTAGCATTTGAAATAAACGATATTGTTTTAAATTTTTCTTAATTCTGAATGGAGAGTCAATAGGACTCATTTTTTGTCGTTATCTTAGCCTCATGACCAAATATTTTGCCGTTTTTTTACTATTTCTTTTTTCTATAAACGCCACAGCTTCCTACATTTTAATACCCATGGATGCTGAAGACCAAAAAGAACACCTAAAAGCATACGGACTTACCTATTGGACACTTGAAAAAAATGTCAAAGTAAAGTGGTTGCTTAATTATAGGGGCGGTTCTTTTTTATTGCCAGATTCCGATGCTATAAGAAAAGAATGTAAGGTTAGAGGGATCTCTTTTGAAGTTCTGTCGAATGGAAAAACTGACGAAATTCTTACTGAAATAAGCAGTCCATCGAAAAATATGGAAGCTGTGGTCTTGGAAAAAGCGCCTCGTATAGCCGTTTATTCGCCTAAAGGAAACCTTCCGTGGGACGATGCTGTTACCATGGTCTTGACCTATGCTGAAATACCATATACTGTAATTTATGATGAAGAAGTTTTAGGAGATCAATTAATACTGTACGATTGGTTGCACTTACATCACGAAGATTTTACAGGGCAATACGGAAAATTTTACCGAGCCTATCGCTCGGCCCCTTGGTACATTCAAGAAAAAAAGAAGGCGGAAGCATCGGCAGCTAATTTGGGCTATTCAAAAGTGTCTGAAGCAAAAAGAGATGTGGCTTTGAAAATTCGTGATTATGTAATAGGCGGCGGATTTATGTTTGCCATGTGCAGCGCCACAGACAGTTTCGATATTGCACTCTCTGCAGAGGGTTTAGATATCTGTGAACCTATGTTTGATGGAGACCCTAGTGAGCCAGGGTATCAGAGTAAAATTGATTATAGTAGAACATTTGCCTTTAAAGATTATATTTTGGAACGCAGTCCAATGGTTTATGAGTTTTCTTCTATCGACATGACAACCAAAAGAAAGATATCTAAGGAACGAGATTACTTTTCATTAATGGATTATTCTGCAAAATGGGACCCAATTCCTTCTATGTTAGTTCAAAATCATACCTCATTAGTAAAAGGGTTTATGGGGCAGACCACTTCTTTTTCTAGAGACCAGATCAAATCGAATGTTTTAATAATGGGTGAGAATAAATCAAACGGTGAAGCACGATATGTCCACGGAATAAAAGGGAAAGGGTTTTACACATTCTACAGCGGTCACGATCCAGAAGATTACCAGCATAGGGTAGGGGATCCTAAAACAGAGTTGGCATTGCATCCAAATTCACCAGGATATCGCCTCATCCTTAACAATGTATTATTTCCTGCGGCAAAAAAGAAAAAACAGAAAACCTAGTTTTTCTGATCTAAAGATTCGAAATACTCTTTGGGAGGAAGCACCGTTATCTCAACTCTTCGGTTTAATTTTTTACTTTCTTTAGTATCATTTGGAGCTACTGGCTTATGTTCACCATATCCGTTTATATCATAGTCGTAAGATCCCTGGTTGGCCAATAACAATTTCATTTGCTTTTCGACGGCCAAACATCTCCGCTCTGAAAGACGCTGATTATAGTGCACGCCTCCATCACTATCTGTATGTCCTTCAACCAATATGGTGGCTTTATCAATTTGATGAATAACGCCAGCAACAGAGTCTAAGGTATATTTCGCTTCCTCAATTAATTCAGATTTCGCAACATCAAAGAGTACATTTGCATCTATTGATAGTTTAATGACACTATTTATTGCCCCAACAGCATCAATATCGGCACCCGAACTTTTTCCATTACAGGTGTCTTTTAAATCGGTAATACGAACAAAATAGAAAACAGCATCTGTTTCGATATTGAAATCACTGAGTTCTATAGCAGAGGCTCCCCCCGAAACCTGACCAGCATAGAACCATTCTAAACCGTCGGTAGAAACATCTATTCTCATCGACTCTCTGGAAGGGGCCACTTCAAAAATGTAAAGATCATCACCTTTCAAATTCATAAACCCGTTGTTTGTAAATTCTAATATTAAAATACCACCGCAGCCTAATGAAATAAAATTTGGTGTGGTATAATCAACATAGTTAGGCTCATTTAGGCATTGCGTGCTATCTCTGTTCTTTCTTGAAGGAGCTGGATCTCCAACTTTATATTCCACTAATTTATCGGCAAACGATATGTCACCCAACGGAAGGTAGATGGTTCTATACTTATTAATTTTATAGTGTTTACCGCTCGCTTGTTGGGCAAGTAGAAAATTGCTCGAGACAATTAGAAGAAACAAAAGATGCATTACTCGAAGATGCATTGTTTTTTTTGTTAAATATATGAAATTTTTTAAGTTACTGGTTTTATGTCAAAAAAAAAGCCCTGCTCAGATGAGCAGGGCTTTTAGCGAAATAATAGTATTAATATCTTATTTTACTTTATTTATGATGGCTTCAAAAGCGTCTGGATGATTCATTGCTAAATCGGCTAAAACCTTACGATTTAGCTCAATTCCATTCGATTTCATGGCTCCCATAAACTGAGAATAAGACATTCCATGCTGACGTGCACCTGCGTTTATACGCGTAATCCACAAAGCTCTAAATGTTCTCTTTTTGTTTCGTCTGTCTCTGTATGCATACGACATCGCTTTATCAACGGCGTTCTTTGCAACAGTCCATACATTTTTACGTCTTCCAAAGTACCCTTTGGCTTGCTTAAGAACCTTTTTTCTTCTGGCTCTCTTTGCAACTGAATTTACTGATCTTGGCATAATTTTAATTGTTTTTTGTAGCAGGCGGTCAATTAGACACTTAATAAGCCATACTCCAAGGTTATGTTTATTTGTTTTAACCGGTTAAGGCAATTACATCATTCGAAGCATTTGCTTAACATTACTCTCATCGGCCTTATGGACTAGTCCATCATGGGTCAATTTAAGCTTACGTTTTTTAGACTTCTTTGTTAAGATGTGACTTTTAAACGCATGCTTTCTTTTGATTTTTCCAGTACCTGTTAACTTAAATCGTTTCTTAGCACTAGATTTGGTTTTCATTTTAGGCATCTCTCCTTCGTTTTTATTTTCGCTTATTATCTTTATCTGGAAATTTTCCAGTATTATTTCACTTTCTTTGGAGCAATAAACATAATCATACGTTTACCTTCCAATTTCGGCATTTGTTCTACTTTTCCTAACTCTTCTAAATCCTGAGCTAAACGCAATAAAAGAATTTGTCCTTGCTCTTTAAAGATGATAGATCTTCCTTTAAAGAATACAAACGCTTTTAATTTTGCACCATCTTGTAAGAACTTTACAGCATGTTTCTTTTTAAATTCATAGTCATGCTCATCAGTTTGAGGTCCAAAACGAATTTCTTTCACAATCACTTTAGTCGCTTTAGACTTCATGACTTTATCTCGTTTCTTTTGCTCGTACAAGAATTTTTGGTAATCAACAATTTTACATACTGGAGGCACAGCT